>CAJINA010000083.1 GCA_905176665.1 Olavius algarvensis Delta 4 endosymbiont | reverse complement strand
CTTGGTAAAAAACGTCGAGAAGAATTGTCAAAGGAGGCCGCCTAATAATCACTGACCCGAGAGGGCTGACTGTCCGGGAGGTCTTTGACTTTTACAACTAAGGATATCTGAACCGGGCGCTCTTGCCAACAGTCTACGTTTGCTATGTGACTATATCAGCGGTGGCATGGTTTTGGCGTTCCTCATATTGATAGGATGGGTACCTTATGGGAGAGCATCCTAATTTTCCCAATTGAAGGTAGACTGAAAATATCACTTGGCTCAGTTTTCAAAAGAGTTTTTCCAGTGTATAATTATTTAACTGTTTTACCCTTAAATGCAGGGTTTGCCTGCCATGGGATTCTGCCACCTTTGCCAACAAAGCTCAGCCCTGATTGCCGCCGATCTCGGCTTGTGCCTGGCATGTATTCGCAACCAGCCGGAGGAATCCCGGAAAATTGCCGCTGGGGTGCATGGACGCATTCGCCGGAAATGGGGGCTGCCGGCCCGGGCATCTACAAGCGCAACCGGGATCGGATGCGACCTGTGCGTGAACCGCTGCCGGATCGGTGACGGTGAATGGGGGTATTGCGGCCTGCGCCGCAATGTATCCGGCAAACTTAAAGGGGTCACCGCCTCCAGGGGTAAACTGTCCTGGTACCATGACCCACTGCCCACCAATTGCGTGGGGGACTGGGTCTGTCCCGGCGGGACCGGGTGCGGTTATCCGGACTACGCATACACGGATGGGCCTGAATACGGGTATCAAAACCTGGCGGTGTTTCCGCACGCCTGCACCTTTAACTGTCTGTATTGCCAGAACTGCCACTTTCGCAACCGCACCCTGGACGACCATTACGAGACAGTTGAAAACCTAGCCGGGGCTGTCAGTAAGCAAACCGCCTGTATCTGTCATTTTGGTGGGGACCCGTCACCCCAGCTACCGTTTTTACTGAAGGCCTCCCGGATGGCGCGCGCAAACAACCCGGACCGTATCCTGAGAATTTGCTGGGAAACCAATGGCGCCATGTCAAAGCACCAGCTTGAAAAAATGGCGGCTCACGCCCTGGAGAGCGGCGGATGCATCAAATTCGATCTGAAAGCCTGGGACGAAACGTTGCATCTGGCGCTGACCGGTGTCACGAACAGACAAACGCTTGCCAATTTCGAGTGGCTGGCCCAACAGGCCGATTTGCGACCGGACCCACCGCAGCTGATTTCCAGCACGCTGATGGTGCCGGGCTATATCGATGGTCGGGAAATTTCAAGGATCGCGGGATTCATTGCCGGTTTGAACCCTGACATTCCTTACACCCTGCTGGGATTTCATCCGGACTACCATATGGCAGACCTGTCTCCCACGTCTCGCAAACAGGCCCGCGAGTGCCTGGATGCTGCCCGGCAAGCGGGTTTGCAGCGAGTGAAGGTGGGCAATATGCATCTCTTGTGGTGACATCCATGCGCCTGAAACGTTCCAAAACACTGTTGACCGGGAAACCCGGGGTGGGCAAAACCACCCTGATCCGCAAGATCATCGAGCGGATGCAAAGCGTCCAGATGGCCGGTTTCTACACAAGTGAAATCAGATCAGGGGGGTATCGGTCGGGCTTCGAATTAAATGGACTGAATGGCGATCGCCGCATCCTGGCCCACGCCGAACTGGAAAGCCATCACCGGGTCGGAAAGTACGGGGTGGACACCGCCGGGTTCGAACTGTTTCTTGAAAACCTGGATCTTTTAAATCCCGGGGCCGCGGTGATAGTGATAGATGAAATCGGCAAGATGGAGCTCTTTTCAAGCCGCTTTCGCACCCTGCTGCGCCAGATCCTCGACAGTGACAAATGCCTGTTGGCCAGTATTGCGCTGCACGGCAAGGGGCTCATCGAAAACATCAAGCGCCGGCCGGATATCAACCTTATAGAAGTAACCCCGAATAACCGCGAGGATCTACTATCATCCATTCTGGCCTGAATAAGCCAGGCTTAAGATCAAGGCTTTGTCAGCAAACCTCTCTCAACCGGCGGCTGATAGTTTTCATACCCAGGCCAGCCACTGCGGATCCACCTTGCCCGCCAGCCAGAAAAGCAGCATCCCGGCTATCACCGTCCCCCCCAGGGAACGCGTCCACCAGGCAATCGCGAAGGTCGGCAGGGCCACCCAGAACTCGGGCCGCATGAAGTCTACATGCCGCGGCTCGCCGGCGAGGATCAGGGCCGGCAGCAGGAGAGCACTGAGAATGGCGGCCGGGATCAGTTCCAGCCATTGGATAAACCACTCCGGCAGGGACCGTCGGGAAAGATAGTGCAGTGGCAGCCAACGCGGCAGATAGGTCACCAGGCCCATTCCCAGAAGCAGCAGCAGGTAATCAGCCATGGCTGGGAACCCTCCTGAAAACTTTCCGCTGCAGGATCACACCAATTGTGGCTGCGGCAACAGAAGCGATCACGATGTATGTATTGCCCGGGAATAGGAGGGCAAGCACCACCGCCATCAGGCCGGCAATCACGGCGGTTAAAAGGTGAATCAGTTTTGGTATCTGGTAGATGAGCAGACATATGAACATGGCAATGAGCGCATAATCAATACCAAACGCCCCTTCCGGGATGAAACGGCCGCCGATACCGCCGGCCACGGTACTGATGAACCAGGTCAGGTTGGCCGCGTGGTTGACCACAAGGGCGCGGGGCAGGCTCCAGGTACCGGCGTTGAAGCGCGGCAGGTTCACGGCAAAGCTCTCATCGGTCACACCATAGGCATACAGGGCAAGCAGGCCCCGGTGCACGGAACGTAAATAGACCGCCAGGGCTGAACTCATCAGGAGGTGGCGGAGATTGACCACAAAGGTCGTGGTGATGATAGCCGGAGCGGAGGCTCCGGCGGTCAGCATTGAAACCGCAATAAATTGGGAACTGCCGGCAAATACCAGAATTGACATCAGGCCGATCTGCAGAGGCGTGAGCCCGGCCTTCTGGGCCAGAACCCCAAAGGCCATGCCTATGGGCAGGTAGCCCAGGCAGATGGGCCAGCCGGCGGTCAATCCCTCGTTAAGCTCTGTGCGTCTGGACTCGGATGAAAGATTCGGCATTGTCCCGTACTTTTCTCAGTTTACTTATAGGTTCCCGAAGGTGGCCGTAGAAACCAGGTCAGACCAATCGCAGTTGTGGTCAATAGGGCACAAAGCCAAAACGCCATACTGAATGTCCCCGTATTATCCGCTATAACGCCAGCCACAGCCGGTCCGGTAATCTGGCCGATACCAAAGAACAAGGTGATGAATCCAAACGCTTTCACTGCACGGGCCGGCCCGGTGTAATCCCCAACAGCGGCCGACATGATGGTCGGTACGCTCCACACGGCCAGGCCGAAGATGGCAATGGATGCATATAAAAATGGGTTCGCCAGATCAGCCGCCACCAAGATATACGAAATCGTAAACAGTGCGTAAACCAGCATAATGCCTCTTTTACGCCCGAGCCGATCCGACAACCAGCCGAACAGGGGGCCGGAGGCAATTGAAAGTCCGCCCACGACGGCCCAGAAGGTGCCCGCCGTATTTTCACCGAAACCCCGCTCGTTTACCATAGTGGTAACAATGAAGGTAGCATAGACAACATGCGTAGCCCCGAAGAGAGCATAGATGCATCCCAGATGTACCATGACCCCACGCAGAGAATTTTTCTTTGCGGAATGATCAGAAACTGTCGGAGCGGGTGCCGCCACTGCACCGCCTACCGGCGAAAGCCCTTTCTCCCCGGGTTCGTTCCGCAGGAAGAAAGCGGCGATGGCCGTAATGCCCATTGAAATAACCCCGATGGTCAACCAACCGGTACGCCAGCCTTCCGGGCCCAATGACGTATTGATCCAGGGAATAAGCAGCCCCGTAAATACAATGGCAATTCCATTGCCCGAAAGCATGAGGCCGGCCGCCCGCCCCCGATTGCTCTTTGAGAACCAGTGCGAGACCAAACCCATCATCGGGACATTGGCCAAGCCGGAGCCAATCCCGGTCGCCACGTACAGGGACATCACTTCGATAAACCCCATGGCCCGACTGATCAGCACCATGGAGCCCCCGACCAGAACAAGGCCCAGGGAAATGGTCCAACGCGCCCCAATGGTCTTGGCAACCATACCGGCCAGGACAACTGAGAGCATATAACCTACAAAATTGCCTGTTCCGATCAGTCCCATCTGGGAGTAGTTCAAGTCCAGGGAAATCCCCATGGAGGGCAGCAGCATCCCTAAAGAGAAACGGCCCAGCCCAAGACAGGCGAAAAGGACCGCCATTCCTGTGAGTGCAATCACCCACCCATAGTGCATTTTACTATTTTCCCGCATTAGATCTCCGTTCACAGGTACCGCTCGCCGTTGAAAACGCTGTTTACAATTTATCCAGACTACCCATCCGTTGCAAACATAATCTATTATTGAAAAAAAATTTCAAAAATTTTGCATATCACATTTAGATTTCGAAAGGTCAGCAAAAATGTGGGTAGGCCAACCGACCCCATGCAAACATTTTGCAGAGGACTTTTCCGGTTCTCATGATCTGCAAAGGTTTGACTGAGAAGATGCAGTCGCTCGGTTCAATCAGATTTCTTTTCAACGTAGCCGGTATAAAGGGGTACCACCAGAAAACAGAGGACAAAAGCAATGACCCCGCCCCAACCTGCAATCTGGAACGCAAAGCCCGCCCCGGTAATCCCGATCCAGCCGCCGGCATAGTAGAGCAGTGAATAGAGGGCATTGGCCTTGCCATGGCCGCCGGCAAGTTTCCGATTCAGCAGGCCGACCGCGACGGAGTGCACGGTGAAAAACCCGGCACACACGCCTAAAAGTCCGATGATGATCGCGACCACCGAGGGAATCAGCAGCGCAACCAGGGATGCGCCCAGGATACAGGTTCCGCCGATCGGGGTTTCCCCCCACCATACCGATTGCTGCACTGCCCGGCCAGCGGCCCCATAAAGATCCCCAGGACATACACGAGGTAGATCAGGGTGATCACCTCGGTGGAGAAGTTGAAAGGATCTTCGATCAGTCGATAGGGCAGGTAATTGAAAACCGGTGAAAAGACGAGCAGACCGGTAAGTCCGCAGCCAAAGAACAGGATAAGGTCTCGGCGTTTCAATATATCCAGGAAACCAGCCTCCCCCTCCCGGCTCCCATCTTTCCGAACCTCTGCCCGGGGAAGTACGATCAACGCCAGTATGGTAGTGATTACAATCAGCGCCGCGGCCGTAATAAACGCATTGCGCCAGTGAAACGGTGGATGCATCCAGCCACCGATAAGGCGGCCGCCGAGGCCGCCCAGAACAGTCGCGGACACATAAGACCCCATGATCACATTCAACCGTTCGCCGGGCAGCGTCCGGGCCAGCCAGGCGGCCAGGCTGGTGGTGAGCGCCGGTATGAAGATGCCCTGAAAAAGCCGGGCTGCGACCAGGACGCGGAAATCGTTTGAATAAGCGGCTACCACGCCGCCGGCTGCCACACAGACCCCGCCTGCTAGTATAATCGGGCGAATGGATACCCGATCCGTTAACAGCCCGAAAAGCAGGTTGGACAGGACAATCCCCAGGATCACGGCCGAAACGGTAAATGAGACCGTGACCGGGGTTACAGCGAATTCTTCCTGGAGAACCGGCAGGATTGGCTGGGGGAGGTAGATATTGGTGAAACTCGCCGATACAAGCGCGAAGACAGCAAACTGAAGCTTCAAAATTCCTTTATCTGCCACCGGATCAATTCACCTTGCGAGGGAAGAAGATTTGCATCATTTAGCAAAAAAGTCATAAAGCGTAAAGAATCCTGACCCAGAGGGCCGGGTTTCGGGTTGCCCCTAAAAGGGGCCTCACTGTAAAAACACAAAATTAAAACTTTGCATCGCGCAGAGGCGCAAAGACGCGGAGAAAGGCAGAACAGATTTTAGACGCGCTATCGCGCGAAAATCGTTTCAAGCTTCAAGCTCAATGGATCTTTTGGTTTTCACCGGCGAAGCCGGATATATGCATGGGTTCTCTGCGTCACTGCGTCTCTGCGCGAGGATCTTGTTTTATGGCTTAGCCACGGGCCTCTAACCGGAGCCTGCGGACCAGGTTTTTAATAGCTGAATAAAAATCAATTTCCCACCGTTTTTGCGCAAACCGAGACCCATTGTCAGTCGGGTCGTTTACGTTTCAACACCTTGAGTCCATAGGGGCAAACCGCCGAACAGATGCCACAGTTGTGCCCTTGGTGGAATTGATAATAGTTTTCCTTTTTCCACTGATCACACTTTTGCACATCCAGAATCTCTTCACGGGGCAATCCCGGGTACCAGGCCCTGCCCTGCAGGGCACCGGCCGGACAGGCTTCCACACAACGCTGGCAGCGGCCGCAGAAGTCCTTGTCCACCGGTGGGCCGCAGGGCAGATCAAGGTCAGTGAACACCGTCCCCAGGCGAATCCAGGAACCATGCGGACGCGTGACCAACTGGCAATGGCGCCCTATCCACCCCAACCCGGCCCGGGTGGCAGCCGTTTTGTGGGGGAAATCACCTTTGATATTGACCGGATCGGAGCGGACCGAAGCGGCCAGCGGCGCTGCCTGGAATTTCCGTTGCCCGAATTCGACGGCCAGTTCTGCCGACAGGGTGTTGATCTGGGCATTCACCCGGGCATACTCGTCGGCATAGGCCTGGTTCGGCCCGCTTTGAATACTCGCCATGATGTGTGGATTCATGGGGACGGTAAACGAGATAGCCCGGGGGAAACGATTTCCGGTGGCATCCAAGGGTGTGGAAAACCCTTTTAGATCGGCGACACCCCAAAGGGTGATATGATGAGCGGCCATCCAATCTAGCACCCATCCGGGATATCTACTATTGGCAGCTGACAGTTCCATCTATCCCATTTCCCATCTGATTGATCAGCGGCTATCTGATCCTACGGTTGCCGCTGCAGGCGGTCCCCAATCAGGCTTCCCAGCCGGGCGGCCTCATTCCACACCTGAGCCTGATCCTCCACCCGGGAATAACCAATATCAGCGGTCTTCGCATCGGGACCGTACATCAACTGGAGACCGCTCATCTCGCACTCGTCACCTTCACCGCAGGTCAAACAGGGTAGGTTCCCCTGGACAGACAACTGTCCCACCAGTTCCATATTCTCGTAATCGCGCATCTCGGTGGCCAGGGCCTGATTGATGGCATCCATGGCCCGGGGATCAATGCCGGTCATCACGGTGGCGCACAGCTTGCCCTTGAGCAGGTTGTTCACATGGCGAAAAGACCAGAACCTTTCGAGCAGAGCCTTGGTAAACCCGTCGATCTGGCCGTAAGGCGGGTAGGCACCGATGACCATTGCCCGGGCCGCTTTAATTTTCTCGGCCAGGGCCTGGAAATCGTCCGGCACCTTGCAGATGTTGTCGGATACGCATTGTTTGCAGGCAAAACAGGGGCGGACATTGATCCGGCTGAGTTTCACGAATTTAGTTTCCTGCCCGGTAGCCTCTAAGATCGCATTCACCAGGCGATCGGTATTGCTGTTTTTTACGGGACTTCCGGAAATTCCTAAAACTGTCGCAGCCATTTTTTGTGCCTTTCGCTCCAGATCTACAGGTCAACCCAGGATACCGGCAAGCCGGTCGCGGACAATTTGCTCGGCCTCGGCCATGATACGGTCGAGCAGTTCCCGGCAGGTGGGGATATCATGGATCAGGCCGGCGACCATGCCGCAGGACCAGGCCCCGGCATCAACTTCCCCCTCTTCCATGACCCGCGGATACACCCCGACCACTTCTTCGAATATGTCTTCGAACTGAAGATCTTCACCCATAGTTTTTTCTTTCGCCAGCAAACGCTCCACGGCCACATTGTTCAGCACCCGCTCAGTGTTTCTCAAAGGACGCATAACCAGGCGGGTGTCTAACTCGCTGGCCGCCACGATAGCCTGTTTCACTTTTGCATGCACCGGTGCTTCCCGGGTAGCGATGAACCGGGTGCCCATATTGATGCCGTCAGCCCCCAGGGCCAGCGAGGCCACCAGGCTGCGGGCATCCGCCTGGCCGCCCGAAGCGACGAAAGGTATCTGCAGTTCTTCGGCCGCCCGCGGCAGCAGGATCATGTTGGGGATGTCGTCCTCGCCCGGGTGACCGCCGCACTCGAACCCGTCCACCGACGCGGCATCACAGCCGATCTTTTCTGCCTTGAGGGCATGGCGCACGGACGTGCATTTATGGATGACTTTGATACCGGCATCTTTCAGGTAAGGCAGGAAGGGTTCCGGATTGCGGCCGGCAGTTTCGACGATTTTGACTCCGCCTTCGATGATGGCCTTGATATACCCCGGATAATCCGGAGCGGTGACCGTGGGCAGAAAGGTCAGGTTGACGCCGAAGGGTTTGTCCGTCATCTCCCGGCAGCGCTCGATTTCGGCGGCCAGATCTTCAGGGGTCTTGAGCGTCAAAGCGGTTATGATCCCGAGTCCCCCGGCATTCGATACAGCTGCCGCCAGATCCGCCAGTCCCACGTAATGCATCCCGCCCTGGATAATAGGATGCTGGATGCCGAATAGTTCGGTTATACGAGTTTGCATGTTTCATCTCCCTGTTATCAACTAATTTACAAGAAATACTACGTTTCTAAGAATTTGGGTACCCCCAATTGCAACCCTTTTTCCGGCAGTACCATGAGCGTGGAGGTGCCGTGGGCAATGAGGTTTTCGCTTTCATCGTAAACACTGGCTTCGGAATAACTGATGGAACGGCCGGGCCGCAAGCAGCTACCACGGGCAATCAGTTTTCCACTGACAATCGATTTTAAATAATTCAGTTTCAAATCTACGTTAACAAGGCCGTCTGCTTCGGGCAGCCGCAGAAAGGCGGCCCAAAAGGTGGCTGTGTCGATAACGGTGGCCACCACCCCGCCATGCACAATACCATAAGGCTGCAAGTGGCATTCGTCTAACTGAATAACGACCTCGGCCTGGTCTAACTCAACGTGGTCCAGGGTCATGCGCATATGGGTGGGATACGGGCTGTTTTTGACTGTGGCTTTCAGGGTTTCCACGAAAGCCGGATTGACTGTTTGCATAACACCTCCGTACGGGCGAACATAGCGCGCTTCAAAATTAATTGTATACGAGCTATTTTCATAAAATGTTTTTGCTATCCCAGTTTTTTAAGCAAAGATTTTAAAATCAAGCCTTCCTCCGGCGTCAAGGCGGATAGGAATGCCTGATTCTCAATTTCGACGATCGCCTGGATCCGGCCGGCAATCTTCTCACCCTGTTCGGTCAGACACACCAGGATGGCCCGCCGGTCGTCGGGGTTCGGTCGTCTTTCGACCAACCCAGAGCTTGCCAGACGGTCAAGCAGACCGGCTAGTGTCGCGCTATCCAGCTCTGTCTGCTCGCCTATATGCCTGGATTTCACTTGATCTTTTTCCGACAACGAAAGCAACACCAGCGCCTGAGCAGACGTGACGCCATAGGGCGCTACCTTCTGTTGCCAAAACCGTGCCCCGGCCCGACTGGCCCGAGACAACTGAAAAAAGATACAGTCCTGTGTTTTCATGCTCCCTCGCATCCTAACATTTAACTTGTATACGAGCTAAATGCGCGATCATCGTTTGTTTGTCAAGCATAGATCCAATTGAGACAGAATGAGGATGAGAAGCGTTCGCAAGGACACCTGCGGGCGCTCTTAAAAAGATGAGTTGACGGCCGGACGTAAAAGAAACTATGAATATCAGGCAGCCGGCCGGCCTGTTCGGCGACATCATACCTTTAGTTTAAAGCGAGCCTGCGACAACCCTTTGAGGAGGTAAA
Organism: Olavius algarvensis Delta 4 endosymbiont; assembly: GCA_905176665.1. Lineage (GTDB taxonomy): Bacteria > Desulfobacterota > Desulfobacteria > Desulfobacterales > CAJINA01 > CAJINA01. The sequence goes on along the minus strand of CAJINA010000083.1, from coordinate 86,228 downwards.
GCGCAATGAACAAAGCTATAGTCGGCATCCTGATCACAGCCCTGATATTGACTTTCGCGGGGCCCTCCCCGGCCGCCGAATGGACGGTCTACGGTTCGGCCCGGATGGCGACCTTTTCCAGCGATGTTGACCCCCAGGTGGCGGGTGTCAGTTCCGATACCGACACCCTGTGGGCACTCCAGGGCAACAGCCGCATCGGTGCAAATGTCACGGCCGGTGATGTGGGCGGCCGGTTCGAATATGGCTCGGGTCCCAATCTCCGGCACCTTTACGGGACTTGGAATTTCGGGCCCGGCATCATTCTGGTCGGTCAGGCTTACACGCCTTTAAATGAATTTTATTCCAACCAGGTATATGAGGCTGATAACGACCTGAATAAGGAAGGCATGATATTCCACGGCCGTCGGGCGCAAATCCAAGTGCGTTTCAGTAAGTTTGAACTGGCCCTGGTTGAGCCAAACACCCAGGTCACCCTGCTGAACAGCGCCGGGGCCACGGTAACATCCACCGATAGCGACGCTGCGCTGCCGCAGATCATGATGTCCTACCACTATACCTCCGGCCTGTTCACCATAGACCCCTTTCTGGGCTGGGCGACCTATGATTTCACCACCGGCGTTACCTCCGCAACCCAGCAGGAATCGGTCGATTCCCTGGTGTACGGTTTTGCCGGTAAAGTCTACCTCGGGCCGGCCTTTTTCGGAGCAGGCCTGGTTGCGGGCAGCAATGTCGGCAACATGGGCATCACGACCCGTACCCTCAGCAATACCGTTATCAACACCGCCGATGGGAAACTGGCCGATAATGATACCCTGGCCTATGCCGCCGTGCTCGGATACAAGGCGAATGATATTTTTAAATTCGAAGGCGGTTATGGCTATATCAGTTCCGAGGTGGATGTGGCCGGGGTAAAGACCGAAGATACCGGCTTTTCATACTATATACAGAGTACCGTTACCCTGGCACCGGGTGTTATTGTTGTCCCCGAAGTGGGCATCGTAAGCAATGATGAGATCAAAACAGGAGGAGTGGCCACCAAGCAAAGCGAGACCACTTACTTGGGGGCCAAGTGGCAGATCAATTTTTAGTCTGAACAGGAGAAAAGAAGTGCTGACAGAAGACCCGGGGCAAGGCCCCGGGTCTTTTTCGTTGTGTTCCGTGAGCTACTGCTTGATGACTTGCATGCCCTCTTTGCCGTCCTGGACAATGTAGCCCATGGCCTGGATCTCGTCGCGGATCCGGTCCGATTCCGCCCAGTTTTTTTCAGCCCGGGCTGTTTTGCGCATTGCCATCAAACCCAGAACCTCCTGGGGAAGCGGCGCAGCCTCTTCTACCCGGTCCAGTTCCAGGCCGAGGATGGCCGTATCAAACTCGCGGACGGTGGCCAACTTGACGGCCTCGCTTTCGCCTGACTTTAAAAGCTCCTGCAAGACGGCCAGCGCCCGGGGCATGTTCAGGTCGTCATTCAGCTGGGCCATGAATTTTTCCTTGAACCCGGCGTGCACCGCGGCCTGCTCATCGCCGGTGCTGTCAATCAGGCGCGCTACCTGACTACGCAGGTTGCGCAGCCCATTCTGGGCCGCGGCCACGGAATCATCGCTGTAATCCATGGGCTTGCGGTAGTGGCTGTGAAAAGTGGCGTAGCGATAGACCAGCGGGTCCACATCGTTTTTGATAAAAGCATTCTCCAGGGTCAAAAAATTGCCTTCGCTCTTGGCCATTTTCTTGCCGCCCTGGATATTCAGAAATTCGCCGTGCATCCAGAAATTGAAAAACTTGTGCCCGGTAGCCGCCTCTGACTGGGCAATCTCGTTGGTGTGATGCACGTCGATATGGTCGGTCCCGCCGCAGTGGATATCCAGCTGCTTGCCCAGAAATTTCATGCTCATGGCGGAACACTCAATGTGCCAACCGGGAAACCCGATGCCCCAGGGTGAATCCCACTCCATCTGGCGCTGGGTGTCGGCGGGTGAGAATTTCCAGAGGGCAAAATCCGTGGGGTTGCGCTTTTCAACGTTTTTCTCCACCCGGGCACCTTCCTGGAGCGCTTCCCGATTTTGCCGCGACAGCTGGGCATAGCCATCAAATTTCGATGTATCGAAGTAGATTCCATCGCTGGTCCGGTATGTGAACCCTTTGTTTTCGAGGGTTTCAATCAGGGTGATCTGCTCGGGAATCGTGTCGGTCGCTTTGCACCAGATGTCCGGGTCGACGATATTCAGATGGGCCAGATCTTCCTTGAAGGCCGCGGTGTAATGCGCGGCGATTTCCCAGGCCGTCCGCCCCTCCCGCTGGGCACCGGTTTCCATCTTGTCCTCGCCCATATCCCGATCGCCGGTCAGGTGCCCCACGTCCGTGATGTTCATGACATGTTTTACGATCAACCCATTGTAGACCATGACACGCTTGAGGATATCTTCGAAAACGTATGTTCGCAGGTTGCCGATATGGGCATAGTTGTAAACCGTCGGCCCGCAGGTATACAGACCCACCGAACCGGCCTGGATAGGCGTGAAACGTTCTTTGGTGCGGGTAAGCGTGTTGTACAAATATAGATCCATAAAAATCCCTGGCCTTTTCTGGCTGCTCCGCTCAGCTTACCGGATTCCGGTATCGGCAGGTGGACACATAGCATTTAGTTGCCTGTTTTTTCAAGGCCAATGTCTGGCTGCGCGGCCGCCCCTTGTCATCACCATGAATTAGGTATAAGAATTGGATTTGATTTTGAATTGTCAATGCTAAAACCTGATGGTTCCGGGATCAGCGTTCCCCGTTCCGGGTTGAAAACATAATTTTTGCATCCGAACCTCTGAACCTTTGAGTCCTATGCCCTACTTCACCACTCAAGATCATTGTCGCCTTTATTACACTTTGACGGAACCTTCTCCGCGCGCACCGGCTGTCATTTTTTTGAACGGCCTGGCCCAGACAACCACCTACTGGCACAGCCAGACCAGGTTTTTTGCTGAAGACTACCGGGTCCTGCGCTATGACGGCCGTGCCCAGGGCCGCAGTGACATCGGTGGTGAACCGCTGACAGAGGACCGGCACGTGGCCGACCTGCGAACCCTCTGTGATCATCTGGGGATTGAATCAGCCAACCTGGTAGGCCTCAGCCATGGAGCCTACATTGCGGCGGCATTTGCAGTACGGCATCCGGAAAGGATGGCCAGGCTCGTGGTTTGCAACCTGCGGGCCGGCCCGTTATGGGGATTCGGCTATCGTAAATCGGTGGCTCCAGAAGCTTACCGGGGAAGGCCTGGCCGCCTATGCCCGGGACGTCATCCGGGCCGCTACCGGGCGCACGTTTCGATCTGAGCACGCTCATTTGATCGAGATGATGGCCAAGGCGGTGGCCGCCCGCAACAGCCAAGCCGGATTGATTCGGCAGTTGGAAGCCATGCAGGCCTATCCGCCGGCCGATGAGATCACACCCCGGGTCAAGATCCCAACCCTGGTTATCAACGGCGGGGAAGACGAAATCGTCCCGGCCGCAGATGCAGACATCCTGGCGCGCAGCCTGAAAGCCGCGACGGCCACGATCAAAAAGGCGGGGCATTCTCTGCCCGTGGAGGCTCCGGAAGATTTTAACTTGATGGTCCGAGACTTTCTGAATCCAACCACCTGACTGCTGTCGTGTCGAACAGGACGGCCACCTCTCGGCCGGGGACCAGTTGATCGGCTGCGATCTTTTCAGGCGCCACTTTGGTGGTAAATGTGGAACGCCCGGCTACGACCGTAACGATCAACAGCCCCGTACTTTTTTCCAGAAGCAAACGCGTCACGGTACCACGCACCGCATTCACCTCGCCCGAAGGCTCAGCCGGCAGCCGGCTGACCTTGATAGTATCTGAAGCCACCAGCGCAAGTGCCCCTGCCTGCGGTGGCCGTTCGGCTTGAATAATCTGGCCGTCGGCCATCTTTTTAACAACCACGTTTCCATCCGCCGGCTCCCAGGGACCGGCAATGAATGACACCATGCGGGTTCGAAAAACCCGCCCCGCAAAAAAGTGAAGTACACCGTCACAAATCTCATACAACCAGTGCCAGTCATGGCTGGCAATCACGAGGGTCGTGCCCCACTCCTTTCTGGCCTTGAGCGATGCGTCTTTGATCAGCCAGGCACTGTCAGCATCTACGTTAGCCGTCGGCTCATCGAGCAGGAGCACCCGGGGTTTGAGGACCAGCCGCGCAGCCAAGGCCACCCGCTGGGCCTCTCCACCGGAAAGTTCGTACCAGGGCCTTTTCAAAAAGGCACCTGCTTCCAACCCAACCCAGTTCAGGGCCTGCGCGACCCTGTCGGTAAGTTGCTCTGTTTCTCCCCTGATTTTCAAGCCGTAGGCTATGTTGTCGGCCACAGAGCGCTTCAACAGGTAAGGCTCCTGGGTCAACATTGTAATCCGGTCGCGGCGGACGGCATCCGCAAACGGCTGCAACGGTGCGTCGCGGTAAACGATACGGCCTGCTGTCGGCGACTCAATGAAGGCCAACAGCTTTAAAAAGGTACTTTTCCCGCTGCCGTTGGGACCGATCAGACCGGTGATGGACGCCGGACGGATAAGCAGTTCTTCGATGGACAGTACCGGGTGCCGGTTATAGCGGTGCTCCAGGTCCGATATGTGGTATGCCGGTTGCTTCATGTCCGGGCCCTCTTGCGCAGGGCACTGACGGAAAGATTGACGGCAAAGGCGATGGCCAGCAACACAAGCCCTAAGGCGATCCCCATGGCAAATTCACCTTTGTTGGTTTCCAGCGCAATTGCGGTGGTAATCGTGCGCGTATGCCATTTGATATTGCCGCCAACCATCATGGAGATCCCGACCTCGGTCATGACGCGCCCGTAGGCGGTTACGGCCGCCGCCAAAATCCCGTGACGGATTTCCCACAGGCTGCTGAGCACCAATTGACGGCGGTCTGCCCCGAGGGTGATCAGCGTCGGTCGCAGCTGCCGGTCAAGGCCTTCTATGGCGGCGGCTGTCAGGGCAATTACGATGGGCAGCGCCAGGACAGTCTGACCAATGGCAATGCCGGTCAGGGTAAAAAGCAGGCCGGCCTCGCCAAAGGGACCGGACCGGGACAGAAAGGCGTACACCAACAGACCGATGAACACCGTGGGCAGGGCCAGCAGGGTATCGACAATGGTCCGAACCTGGCGACGGCCGGGAAAGTTAAAATAGCCCAATGCAAAGCCCAGGGGAATCCCGATGACCAGACTGGCCAGCATGGAACCGCCGGACACGGTGACCGTGGCGTAGACCGCCGAGTAGGTCTGCCCGTCACCGGTGAGCAGCAGTACGAAAGCCTGCTGTATGCCCTCTATTAAAAAATTCATGGATACAAGTTTATGGCACCTGAACGAATCAGGTTTTAGAAATTCGGTCGCCTATGTCTCTATAAGCTATCTCAAAAAAAGGATTTTGGTTCAAGCTGCGGCGGACGCTACATTCGAACCGGAGGTGCCAGCGCAGCCAATGCCCATCGTGGTAAATACTATTGTATTTCGAGGATTTGGTCCGCCCTACAATGAGTAGTATTCCTTACGGAGGCGATCTACTCGCCAATTTTGTGTCCAACGCCGAGATTGGGCCAACCGACTTTTTTGAAACAGCTTCTAATCCCTGGCCAAAACAAATCCGGGGGACGTGCGGGCCCCCCGGAAAAGATGTGCATGCATGCTGTAAGGGTCAACGGGCATTGGGGGTAAACAACTGTTTGCCCATTAGCCGGAAGGCCCCGATTTTCTTCTGGGCCGCCGGACCGGTAATCCAATCCGCAAATCTCCGGGCGGATTCAACGTTGACGTTTTTGCAGTTCCCCGGGTTGACGGTCATGACGCTGTACTGGTTCAACAAAATGGCATCACCTTCCACCAGAATCTTTAAAGGCGGATTACCCTTCTGATTGGCCTCGTACTTGATATAGGTACCGCGATCGGTCATCGTATAGCCACCCCTTTCCGCGGCCACGTTAATGGTGGACAGCATGCCCTGACCGGTCTGGATGTACCAGCGCTCTTTTTCCGGCTGCACAATGGCGGCCGTTTTCCAGAGCAGTTTTTCCTTTTTGTTCGTTCCGGAATTATCCCCCCGGCTGACAAAAATCGCCTGTTTGCCTTTTATAGCCGCGAGTGCAGCGTTGATTTTTATCCCTATAATCCCGGCTGGATCGGCAGACGGTCCGATGATCACAAAATCATTATACATGATGTCCCGCCGGTCCATGCCGAACCCTTTAGCGACGAACTTCTTTTCGGCCGGGGGCGCGTGCACCATCAAGACATCCACATCGCATTTCTGACCCAGCTTGAGGGCCTTACCGGTTCCGGTGGCGACCCACCTCAGTTCTATCCCCGTATCTTGCGTAAACGCCGGGATCAGATAATCCAACAATCCGGTGTTGTCCGTGCTGGTGGTGGTCGCCATCATCAATTGTCCGCTGCCGGCCCAGGCCGATGTTGCCAGAAATAGGACCGCAATGGTCAGGATCAGTGCTGTGCGGGATTTACGTGCCAAACGCATGGTACCTCCGTATTCAATAACAATTGTTTTCGACGTGCCATAGCCAAAGAATTGGCCAATGGAATAGAATGGAGGCACCATAGGGTGCGATTCAATAACCCGTCAATTTTTATTGGAAAATATGGGCAAATTTAAACGCGGAATGACTCAAAGCAACCAAGACTAACACCTTCGGCCCCATTTAAGGCGTAACGGCAGGCCAAGGCCAAGCCCCTGAATCCGCGTGGTCGGGCCTATCTTTGAAAAACCATCTTCCCGCTCGTGCTGACGTCATATCCGGCGATGCCCATGGCCAATTGTTGGAATTCAGGTTCCTGCAGCAGGCTCATGAAAGCCTGGACCGCCTTGTCGAAAAACCGCACCTTGGTCACGAGCAGGTCATACCGCTCCCAGCGCAGAGGCAGGAAATCAAGGCCAAGCAGGGCCGCAACCGGTTTGATAGCCGGCCCGGCGTCGGCCCGCCCGGCCAGCACCTCCAGGCCGACGTCCATGTGACGCGCCAGTTCATTATCATATCCGACCACCTTTTCGCCCTTTATCCCCGCCTGTTTGAGCTCCCGATCCAACAGCAGCCGGGTGCCGGTGCCCAGGGGACGGTTGACGATGCGAAAGCCGGGCCGGGAAAAGTCCTGAATACTTTTTATCTTGCGCGGGTTTCCTTTGGGCAGGACAAACCCCTGTTCCCGGCGACAAAAATTGACCACTACCGGCATACGGTCGAGTTCCCGGTCCGCGAACTCGAAATTGTATTCGTCGCCATCGCCCTGCACCAGGTGTGAGGATGCCACGTGGCAGAGTTCCTTTTTCAAGGCCTGGATACCGCCCAGACTGCCCAGATTGCCAAACACCGCTATTTGATCCGACTGACTGCTGTTGAAAAGCGAAATGGTTTTATCCAGCAGTGGATCATTGCTGCCGGCGATGATCAGGACGTCGGTGTAGGGTGGCAGTAAATTGGGTATCTCCGGGTAATTGATGCTGTTGTTTTCGATCCACTGCTCGACCAGGTGAACGGGGAAAAGCCATTTCCCGGTCACTTTACTGGCCGGCAGTCCTTTCTCCGCGATAAGGCTGTACACCATCTTTTCATTCACCCCCAGAAAACCGGCCACTTCTCGAGTTGTCATCATTTTTTTCATTTTATCGGCCCTTCTTAAAGATTGCCCGCCTGTCGTTCCTGTTCGTTTCGCTCAGCCATATAGCTATCACGTCAGCACTTGTCAACAATTACCATAAATCCTGAAATTACGGACCATAAATTACCAATAATTACATTTTACAACATATTCGATGGTTGCCTGAATTTTTAATTCAGTGTTGATTATTGCTAAATCGTTAATATTATGTATAAAAAGAAAATAGCGGTTCCCCCCCGCGGAACCGAGCGACAATTCCCTTCAACACGGGTACCAACCAGTACAGTGGTGCTGCAAAGACCCATAGGAGCGATCATGCTGACAGCCAAAGAAAAACTGGATGAACTCCTTTCGCTGGGAATCGAACTGAACCAACTCAACGACCTGGACATCCTGCTGGAAAAAATCCTGCGTGACGCACGCCGTTTCGTAAATGCCGATGCCGGCTCAATCTACATCTGCCGCAAAGACATACTAGATTTCACCTATACCCAGAACGATACCCTGCAAAGAAGGCTGCCCACCGGCGAGAAACTGATTTACTCTACCTTTTCCATGCCCATCAACACGGACAGCATTGCCGGATATATGGCCACAACCGGTGAACTTCTTAATATCCCCGATGTTTACCAGCTGTCACCGGACGTTCCCTACAGCTTTAGCAAAAAATTCGACGAGTCGGCCGGCTATACCACCCGGTCCATGGTGACCCTGCCCCTGAAGAATACCCGCGGCGACATTCTGGGCATTCTCCAGATCATCAATGCCCAAGACGAAAACGGTGACGTCATCCCCTTTGCTACAGATGATGAGACCCTTATGCTGCATTTTGCCAGCATCGCGGCCGTCGCCCTTGAGCGTGCCCAGATGACCCGGGCAATTTTGCTGCGTATGATCCGCATGGCGGAAATGCGCGATCCCAAGGAAACCGGCGCCCACGTTAACCGGGTCGGCGGCTACTCAATTGAAATATTTGAAAAATGGGCCGAACGGCATGGCCTGGACGAAAAAGAGATCGAAAGCGGCCGTGACAGCCTGAGGATGGCGGCCATGCTGCACGATGTCGGCAAAGTAGCCATCTCCGACCTTATCCTCAAAAAACCTGGCAAATTCAGCAGTGATGAACGCGAACTCATGAAGCAGCACACTGTCCTGGGGGCGCAACTTTTTCTACAGGCCCAATCGGATTTTGATGAAGCGGCCCGCGAGGTGGCCTTCAACCACCACGAGCGCTGGGACGGTGACGGCTATCCCGGTCATGTGGATATTGCCACCGGAGAGCCCCTGCCCGATCGCCAACGCCATGACGGCACAGCCCGGGGTAAAAAAGGCGAAGAGATACCGCTGTTCGGTCGCATCGTGGCCCTGGCAGATGTCTACGACGCCCTCTCATCCGCCCGGGTTTACAAGGAGGCCTGGAGTGAAGCGGACGTGCTGGAGACCATCAAGGCCGAAGCCGGTGCCCAATTCGATCCTGAAACAGTAGACATATTTCTGTCCCGTATCGATGTCCTGCGCGCCATTCAGGAAAGGTACTCGGAGGCGTAATGCCCAATCGTGGTTGGATTTTTGTGCTGGCTCTGGCGGCGATCCTGGTATCTCACGGCTGTGCCCCGAAGATGGTAAAAACGGTCGCCATCGGCGACCCCCGGGCCGCGCTGCGAGTATTGATCGCCAGCGAATCCAGTGATTTCAAGCAGGCGGTCATAGAGCAGGTGGTGGCCGGCTATGATAAGAGGGATCTGTATTTTAGAATCACGGACCTGCAAAACCTGGCGGATGAGACTGCCGCCGACTATACGGCCGTCATCATCATCAACAGCTGCGTGGCCTGGCAGCTCAACCCCAGGGCAAATGCCTTTATTAACCAAGCCGGCTCACTGGAGAGAATAATCCTGCTGACGACCGCCGGGAACCAGGACTGGCAGGCAGGCGTTGCCGGCGTAGATGCGATCACCGCCGCCTCCCTTCCCGCCGACATTGAACAGACTGCAGACAAACTAAAAGCAAAGCTAGGCGCCCTTATTCATGCAGCCGGATAAAGAGCGATCCGCCGAAAAGCCCCAGACATTGAAGAACCGGTTGATCATCAGCCTGGCCGCTTGCCTGGTGCGGAGCTGGTTCTCCACCTGCCGGGTGAAAATTGTCGGCCGGCGGTATTATAAGCGTTATTTCGTCGACGACGAACCGGCTGTCGGGGCCACCTGGCATAGAGGCGCGGTTTTTTTAGTCTGGTTCTTCGGCCGTTTTCAGCCTGTGGTCATGTTCAGTAAATCTGCCGATGGCGATCTGCTCGCCGGCTTTGCAGCCAAGATGGGCGTCATTCCCGTCCGGGGATCTTCTTCCCGGGGCGGTCGGGAAGCCCTGACCACCATGGCCAGATTTTTAAACCAGCACAGACGCGGGGTGGCCGCCACGGTACTGGACGGCCCCCAGGGCCCCCGGTTCGTTGCCAAGTCCGGCATGGTCGCCCTGGCCAAGCTGACCCGGAATCCGCTTTTACCGGTCATGATGTCTGCCTGGCCGGCCATCACCATCAAGGCCGCATGGGATCGCACCCTGATTCCCCTGCCTTTTGCCCGGGTCACCATCAGCCTTGCGAAACCCTGGGACGTTCCGGCAGACTGCGGTATGGCCGAAATTGAAAATATACGCGGCGCAGTGGAAGAAAAGCTTAACCGGATGATGTACGCGGCCGATGCCCAAACTGGTTATCTGCGAAAGTGGCCGAATGTCTACGGTAGTCATTCTGATCCACGCGTCAGGGAGAGCATTCCGACCTAACGCCGGGGTGGAGATATGTATACACCATGAACATTCATTATGCCTGGTCGACCTTCACGGATTTAGCGCTGCATGACCTCCATGACATCCTGCAGTTGCGCCAACAGGTTTTCATTCTCGAGCAGGCGTCCTTCTATCCGGACATTGACGGTAACGATCCCGTGGCGCTGCACCTGACCGCCCGCGACGACGACGGTACGCTGCGCGGATGCCTGCGGCTGTTGCCGCCGGGAACGACCAATCGCAGGCCTGCCATCGGACGGCTGGCCATTTCTAAATCATCACGCGGTCTCCGACTGGGCAACCGCATGATGGCGGAAGGCATTCGCAAGGCCCGCCGGCTGTATGCCGACCGCACTGTCTATATATCCGCCCAACAGCACCTGGTTCCGTTTTACACCGAACTCGGCTTTACCCCCCGGGGTGAACCTTATGATGAAGACGGTATCCTGCACGTCGATATGCTTCTCCCCGCGCGGGATACCGTAGCAGGTGGAACGCAACCTGAATCAAGGGCACGAATGGAAAAAAAGTAACCAGGAGATAATTGAATGTCGCACGAACCAACGAATGCCGGTAAATGGCGGCATACCCTGCACGAGATCATTTTCGAGGCAGATACACCGGCAGGCAAAGTCTTTGATATCCTGCTGCTGGTTTTGATTCTGCTCAGTACGGTGGCAGTTATCCTGGAAAGTGTGCCGAGTATCCGGCAGGCCGTCGGACCGGCTTTACGCATCGTCGAATGGGCTATCACCATCATCTTCACGGTGGAATATCTCCTCCGCTTGCTGGCAGTCAAACACCCGCTGAGCTACGCCCGCAGCTTCTTCGGGATCGTCGACCTGCTGGCTATTCTACCCACCTGGCTCAGTCTGATTTTTGTCGGTACGCAATCCCTGGTTGTTATCCGGGCGCTGCGACTCCTGCGGGTGTTTCGAATTCTGAAACTGGCCCATTTTCTGCGCGAAGCGCGCCTGCTGAAATCCGCACTTCGGGCCAGTTTGGGCAAAATCGTGGTCTTTCTAATTACCATCTGCACCCTGATAGTTATTATCGGTGCCTTGATGTATCTTATCGAAGGTGAAGAAAATGGTTTTACCAGCATCCCTTTAAGTATCTACTGGGCAATTGTCACCATGACCACTGTCGGCTACGGCGACATCGCCCCGGCCACGGTTCCTGGAAAAATGCTGGCTTCCCTGGTTATGATTATCGGCTATGGGATCCTCGCCGTTCCTACTGGTATTGTTACCGCGGAACTGGTTCGCCCATTAAAAACCGCCGTCAGTACCCAGGCCTGCCCGTCCTGCAGTGCCGAGGGACATGATCCTGATGCAACATATTGTAAATACTGTGGAGATCCGCTATAAGCACCAATGTAGATAACCCATAGAATTGCCGGCGTAAACCGCCGGCATAACAAGGAGACACACAATGAACCTGCCCGATATTCAAATCCGGAAGATATTATACGCCACCGATCTATCTCCGAATGCCTATCACGCTTTCGGCTATGCGGTAAGCCTGGCCAGCCGTTACGACGCCGAGCTTTCCATGATGCACGTGATCGAAGATATCCCGGATTTCGACAGCAGTGTCGTGGGGTACATATCCCAGCAGCGCTGGGACGAGATTAAAAGCCAGCACGAAGATGAAGCCCGCAGCAGCCTCACCGGCAAGCTCATTCAAAACAGGGAGCCGATTGCGGCGCTGTTAGGTCAATTGGGGCATGATGCCCGTGAAAATGCCCCGGGGCAAACCCTGAAAACCGGTGAGATTATTGTCAAACGGGGGAATCCGGTCGAACAGATTCTCGAGCAGGCGAACGCAAAGGATTTCGACCTGATTGTTCTGGGGACGCATGGGCATGGGGCCTTTGCAGATGCCATGATGGGCAGTACCTCCCGGCGGGTGCTGCGCCGCTGCCTGAAACCGGTGCTGGTGGTCCGTCTACCCGACTGAAGCTGCCGTGCAAGGCCTTTTGGTCCAATCTCTGAGTTGCCCGCTTAGATTGAATCCTCGAAATACCCTTTCGTATTCCTCCGGTTCAATCTCAGCGGCCGCCTTGACCTTGAATCAAAGATTCCTGGCTTAGACAGCTTCTAAAATCAAATTGCAGCTGACGCTGGCTCATTGTGGCCATCCGGGCCTTGGTGCCCGGATGGCCTGCTTAGAGCGGGTGTGGCTCTTTACTTTTCCAACTGGATGACCAGGAACCCTGCGTTGGGGCGTTTAACCAGCAGGCTGAACTCATCACCCGTGTCAACCTTGGCAAGCAGCTTTTTATAGGCCTTCAGGCCGTCGACCCGCTTGCGATTGATTTCCTTGATGACATCGGCGGTCCGAATGCCGGCCCGCTCACCTTTGCCCCCCGGTTCAACTTCCGTCACCAGGACCCCTTTTTCGTCTTCATCGATACCAAGCCGTCGAGCCGTGTCTTTGGTTAACGCCGTGACCTCGATGCCCAGGTCGTCACTTTTTTCCTGTTCGGCCTTGGCAACCCGACTGTCGTCATCACGCTTGGCCAGCTTGACCGATCGGGATATTTCACGGCCATCCCTGAGCAGGGTAACCTTGGTCTCCTGGCCGACGGCCAGGCCCGCTATCATCCTAGAAAGCTGGCGGCTGGTCTTGATATCCTGGTTATCAACCTTGAGGATAATATCACCCACCTTGATGCCCGCCTTGTCGGCCGGGTCTTCTTCAAATACCTGCGAAACCATGACTCCGGCGTTATCACCAAGCTCGTAATATTTTTTCATCTCGGGTGTCAGGTTCTGGATACCGACTCCCAGCCAGCCACGGGTGACGCCCTTGCCGGTCTTGAGTTGGGTGATGATATCCGCGGCCATGTCAATGGGTATGGCAAAACCGATCCCCTGCCCTCGAGCCACGATGGCCGTGTTGATCCCGACGACCTCGCCACTCAAATTCAGAAGCGGGCCGCCGCTGTTGCCCGGGTTGATGGACGCATCGGTCTGGATAAAATCATCATAGGGCCCCGACCCGATGATGCGCCCCTTGGCACTGACAATCCCGGCTGTGACCGTTTGTTCCAATCCAAAGGGACTGCCGATGGCAACCACCCAGCTACCCACTTCCAAGACCTCTGAATCACCAATCTTTAAAGCCGACAAGCCTTTCGCGTCGATCTTGATGAGCGCCAGGTCGGTGTTCGCGTCCCGACCGATCACCTCAGCCTTGTACTCTTTCTCATTGGAAAGTTTGACGGTAATCTCATCCGCATCCTCGATCACGTGATTGTTGGTGACAATATAGCCGGCTTTGTCGATGATGAACCCCGATCCAAGGCTGCGCTGCTTGAAATCCCGCTGGGGGCCTTTGCCCTGGGGCCCAAAAAAATCATGGAACGGATTGTTCTCGCCAAACGGATTGCCGGGGCCGAAAGGGTTGCCGAAAAAGTGTCGGAAAACTCGCCCCCCGCCCTTGATCGTCTTGACGGTACGAATATTCACCACCGCTGGTCGGGCCTGTTTTGCCAGCAGGCTGAAGTTGGCCGGAACCATTTGTACAGCTGCATTCGGTTTGGCTATTGAAGCCACCGGTCCGCCAGCAACCAGAAAGCCAACCGCAATACTAAATATAAGAGATGCCATCCAGATAGACTTTTTACGCATTTAGAACCTCCTCGGGTTAACATTCTTTTGACTGATAGGACTGTAATACACGAAGTTAACCGCAAGATGACCGGAAGATTACTATTTGGTAATGTTCACCTCATGGACGGAAAACAATCAATATGCAGATTACCGGAAGAACGGGAATCCGGGTAAGAGGGTGTCTAACCAGGGGAGGGTATCACGATCTTGAACGTACTGCCTTCTCCCGGCGTGCTGGAGACCAGTATTTCCCCGCCATGTACCCGGGCAACAGCCCTGGCAAGGCTCAGTCCCAAACCGGTGCCCGGCAAAGAACGGCTCTGGTCGCACCGGTAAAAGCGTTTGAAAATCAAGGGCAGATCTGCGGGGCTGATTCCGTGGCCGGTATCCTGAACAATAACACATATCTGGTTGGCATCATTCATTTTATCAGCCGAGACCCGCACCTGCCCCCCGGTATTGGTATATTTGATGGCATTGTCGAGGAGGTTTGCGATCATCCGCTGCATCATCTTCAAGTCCCCGGTGAACATAAGCGGCTGCGGCGTGTGGCCGGTCAGGATGATCTGCCGGTCTTCAGCCATGGGGCTGAATAGCGCACAGGCTTCGGACACGATTGCCGCCAGGTCGAGGACTTCCAATTGCATCTGCCCGACGCCAGCTTCTGTTTTTGAAATCAGGAGCATGGTGTTGATCATGTCCAGCAGCCGGTCACACTCTTCGATGGTATCACCGGCCAGGGTCTCGTAGTCAGTCGGTGCCGCGTCGGTAGTCAGGGTAACCTCAGCCAGACCACGAATCCGGGTGATCGGACTGCGTAAATCGTGTGCAATGTTGTCACTCATCTCGCGCATCCCGGTCACCAGGTCTTCGATCCGGTCAAGCATGGTGTTGAAAGCCGCCGCTAACTGGTCGATCTCGTCACCGTGCCCCTTGGCGACAATTACCCGCTCCCGGAGAGATTCGCTTGAGATGCTTCTGGCTGTGTGGGTCACAGCCGCCACGCCGGCCAATGCCCGCCTGGAAAGGAGCCAGCCTATAACCACGGCCACGACGAGTAAGCCGGCCATCGCCGCTGCGAAAATCCGAACCAAGGCGGCCAAAAATCGCTTGTTACCGGCCACAGATTGACCATATTGCATGATAATGCCCGGACCGATAAAAGCATAGATGATCCGAACATCACGCCCCGGATTCTGCAAAGTCACGGTCTCCTTTACGGTTAGGTCACCTTCCAGCAGGCGCCTGATCGATTTCGTATTTACGTCAAGATCACGCCAGTGGGACATGGAGGAGGTAAGAAAAGCCTCTCCGCTGGGCAGCAGCAAGCGGATAAAGACATCCTTTTCACCAGCCGCCTGGGTCTCGATCAAAGCGGCCTCTTTCACACTTTCCAGGTCCTTTATGGCCAGCATGGCGGTGAAATGGTCGATTTGACGCTCCAGGGCCCTATCCGTCCGTTCGCTGAATTCTAAAGAGAGCAAAAAATATATGATGGTAAATGCCAGGCACAGCGTGGCCACAAAGAGCACCGCGTACCAGAGTGTCAACCGAAAGGCCAGCGATCGGCTGAATTTACTCTCCGGTTTTGAGAACATAGCCTACTCCGCGTACGGTATGAATCATCTTTTCCTGAAATTCTTTGTCAACCTTGTCCCGCAACCTGCAAATCCGAGCCTCGACGACGTTCGTCTGGGGATCGAAATTATAGTCCCACACATGTTCCATAATCATTGTTTTTGAGACAACTTTGTCTCGATTTCTCAGAAGATATTCCAACAGTGCGAATTCGCGTGGCTGCAGCTCTATATGGCGATCACCGCGCATCACTTTCCTGGTGAGCAAATCCACGGACAGGTTTCCGGCAACCAGGCGCGACGGCTCACCGGCGTTGCTCTGCCTGCGGATCAAAGCCTGTACCCGGGCCAACAGTTCCGAAAAAGCAAACGGCTTGGTTAAATAATCATCGCCGCCAATCTGCAGTCCCTTTACCCGATCTTCGATCGAATCTTTAGCACTCAGGATAATCACCGGCGTCATCACTTTTTCCCTGCGCAGGGCCTCAATAACGGCCAGGCCATTCTTTTCCGGGAGCATAATATCTACAATAACAGTATCATACGGCTCATAAAGGGCCAGATCCAAACCCTCACGGCCGTTGGCGGCATGGTCAACGGCATAACCTGCCGACCGAAAGCCTTTTCTAATAAAGGAGGCAATTTTCAGATCGTCTTCAATTAATAGCAGTCGCACGGTTCACTCCCGTTCCCTTTTAAAAATAACTGTTATTCCTAATTCTTAAGTGTCAAAATTTTGACACAATTATTTAATTCGCCCATCTTCAATGGATATTACGCCAATTAGTCAATGAATGAAATTGCATTTATCACTATTGATTTACAACCTTTATGAGAAAAACCCGGTTGCCGATCTGCTTTTTTCAGTCTTGTAAAACTATCCAACCAGCCACACATTTTAGACCACCAAACATTGTAGATTGAATACGGCCTGCTACATATTATGAAGCAATATCCCTCTGCATGGAGGAACATAAAGCCCATCTGCCTGATATCAGAGCCCTGAAAGCAGATTATTTTTCAGTTTCTGGTACCATATCCTGAAAATACCTGCAAAATAATCATCAAAAAGCGAACTTCATAATTTTTAGGTATAATAATTGCGTTATTTTACTATCAGCTACCCTGGGGGTAGTCAGATACCCAGATAAAAATCTACTGACCCAATCCTGAACATCGAACATTTTGCTCTCTGGAGGCTAAAATGGAAAAAAGACCCCCGACATGTGCCACTTTTGATTTTGAAATCGGCAATCTTATAGAAAGCCCCTGCAAACGATGTCACAAACAGGCGTTGCTACCTAAATGCGCCGCTAAATGCAAACTGATTGACGATGTCCAGAAAATTCTGGCCGGCGGTATATCCAGCGTGAAAAACTTCTCGCCGGCGGAGTCGTTTACGATCCTCATCAGTGAGTAGTCGTTTCGTTAAATTGCCGATCAGGCAGTATGGTTGTTTTAAGCAACTGTAAATAAAAACTATTCGTGCTAAATCAAAGCAGGAGCACGAATTAGGAGCCCCGCTCTGATAACCGATAGAGTGGGGCTTTGGTTTTTAACCCGCCACATCCGTGATTTAGCGATAAGTTCTCTAATTTGTGACAGTTAGACCAGAACGGCTTGCTAATTGGCGCTTGAAAACGTCTGGTTTTGATTTCATTCTTGACTTTACCATTAATATACTTATTATACCGACAATCAACCAGTAAACGGCTTTACGAGGTAAGCAATGCCTGTGTATGAATTTGAATGTGAAAGCGGTCATGTAACCGAGGGCCTGGTCAAACTCGGCACCAAGGAAGTGGACTGCCCCAAATGCAATCAAAAGGCCAAAAAGATCATATCCCTGTGTGCCTTCGAACTAAAAGGTGGTGGGTGGTACGCAGACGGCTATTCTTCCAGTAAAAAGTAACCTGGAGTTCATGTTCACCATTGCATCGCCAACAGCAGACCACCCTGCCTGGACATTTCTCCCCCAGCCTTATTGCCCACTCAGTTTGCAGCCTTAGGACCAGCAACTGCTTACGGATTCTCTGAAACTGGAGATGGTGGCGTTTGCCAAAATGACACCAGGGCATTTTCCAGTTCCGCATTGTTTTTGATATTCCGGGGCTGCCAGTAGACGGGCAGCAAAGACCGGTAGCCTCGGCGCGCGTAACGTTGATCCACCAGCAGGACCACCCCCCTGTCATGCGCAGAACGAATCACCCGGCCAGCCCCCTGCAAAACCCGATTAAACCCCGGATATTGATACGCATATTGAAAACCGGCCCCTTCAACCTTATCGAAATAAGTCTTAATCAAATCATTTTCGAAGGAAATTGCCGGGAGCCCGACGCCGACCACGGCTGCTCCGGACAATTTATCCCCTTCCAGATCGATGCCCTCACCGAATATCCCTCCCAGAACAGCAAAACCAACCAGGGTACGCTTGGGTCGGAATCGGAACTGTTCCAAAAAAGTGGTTTTTTCGGCCCGTGTCATTTCAGGTCTCTGAGCAATGGTGCTCAGGCCCGGGCAATCCCGAACGACCGCCGCATGCGTCATGGCCAGGTAATCATAGGAAGGAAAGAAAAACAGGTAGTTCCCCTTTTGCGAAGTCACCAACGCCAACAATATCTCACTAAGGGCCGGCAGGGTTTCCCCGCGCTGTCGATACAGGGTCGAAATGCGGTCCGCTATGAACACGCCCAGGTGCGCAGACCGAAATGGCGACCCGATTTGTAAACTTGCCGTGTCTGCGGGACAGCCAAACAGGCGCAGGAAATACGATGCCGGTGTCAAGGTGGCGGAGAAGAAAACAGCGGCCGCGCTATTTTCCATCACGGCCTTCAAGCGTTGGGCCGGATCAAGACAGAACAGCTTAACCCGCAGGTTCTCATCAGACAGTTCGATTATAGTGACATACTCATCGCCGTATTGATCCGCTGTTTTTAAAAAATTGACCGCCGCAAAGTAAAATGCCAACACATCCTCGCGGGGCGTTGCAGTCGGATTTGCCAGCAGCCACCTTTCCGCCTTGCGTACATAATCGGTTAGACGCGTCAGCAGTTCTAGCGGCGCCTGATCCTGGACGAAGGCCCTTTCCGGTAGATCCCGGCACTGTTTCCGGGCCGCAACCATCCAACTGTTGATTTTCCCCAAACACCTGTAAAGCGTTGGACGCCGCTTGCCGAAAGCACGCCTTAGGTCCAGAACAGCCCGCTTTTCCAACTGGGCAGAAAACATGTCACGGGCACGATCCACCAGGTTATGCGCTTCATCCACAAGACATGTACAATCACGCTCACCTTCGGATAACAGCCGCTTGAGCGAAACCCGTGGATCAAACACGTAATTGTAATCGCCGACCAGGCAGTCCGCCCAGTAAACCAGTTCCAGGGAGAATTCAAACGGGCAGATAACGTACTCGCGGGCAGTTGCCTCTATCCGGCTGCGGGAAAAATTATCGTTTCTGCAAATTGACCGGACTGCCGCGGGAAGCCGGTCATAATATCCTTTTGCAAATTCACATTCTTCCGGCGTGCATGACCTTTCATCCAAAAAGCAGATCTTGTCCTTGGCTGTTAAGAATAGGCTCCTGAGCTTGAGCCCCCTGCTCCGCAATGTCTCTAAAGCTTTGTCGGCTGCCAGTCGGCCGGTGGTGCGGGCGGTCAGGTAAAGAATCAACGGGTTTTCGAAATCGGCCATGGCTTTTATGGCCGGAAAGAGGGTCCCCACGGTTTTGCCGATACCGGTAGCAGCCTGTACCAGGAACTGCTGCCGGTCGCGAATCGTGCGGTACACGTGGATTGCCATGTCCCGCTGGCCGGCCCGAAACTCGGAAAAAGGGAATTCAAGCACCTCGATAGAGGCATTGCGACCGGCCTGCCACTCAAGACCCGCCGTTAACAATGCCAGGTAACGGGCGGCCATGTCGTCAAAACGCATCTTCAATTCAGACAACCGGTACATACGTGCCCAGGTTGCCGTCTCCAGGCTTTCTACCTGGCAATAGGTCACCTGGACCTCGACCTGCTCCAGCTTTTGGCCGACCGCGAACAGGTAGGCATAGCACAGGGCTTGCCCAAGATGAATCGGATCCGGCGCAACGCTAAATTGTTCCAGGGATTGGGCCGTGGTTTTGATCTCTTCAATTGCACAGCCGTCGGTGCCCTGGTAAACCCCGTCAATACGACCACTTACCAGCAATTCGATGTCGTTGGTCGCCACTGTCAGGCTGACCGGGACCTCCGCCGCATAGTGGGCCGGCCGCTTTTTTTGCAATCGGCGATGTATGCGAATACCATCTCTGGCCCGGTGGGGCCCGGAGAATGCAACCCGTAGATCACCTGATCGCAGCACCCGGCTTACCATGTTTTTAACCGCCACCTTATGTGTGACAACCAAATCCTGCCTCCCGCCTTTTCAGTCGACCGCAACCCAAGCCGACGCAGATCACCTCAAACAAACGCTCGGATTCAAAACAACACCCCAGGCAGCGTACCGTTTCGGGCCAGGCATTCTGTCGTTAAGCCTCCCCGGCCGCAAATCCAGCCATATTCCGGCAATACCGGTGGCATATTGCGCGCCGGCCGGACAGCGGCCGTCGGTGGTCGATCTTGCCTAACATTTCAAAAGGTAACGGGCCAGAAAAAAGTCTGGCCGTTTCCGTCCGATTTTCCAGAATTGACACCACCGGATAATTCACCTATGATGCAAGGTCGTTCGAGTATCGAAATAAGTCGATAAAATTGCTGACATAACAGCAAGATACCTTATGTCTAAACTCGGATGTGGACCAGGCTGCCCCCTGGCGATCAGCCGCCCGGAAATGCGGCCGAGGAGCTGAAGGGACACTTACAGACAAGTTACAGGTACCCGCTACCCTATGCGCCATAAGCCCGATAGTGTATTCAAGTCGATCAACACCAGGGTCGCTGCAAAGTTCAACGGATTGATCATTCTGGCGGTCCTCGTTTCGGTGCTCACCTCATCGACCTTCATCACCGGTTATCTGATGCATCGCTACAGCAAGGATGTAATTGCAAAGGACCGGCTGCACAACAAAGGACTGGCCCATGCCGTCAAGGGTTTTGTGGACTACGCCTACAGCTTGAATGACCAGCTGTCCCGCCACCCGACAATCGTTGCCGCTCTTAACAACGCCGCCCCCCAGTGGAACCGGCGGGTGGCCCACTATCAGGCCGCCGTAGCAGCCGATGACAACACAGTTAACGCCGCCGGTCTGCCATTATTGGCCGAAATGCAGGCCAGATATCGTTTCGCCGATCTATTCTTTCTCCAGGATGCCAAAGGTGACCAGGTTGCCCGTAGTTTCGGTCCGCTGGGCCGCCGTGGCCACCGGTGGTGGTTTAAACAGATGACCGCCGACGGGAAATACCGACCGTTCTTTTCAAAATCTTATTTTTCAGTCACCGGCAATAAACCGGTCGCCTCAGCTTTTCATCCGGTGTTTCAGGAGAACCGTTTCGCCGGTATTATGGGTACCGACATCAATTTCGACCATCTGCAGGATATGATCTCGGGATACCTGGATTCGAAAGACCTCTACGCCATGGTCATCGATAACGAAGGGGTCATCATCGCGCATCCCGATCGACAAATCCTCAAGGAGCTCTACAATCTCAAAAAGCTGACCCGCCAGGTTCTCGCCAAGGACGATACCGGTCGGACACTACTCGATAAAGCCGGCAACCACATGACCGCCCAACAGCCCCTCGAATGGGACCCCGCGGTGGCCCGGCTGGCCGATCACGCCCTGCGTGGGCAGCCGGGATATGTCGAGAATATCGAGTTTAACGGGGCCCGCTGTACGTTTTATTATGATCCTATCCCCCTACCCGGCGATTCGGGGAAGTATTACGCCACCATCCTGATTCGAAACGCAGCCACCTTGAAACAGACCCGCTTCACCCTGCTGGCGTTTACGTTTTTTCTATCCGGCGCAATCATTTTCCTGCTCATCATTCTGTTTCGCCATCAATTCAGACGACTGGTCATCAAACCCCTTGAAGAGGTGAACAGCGCCATCAAGCGTCTGGAAGTCGATTCAGAGATACCTGCTCAGGTTGAATCCACGGACGAGTTCCAGGTCCTGGTCCACACCTATACCGACATGTGGCAAAGACTGGCCACAGTCAACCGTGAACTCTCCGACATCAATGCAGAGCTCGAACAGCGGGTGGCCAAACGGACCGTGGCTCTTGAAAAAATAAACAAGGCCCTGCGGCGCGACATCGAGCGCCGCAAGAAAGCGGAAAACGACCTGCACGAAGCTGAGTCAATTTACCGGCGTACCGTTCAAGTGTCCCCGAATGCGATTACCATCACCCGTCTGAAGGATGGTCGGTACTACGTGGTCAACGACTCATTTTACCGCATTACCGGCTATACACGGGAAGAGGTCCTCGGTAAAACCCCCGCTGAGCTGGACCTGTTCGTCGATCCCCGGACGAGAGAAGATCTGGTCACCACCCTGAAAGAAACCGGGGAAGTCAATCATGTCGAAGTGCAGTACCGGTCCCGCCAGGGCACGATCCGCGATACCCTTTTCTCGGCCCGGACCTTAACCTTCAAGGGCGAAGAGTGCCTGGTTTCAGTGGTGATGGATATTTCCAGCCGCAAGAACGCGGAAAACGAGGTCCGGGAACTCAACCGTGAACTTGAGAAAAGGGTGGCCGAACGGACCTCCCAATTGGAAGTCGCCAACAGCTATCTGGAAAAGTCGATGCAACAGGCCACTCGTCTGGCCCGCTATGCCCAGGCCGCCAGTGTTGCCAAAAGCGCTTTTCTGGCCAATATGAGTCACGAAATTCGCACCCCGATGAACGGGATTATCGGGATGTGCAACCTGACCTTGACGACAAACCTGGACCCCAAACAGCAAGAGTACCTGGAAATTATACGTTCCTCCGGAAATGCGCTTTTATCCCTGATCAACGATATCCTGGATTTTTCGAAAATCGAGGCGGGTAAGCTCAGTTTCGAAAGAATCCCTTTTGCGTTGCGCAAGGTGATGGACGAGGCCCTGGATGTGTTCCTGGACAAGATTACCGGCCGGGACATCGAACTGGTTCTAGATGTTTCCGAGGATACGCCCAACCGGTTAATCTCGGATCCCCTGCGGCTGCGCCAGGTTATGATCAATCTGCTTTCGAATGCCTTGAAATTTACCGAACGGGGCGAAATCCACATCTCGGTAAAAATGGAACAGGAGTTTGGCGACAACGTCACGCTGCTGTTTTGCGTCCGGGATACCGGTATCGGAATTGATCCGCAACTGCACGGCAGCCTGTTCGACGTATTTTCACAGGCAGATGGCTCCACCACCCGCAAATACGGCGGCACCGGACTGGGTCTGGCTATCTGCAAACGAATCGTGCACCTGATGGACGGAGACATATGGGTTGAAAGCGAGATCGGAAAAGGCAGCCGCTTCTCTTTCACAGCCACGTTTAAACGACAGCGCGATCAGGTTTCAGTCGATTTCCAGATTCCGCCGGAACTGAAAAACAAAAGCGCCCTGATCGTGGAAGACAACGCGACCACGCGTCTGGTCTTGAACCGCTATATCAAATCGTTCGGATTCAGCACGGAAACTACCGGTAGCGCGGAAAAAGCGATCAACCTCGTAAAGGCGGCCGCCGCCGCCGATCCGTTCAAACTGGTGGTCATGGATGTCAGCTTACCCGGTATGGACGGTATTGCCGCCCTAAAAAAGATGAAGTCCCCCAGCTCGTCGGCTAAAACCTGTTTTATTATCATTAGCGCCTCCGGCCGAGGGGAGGAAGCCGAACGCATGGCCCGCCTGCACGGAGCGCATTTTCTGATGAAACCGGTAAAACAGTCCACCTTGTTTAACACGGTCATGACCGCTTTTGGCCGGGGGGAACGCTACGCAACGGCGTTGCCGGCCGGAGACCAGGCAGCCTCTAATCCGCTCGGTGAATACCGCCTGCTCCTGGTTGAAGACAACCCCGTCAACCAGAAAGTCGCCTTTGAAATTCTAAAGGGAACCGGCGCCAATATCGATATAGCCGCCAATGGTTTAGAAGCGGTGGCCGCCGTCCGATCCAGCACCTATGATATCGTCCTCATGGATGTCCAGATGCCGCAAATGGACGGTATCCAGGCCACCCGAATCATCCGTGAGGAACTGGAACAAACTGCTTTGCCGGTGATCGCCCTGACCGCCCACACCATGGCGGGTGATCGCGAACAGTGCCTGCGGGCCGGAATGAACGACTACGTGGCCAAGCCGATCGATCGAGACGAATTGTTCCGGGTGATAGAGAAAAATCTGCCGCAAACTACCGGTTTCGGCCCGCTCTTTTCAGCAGCGCACTTTGGATCCCCGTCAACGGAATCCCCGCAGGGCAAAAACCTGCCGGGTCTGAATGTGCAAAAAGGACTGGAAAGGATCGGTGGTTCGGTTCAGCTCTATGTCGAAATCATTCAAGAATACTGCGACACGAACGAGAATTTCGTTTTGGAATTCAAGGCGCTGCTCGATAAGGGCCTCCTGGAGGAAGCCAAAATAAAGGCCCACGCCCTCAAAGGCGCGGCCGGGAATATTTCCGCCGAGGAACTGTATACCGCGGCAGCGGCCCTGGAAAAAGCCTGCCTGGACAACGACCGGGAAATGATAGAACCACTGTTGAAAACCGTGGGCCAAGAGCTAGACGTTGTCCTGGAAACCGCCCAACACCTCGATTCGCTTTTGTAGCCGCCGGTCTGCCGTTGCACACCATCTCTATCCTCCAGAAGCGATTTTATCCCGAGCCGACCGGTTCCCGCCCGGCTGAAACCGTGGCACCCGCACTCCCGCAACACGAGCGGCATCATGAAGTCCGCTCACAGGGGATTGACACCCAACTGGAGCTTTGTCTGCCGGGAGACGGCACGTCAGTCGGCTTGGCCAGAGGCCACCTTGGTGAAGTTGGCCTTTGGCGTGAACTGCGCACAACAGCGCGCCTTATCCGCAGTTTTGTTTTTCTCTGCGCCTCTGCGTCTTCGCGCGAGGAAAGGTGTTTGGCGTTTAATATGAAAAGAACCCATGCATCGCGCAGAAACGTCTTCTATACATTAAAATTAAATTGAACAGTCCAGCGCAGCTAAAAATCCAAATTTTGTTCCGATTTTAGAGGTCAAAACCGAAACCCTGTGAGCCAGGTTATTGACATACCGCATAATATTGGTGCCTTACAACTTGGTCGTCGCCAAACTCAAAAACTCGAATTTCTCTCCGGGTCTTCCACCTGAGGTGGCGGGTTTAGATCAAAACCAAGCTAAACTTGCTATCAGGTTGGGAGCGGTAGGCGCCCCAGCGGTGGAATACATATTGACTACTGCTCGAAAAAGGAGTAATAATTATTTTTCGAACGGTATTCGAAAATATTACCGCGACCGGATACTCATACCGGCCGCCCTGGAGGAAAGTGTTATGTATGCTGATCTAAAAGGAAAAACAGCTCTGGTGACCGGTTCCGGCAAACGGTCCGGTATCGGGTACGCGATTGCCCGCGCTCTGGCGGAAAACGGCACCAACGTGATCATTGCCGACCTCGGCCAGGCCGGTGCTGAAGAGGCCCAGGTAGCCACCGGCCTGCATGCCGAAATGGAGGCTATCGCCACTGAATTGCAGCACGATTGCGGCATCACCAGCCTGGCGGTGCCCGTCGATGTGGGTTCACCTGAGGCGATTGCGAACATGGTTGCCATGGTCAGTGATCGGTTTGCCGCGATAGACATTCTCTGCAATAATGCCGGGGCCTCCTTCGGAGTACCCAATGCGGTTCATACCTATGACGAGGCAGCCTGGATGAAAACGATCGACATCAACTTGCACAGCGTTTTCCGGGTATCGCGAGCAATTTTGCCTTTGATGATGAAAACCGGCGGAACCATTATCAACACTGCCTCCCGGGCCGGCAAGGTCCCACCGATTTTCAACGGCGCCTACGCGGTCGCCAAGGCCGGCGTGATCATGCTCAGTAAAGTCATGGCTCGGGAACTGGCTGGCATGGGGATCCGGGTCAATGCCATCTGCCCCGGCCAGATCATGACCGACCTCGAAAAGTGGCGCTTCGGACTGGAAGCCCAGTTTTTCGAATCGACCGTCGAGGAACGGGAAGCGGAGATGTGTAAATCCATCCCCCTGGGCAGAATTGGAAAACCGGCTGAAGTCGGCTCTCTGGCGACATTTCTGGCGTCGGAAGCATCATCTTATCTCACCGGGCAGGCTATCAACATTACCGGTGGGCAACTCATGGAACTGTAAAGGAAACTATCATGACAACGGTTACAGGTGGTCAACTAGCGGCCCAGGCCCTCGTCACCAAAGAGGTCGACTATATTTTTACCCTGAGCGGCGGACATATTACGCCCATCTATCAATATCTCGAAAATACGGCCGTCCAATTGTTCGATACCCGCCATGAGCAGGCCGCGGTTTTTATGGCCGAAGCGTGGGGCAAGCTGACCCGCAAACCCGGGGTGGCCATGGTAACCGCCGGGCCGGGGTTTACCAATGCCCTCACCGGAATTGCCAGTGCCTATTTTTCCAACACCCCCCTGGTCCTGATTGCCGGTTGTGTAGGCCTGGATCACAAGGAAAAACTCGACCTCCAGGATATGTCCCAGGAGCCTGTCATTGCCCCTATGGTAAAGAAAACCCTGGTCTGCCAGAAGACCGAGCGGATACCGGAATTTGTCGATCTGGCTTTTCGATTGGCAACCAGCGGCCGGCCCGGGCCGGTCTACCTGGAAATTCCCGTGGATGTACTCAACACCACAATTGAGGAAACCGCGGTCAAGCAGATGCAGACTCGGGTGGCATCCAAACCGGTCGATCGCCGGGGGGCCGGCCCAAGCCATCGCCATGCTCCAAAGCAGCGAAAAACCAGTCGTCATCGCCGGCACCGGGGCCTGGCAGGCTGAAGCCGAAGCCGAGTTGACCGCCTTCATCGAAAACGCCGGTGTCCCAGTGTTCACATCGCTTTCGGGCCGCGGAACGGTTCCCGACACCCACCCGCTCTGCTTTGAAGGCTCGCTCGCCATCCGGCCCGGCGGGGCATTTGCCGCTTACCTGGAAACTGACCTGGTCATTGTCCTCGGCACCCGGTTATCCCTGTACTACATGTTTGGAGACGTGTTTAACCCGGCCGCTAAAATGATCCAGGTCGATATCGCGGCCGAAGAAATCGGACGGAACCGGGCCATCGATCTTCCCATAGTGAGCGACGTGCAGGCGTTTCTGGCCGAATGCAATGCCCTCTTAGTGGCGGACAACCTGAAGACGGAACTGACCGGCCGGTTTGCACCCTGGATTGCCAGCCTGGAAGCCGCCGACACAGCGGGCAAAGAGCCCAGTACAGCTGACTGGGAAAGCAACAATACACCTATCCACCCCCTGCGCCTGGCCCGTGAAGTTGACCGCTTCATGGACCGAGAAGATGATGTCGTCGTGGCCGATGGCGGCGACACTACCACCTGGATGGGCATGACCCGGACCATTCGACAGCCCGGCCACTACTTGGATTACGGCATTTTCGGGTCCCTTGCGGTGGGACTGCCCTATGCCAATGCGGCCAAACTCAGATACCCTGATAAGCGGGTGCTGCTCATCTCCGGTGACGGCTCGATCGGTTTTAACTTCATGGAATTCGAAAATGCCATTCGAAAAAAACTGCCCATTGTGGTAGTCATCAGCAACGATCTCGGTTGGGGCATGATCCGGCACAGCCAGGAAATAAGAATCGGCCATGCCATCGAGGCCGGCACGTTTATCGGCCGGGTGGATTATCACAAAATGGTGGCCGCCTTGGGCGGTGAAGGGTTTTTGGTCGAAGACCCGGCGGACATCCGGCCGGCTATAGAAGCGGCCTTTGCCTCAGGTAAAACCTGCTGCATCAATGTCATGACGGATCCCACGACCGTGAGCCCCGGCAGCATGGCCCTGGCTAACGTGGGGGCCTATAAGGCTTGATAAGGATTCAAGGGTTCGAGGGTTCAAGTGAAGAGCTGAAAACCTTTTAAATTGAGCCTTAAAAAATAATTGTCTCAACTTTCGGGTTTCAGCCGAAATCGAAATCGCTATCAGGATCGAAATCGGGTCTGAAAACGTCATCCGGGAATCGATTTCGATATTGAACCTTAGTTCTGATAAAACCCGAAAGTTGAATAGGTGACCAACCTTACAGGAGGGCTTATGGATCCGGTAGCCATTGACCAGGTCCGTCTAAATTTTAATCCGCAGGGTTTGATGATCATCAATGCCGCCATCGGGTTGATGATGCTCGGGGTCGCCATCGACCTCAAAGTAGAAGACTTTAAGCGGATAATCGCCTCACCCAAAGCACCCGGTATCGGCCTGTTTGCCCAGTTTTTGCTGTTGCCGGCCTTTACCTTCGGATTGACCCTGCTGATCAGACCGCACCCGTCCATTGCCCTGGGCATGATTCTGGTGGCAGCCTGCCCGGGCGGCAACCTTTCCAATCTCATGACGTACCTGGCCCGGGGAAACTGTGCGATATCCATCAGTATGACGGCTGTCTCCACGGCTGCGGCCATCGTGATGACACCCTTGAACCTGTCGATCTGGGGCAACCTAAACCCCGATACGGCGCCCATCCTCCAGAAAGTGAGCTTAAGTCCCATGGATGTCTTTACCACGGTATTCATTATCCTGGGCATCCCGCTCATACTGGGGATGACCCTTTCCCGAATGTTCCCCAACCTGGCCGACCGGGTCCGGAAGCCGTTCAAGATCTTCGCCCTGGTTTTTTTCATTCTCATCGTGCTGGGCGCCCTGGCCGCAAATTTTAAAATCTTCCTGCAGGTCATCGGGCTGGTGGTTCTGGCGGTCCTTGTGCACAATGCCCTGGCATTGAACATCGGTTATTGGACCGCGCGTCTGTTTCGGCTGGAAGAAGGCGCCTGCCGGGCCGTTTCCATCGAGGTCGGCATCCAGAATTCGGCCCTGGGCCTGATCCTGGTATTCAATTTTTTCGGCGGAATGGGAGGCATGGCCATTTTGGTTGGGTGGTGGGGAATCTGGCACATTGTCGCCGGATTGATCACCGCCTTTATCTTCACCCGGTTCAAAGACCCGCAGGACCATACCTGCGAGGCCCCCGGGCTTTAGAGACACCCGTTTAGAAGGTATCTCAAAAACGGATTCTGGTTCCATATCAAAGCGGGGGTGATATCTGAACCGGAGGAATACTCCAGTAATTCGATGATTTAAATTTCACGTCCAACGCCGAGATTGAGCCAAAAGACTTTTTTCAGATAGCTTATAGTAGCGTTACGCTGGATTGTTAGGCAAGGAAAGACAACATGGCAACTCGTCCTTTTAAAGATAAAGTGGTCGCCATCACTGGCGCCGCCAGCGGTATCGGCCTCGCGTTGGCCCGTAAATTCGCCGGCGAGGGGGCCGCGGTGGCCTTAATCGATATGGACCCGGCCGCCCTGTCCCGACATGAACAGGCGTTTCGCGACTGCGGCTGGCGGGCCCTGGCGGTTACCTGTAACGTCACCGAGCAAACCATGTGCGCAGATGCCATGGCGGTGGTCATCCGTGAATTCGGCGGGATCGATGTACTGATCAACAATGCCGGGATTACGCAGCGCAGCCGTTTTGCCGACACACAGCTGGATGTGTTCCACAAGGTCATGGCGGTCAATTTCTTCGGTTCGCTCTATTGTACCAAAGCCGCCCTCGACAGCCTGATTGAACGTCGGGGCATGATTATCGTAAACGAGAGCGTAGCCGGGCTTACGCCGCTTTTGGGACGTACCGGCTACAGTGCCAGCAAACACGCGCTGCACGGGTTGTTTACGTCGTTGCGTTGTGAGCTGCGGGAACAAGGCGTCCATGTGCTGATCGTCTGCCCCGGTTTCATTCGTACAAACCTCCAGACCCGCGCACTGGGGGCCGACGGTCAGGTAACCGCACGACCGCAGTCGAAGATCGGCAAAGAGGCCACCCCGGAGAGCGCTGCTGCGGAAATATACCGGGCGGCTGTTCGGAAAAAGTCCCTGCTGATATTGACTTTTATGGGCAAACTCGGGTATTGGATCAGCCGAATCGCTCCCGTGTTTTACGAAAAAATGATGACCAAAAAGTTCAGCAGCGAAATCCAGTGAAGGACCCGATGGGAAGCTACCGCCTGGAATATGGCTATATGCATTGCGTCGGCCGAACCGTTTACACCGCGGGTACAGTTGACAGCGAAGAACAGGCCCGGGCCTGGGTGGCTGCCCGGTCCGGGGCGCCCGCCGGACAACTTTGCACCCCGGAGGCCGACCCCATTCGCTCGTGCCCGGTCCGGCATTGCCACATGAAGCGGCAGCGCCCCTGGTACTCTTTTCGCAAAATATAACCGTTGGCCGGCGACAACTTAAACGAAACCATCATGGGACTTAAAGAGAGAAGGCAAAGAGAAAAACAAGCCCGGCGGAACCAGATTCTGGATGCCGCCCGGGCGTTACTCTTTGACAAGGGCCTGCAGGCCACCTCCATCAACCAGATCGCCAAACAGGCTGAACTGGGGGTCGGCACCATCTATTTCTACTACAAGAATAAAGAGGAGATTTTCGCCGACCTCCAGGAAGAAGGCCTGGAAATACTCTTCGCCCGGATTCTCAAGACCGCCAATCTGGATCTGCCGCCCGATGAAAAACTGCGCCGGATAGGCCGCCAATACGTACGCTTTAGCAAAGAAAACCGGAATTACTACGATATTATCAATTACTTTCTCGCGGCACCCGAAATTTTTTTCGCGCCCAGCCTGAAAAGCAAAGTGGATCGCCACGGCAGCCAGATCATCGGACTGATTGTCGAGATCATCAGCGCGGGTAATCGAACCGGCCTGTTTCACAGCAGGAACTCGCGGCGGGACGCCATCACCTTCTGGGGTACCCTGCACGGTCTGATCCAGTTCAAAAAACTCAAGGATACCGTGCTCGCCGGTGATAGTCACCAAAGCCTGCTCGATCATGCCGTAGAGCATTTTATCGGCGGCCTGCAGGGCAACTGAGAGCAAGCGCCTGCGAACCGGCTTGCCTCTCCCGGCCCGGCTTGCTTAGAATCGCATGCGTGTTTGATCATACCGCAAATACCGCCTGCATATCGTGATAAAAATATCCCCAGCGTAAATGCGAGCAGAGCAAAACCCCAAACCCGGAAAGGAAGTTTAGGCACCATGGATAAATCCGTTCATACCGTCATCGATCCCGACCTCTGTATCGGCTGCGGCGAATGTATCCGCGTCTGCCCCAAAGAAACCATCAGCCTGCAAGGCGACAAAGCAGTGGTAACCGGAAATGAATCCATCGCTTGTGGTCATTGTGTTGCGGCGTGTCCCACGCGAGCGGTTACCGTCACCAGCCTCGCCGCCGACGGTATGCAGCTCGCATCCGTACCCAACGACAATCGCTGGCTGCCCCATGGTGAATTCGATCCCGCCCAGCTTTTCCGGCTCATGCGGTCACGGCGTTCCTGCCGGAACTACCTGGATAAACCGGTGCCTTTGAGCGTCCTGCAAGACCTGGTAAAAATAGGGACCAGTGCCCCTTCCGGGTCGAATTGCCAACAATGGACCTTCACACTCGTCCCCACCCGCCCGGCGGTTTTGGAACTGGGCAAGGCCGTGGGTGCCTTTTTCAGGAAACTGAATCAAACCGCCGCCAACCCGCTGCTGCGCAACCTGTTGGCCCTGTGCGGGCGTGGTGAGCTAAAAACCTACTATCTTAATTATTATCAAGAAGTTAAAGAAAAAATTCTCGAGTTTGATACAATTGGAAAGGACTTTCTATTCTGGCAGGCACCGGCCTTGATTATCATTGCGACGACCCCGGGGGCCTCCTGCCCCAAAGAAGATGCCCTGATGGCGGCCCAGAATATACTGCTGGGTGCGCACAGCCTGGGATTGGGAACCTGTCCGATCGGGTTCGCGGTCGCGGCCATGAATCGGGATCGCGCCATACAAGCGAAAATCGGAATGCCGGCCGCCGAATCTGTCCATGCGGTCTTGACAGTCGGCTACCCGGACGAGACCTGGCAGGCGCTGGCCGACCGGAAGGCAGTGGCCCCCCGGATTGTTGGCGGTTGAACCCGCAGATACAGGCTTGACTTGCGCCTCGGGGGTGCTATGTTAGCGCACAAGTTTAGATGCAATCAGGCTCTCATGGCCGCCAGGAGATATGCAATGCCGATTTATGAATACCGCTGTAACCAATGCGGTCACGATTTTGAAGAACTGACCTTTTCCACCAGCGGCTCCGCCCCGGATTGCCCGGAATGCTGCCACAAAGATGTGGTCAAGCTGATGTCGGCCGGTGCCATCCGTCCCAACGGGGTGCCTAGCGGATCGGGCGGATTCACTCCGCCGGCCTGTAAAACAGCGCACGGGGGCGGCTGAAAGCACTGATGCAGGCCTTAGGTTAAGGCTAAAAGCCATCTCAAAAAAGTCTTTTGTCCCAATCTCGGCGTTGGGCGCTAAATTTAGCACGGAGGGCCGGTTTTCAAGCCGTCAGGCGCAACCTTTAGCGCTATCCTCGAAATACTGGAGTACTACTCCGGTTCACATGTAGCGCCCGCCTTGATGTTGAACCAAAATCCGTTTTTTGAGATAGCTTCTATTACATGAAAGTACGGAAAGTCGTCTGGCCTGCAGTTCAGCGAGATGACGCGATTATCCCGCGCACAATCTGACAACAGGGCCCATGGTTGCGCCAGGCCTGATCGCCAGGCATGCGCCCAAGTTTGAGAACCTTTAAACCCGGAACGTGCAGGCCATGGCCACCCTGAACTGGAAGATATTTGGGGTCCTCTTTTTCTCTCTGTTCACCGCTGTGACCGGTGTCGGCATCGTGGTTCCGCTGCTGCCGGTATACGCCCATGAACTGGGTGCCGGGGGCTTTGCCATCGGCCTCATCTTCGGTTCCTTCTCCCTTTCCCGAACGTTCAGTCTCTCCTATTTCGGTAAAAAGTCGGATGAACACAGTCGTCGGCCTTACATCGTATCGGGATTGCTGGCCTACACCCTTATTTCGCTGGCGTTCATGCTTTCGAGTTCCGTGACCGCCCTGATCGTCATTCGCTTTTTTCAGGGGATCGCTTCCGCCATGATGATGCCGGTCATCCAAGCCTACGTGGGCGACATTACCCCGCCGGGCCGGGAAGGCACCACCATGGGGCTGTTCAATGTGGCCATGTTCTTCGGTCTCAGCATCGGGCCGGTACTGGGCGGATACATCCATGATCTTTTCAGCCTGGATACGGCCTTTTTCTGTATGGGCCTGCTTGCCGGAGCAAGTTTTTTATTGAGTGTCTGCCTGCTGCCCCCCACCCGCTCCGAAAAAGTGGTCGTGGTGGCCGCCCAAATCGTTCCCTGGCGGCGCCTGATGGCCGATCGCGATATAATCGGCCAGTTTGCCATCCGGTTTGCCTACGCGGCCTGCATTGGCGTCATTTGGGGCTTTCTACCGATTCTGGCCACAACCAATCTCAACCTATCCAGTTCAACGGTCGGTTTTTTGGTCATGATCGGCATATTCATCAGCGGTGTCCTGCACTTTCCCATGGGCACCCTGGCTGACCGGACCAATAAGAACGTCCTGGTCATCATCGGCGGTCTGGTGGGCGCCCTGGGGGTCTTTCTTTTCAACTGGGCCGAAAGTTTTCAAGCCCTCCTGGCGGCCAACATTCTCTTCGGGGTGGGCGGCGGCATTGCAACCCCGGCACTGATGGCCCTGGTCGTCATCAAAGGGAACGAACACCGTGCCATGGGATCCATCATGAGCCTGCTGACCATGGGGCACAGCCTGGGCATGCTGACGGGATCTATGGCCGCGGGTCTTATGATGGATATTGCCGGGCTCAGGCAGGCATTTTTGCTTGGCGGGGTCCTTATGACGGCGGCCGTGGTTCTCTTCGTGCTCTGCGTTGAAAAGACTGGGTCCAGCGATTCTCGCGTCTTGCCGGAGCGAAATTTTCCATCCGAGTAGAAGCTATCTCAAATAGCGGATTCTGGTTCAACATCAAGACGGGCGCCACATGTGAACCGGAGTAATACTCCAGGATTCCGAGGATAGTGCTAAAGGTTGCGCCTCACGGCTTGAAAACCGGCCCTCCGTGCTACATTTTGCGCCCAACGCCGAGATTGGGGCCAAAGACTTTTTTGAGATAACTTCTAATATGTCCCGGTGGGGAAAATACAGAATTGCACGACACCCCCCCATTGAGCAGGGGTCTGCGGCTGTGGAACAGTCGGTCAACCGGCGTTTTTCTTTAACTGGATCGCATTGGCAAACAACTGCTCTAGGGCTTGATTCACATCTTCCAACCGGACCCGCGCCCGGGCAAGGTTCCCCTCCAGACAGGCAGTTTCCAGTGATTCGGCCGCCAGCTTCAAGTCAACGGCGGAAATATTCCCGGCGGCCCCTTTGAGTGAATGGGCCTTTTTCCGGGCGGCCGCCGCATCAGCCTGGTCGAGCAGGCTGTTAAACTCCGAGATTATGTCCTGATAATAGTCGCAGTATTCGTTCATTATTTCCAGGTACAGCTCCTCGGAGCCACCGACCCGCGCCAAGCCTTCTGCGAGATCCAGGCCGGGCAGATCGTCCTGGTGGAGGCCTTCATCTTCCTGATCCTCGTCAGGAGTGGACAATGATACCTTACCGTAACCGCCGCCTTCGACAGCATTGCCAATGGCCTGAAACAACAGTTCGGGGTCAATGGGTTTGGAGATATAATCATTCATCCCGACGGCCAGGCATTTTTCCCGGTCACCGGCCATGGTATGGGCGGTCATGGCAATAATCGGCAGATCAGCCAGACCGAGTTCATTACGGATAACGGTGGTCGCTTCCCGACCGTCCATTTCAGGCATCTGAATATCCATCAGCACCAGGTCAAACTCTCCGGTTCGCACCGCGGCAACCGCTTTGGCTCCGTTCTCGGCGACTTCCGGATCGATGCCCCCCAGCTTCAATATCTCCCGGGCCACCTTCTGGTTGATCAGGTTATCCTCGACCAGCAGGACCCGCAGCTCGTTAAAATGATCGGGTGTCACCAGCCGCGTCTGCGGCGCCGGCCGGCGGTTCTGCTTAAATCCCAGCACTTCAACCATGGCATCGAAAAGTCCCGAATGCTTAACCGGTTTCACAAGATAATGTTCGATACCGGCCTCGCTGGCCCGCCGCATTTCCTTTTCGCTTCCGATTGCGCTGATGATGATAACCGGCATCTGGTGGCCGTCGTTCAGTTCCCAGATGCGTTTTACGGTGGTTATGCCGTCCATCCCCGGCAGACCAATATCCATGAGCACCAGGTCCATGGGATCGTCATCCAGAGTTCCGGAAAATAAGGTCAGGGCCTCCTCGCCGGAACCTGCAATCACGGCACGGCAGCCGAAGGACTCGACCAACCTTTTGATCACATGCAAGGTGATCCGATTGTCATCGACGATCAGCACACGGGCATTGCGCATGGAATCCGGTACTACCAGCCTGCGCTCAGTATCATCATCGGCCACTTCGAAAAGGGCGGTAAACCAGAATGAGCTGCCCTCGCCGGGTTCACTCTCGACCCAAATTTCGCCGCCCAACATATTTACGATCCGTTTGCAGATGGCCAACCCCAGGCCAGTCCCGCCATATTTACGGGTAGTGGATCCGTCGGCCTGAGTGAACACATCGAAGAGTTTTTCTATCAATTCAGGCGGTATGCCGATGCCGGTGTCCCGGACACAAAAAAGCAGTTCAACCGAGTCGGCTTCTTGTCCCTTTACTTCTACCGAAATGCAGATCTCGCCTCTCTGGGTAAACTTCAACGCATTTGAAACCAGGTTCATGATCACCTGTCTGGTGCGCAGCGGATCGGAAATCAGCCTATCCGGAACATCGTCCGCAATGTCGGTAATCATTTCCAACTGCTTGCGGGACATGCGCTCGATAAAAACTTCGGGGATTTCTCCCATCATCGTGCGCAATGAAAAGGGAATGCTTTCAAATTTCATTTTATCCGCCTCGATTTTGGAAAAATCGAGGATGTCGTTGATCAGCTCCAGCAGTGATTGGCCGGAGGATTCAATGATTTTGAGGTATTCAATCTGCTTACGATCGAGGCGGGTATTCATGATCAGGTCGCACATGCCGATAATCCCGTTCATAGGCGTGCGGATCTCATGGCTCATGTTGGCCAGAAACTCACTTTTAGCCACGCTGGCAGCTTCCGCTTCGGCCGCTAATTTGCGGGCCTTTTCTATGGAGGCTTCAAGCATGGCAGTCCGATCGGCAATGTGCAATTCCAGTTCTTCGTTCAACTGGCGCAGCTGGGCTTCCGCGTTTTTCCGCTCGGTGATATCTTCATGAATACCTTCAATCCACTTGATCTTGCCATGCGCATCATATTTAACTTTGGCGGTACACTGGGTGTAAATGATGGTTCCGTCCCGCCTGGTAAGTTTGAGTTCCAATCCCTCAACGCGACCCTTCTCGGCTACCGCCGTCATGAAAATCGAACGGTCTTGCGGATTCTTATAAAACTTTTTGACCGAAAGGCCGCTCACATCGTCGGCCGAATCATAACCGAACATTTCAGCAAAACCGGCATTGGCCCTGATGATGCGTCCTTCCGCCCCCCCGTCAACCCTGTAAAGGCTGATGTTCAAATCACCGATCAAGGTGCGGTATTCCTCCTCCGTCTCTTTGAGCTCCTGTGATTTTTTGGTGACCAGCTGGCGCAGCCGCAGGTTCCCCAGCCATGCCAGCAGAACCATCAATGCCAGCACGACAATGACAAGACCAAAATAGAATAGAAATCCCTGGGCGGGACCGCTGCGCTCAGCGGCACCCACCGGATCGGGTGTACCCCAGATCAATACGAGGACTCCTGTTGTCAGGTGTAATCTATTCATCTCAAAGCTCTTCGGGGATAAAACTCACAACATCATCTATCCGGGCGGTATCGGCAATCAACATGACCAGCCGATCAATTCCCAGCGCATTGCCGGCCGCCGCCGGCATGTCGGCCAAGGTTGCCAGAAAAGTCTCCGGCTGCCGATAACGGGTCTTGCCCTCCGCGGCCCGCTGGTCGAGCACTTGTTTAAAACGGGCACGCTGTTCAACCGGGTCGCGCAATTCACTGAAGGCGTTACACAGCTCTAATCCGGCGATATACAGCTCAAAGCGTTCGGCAATATCCGGGTCCGTCGCCTTGCGCCTGGCCAACGCAGCACATTGGGCCGGATAGTCATACAGGAACACCGGCTGGGCGTTACCCAGGGCCGGTTCAATTTCCAACCCCATGATCTCATCGAAACGGCCGGTTTCAAGTGCGCGGCTGACCGACTGGGAGCCGTATCGCGCAAATGCCTCCGCTACCGTCAAGCGCGGCCAGGATCCTTCCAGATCAATCGCCGATCCCTGATAATGCAGTCCAGAGAGTCCCAAGTAAGTGATAACGTGCTTGAGCAGCTGCTCGCAATGCACCATCATATCCCGGTAATCCGCATGGGCGGTGTACCATTCCAACAGGGTCATTTCCGGCAGGTGCCGTTCCCCCCGCTCGCCGGCCCGGAAACAGGGGCAAATTTGATATATTTTGTCGTAACCGGCGGCCAGCAGTCGTTTCATGCACAGCTCCGGGGAAGCCTGTAAGAACCAATCCCCGGCGGGCGGCGGTTCTATATGTGCTTCCGGTGCCGGCGCTGGTATTCTGATCGGGGTCTCGACTTCGAGGTACCCGGCCCTTTGGAAAAACTCGCGTACCGCCCTTAAGACCTGCGCGCGAATTTCAAGCTGCCGCCTTATCCGATTCTGCCTGTATGGGTTCAAGCCCCTCCCCTGTTGCTATACACGGGCGTCATAAGTACATCGGCCAACCGGGATATGGTCTGGACCGGTACCTTTCAGCAGCCACCGGCTCACCGCTGAAGTTTAGAAGCGCTCGCCGATGCCGGGCCGCAACTTCTTTTCGAGGAACTGGTCTGCGACGCGATCCTGCAGGTAGACCCGGTCGCAGGTATACGCGTCCATGCTTTCATACCACTGGTGCCCGCGCGCTTGACAGCGGGGGCAGGCCTTGCGCGGGATGTGGATGGCCGTGATGCGGTTATAGTTGCCGGCGTTGGAATCAATGCGCAGGGCCCCGCTGCAATCCGGACAGATG
Organism: Olavius algarvensis Delta 4 endosymbiont; assembly: GCA_905176665.1. Taxonomy (GTDB): domain Bacteria; phylum Desulfobacterota; class Desulfobacteria; order Desulfobacterales; family CAJINA01; genus CAJINA01. The sequence goes on along the minus strand of CAJINA010000083.1, from coordinate 48,410 downwards.
GTTATCCGATCTTGCTGCTTCTCCATGATCTGATCCGTATCATAGAAAATATTGCGATCCCGGACAAGATATTCCCGCTCGCCGCATACGGTATCCCGGATATGCGCGCGCTGCTGCCAGATGCTCAAGACCGTTTCACCCACCTTCTCGATATAGGTGGTAATGTCCGGGCTCTGCCGAATCCCCTCAGGATCATAATCCGGTTCCCGCACGTGGGCATAATCCATCCCGGCCATGGCCAGAACAATCCCCAGGTTTACATACGGCAGGGCCCCTTCAATGGAATAGCCGCCCTCCAGTACGGCGATATCCGGTTTCAGCAGTTTCGTCAGGTCGGCGTAGCCCTGGGCGCAGAAGTTCATGTTGGTAATGGGGTCGGAATAATGGTTGTCCTGGCCGGCTGAATTGACAATCAAATCCGGCTTGAAGTCCGCGAGGATCGGCAGCACAATATGTTCAACAGCGTATAAGAAACCTTCGGCGGATGTCTGCGGCGGAAGGGGAATGTTCAAAGTGGTACCGATGGCATGGCCGCCCCCCATCTCGCCGGTGGCGCCCGATCCGGGGCACAGGGTCCGGCCGTCTTGGTGAATGGAGATAAACAGCGTGTCCGGATCGTACCAGTAGATATCCTGGGTGCCGTCTCCATGGTGGCAGTCCGTATCGATGATTGCCACCTTATCCACCTGATAGGCCTGGCGCAGGTATTCGATCATGATGGCTTCGATATTGACGGCGTAAAAACCTCGGCCGCCATGCACGACCCGCATGGCGTGGTGTCCCGGGGGCCGGACAAGCGCAAACCCCCTTTCAACCTGCTTTTCCATGATGGCCATACCAATTGTTTTGGCCCCTCCGGCACTGATGAAATGCGACTGGGTCATCACTTCCCACGGATCGGGGACGCAAAAATGTACCCGGCGGACATCATCGAGCGTGACCAGGTCAGGCTTAAATTCGGTAATGCCGGCAATGTCCAACAGTCCTTCTTCCCGGATCTGATCCTGGGTATAGAGCAGGCGCTCTTCCCGCTCCGGGTGGCTGGCACTGATGGCCCAGTCATAAGCGGGGAAAAAAACAAGTCCGGTTTTATGTTTGGCCTCCAGCATCTTTACAGCAGCGCTCCTGCTATCGGGTCGTATCCATGAATCAGTCCCGGTTTGATCTGGGCCTTCACGTCCATGATCTTGCCGGTCGTATTGAACCCACGGACCATATTGAACTCGCTTTCATCCACGATTTCCATCTCCAGATGCCCTGGATTGGCCCCCAGCGCAAGGGCTTTGGCTTTCAACAGCTCCAGTGTCTGTTGTCGTGCCTTTTCCAGGTTGAAGCTGTTGCTGATGCGCTTGTGAAAATGCTCCTCGGGCGCCATCGCCACCCCTTGTTGCGTATCGACCCTTAACGCTACTTCGGTGGTTGTGCGGGCCAGGGCGGCCCCGATGGCATTGGCTACCTCCCAGCGGGGCACGACCCCCACTTTCCAACCGGATAGTTCTTCAAGCCGGCCTGCAAATCCGGCGGCCGGCCCGCCCAGGACCAGTATTTTCTCAGGGTTCACGCTGTGACCTTCCAGCATTTCGTGGACCGTATACACCGGCTGGCTGTTAATCCGGGTAATCATTTGCCGGGCCTGTGCCAGAATTTTTTCACAGGTATGATTAAAAATTTTTTCGGCCGCCACCGTCACGGACAACCCCAGTCCAGCGGCCAACCCGGCCAACCCCTCCCGGGCGGTTGCTTGGCCGGCGCCCTTGATGATCCCCAGCACCAACATGGCATCCGTCGGGGTGGGCGCGGGCCCACCGTAGGCCATGGCTGGGCCCCTGCGCTCAGGCCCCACCTGCAGCTCCCCCGCGACAACCTGAACAACGCTGTCACCGCCCACACCGATGGAATGCGTTTTCAAAGATCTGACCAGCGTTTTCAAGGGTTGTATATCGGTGCCCTTGGGATCGAGCAGGGGGGCGTTTTTGACCATCACCGCCATATCCGTGGTGGTGCCCCCGATATCCATAACCAGGCACTCTTCTTCATCGGGGGCAAATGCCAAAGAGCCCATGACACTCGCGGCGGGTCCGGAGAGAATCGTCTGGGCCGGGAAATCGATGGACGCCTCCAGATTCATATTCCCGCCGTCGGCTTTCAGGATCCGAATGGGGACTGCCAGGCCTTTGCTTTCCAGGGATCTTTTAACGGCTGTAAAAAACTCGCGGTGGATGGGATAGACAGCGGTGTTGAGATAGGTGGTCGCGATTCGGCGGGGAAAACCGAGGTTGCCCGAAACCCGGTGCCCCAGGAATATTTTTTTAAACCGGGAGTCGATCAGCCTGGCAATCGCCACTTCATGGGCCGGGTTCCGCGTCGAGAATTTTCCAACCACACCGACCAGTTCGATGCCCTTGTCCAGCATCCGGGAGGCGATGGCTTCGACCTGGGCGGAATCGATCGCAGCGGTTTCGCGGCCCCGGTGGTCGATGGCGCCGGTCACGACATGGTAATCGTCACAGGTCCGGTAGAGGTTAGGGTCTATCCCCGGACCGGCTGCGACCAGCATGCCGACCCTGGGGATCTTCCCCTGAACCACGGCATTGGTCGTCAGGGTGGTGCTCAGTACGAGGCGCTGGATGGTTTCCGGGGAGATACCGCTGGTAATCTGATCGATGCCGTCCAGGACCGTCTGGAAAAGGTCTCCGGTGTTGGTTGCGATCTTGACGGACCCAACCAGTCCTTCATTTCCCAAAAGCACCACATCCGTGTGGGTACCGCCGACATCCAGACCGATTATCATGAAGCTCCCCAGGCCTGCGTAACTGGTTATCCAGGGCCCATCCACAAACGGCATCTTTTGGTCCAGAGCGGCGTTTTCGCTCTTTTGAATTCCTCGGAATAGCGCACTATGCCTGCGGTTTCAAAATCGCTCAAGCCTTGCTATGCCCCAATACCTACCATTTGTGGACAGACACTATTTATAAATAAATGCAGGGTTTATGCTAAACCATATGACCCCCGGATGTCAATCTTTCAACAAGCGCGACAGGCCCTGGTCAGCTAAGGACGCGGCCGGTGTTACGCTGGCATATTGGGCCACTGGGTGAGTTTACCCTGGTAATTTTTCAGAGTGTACTCTTTTTCATCCTTGCCCATGATGTAGTAATCTGGCATCAGCGGAATCTTGCCGATATTGGTGGCGATCACGTACATGGGCTGGGCCAGGCCGGTGGTATGGCCGCGGATGGCATCCCGGATCAATTCGGCGCCCTTTTCCACGGTCGTCCGAAAGTGGTCGATGCCGGGTGCCGGTTCACAATAGAACACATAGTAGGGCCGTATGCGCACCTGTAGCAACTTCTGGTGCAACTGCCGGAAGGTTTCAGGATCGTCATTGATCCCCTTGAGCAGGACCGCCCGATTGCCCACGTTAACACCGCAGGTGAGCAGGTCGAAAACCGCGCGGGCGGTTTCCGCGGTTATCTCCCTGGGGTGGTTGCACTGGGTATTAATCCAGAGCGGAATCTTATGGTAGGGGCTGAGGATTCTTTTAAGCGCCGGAGTGATTCTCTGGGGCAGGACGATAGGGGTACGGGTACCGAAACGAATCATTTCCAGGTGGTCGAGCTCCCGCAATTTGCGGATCAGGTATTCGATCTTTTCGTCGGCAAGGATAAAGGGATCTCCCCCGGTAATCAGTACGTCCCGCACCTCTGTATGCTCCTTAATCCAGGCCAGGCCCTCTTCCAGGTCCATACGGAACTGAATATCACGGTCCACGACCAGCTCCTTGCGGAAACAGTGCCGGCAGTAATTGGCACATACATCGGTGACGGTAAAAGCCACCCGGTCGTGGTACTGGCGGGCGATACTGTCAGGCCGCACCTCATCGGTGCTGCGGTTTTCTTTCCACATCAGGTAGTTGTCGACACCATACTCATTGACATTTTCCTCCAGGGAAGGCAACACCTGCCTGCGGATCGGGCAATTGGGGTCCTTGGGATCCATCAAGGCGGCAAAATAGGGAGTCGTGCCCCACTTGGTATTCAAGGTGGTTATGGCCTTTTCCTCTGCGGGGGTGACCTCGATATAGTCCTTCAGACGTTCAAGGGTATTGACACTATTTTGAAGTTGTTCGACCCAGGCTTCCATTGATCTTCTCCTTACCAGAGGCTATCTCAAAAATGTCTTTTGGCCCAATCTCTGCGTTGGGCGATCGGTTCCAATCCTCGAAATACTCGAGTATTCCTCCGGTTGAAACCTCACGTCCGCCTTGACCTTGAACCAAAATCCTATTTTTGAAATTGCCTCTAATCATGCAGTTAGTCAGGACGTTAGGCCCCGCCGCGTAAGCGCCGGGCACTAACGGCTTAAATATTTACTGTGTTCTCTGGGTGTCACGTGGGTGCGGTGCTCCTCCCAGTCACTTACCTTGAGGACCATGTAGTTGCTGTAAATTCGCTCACCAAGCGTCTCTTTGAGAAATTTGCTACGCTCGGCTTCGACAAGCGCCTCGTACATGCACTTGGGCAGAAACCGCCGATCCCAAACCTTCATTTTCCAGTTCTTGCGGTACGTGCTGCCGGATATGGGCGGCCCGGCATCGAGCTGTTCCCGAATGCCGGCCAGTCCCATGGCAATCAGCACCGCTATCTGCAGATAGGGATTCCCGCAGGGGTCCGGACTGCGCAACTCGAGACGGGTGCTCTGCGGGTTGAGCGCATGTGGGATCCGAACCATGGAACTGCGATTGCTAAAACCCCAGTTGCGAACCACGGGGGCTTCCCGTTCAATCACATAGGCTTTATAGGAATTGAGCGTAGAGGCCATAATGATGGAGGTTTCACGCGCGTATTTCAGGATCCCCGCGATAAACTGCCGGGCGATTTTGCCGATATGCTTGGGCGCCGCGGGATCGTAAAACACATTGTTGCCTTTACCATCCTGCATCGAAAGATGGATATGAAACGCATTGCGGTTGTACCCGTCAAACGGTTTGGGCATGAAAGCGGCACGGTAGCCGGATTCGGCCGCCACTTTCTGGGTCACATAATTGAAAAGCACGGTCCGGTCGGCACCGTTTAGAGGGTCCGTGCACTCGAGGTTGATCTCATGCTGGGAGGGGGTTACCTCATGGTGCGATTTTTCAAATGTGATGCCGCATTCCGCCAGCACGGCTATGATCCGGTCGCGAACCGCCTCGCCCTTGTCATGGGGACTGGCTTGAAAATAACCACCGTTATCGGTATGGGAGTCCGCGTCGAAGGTATCCCCTTTCAACAAAAAAAACTCGTGCTCCGGCCCCACCGTAAAGGTGTATCCAAACGTCTTGTCGGCTTCTGTCAGCACATTCTCCAAAACAGCCCTGGGATCGGCCTGGGCGCGCTGGCCCGCTTCATTGTAGACATCCCCGATGAAGAAACCGACCTTCTCATCCGTGAATTTTACCGAGCGATAACTTTCTGGGACCGGTTTAAGAATGCGGTCGCTTTTTTCCACGGCCGCAAAACCAGCGATGGAGCTACCGTCGAAACCGATACCCGTTTCGCAGATGGATTCCATGTTTTCCGGATTCACCGGCAGACTCATAATACGACCGTGCAGATCGGTGAAAAAAATCTTGGTTGAATCCATCGCTTTCAATGTGTCCAAAGTAGCCTGAAAATCGCCCATTCCCACGCCCCCATTTCGCTCCGGTATCCGATGGCTTTTGTAGTTGGCTAAGCCGCCCGAATACCGTCACAGTGTTTTTGGCCCCGATTTATAAGTTTCACTTAATCCAGATGCCCATAGCAATCCCCCTTTGAAAATGCAATTATTTTGTCCACGCTTGATTGAAGTTTGAATTGAAAATTATGCCGATACGTGGGATATTTGCGCCAACTTTTGAACCCTTCTGACTGAGTGGTAAGATGATCCCTGACAGCCTGCCCACATACATCCGGCAACACACCCCCGCCATGTTGGCCCTGTTGAAAGACTTGGTCCTGATCCAGAGTTCCAGCTATAACAAGGCCGGGGTTGACCAGGTGGCTGCCCGGATTGCAGCGGCTTTCGAAGGTGACGCCATTGCCTGTGAAACCATGACCCAGACCGTAGCAGGCAATCACCTTGTTGCCCGTTCAAGCGCAGCCCAACGCGGTGATCAGCAAATCTTGCTCAGTGGCCATATGGATACGGTTTTCCCGATTGATACCGATTTCAATTGGTATAAAGAAGACGCTGCGCACTGTTTGGGACCAGGCGTTGCCGATATGAAGGGCGGCCTGGTGGCCGGGATCTTCGCCTTGAAGGCTCTGGCTGCCGTCGGGCTGCTGGACACGATCCCGGTAACCTTCGTTTTCAATTCCGATGAAGAGATCGGCTCCGGGTCTTCCCGGGAACTCATCCGCGCCGAAGCGCGTCGGAGTCTATTTGCCCTGGTGCTTGAGTGCGGCGGTCTGAACGGTGAAGTCGTGACCGGCCGCAAAGGAAATATTGCCCTCAACCTGTCGGTCCGGGGGCAGGCCGGGCATGCGGCCTATGCCGGACCTGACAAGGGCAGTGCAATTTTAGAACTGGCCCGCAAAACAATTGCCTTTGAAACGCTGAATGATCCGGATAAGGGCATTACGGTAAACGTAGGACTTGTGGCGGGCGGCATCGGTTCCAATACGGTAGCGGAAAGCGCGTCCGCCAAGATTGACTTTCGCTTCGCAGCTCAGCAAGACGACGCCATTTTGCAAGAGAAGATCGACCGGCTGGCGAGGCACTGCAGCGTACCCAATACCTCGGCCAGCTACGAGATCACCAGCACGCGTCCACCCATGCCGGCGGGTAGAGACAGTGAAGCGCTTTTTGAGGTGATCGCAATGGCGGCGACCGAATTGGGGATTGATGTGGCGGCTGAACACCGCCAGGGGGTTTCGGATGCAAACCTGATCGCCGCCGAAAAGGTACCGGTGGTCGATGGGCTGGGCCCCATCGGCGACAGGGACCACAGCGCCGATGAATACATCCGCAGGGAAAGCCTCCCTCAAAGGGCGCTGCTGATCGCCGGGTCCATTCTGGCCGGTTGGCGCCAACTGGGCGGCTGACAGTTAGAGGCTATCTCAAAGATGTCCTTTGGCCCAACCTCGGCGTTGGGTGCTCGCTTCCGGCACGGCGTGCCGGTTTTCAAGCCGTTAGGCGCAACCTTGAGCCGAATTCCTATTTTTTGAAATAGCCGCTAGTGGTTTTCACCACCGGCCTGCTTTTCTTCGATTTTGGGCTTGTCTGTCACCTGACAGTCAGGTTTCATTCAGGTGGGAACGCCCATCCGCGGTAAAATCACCGCCTGCAGCAGGTACCAGACACCAATAACACCGATAGCAATCAGGATATCACTCATTAAAGACCTCGTTTTAGCGTTGTTTTGCGGCAACGGCTCTCGCCACAGTCCAGGATCGCTTGGTCGCCCAGCAAAATCCAGTTACGCCCAGTAGCAGCATCACCGCAGGAAGTGGCTGCTATCAAGCAATATGATGAAACCCGGCGGCAGGATGAAACCCGCCAGATTGCGCCACACCAGCAACATGCGGGCGGCTCTGCCAGCAACCCCAAAAAGCTCAGGCGCACACTACCGGATACCGTTAAGATAATGCTGTTTTTATCGTGTGCAAGATAACGCGCAATCATATAAACGGCAATGGCCAACCGGACCCTGCCGACCTGGCCTGTGGACCGGCTGGCCGGACATAGAACGGCTAACGTCTCAACAATTGCTGTTCGATAAAGTCAGCGATTGGATCAACTTCGTCAAGCCCGAACACCGGCAGGGGGGTCTCAATCGCCACATCGGCCACCAGGGCCAGCAAGTGCGGGTCGTCAAGACACACCGGTTGGCCGCCGGCAGCTTTTCTGAAAATCTCAATCTTGGGACACCGGCCGCCCTTGAAACCCTCCACCAGGACAATGTCCCGATCTTCCAAAAACGGCAGGGCCGCTTCCAGAGAATCCAGCGTTGATGTTTTAACGATAGCGATTCGCCGGGGTGAAACCGCCACAACGGTGTCCGCTCCGGCCACCTGGTGACGAAATGTATCCTTGCCCTCCTGGTCCATGGTAAATCCATGGTGGGTATGTTTCACCGTCCCGACGGTGTAGCCCCTCTTCTTCAAATTCGGGACCAGCTTCTCAATCAAGGTAGTTTTCCCTGTGTCGGAATTTCCTACGATAGCAACAAGTGGCGGCATAAGCAGTCCAATATCTATTGGTTTTAGCGGGTTCGGTGTTCAATCTCTTATTGACTGGCAATTTACGCCCGGCACCCATGGTTGTCAAGCCCGTGCGGTGGAAAGCGAATGAAAGCGTTGACACAGCCTGAAAACTGCCTATGATAACGGAATTATGAATCTTTTCGGCAGCCCCCTCTGCAACTGAGGCCACGATGGAGCCGCAACAGGAGAGCGCGAATGACAACGGTACTCCAGGTTAAGGATCTGGCCAAACACTACGGCGCCCTCAAGGCGGTTGCCGGGGTTAGTTTTGGCGTGGACGGGGGAACCTGTTTTGGGTTGCTGGGCCCCAATGGCGCCGGTAAAACAACCACCATCGAAATGATCGAGGATATAACCGCGCCCACATCAGGTGAAATATATTACAAGGAGAATCGGCGGGCCGGATCGTTTCGTGAAGAAGTCGGCATCCAGTTTCAACACACCGCCCTGTTGGGATTTCTAACCGTTCGTGAAACCCTGCAGACGTTTGCGGACCTTTACACCCGCCCCCACGAGCTGGATGACCTGATCGGCATGTGCCAGCTTGAAGACATCCAGGACCGGTACAATGACAAGATTTCGGGTGGTCAACGCCAGCGTCTGCTGCTGGCAATGGCCCTGGTGAACCGACCCGAATTGCTGTTTCTGGACGAACCTTCCACCGGCCTGGACCCCCATGCCCGCCATGAACTGTGGAAAATCGTCGAAGAGGTAAAAGCACAGGGCAAGACCATCATTCTGACGACCCACTACATGGAGGAAGCGGCCAAACTGTGTGACCAGATAGCCATCATGGACTTCGGTAAAATCATCGCGCGGGGTACGCCGGAGGCCCTCATCCACCAATACTGCGGCGGCCCGTCGCTGACCCTGCCCAAACAATTACTGGAAACCGTCAAGCCGCACCTGCAGTACAGTTACCGGGAAAGCGGCGATAAGCTGGAGATATTCCCGGAAGATACCAATGAATGTTTGGCCCGGCTGATCGAGATGGGCGTGGACCTTTCGGACATGACCGTCCGCTCGCCCAACCTGGAAGATGTGTTTCTAACGCTCACCGGACGCCAACTGCGAGACTGATCGACCTATGAATGTTAAAAGATTCTGGGCCATGTTCATCGCCCGCAACCGCGAATTTTTCAGGGACCGCTCGGCCTTTGGATGGAACTTTTTGTTTCCCTTCCTGCTGGTCGCCGGGTTCGGTATCATTTTTGACGGCAAGGTCTACAAAGATTACAAAGTGGGCGTTTTCCCCGCAGAGCGCACCCTGCCGGTTATTGCGACCGGGGATCTGCCGGTCAGGTTCCAACACTTGCAGCCGGTCGAATTGATCGGGTTCAAGTCGCTTGCGGAAGGACTGGACAAACTGCGCCATCACAAAGTCGATTTTTTGGTGGAACTGGGTCCCCGCCCTTACCGCTACTGGGTGAATGAAAGCTCACCGAAAGGGTATGTTCTCGAAAGGTTATTCGAAGGCAGCCTGGCCCCGCCGGTGGCTGGTAACAGTGCCCGCCGGATTCCAATCGAAGGGCTTGAAATTCGTTATATAGACTGGCTCTTTCCCGGCATTCTGGGTATGAACATGATGTTCAGCGCGCTGTGGGGTGTCGGTTACGTGGTCGTCCGGTATCGTAAAAATGGCGTTCTAAAACGACTCAAGGCCACCCCGCTCACCGCGCTGGAGTATCTCAGTGCGCAAATGCTTTCGCGGCTTTTTCTTCTGATGTTCACCCTGGTGGTGGTCTGGACGGGCTGCCATCTGATATTCTCTTTTAACATGGTTGGTTCCTACCTGCACCTGGCCCTGGTCTTTTTCCTGGGCAGCCTGAGCCTGACCGCACTTGGGTTGATCCTGGCATCCAGGGGTACCAGTGAGGAGCTAACCACCGGTATTCTCAATTTCATTTCGTGGCCCATGATGTTTCTCTCGGAAGTCTGGTTTTCGATTGAAGGGGCCCCCCGCTGGGTGCAATGGTTCGCCCAGGCGTTTCCCTTGACCCACCTGCTGACAGCCGCCCGCAAAATTATGAGCGACGGTGCCGGTCTGGTGGCCATCCTCCCTGAAATTACGGTCCTGGCAGTCATGAGTGTTGTGTTTTTGGCTATCGGCGCCTGCTTGTTTTCGTGGACCCGCTAGGCCATGATAAATTTGACATTCTACCTCTAAAAAACATATGATGACTGGTCACCGGGCGTCCTGCTGCGATCTTGCAGTGACGATCCCGAGGTTCATTGGGCCCCCAATCGAGGCTATCTCAAAAAAAGGATTTTGGTTCAAGGTGCGGCGGCCGTGAGGTTCCCCTGCGTTGCGGGACTTCCTGCTGTTGTAATTCTCGATTGTGGGTCGCAACCGGAGGTGCCAGCGAAACTATTGCCTTGCGTGGTAGATACTAAAGTATTTCGAGGCTTGGAACCAAACGCCCAACACCGAGATTGGGCCGAATGACATTTTTGAGATTGCCTCTCGATATCCACGGAGACACATGTCCCACGTCGGAAAAAAATGGCCCCAGCCTGTTGCCGCCGCATGCCCGGTCTCCGGGCTGCCGGTTACCCGCCGACCGGAATGGACGGACATAGATCTGGGCAATGGTTATTCAGTTTCCTTTGAGTTTATCGGCGACCGGATTCTCCTCTCAGGATCAAAGGGCTGGAAACATGCCAATCGGCAAACCATCAAACAGCTGTTCCGAAAGCGCCGTGAAATTCTCGACCAGATGCTGGATAAGAACGAAACCTTTGTGGAGTTGAGGGATTACGGCCACTTCAAGGGCATCTCCTCCCGGGAAGCCCGCGATCAGTTTATCGCGGAAATGAGAAAAGACAGGCACCGGATTGAGGCCTTTATCGGCTTCAACGCCCCCCGGGCCATCAAAATCGGTTTCAGTGTCTGGGGTCGCCTGTTCCGGGCTCCCTTTCCGGTCTTAATCGAAAAGGACTATGCGGCCGCCCTCCAGAAAGCCTTGGCCGCTGCAAGTGACCACATATCCATCGACGGCTGGCCGGACCGTAAAGTCGTCAAGCAGCCCCGGGCAACGTATGCAAGTGATGCGTACCGGGTTGAATATGAAATCATCGATAGTCGCATCGTCCATTCTGCCGGCAAAGGGCTTTATACCAGCCGGGATGTTGCGCCCACCATGGAATGCTTTCGAAGCGTCTGCGCCAAGGTCATCGAAAACCCGCGGGGCTGCTATCACATCAACGGTCTAAGTAAAACCGGCCGGGCCTCCCGCAAGGCACGTTTGCTCTACCTGGATGCCATCAAACAGTGGCATGCGGACTTTCCGCACTTTCGAATGATCATTTTCTACGGTGCCAATCGCTGGATGAAAGCGGGTATCCACCTGGCCAAGCACCTGGTGCCTTTCAAAGTTAAGATTGTGGATGATCTGGAAAGCGCCCTGGCTTATATAAAAGTGCTGGATTCGTCCGGCCAGCGCCCCTCGGAGCCCACACCCGCAGATACCGCGGAAACTGGGTCGAATCTGCCCCCCTATCCCGGCCCGCCCCATGAGATCCTGGAGTTTTTGGGAAACATCAGTTGGGGCTCTGGTGAACCGGGCATCCCCGATCCGCCGTCAGAGGCAGATACCCAATTCCAGCCGGTTTTTGACGCCATATCTTTGATCAAAATGGATCTGGACGAACTGGAGGAGGACCGCCGCAAGGGTGAAAACGAAAGGCAGATCCTGGCCACCGCCATTGAACAGTCGACGGACAGCATCACCATAACCGATAACGCCGGCATTATCCTGTACATGAATCCCGCCTTCAGTCGGATTACCGGATACACAGCAGCCGAAGCTGTCGGACGGCACATCTCATTTATTTCACAGGATCGGGAAACCATCGCGCGATTCGATACCCTGTGGCAGTCAGTGAGCATAGATCAAGCCGTCACACAGAAAATGACCTGTCACCAAAAGAATGGGGTCCCGTATCTGGCAAAGACCACCATTTCACAGATCGTCAGCCGTGACGGCCGCAACCGGAACTATGTGACGGTACAGCGCGATGTCACCCACGAAGTTCAACTTGAAGCACAGCTGAAGCAGATTCACAAAATGGAAGCCATCGGCACCCTGGCCGGCGGCATTGCCCATGATTTTAACAATATCCTCTTCCCGATCATCGGCTACACCGAAATGTCGCTGGATGAGGCCCCGGCCGATAGCCAGTTGGCCCAGAACCTGACCGAAATACTGCAGGCCGCCAACCGTGCCAAGCAGCTGGTAAAACAAATTCTCACCTTCAGCAAACAGGACAGCTCCACCCGCAAACCCATTGACCTGGTGCCCGTGATCAAGGAAGCTGCCTCCCTGCTCAGGGCCTCCATCCCGGCTACCGTTGATATCCAGCAGATCTATCAAAAAGGTGGCGGGCGTGCCCTGGCAGACCCCACCCAGATTCACCAGGTTATCGTCAACCTGGGTTCCAACGCCTTTCACGCCATGCGCGAAACGGGCGGCACCATGACGATTGCGCTGGCCAAAACCACGGTCACGGAAAACCCGAGCGAAACGGCCGGTCGGTCGCTGAACCTGCCGACCGGAGACTACCTGAAACTGAGTGTCAGCGATACCGGGCACGGGATGCCGCCGGAAATCAGTGAACGGATATTTGATCCTTTTTTTACAACCAAGGAGATGGCCACCAACACCGGGATGGGGCTCTCCATGATCCACGGCATCATCACCGGTCATGACGGCCGCATCATGGTGGCCAGTGAACTGGGAAAGGGAACCACCTTTGATATTTACCTGCCGGAGATCAAAATCCCGCCACACCCGGAAGAGGACCTGGCCGAGGAGCACGTCATTTCTCTGCAAACCGGGCGGGGGCACATTCTGATTGTAGACGATGAAATACAAAGTTACAAAATCATACGAAAAATAGTGAGTGGCCTGGGCTATGACACGACTTGTTTCAAAGACAGCGACAAGGCCCTGGCCTACTTCGATGAATGCCACAAAAGTGTCGACTTGGTCATTACCGACCTGGTCATGCCCGGTATGACCGGCGATGTTATGGCCACGGAAATGACGAAAATAAAGCCGGAAATCCCAGTAATCATTTGCACCGGTCACAGGGAAATGCTAAATAATACGGATACGACCAAATTTCGGGAAATCTTGATCAAACCCGTCTCGCGCAACGATCTTGCCCAGGCCGCCCGGCGTGCCCTGACAAGTACCATGGATGCGTAAGGAAGGAGCGCACATCATGGCTCGAATTCTGATCATCGACGATGACGAAATCATCAGAAGAATGCTGTCGCTCATGCTCACCAAGGCCGGCTATGAGGTCTTGGCGGCCGCCGATGGGAAAGAGGGAATTGATCTGTTTCGGCAAAATGAAGTTGACCTGGTCATCACCGATCTCATCATGCCTGAAAAAGAGGGGATTGAGATGATTATGGAGTTGAAAAATGATTTTCCCGACGTCAAAATCATTGCAATGTCGGGCGGTGCCCAGATGGGACCCGAAGGATACCTTCAATTGGCTGATGCCCTGGGTGCCCAGCGGACGCTGAAAAAGCCCATTGCCAGGGATGACCTGCTCGGCACCATTGCCAAAATTCTGGCCTGACATCAAGATCCCGGACTTATCACACCGCCCATCCGGGGAAGCGGCAAAATTCAAACGATAACAGCACCATAATCCCTGGTTTCGCGCCAGGCCGAAAGCCCGCAGCGACCTGATTGCCGGGTATCTATCATTCCGCTTCCGAAAATTGCTTTTCCAGCATAATCTTGAGGATCGTCCGGTCCGTCTCAATCATTCCCTCGGTACTGAGGGTGCCCACATTTTTCATGGTTTGCTCAGGTGACAGTCCGACAATACCGTCCGTTGGCTGTACATTAACGCCCTGGAGGGCAAAAAGTGCCGACTGAACCGCCGTTCCAGCAGCGGTCGCCAGTTTCAGGGCACAGCCGGCCTTGGCGCCATCACAGATAACCCCGGCCAAATCCATGGTCAGGTTTTTAATCGACCCGGCAATTTGCGCCTGGTTGCCACCCAGCAGGTAGGCAACCCCGGCCGCCGCGCCGGCCCCGGCCGCTACCGAGCACCCGCAAACCGCTGTCAAGCGCCCGGTGTGGGCTTTCACGTAGGCGGTAATCAAGTGGCTCAAGCCGATGGCCTTCAGAGCAGTGCGCTCGGTACAATCCACCCAGGTGCGCACGGCCCAGATCGGCAGGATCGCTGTCAGGCCGTGATTCCCGCTGCCGGCCGAACTCATGGCCGGCAGTTTAACTCCGGCCATTCTAGCATCAGAGGCGGCCGAGGCCAGAATGCGGGCATCCAGGATCATATCGCGGGTGACCAATTTCTGGCGTGCCAACCGCTCCAGGGCCAAACCGATCCCCAATCCGGGTCCATATTTCAGACCGTGGTTGGCCAGGGCCATATTGGTATCCACGCCGTCTTGCAAAAAAGCCAGGTCCTCATCATCCAGATCGTCGAGCAGTTTCAGCAGCTGCCCCAGTGAAAGGGTCTTCAACCAGGTTTCCAGTTCTGATACCGGCGAGGCACTCTGGTCGTCAATCGTTGTAGATAAAAGCGGGCTATCCTCCACCGGTTGTCCATTAAAGGATATGCTCACGATATTGTCGTGCAGGTCACAAATCAGGGCCTCCGCCCAATCACCAGCAGCGCTCACCCGGGTTTTGATGTACAGTCCCCGGTGATCGGCCAGTAGGTGAACTTTCACTTTACCTTCTTTGATCAACTGCTTGGCCCGCGGAACCGCACTTTCATCCACACTCTCGAGGACTTCCAGTTTCAAGGCCGGATCCCCGGCACAGGCACCAATGGCGGCGGCCATGTCCAGGCCGGACAGGCCGCCCGTACCCGGAATAGAAACGGCGAGGCCGTTTTTGTAGATGTTGGGATCGACCGACACTTCAATCAGGTCAATTTTCTGTTTATCCAGCAAAGACGCTGCTGCTGCCGCACCCAGGGCAATGGCCACGGGCTCGGTACACCCCAATGCCGGGGCAACCTGCAGGTTCAGGATATCTTTAACGGTATAGTTCATGGCTATCACTCCAGTGGTCCAGGTTTTTGTTGAACAGTGGCTGGCGTATGCCTATACTCTAGTTAGCAACCCGAGTTCAAGACCATTGTGGGTAAGGTCAAATTTGCTACCGGCGCTAAGCCAGCAATCTAATGGAGGCTATCTCAAATGATTACGACAGCGGAAATCATGTCCCGAGAGGTGATCACATTGACCCCGGGAATGGAAATTGGGGAAGCCACCCGGCTGCTGCTGGACAATCACATCAACGGTGCCCCGGTGATAGACAGCCAGGGCCAATTGGTGGGCATTCTCTGCCAGAGCGACCTGATCGCCCAGCAAAAGAAATTGCCGATTCCGTCTCTGTTCACCTTCCTGGACGGCCTCATTCCCCTTTCATCAGCGAAACAGCTGGAAAAAGAGGTGCGCAAAATTGCGGCCACCACTGTTTCTCAGGCCATGACCGGCAACCCGGTCACAGTCTCCCCGGAAACCGGTATAGAAGCCTTGGCTGCATTGATGGTGGATAACAATTTCCACACCCTGCCGGTGGTCGCGGGCGGCAAACTGGTCGGTATCGTGGGCAAGGAAGATGTACTCAGAACCCTGATCGCTGCCCCCCCCCCACCCAGCTGAGCACCTGAATACGGAACGCCGGTTGCAGGCCCGGGAAACAAGTGTGCCCCTCAAGACAAGGGCCGGTTGGCTCAAGGGTCCTTTTCGATCAGCATCCAAATCGATAAACGCGTCGCCTGCTCACGCTTCCCACTGTCGATGACGGCCTGGATGGCATCATTGCGCTGCCCGGCCACCTGGCCGATATCCACCCAGCGGCCCAGGGGGACCCGAATCTGTGTAGCCGCATCGACAAACCGGATGATACCGGCCGCGTATGTGCTTATACGGGGTGTCAAGCTGACCAGGGCCATGCGACCGCGCACTATCGGCAGCACCTCGAAACCGGTGGCCACCCGTTTGTAGGTGGTCTGCCGCCGTAGGCGCCATATGTACGGCAGACCCGGGACCACCGGGTTGTAAAGGGGATGTCGCTGCCGGTGGCGATATAGGCCGGTTGCCCGGATTGTCCTTTCAGGACATACTCAGACAGTTGCCTGTTTCCAGCCTTTGACTTGTCGAGCGTTACATCCACCCCGTCTTCGGTGTAACCCGGCGTACCCAGTGACCAGCCCGGACCGGAAATGCGGCCTGCAACGGTCAGCTCATCTTCCGCGTCTGTTCGCAGTTGTCTCATCTTGACCCGGATGGTCAGAGCGGGGGCGGGCTGGTCGAGCTGCCGTACCAGATCACGTACCTGGGCTATTACCTGCGGGGTGTCGTTCACAATCAGGGCGTGGGTCCGGCGATCTAAAGAGAGTCGTCCCGCCGGCGAGAGTAGGACGGATACGGCCCGGGAAATGTCATCCGGGTCAGCGTGGTCTATCTGGATGACGGCCAGCGCACCCCGGCAATCGGGGACATAGGCCGGGACCCATTGCATGCCTGTAAAAAGCACGCCCAGCAAAACAGCGCTATAAATTTTGTCCAGGGGCATGTCGGGGCCTTTCCGGCTGCCGGTTCCCAACCGGGACGACCAGCCAGACCCGGTTTCGCAGCCAAGATTCGATCTTGCCAACTACCAAGGGTAGGTATAAAGAGTATAGCATCAGCAACCATCCTGCAACCCGTGGACGAATCTGGAGAGAATGAAATGAAACTGGGCATCATCGGACTGCCGCGATCAGGCAAAGCAACCATCTTCGACGCTCTCACCCGCAGCAGTGCCCCGCCCGGCAGTCGCGCGGAGGACCGCATCGGCACCATTGTGGTCCCGGACAAACGGATAGATGTCCTCAGCGATATGTATAACCCGCAAAAGACCATATACGCCCAGGTGGAATACTTCCTGCCCGGTGCCAAAGGCGGCCCGGACAAAGGTGACCAAACTGCCTGGACACCGGTTCGGGATGCAGACGCATTGATTCACGTGGTTCGGAATTTCAGCGGTTACGGTTTTGATGCGCCGACCCTGGCTGAAGATTTTCTCGCAATCGAGCAGGATCTGATCCTGACCGATCAAGTTTCAGTCGAAAAAAGGCTGGAAAGACTAGTCCTGGAAAAAAAACGCGGCCGCAGTATTCATCCCGAAGAGCCAGGCCTGCTTGAAAAGTGCCTGGAGGCATTGGAACGCGAACAACCCCTGCGGCGGATTCCCGAGATTGCCCTGTCCCCCCTTTTAAAAGGGTTTGCCTTCTTGTCGGCCAAGCCGAAACTGGTCCTTTTCAACAACGAGGATGAGGATGATCAGTCGCCGGAGACGGCCACGGTGTTTGCCGCCGAAGAAACGATGGTCATCCGCGCCAAACTGGAACAGGAGCTGGGACAGATGTCTGAGGAAGAGGCGGACGAATTCCTGGCAGAGTTTAACGTGACCGCCTCGGCCATGGACCGAGTCATCAAAAGATCCTACGCCCTCCAGGGGCTGATTTCTTTCTTTACGGTCGGTGAAGACGAGGTCCGGGCCTGGACCATCCGAGCGGGTACCCCGGCTTTGGATGCCGCCGACGTTATTCACTCCGACATCAAAAAGGGTTTCATTCGGGCCGAGGTTGTCTCCTACAATGATCTGATGGCCGCCGGTTCCCATGCCCAGGCCCGCAAACAGGGTACTGTCCGGCTGGAGGGAAAAACCTATCCGGTGTCAGATGGTGATATCATCAATTTTCGCTTCAACGTGTAGGGACCCGGGGCGACACTTCTGACCGCCGTGCGCCGCCGAGTCCGCTAGCCGAAAACGATCGCTCGGATCACCTGGTAGTTGTCTCGAATTTGACACCCCTTTCCAAAACCCTTACAATCCAGACATACGTCATTTTGACGCACCCTGACGTCAGAGCTATCCCCTGTGACGGCAACATTGCGCAACCTGAGGCTGAGGATGAACCCAGCAGCTGAAAATAGGAAACGCATCGCGGAGCTCGAGACCCAGTTGGCCCGGAAAGCCAAGGAACTCAGCGATGCCAAGGAGAGCTTTCGGAAGCAGATCAATGACCGGCTGCAGACCGAGAAGGCCTTGCGGAAAAGTGAAGAGAAATATCGCCGAATATTCGAAAGCATCCAGGATGTATACGTTGAAACCTCGTTGGAAGGCGAAATCCTGGAGATCAGTCCATCGGTGGAGAAGATTTTCCAGTATAAGCGCGCCGATCTTATCGGGGCTTCCCTGAACCAGTTTTTCGCATCTGCAGAAAACCGACGGGCAATTGTGGATGCCATCCTGGCCGACGACCATATTTACAACCGGGAGATTGCCCTGCTGGACAAGGCCGGCCATATGGCCCACTGCCTCTTGAACTCCGTCCTCGTAAGGGATGATCAGCTACAGCCCTACAAGGTCATCTCTTCCCTGCGGGATATCACCGAGACTAAAAAAACGGCGGCTGCGCTCGAACAGGCCCGTACCGACCTCTACCAAGCTCAAAAAATGAAGGCCCTGGGCACGCTGGTTTCCGGGGTAGCCCACGAAATTAACAACCCCACCAACCTGATCATGCTGAACATCCACCTTTTCAAAGGCCTCTGGCAGGACCTGCTGCCCCTGCTCACCGAATTGACCACCAGCAATCCGGAACGTAAGTTTGGAGGCTTGCCGGTCAACTATCTCGAGGAGAACCTGCACCTGCTTATTAACGATACTGAAATGGCGGTCACCCGGATCGCCGAGATTGTAAAGAGCCTTAAGGAATTCTACAGCCGTTCCAGCGTCTCCGACAAAGTCCCCCTTGATATCAACGCCGCGGTGAACAATGCCCAGAAACTCACCAAGACAATGCTCCGCAAGTCCGGGACCGAACTGCTCACCGACCTGGCTCCCAACCTGCCCAAAATCAATGCCAACCTCCAGAGCATCGAACAGATACTGATGAACATGATCATCAATGCCGGGGAAGCCATCGAGCACGTTGACGGACAGGTCACCGTAAAAACCGCCCTGGACGCAGAGGACCGCGTCTTGATAAGCGTGGCCGATAACGGCAAGGGCATCGCGCCGGATATGTTCGACAGCCTGTTTGATCCGTTTGTAACCAACAAGCAGGAAGCCGGTGGAACCGGTCTGGGTCTTTCCGTAACATATAGCCTGGTCCAGGCACATAACGGACGAATTCGATTTCGCAACCTTCCGGCCGGCGGGGCCGAGTTCGCCGTATCTTTTCCAGCCACCGCTCGCACCGATGCCCCGCGGGTCCTGGTCGTGGACGACGATGACATGTTTTTGCAGCTCATCAACGAGGCCCTTGAGCGCGAAGATGCGTACCATGTACAAACTGCAGCGAGTGGCGTGGACGCCTGCGCCCGGCTCGGCGAATTCCAGCCGGATGTGGTGATCCTGGATGTGTTCATGCCGGAAGTCGATGGTGTGGAAGTTTGCCGGACGATTCAGGATGACCCCCTTTTTGCGGACATAAGCGTCATCGTGGTTTCGGGCGTCCCGGACCACCCCAAGATAGCGGAAATCCGCCAGATGGGCTTCGCTACTATTTTTCCCAAGCCGCTGCCGATGGCTGAATTTCTGGCAGCGGTCCGGCAAAAAGCCGGTCTGCCGGCCGAGCCGCTGGAGGCAACGCCGGGCTGATGATGACTTGGGCCGTCGGCGGCTGACAATCAGAAACCCCAAACTGGATGCTGACATGCAGTATTTTCCGACCCATCCCACCCCGATCCTGATTGTGGATGATGACATCGGGTTGTTGACCAGTCTCAAAACCACCCTCGTAAGTGCCGGCCTCAGCGAGCCCGCCCTAATTTCCAAGAGCAGCACGGTAATCCCGTGCTTGAACGAACAACGGTTTCAGCTGATTATCCTGGACCTGATGATGCCCGACATGGACGGGATCGAATTGCTCCAGAAAATAAAAACACATCACCCCCAGACCGAATGTATCCTGCTCACCGCCATTGACGACACCTCCGCGGCTGTCCGGGCCATTAAATACGGGGCCTACGACTATCTGGTCAAACCGGTAGACCGGGAAAAACTGGTCCTGACAATAAACCGTGCCCTGGAAAGATACAGCCTGAAACAGGGGCTGCGGCTAATGGGTTCCGAAAATTCATTTGCCGATCTCAACGACCCCGATGCTTTCAAGGACATTATCGCCGGGGACGAAGAGATGGCGCGCGTCTTTCACCAGGTCGAAACCGTGGCCCCAACCGACTACAGCGTGGTGATCACCGGAGAATCCGGCACCGGTAAGGAGATGATCGCCCGTGTCATTCATGGCCTCAGCAAACGCAACACGTTTCCGTTCGTCGCCGTCAATATGGCCGCCTTCAGCAATTCGCTGTTCGAAGACGAATTCTTCGGCCACGCCAAAGGTGCTTTTACAGATGCCCGGGAGGATAAACACGGTTTCTTCGAACAGGCGCAGGAAGGGACGATCTTCCTGGATGAAATCGCTGACCTGGCGCCGACCCTGCAAGTAAAATTGCTGCGGGTGCTTCAGGAGGGCGAGCTTTACCGGATCGGCAGCACCCGGGTCCGGGCAATCGATGTTCGCATCATCTGCGCCACAAACCAGGATATTGCGACCCGCATAAACGCCGGGCATTTTCGGGCGGACCTCTTTCACCGCCTGAACGCCTACAGCATTCATCTCCAACCCCTGCGCCGGCGCAAGAAAGACATCCTGCCGCTGGCAGCTCACTTTCTGAAGCGCCATGCTGCGGCCAACGAAAAACAGATCGCATCCATCGCCCCGGACCTGGAACGCGTCCTCACGGCATACGCCTATCCCGGCAATGTGCGCGAATTGGAGAATCTGATCGCGGCCGCTGTGCTGGCTGAAAAATCCCGGACATTGACCCTGGCCTCTTTACAGGCCCCGGAATTCGCCCATGGTGCCCCCGGGACTGTCAGCACCGATACCACCCACACGTTGGCGTTCGTCCAGAGACAGCATATCCTGCGGGTGCTGGAAGATTCCAAAGGCAATCGGACCCAGGCAGCCAGAACCCTGGGCATTGGTCTGCGCACCCTGCAGCGTAAACTCAAAGAATACGAACAGTCCGCAGATACGTCAGAGTGACACGCGGTGCGCCAAATTGGCGCTCTATTCATAAATTATTGTATTTTTTATATAAATCTTCCTGATCCGCCTTCCGAATGTCAGTTTGACACCTTTCCCCATTTGACTTGATTTTAACCCTTCCAAACATATCATGTTTAATTACAGACCGTTATAGATTTTTAGGCAGTGTGCAGATTTCGGCACAGAATATGTAGAACAGATGTATGAGCCCGCGACCAACCACACCATCATTGGCGTTTGGCGAATCATCGGATGAAACGAGCATAACCAGTTGCTTCTATAGGCAGTGGACGTGAACATCATAATTGTAGACGATGACCGTGGTAATCTAAACGCGCTGAAAGCCCATTTGGCGCGCTATGGACACCAGGTAGAGACCGCTGATCGGGGTCAAACAGCGCTGGCAGCGATTGCCCGGGCCCACCGTGCCGGTACACCTCTGGATTTGCTGGTGACCGACCTGAAGATGCCCGGCATGGACGGGATGGAGCTGCTCCGGTCGGTCAACACCCGGTGGCCGCAGATGGCCAAGGTGTTGATGACCGCCTACGGGGGGCACCGAATTAGAGCGTCCGCACTGAGTTTCAGTGCCGAATATATCGAAAAGCCATTTTCACCGGATCTGCTAATCCAGAAAATGGAGGCATTTCAGAACCTCAAAGGAGGAAACCATGTTGAAGAAATTTAAACTGTCAACCCGCATTCTGGCATTGGGTGTGGTTATCATGCTTTGTTTCATTTTGTTCTTTGCCTGGTTGTACCCGCGGATTCGGTCCAATACGTATGATGCCAAGTATGTGAAGACCAGACACCTTGTCGAGGCCGCCTGGAACGTGATCAACCACCAGGCAGCCCTGGCCAAAGCCGGAACGGTAACTGAAACCGAAGCCAAACAGGCCGCCATACAGACCATCAAAGCGATGCGCTACGACGGTAAAGAGTACTTCTGGATCAATGACACCCGGCCGCATATGGTCATGCACCCCATTAAACCCAAGCTGGACGGCAAAGACCTTTCCGGCGTGAAGGACCCCAACGGTAAATACCTGTTTATGGAATTTGTAAAGGCCGTCAAAGCCGGCGGTGCCGGTTTCGTCGACTATTACTGGCCCAAACCGGGATCTCCGGAACCCGTGCATAAAATCTCCTATGTTAAACTGCATCTCGGCTGGGGCTGGATTGTCGGTTCCGGCGTCTACATCGATGACGTCGAAGAAGAGATCCGGGCCCTCTTTACCATTATTTTTGTGGTAACAGCGGTAATTACCGTTTTTGGCCTGTTCCTTTCCTGGTTGATGGCACGTAGTATTTCCCGGCCTATCAGCACCATCATCAAAGGCTTGAACGAGGCCTCCAGCCAGATTGCCTCCGCTTCCGGCCAGGTAGCCGTGTCCGGTCAGTCGCTGGCGGAAGGGTCATCCGAGCAGGCCGCCTCCATCGAAGAAACCTCCGCGTCTCTGGAGGAGATGGCCTCCATGACCAAGCAGAACGCGGATCACAGCCGGCAGGCGGATTCCCTGATGCAGGAAACCAACAGTGTGGTTCAGCCTGCCAATGAAGCCATGACCGAGCTGACCGAATCGATGGAATCCATCACCAAGGCCAGTGAAGAAACGTCCAAAATCATCAAGACGATCGATGAAATCGCCTTTCAGACCAATCTCCTGGCCCTGAATGCGGCCGTGGAAGCCGCCCGGGCAGGTGAGGCCGGGGCCGGGTTTGCCGTTGTAGCCGACGAGGTCCGTAACCTGGCCATGCGCGCCGCCGACGCCGCCAAGAACACATCCGAGCTTATTGAAAATACGGTCAAAAAGATCCATGACGGTTCCCAGCTCGTAGACAGCACTTCCGGTTCATTCGCCGAAGTGGCCACCAATGCCGGCAAGGTGGGCGAACTGGTGGGCGAGATTGCAGCCGCCTCCAGCGAACAGGCCCAGGGGATCGATCAGGTCAACACCGCGGTTGTAGAGATGGACAAGGTAACCCAGCAAAACGCCGCTGGAGCAGAGGAATCGGCCTCTGCCGCCGAAGAAATGAGTGCCCAGGCGGAACAGATGAAATACATGGTGGGTGAACTGGTGACCGTGGTCGGCGGCAGCAATTCCAAACTGACCCGCCCGGACGGGGCCAAACCAGCGGTGCCGGCTAAAAGGCAACGCAAAGCCCCTGCCCGTGAGTTGCCGGCGGCAAAACCGGGGCCATCCAAATCAGCACCGGAAGCGGTGATTCCTTTCGATGATGAGGACTTTGCCGATTTTTAGCCTGTAAGCCTCAAACATCAAAAAACAGAGCCGGCTCCCGCAAAGGGGGCCGGCTCTGCTATTTCTATAAGTCGGGTTCACGCTCGCTTTTTTCCTTCAGCCGGGCTGAAGCTCTTCCTTGAGCAGGCAACAGGCAATCCGGGTCACGCCCTGCACCCCCGGGCCAGCATCTATATTATCCGGTTGTATGAGCCTGTTCATCACACAACCCTCCGGGATCGATAATTTGAAAAAATCACGCTCATTGAGCCGATCGGCCGCAACCAGGCGGTCCGTTTCAAAACGTAGGCTGTGAACCGGAAAGTCTTCGCACAGGGGGCAGCGATATACCCGTCCATTGGGAAAGATAAAATAGTTGTCGGCCACCAATCCCGCACATTCGAATATCTCATCGGATTCGAGGAAGACTTTAGGATAGGTCACCGTCAGGCCGCGATCAGCAGCTGCCCGCGCCACCGGCGGTACGCGTTCAAGCCACTCGGCCCGGGTCAATTGGGGGTTATCGCCGGCGACCGTACTGAGTCCACCACCGGCTGACCGGCCCCGCAGGCCGATCACCTGGATGAAGAACCGTTCTACACCCAGTTGCTGCAAAAGCGCCGGCATCCGATCCAGCTCGGATGCATTGGCCCGGCTGACGGTATAGATGAGACTGGTGGCGAACCCTTTGGCGACGGTCGCTTTAATACCACGGATACACTGATCGAAAGATCCTTTGCCGCGGAGGCGGTCATTGGTTCTGGCCGTGGCGCCATCGAGACTGAAGCTGAAGAAATCGACGTCGTCCGGGGTAACTTTAGCGAGGATGTCATGAAACAGGTAGCCGTTGGTGTCCACCGTTATCGAGGCATAACCCAGCTGTCGGGCGTACTTGATGGCCGCGGCCAGATCCGGGTGCAAGGTCGGTTCGCCACCCAGGAAAATGACATTGGCCTTCCGGCTCTGCGCGGCAAACGGTTTCAGCCAGGCCTTGATGGTTTCTAGCGCCAGCGTCTGATGGCCATGCTGCTCGGGGTTGATATAGCAATGGCGGCAGGCCAGATTGCACTTGGTCAGGATGTGGAAGAATACGTTGGCGGAATTCTTTGAAAAAGCGACTGTTTCTTTCATGAATGCGTCGGCTCCGGATTGCCGAGCTGTTTTTACGAAGTGCTGAGTTTGTGCTTCAGCAGTTCCACCTGGTTCTTGGCCTTGACCAGTTCATCGTTGGTCAGCCGCAACCGCATGGAAACGTATTCCGAGGTAACCTGGTAAAGCATCAGGAGGAAGTTGCCGGCATCACCGGCCGAGGTAAGGCGCGTCGTCCCGGTCGTGTTGACCGCCAGGTAGACTGTCGGGCCGACCGCCACTACGGAGGTCGAACGGCTGAGATTGTCCAGAAACCGCATCTCGCCAAACATTTCCCCCTGCCGGTTCATCTTGGTAATGGCGTGGTTGTCCTTCACGATGCTGATTTCACCGGACAGCAGAAAATACAGCCAGGGGTCGGTATCCCCCTCTTGAATAATGATCTCCCCGTCCTCGTATTGACGCACCTTGCTCAGTTTGATCAGGCGGGAAAGGCTTTTGGTTTCAAACCCCTTCAATGCCGGGATGACGAAAAGTTTCTGTATATTCTGGATATTATCCTGAAGGTATTTGGACTCTTTCATATGCTCTCCATCAGCTTGATTTTAATTGCGCCTGCAATCGCGGTTTTTACTGAACTTAACAATCCATGCAGTCTTTGGACAGGCCCTCATCGAATTGAACCGGATAGTCGCCGTCAAAACAGGCTTTGCAAAAATAGCGGCGGGGATCCTCTACCCCCGATGAATCCAACATACCGTCAATGCTCAAATAATGCAGAGTATCCAGGCCCAGAAACTCCCGCAGTTCATCAACGGACAGACGCGCGGCGATCAATTCACCCTTGGTCGAAAAATCGATTCCGTAATGGCAGGGAAAGCGGTGCGGCGGGCAGCTGATCCGCATATGTACATTCCTCACCCCCAGCTCACGCAGGGCCTTTACCCTGGTTTTGGCGGTGGTGCCCCGGATTATCGAATCTTCTATTATAATGATGTCTTTACCCTTTAGCAATTCCTTAATCGGGTTAAGTTTCACCCGCGTGGCAAAATCCCGCATGCTCTGGGTGGGTTGTATGAACGTACGACCCACGTAATGATTGCGGATCATACCCATTTCAAAAGGAATACCCGATGCTTCCGAATACCCGATTGCCGCATACATCCCCGAATCGGGAAAGGGCATGACCAGGTCTGCATCCACCGGGGCCTCCCGCGCCAGTTGCCGCCCGTGGGCCTTGCGCATTTCGTAGACATTCAGGCCGCCGGTGGTGCTGTCGGGCCGGGCAAAATAGATATACTCGAAGATACACAGCGACTGCGGCCGGGGGGGTACGTCGGGCCGTATGCTCTTGAGCCCGTTTTCACTGATGATGAGGATCTCCCCGGGGTCCAGTTCCCGAATAAATTCGGCATTGACCAGGTCGAGGGCACACGTTTCCGATGCCAGGACATAGTTGCCGTTCGCCTGCCCCAGGCAAAGCAGCCGAAATCCATTTGGATCCTTAATGCCGATAATCTCGCCCCGACTGGTTAGCACAACAAAAGAGAAAGCACCTTTGAGCTGCTGTACGGTTTTAACAACCGCTTGTTCAAGTCCGCCCTTGAGGCTCTTTACCAGCAAATGCAGAAACACTTCCGTGTCCATGGTAGTTTGAAAAATAGACCCGGATGCTTCAAGCTCTGATTTTAATTCATGGGCATTTACCAGATTGCCGTTATGGGCCACGGCATAGGATTTTCCCCGGTGGCGCACGGCAAACGGCTGGGCATTCACCAGCTTGGAACTACCGGTGGTGGAGTAGCGGACATGGCCGATGGCGCTGCCGCCGCCCAGCTCGGCCAGCAGCCGATCATCGAATATTTCGGGGACCAGCCCCATGGCTTTGTGGGTGATTATTTCACCGTCGCGGAAAACCGCGATGCCGGCGCTTTCCTGCCCCCGGTGCTGGAGGGCGTAGAGGCCAAAATAGGTTAAAGCCGCTGCTTCAGGGTGGCTATAAATCCCAAAGACACCGCAGGCCTCACGTGGTTTGTCGGAATCACTCAAAGCGATTACCTCTTTTTAATGGTGATATTCCTGAACCGTTTTTACGCCCAATTCCTTGCCGGCCATATTGGCAATCCCCCGACTCATGGCCATGGCGCCGGCAATCGTAGTGGCATAGGGGATGGAATACTTGATGGCGGCCCGGCGAATTTCGAACCCGTCCCGTACGGTTTCGCCGCCGGAACCGGTATTGATTACCAGTTGAATCTTGCTGTTTTTAATGGCGTCAAGGACATTCGGCCGTCCCAGTGAAACCTTTTTAACGATGCTGGTGCGAATGCCGTGGGTTTCCAGGAAGGTGGCCGTCCCGCTGGTGGCGATAATGCGATAGCCGATGTCGTGAAACTGACGGGCCACGGGCAGAACCGCTTCCTTGTCACGATCCCGGACGCTGATAAACACACCCCCGTCCGTCGCCAGTTTGTGACCTGCGCCCAGTTGGGCCTTGGCATAAGCGGCGCCGAATTTTTCGTCCATCCCCATCACTTCACCGGTTGATTTCATTTCCGGCCCCAGCAAGGTATCGACCCCGGGGAAACGGTCAAACGGCAGAACGGCCTCTTTGACCGAAACGTGCGCCGGCACGATCTCCGTGGTCAGCCCCAGTTCCTCCAGGGTCTGCCCCAGCATCACCTTGGTAGCCAGTTTGGCCAGGGGTACGCCGGTGGCTTTGCTTACAAACGGAATGGTGCGCGATGCCCGGGGATTGACTTCGATTACATACAGCTGATCGTCCTTGACGGCATACTGCACGTTCATCAGGCCAATGACTCCCAGCTCCCGGGCCATGGATTTGGTTGCCGCGGTGATTTGAACGATCATGTCCGGGGAGACGCTTTGGGGGGGCAACACACAGGCCGAATCACCGGAGTGGATACCGGCTTCCTCGATATGCTCCATGATCCCGCCGATGATCGTCTGCTGTCCGTCCGAGATGGCGTCCACGTCGAATTCAACGGCATTATCCAGGAATTGATCGATCAGAATCGGGTGTCCCGGCGAGGCATCGATGGCTTCGCGGGCGAAATTTTCCAGATCCTTGCTATCATAAACGATTTTCATAGCCCGGCCGCCCAGCACATAGGAAGGCCTGACGATGACCGGATACCCGATGCGTTCAGCTTCTTCTTCTGCACCGGCTATGGTCAGGGAGGTCCCGTTGTCGGGCTGCTGCAGGTCGAGTTTTTTCAACATGGCCTGAAACAGTTCCCGGTCCTCGGCCCGGTCGATACTTTCCGGCGGGGTCCCCAGAATCGGCACACCGGCTTGGGCGAGGGCACTCGAAAGATTCAACGGCGTCTGCCCGCCAAATTGGACAATCACGCCCAGCGGCTTTTCCGACGCAGCGATGTGAATGACATCTTCACCCGTCAGGGGTTCGAAATAGAGTTTGTCGGAGGTATCGTAGTCAGTGCTGACCGTTTCCGGGTTGCTGTTGACCATGATGCTCTCCACCCCCATTTCCCGCAGGGCAAACGAGGCGTGCACGCAGCAGTAGTCGAACTCGATCCCTTGCCCGATACGATTGGGACCGCCGCCCAGGATCATCACCTTGCGTCGGTCGCTCACCCGGGCTTCGTCTTCTTCTTCGTAAGTGGAGTAATAATAAGGGGTGGCGGCTTTGAACTCCGCCGCGCAGGTATCCACGAGCTTGTAAACCGGGGTGATGCCGAGTTTGGCCCGCAGGTCGCGGACCTGTAGTTCATCGCTGCCGGTGAGGTGGGCGACCTGGACATCGGAGAAACCCCAGGATTTAGCCTTTTTGAAAAGATCGGTATCCAGCTCGCCAGCCTGCTCGGCCAGCCGGATTTCCATATCGACAATTTGGCGTATCTGATAGAGAAACCAGGGGTCGATCCCGGTCAGCTCATAAATCGCTTCAATGCCCATATCCGCCAGCAGGGCGTAGCGCAGGTAGAAAATTCGCTTGCTGTTGGGTGTTGCCAGATGCTGCTCGATTTCCGCCCGGGTGGGCGCCCCGCTGTCTTCCCCGGTCAACTCCTTACCATCGGCGCCCAGGCCAAAACGCCCGATTTCAAGGCTGCGCAGGCCCTTTTGCAGCGCCTCCTTGAAGGTGCGACCGATGGACATGGCCTCGCCCACCGATTTCATGGCCGTGGTCAACACATCCGGTGTTTCCGGGAATTTTTCAAACGCCCACCGCGGGATTTTGACCACGCAGTAATCCAGCGTCGGTTCAAAAGAGGCCATGGTTTCGCCGGTAATGTCGTTGGGGATCTCATCCAGGGTGTAGCCTACGGCCAGCTTAGCGGCAATCTTGGCAATCGGGTAGCCGGTGGCCTTTGAGGCCAAAGCGCTGCTGCGCGAAACCCGCGGGTTCATCTCAACCACGATCAGCTCCCCGGTGCCGGGATGGACGGCAAACTGTACATTGCTGCCGCCGGTGTCCACCCCGATTTCACGCATAATGGCAATGGAAGCATCCCGCAACACCTGGTATTCCCGGTCAGTCAAGGTTTGGGCCGGCGCCACGGTAATGCTCTCTCCGGTGTGCACGCCCATGGGGTCCAAATTTTCAATGGAACAAATGATGACCACGTTGTCCTTATTGTCCCGCATCACCTCGAGTTCATACTCTTTCCAACCCAGCACCGATTCTTCCAACATCACCTGGGTAATCAGGCTGGCATCGAGTCCTGCTTTGGCCAGCCTTTCCAGCTCTTCCGGATTGTAGGCCACTCCGCCACCGGTGCCGCCGAGGGTGAAGCTGGGCCGGACAATAATGGGAAAACCGATCTCTTGGGCAATGCTGTGGACCTGGTCCAGGTCGGTGGCAATCCCACTATTGGGAATGCGCAGTCCAATTCTGTGCATGGCGTTGCGGAACAGGTCCCGGTCTTCGGCCTTGTTGATCGATTCGGTGGTCGCGCCGATCATCTCAACCCCGTACTCATTCAGGACCCCCATACGGTCGACTTCAATGGCCGTATTGAGGCCGGTCTGACCGCCCAGGGTCGGCAGCAACGCATCCGGCCGTTCCCGCGCAATGATCTTGGCCACCGTCTGGGGCGTAACCGGTTCGATGTAGGTTCGCGGCGCCATCTCGGGGTCCGTCATGATCGTAGCCGGATTGGAATTGACCAGGACGATCTCGTACCCCTCTTCTTTAAGCGCCTTGCAAGCCTGCGTCCCCGAGTAGTCGAATTCACAGGCCTGACTGATAATGATCGGCCCCGCGCCGATAATCATAATTTTGTGGATGTCGGTGCGCTTAGGCATGGCTCTGGTGGTCTTTAATGAGGTTGATGAAGTTCGCAAACAGGTAGTGGGCATCGTGCGGACCGGGAGACGCTTCCGGATGGTACTGAACGGCAAACAGGGGCAGCTCTTTGTGTCGGAATCCTTCTAAGGTGCCGTCATTGAGATTCACATGGGTTATCTCGACGGCCTGGTGCTTCAGGCTATCGATATCGACAACGAAGCCGTGGTTCTGGGACGTTACCTCGATCTTGCCGTTGTCCAAATTCTGGACCGGCTGGTTGATACCCCGGTGTCCAAATTTTAATTTATACGTGGTGCCGCCCAAGGCCAGGCCTAAAATCTGGTGTCCGAGGCAGATGCCGAACATGGGGAACTCGCCTAACAGGTCGCGGATGGTCGCGACAACATGGGTGACCGGCTCCGGGTCGCCCGGTCCGTTGGACAGGAACAAGCCGTCGGGAGCCATGGCGCGGATCGTCCGGGCGTCGGTGGCAGCAGGGACCACCACCACTTCACAGCCGGCATTTTCCAGACACCTGATAATGTTATATTTTATTCCAAAATCAAACGCTACCACCGTGAACCGCCCATTTCCATTGGTCCAGAGACCATGATCCAGCGGACAATCGCTTTCCAAAAAAACCGGCTGCCCGTCGCGCCAGCGGTATGCGGTCGGCGTGGTCACCCGGCTGGCCAGGTCCTGGCCCTCCATAGTGGGCAATTCCCGGGCTTTTTGCACGCACACCTCCGGGTCCAGGACCCGGGTGGAGAGAAACCCTCGCATAGCGCCGGTATTGCGCAGGTGCCGGGTCAAGGCCCGGGTATCCAGGTCTTCGACCCCCATGATGTTATGTGCTTTGAGATAATCTCGCAGGGATTGCGTGGCCCGGTAGTTGCTGTAGGCCGCCTGGTATTCACGGACCAGGAAAGCCGCCACCTGGACCCGATCGGATTCCACATCTTCGGTATTCACCCCGTAGTTACCTACCAGCGGGTAGGTCATTGTTACCATCTGCCCGCTGTAGGAAGGATCGGTGAGAACCTCCTGGTAACCACTCATGCCGGTGTTGAAGACTACCTCGGCACTGGCTTCACCGTCCCCGGTGAAACTTCTGCATTTAAATACCCGGCCGTCTTCGAGCGCTAGAATCGCCTTCATAAATCCCACGTACTGCTCATCGGTTATGGTATCCGTCTTGTCCGGAAATTAACTCAAAAATGAATTTTGGTTCAAGGTGCGGCGGCCGCGAGATTCAAACCGGAGGAAATACCTATTGGTATTTCGAGGATAGCGCTATAGCTGCACTCCGTGCTGAAACGAGCGCCCAACGCCGAGATTGGGCCAAAAGGCTTTTTTGAGTTCGCTTCTATTTAAACGGTGTACCATAACACAGGTTATCCGATCCAAAAACCCAAAATTGTGCTCGGCCGGTATCAAATATCTGCGGTGTTGGGAACCATGTTCCAGACCCCGCAGGGGCAAGCCCCGGCGCAGAATCCGCACCCGATGCATTTATCGGCAGCTACCGCATATTCGTATCCGACAGCACCGCTGTCCAGGCGGCTGATGGCGGCCTGGGGGCATACCGCCACGCAGATGCCGCAGTCGCGGCAAGTGCCGCAGGAGGCACAATTGTCGCCGCACTGCTCGACATCATCGTAGCCGCTTATCCGGGGATCAAAGTATTCCAGTGAAACCCGGTTGATGTCGATGACTTCCGACATCGGATCAGCCGGTTCCCGCCGGGCCAGGAGACTATCAATCGCCTCGGCCGCCCGCCGCCCGGATCCAATGGCGTCGGTCAGCAGGCCGGGACGGACAGCATCGCCGATGGCAAAGATCGTGGGATCCGCAGTACGGCCGACAGCGTCCGTCTGGATGTAACCGTGAACGGTGGTCACTTCCGGGGGCAAAAAATCAAGATCAGGGGCATCCCCGATGGAAATGAATACCGAATCGGCCGGCAACAGTTCGCCGGTGGTCAACATGACCCCTTCGGGGGTAATTTCCTGGGTAAAACAGGGCCATTTGAACTGGGCCCCGATCTTCTCGGCTTCCTCGCGCTCCTTGCCAAACGAGGCCGGTTCTTGCACGTCGATGAGCAGAACTTCCTCGGCTCCCAGCCGGTGTGCTTCAGCGGCCACATCGCAGCCCACATTCCCGGCGCCGATCACCACCACTTTTTTGCCCACGGAGGCCATATTGGTCCTGGCCTTGGCCAGAAAGTCCAGGGCCGGCATCATCCGCTCAGCCCCAGGGACCGGCAGGGTCCGCGGTTTCCAGGCCCCGGTGGCAATGACCACGTATTCATACTCAACGGCCAAATTCCGCACATCTTTCGGTGTCAGGGCCTCTTTGAGCTGCTCATGGTCGAGGACCTCGCGTACCCGGTCCAGTTCGCTGTCGACAACTTCGGCGGGAATACGTGCTTCGGGAATGACGGCCGGTATCTTCCCGCCGAGGGTTTCAGCCAGATCAAATATGGTGGCCGCATGACCTTTTAAGCGCAGCTGCCAGGCCGTAGATATGCCGGCCGGCCCGCCGCCGATGACGGCGATCTTGTGGCCGGAAAGCTCCGGTAGATCCGGCGTGCGGGCCTCTATACTGGCTTTGCCGATGACGGCCGTGTCCACCGGTGCAATGAGCGCCGACTGGCGGGTACAGGCCTCCATACAGGGATTGGGGCACAGATACCCGCATACGGTCGCCGGGAAAGGCGTGTATTGCAGCGCCAGATCGACGGCTTCGTCTACCAGACCGTCCCGAATCAACTGCCATCGCTGGCGAACCGGAATGCCGCTCGGGCAGGTGGCTTCACAGGGCGCCAGGAATTTTCCGTTTTCCCACATGGGCACCGCCCGCCGGAGATCACCGGTGGGAATCAGCGATATCGGGCTGCGATCGATCTCCATGAGGTCGCCGATCAAGCCGCCCTGGCCCAGCTCGGCCTCCCACACATCCCGGTGGAACGTTTCCATGGAGCGCCGCTTGCTTGAGATCTTTTCCTGGGGCGTCCGCGCAGCAATCACCTGCCACTGCTCCCGTTCGGCAAGGGTCTCGAACAACTCCGGTTTTTGGACCGCGTCCAGAAACTGCTTCAGGTTCTCGGTAAGCCAAGCCCAATCGCCATCGGTGAGCGCCACCAGTTTGGCATCCGTCTGGCTGTAACCCTTGTGCGGACCCCGGGAAAAGGCCCGACCGCCCACCATGCCGATAAACGGCCGGTGCCCCAGAACATTGTCCGGATCCTGCGGATCAATACCGCAGACCACCGCAACGCCACCGGCCATGAATTCGCCGAAATAGTCTCCCACGGAGCCCAGTACCCACAATTCAGGCCTCGTAAACCGGGGGTTGAACTTGGTCATGGTCATGCCCCGGGCACCAATATTCCCGCCGACCTGCACCTTGCCCTGGGCCATGGCGTTGGCGACCCCGTTGCCGGCATTGCCGTGGATTACGATCTCGGCGCCGGCATTCAGCCAGCCCACATCATCCGAGGCCGGGCCCATCACCTCGATCCGCGTGCCGGGAAAGCCCATGGACCCCAAACGCTGTCCGGCCGGCCCTTCCACCGTGACCTGGATGGGGCGCTTATCTTCCGACCAAAGGCGGCCGCCGATGCCGTGCTGGCCAAAGGCCTTGACATTGAGCTGCCGGAATCCGGATGTGATTACCTTTTGGATTTCTTCTTCGAGTATACGGGAGCTGACACGGGCCCCCATCTCCCTGCCGTGTATGATGGCAATGTGCTGGTCGTTCATTCTATTTCTCCGCATTTTTTCCGGCGCCGGCTCATTGCCGGCGCTGGGTTCCCCGATCTGGGGGGCTTGCAGCCTGCGGCTGCATTTGCGTCCGGCCTTTGCTAAACCACATACCGGATCGCCAGACGTTCCGCGGCAGCTTTATCGTTGATGCCCAGGGCATCGGACATCCCAATGGGCAGTGACGTCGAGCGTCCCAGCGGGGCCACGATTTTTTTGAGTTCGGTGTCGAAACTGAGAAAGACGTCTACCACGCGCTCGGCCACCTGATCCACATCCAGCCGCCGATAAAGGCGCGGATCCTGAGAGGTGATGCCTTTGGGGCAATTGCCGATGTTGCAGATGTTGCAGCGATCCGACTCCGACCCAAGACAACCCGCCGCCGCCTGCATGATGTATTTCCCGATCTGGACACCGCTGGCGCCCAGCATGATCAGCGCCGCAGCGTTGGCGGCCAGGTTGCCGTTGCGGCCAATGCCACCGCCGGCAAACAGGGGCACCTCGTTCTGTTTGCCGGTTTTGACCAGATCCAGGTAGCAATCCCGGATGTTGCTGGCAATGGGATGCCCCATATGATCCAGCGAAACACTATAGGCGGCCCCGGTGCCGCCATCCTCACCGTCAATCGCGAGGCCGGCCGCATAGCTGTTGCGGGTGATGTTGTTCAGAACCGCGGTGGCCGTTGTGGTTCCCGAAATTTTGGGATAGACCGGCACCCGGAATCCCCAGGCCATGTACATGGATTGGGTCATCTTGGCCACGGCTTCCTCGATGGAATACTTGGTCTGGTGGGTCGGTGGACTGGGCAGGCTGACGCCCGGCGGCACACCCCGGATCGCCGCGATCAGCTTGTTGACCTTGTGCCACATGAGCAGACCGCCGTCCCCCGGCTTGGCGCCCTGGCCATATTTGATCTCCACGGCGCAAGGATCGACCTTCATCTCCGGAATGGCGTGGATGATCTCGTCCCAACCGAAATACCCACTGGCGATTTGGAGAATGACGTATTGTAAAAACCGGCTGCGCAGCAGGCGCGGGGGGCACCCGCCCTCTCCGGTGCAGATCCGCACAGGCAGGCCCAGCTCCTCGTTCAGATAGGTGACACCCAGTTGCAAGCCTTCCCACATGTTCGGTGAGAGGGCCCCGAATGACATGCCCCCGATGATCAGGGGGTAAATTTCACGGACCGGCGGTATCCAGCCTCTCTCATTGTAAAACCGGATGCTGTCTTCCGGCGGTAACACCCTGCCAAGCAGGGAGCGCAGCTCAAACTCATGCCGGCCGGCATCCAGGGCCGGGTCGGTGAGCATCGAAATGCGGATAAACTTGATCTGGTCCAATAACCCCGCCGCCAGATTACGGCGACCGCCGCGGCTGCGGGGAATACCACCCTGGTTGATGTGAAAGCGCAATTTATCCGCCTCGTCCGAACGACAGGGGGTAATGGCATCATTGGGACAGACCAGGGTACACATGGCGCAGCCGACACATTTAAAACTGGGATCGGTCTTCTGCCGAATGCCGTGCCAGGTCCCAAAAGTGCTGGCATTCTCTTCAGGGCGGAGCAGGCTGGTCTGCAGGGCGCGTTTGCGGAACACCCCCAGTTCAATGGCATTGACCGGACAAACCGCCGTACAACTGCCGCACAGGGTGCACTTATCTTTGTCCCAGGCGATCTGCCAGGGCAGATCCTTCACACTTAGCGAGGAAGGGGCAATGGGTCTGTTTGACGGCATATGGATACCTCCTGACGATCCGGACCGACAATCACGGTGTCCAGATGCATCGGTTGAAAATCTTGCGTTTTGTCGCGATAGGGAATGGCGGCGTCCAGGCCGCAGATCTCTGATGAAAAGGCATAACAGCCGGGCCGGCCGCCCACCACCCCGGGCCGCAGCTTTTTTCGGTCCTGGACCATAAACAGGCTGTGGTCGATCAGGCTGCCGATGACGCAGTTGGGGCCGTCGATGATCAACCGTCGGCAGGACTGCTTGAGCTGTTTCAGAAATCCGGCGTTGGGATGTGTTTCGATATCATCGTGCTGCAGCGGTGTGATGATATGCTTGTAGGTCTCCAGACCGAGGCCGAGATGCTGGATCGTGTAGTGCAGGATATGGGTAAAGACCTCGGAATCGGACTGATACCCGCTGTAGCCGTTGATTCCCCGGGACATCAGATAATCCTTTATGGGAATAAACGCCGTATTTTCACCGTTGGTCATGGTCGAAAACCCCTCGATGAAAAATGGATGGCAGGCGTAGAGGTTAATAGCATAATTGGTATTCTGGCGCCCCTGGGCCATGATGATGCGCGCCATGAGCTCTTTGCGGTCCAGCCCGAGGTGCCGGGCCACGGCCAGCGGGTCGCCGATTTCCTTGATTAAAATCGCATCCGGCCAGAAGGAGTAGACGATCATGTCTTCCTCCGCTTCACCCATCTGCCGCAGGGTGAGCCGGATGTTCAACAGCCGGGCCATCCGCTCGGAACTGGAAAACTCGTCCCATTCTTCCGGGTATTCATACGCCCGCACCAGGTAGATATCCCTTTTGGGAACGCCCGGCGGTGGCTTCTTCGGTAGCTTGATGCTTACCTTGAACTTGGTGGTAAACCCGATATCCATCATGAAACGGTCCAGCCGCTTCAAGCCCTTGTCGGTGAAGATCCCGGACAGAATCGGAGCATCTTTCATCTCCTCGAAAGGACCGGACAAATCACGTAGGAAAAGTCCCACGCCGGAACCGTCATGCCCTTCCCGCATAACATCCAACGCCTCCAGGGCCACCATGGGGGACAAAGGCTCTTCGCTGGTTATTGCAAATAATCTGCACATGGCACGTTCATCTCCTGTTTTATTAAAAAAAGGGTAATGTTTTATTTCGCAAATTCCATACCAGAAATCTAAAGGCCGCCAATGAGCTGATATTATATTTATTTCATAATATGGGCGGGTTGCTGCTACATGAAAAGCAATTACGTTTTTGTAATAAACCTGAAAAAACCATTTCATTTTTGTATTTATTGTCGCAGGTCGGCGGGGAATTGGCGCGCTGGGCCCGGCCATCCGGAGACACCTGGCGCCGGTTTCCAGCCGTCCGGCAACCCGGGTCCGAGAGTCCGCTCAGATTGTTCGCTTGACACTAACTGGTGGCTTTTCTATGTTTTTAAATAATGTTGACTCAATTTGTATTAGGAGCAGATATGGCCCTGTATTGCAACCCGAAAACAACCTTGGACGGCCTCACGCGCCGGGATTTCATCCAACTGTCCACCCTGGCTGCGGCCGGTCTGTTGACCGGTTGTGCCGCCAACCCGGTCACTGGCCGTAAACAGCTCATGCTGGTTTCGGAAGATGAAGAGATCCAGATAGATAAAAAGAACTCCCCCTATCAATTTTCAGCCGATTACGGTACCGTACGCGACCCCCAGCTGGCCGCCTACATGGAGCGCATCGGCAAGCGCGTAGCGGCCAAAACCCATCGTCCCCACATGCCCTATGATTTCAAAGTGGTCAACGCAACCTACATCAACGCGTATGCCTTTCCCGGCGGCAGCATCGCCGCCACGCGCGGTATACTGCTGACAATGCAGAACGAAGCCGAACTGGCGTCCCTCTTGGGACATGAACTCGGTCACGTCAATGCCCGCCATACAGCCGAACAGATGTCCAAGGGTAAACTCACCCAAGGTGTGGTTGGGGGCCTGGCCGTCATTGCCGGCACCCAGGGACGCTTATATGGCGACATCGTCGCCCAGGTCGGCGCCATCGGAGCCGGCGCCCTGCTGGCGTCCTACAGCCGGGAAAACGAACACGAAGCCGACAGTCTCGGGCTCACTTACATGGTCCAGGCCGGCTATGGTTCCAAGGGTTTCGTTGGCTTGATGGACATGCTCAACAATCTCAACAAGCACAAGACCAGCACCCTGGCTTTGCTGTTTGCCACCCACCCCATGAGCTCGGAACGCTACCGCATCGCCGTGGGGCGGGTCCAGCAATCGTACCAGTACGCGGCCGACAAACCACTGCACCGTGAACGGTACATGGACCACCTGGCCGGCTTGCGTAAAATTGAACCGGCTATCAAGAAATTACAGGCCGGCGAAAGAGCCATGGCCAAGAAACAGTTCCCCCAGGCCGAAAAGGAGTATGACGCGGCGCTCAAACTGGCCCCGGAGGATTATGCCGGCCTGGTCATGATGGCCAAGTGCCAACTCGTTCAGAAAAAGTACCCCGCCGCCCAACGGTATGCCGACCGGGCCAAGGCGGTATATCCCGAAGAAGCCCAGGGGTATCACCTGGCCGGATATGCCAAAATCAAGGAAAAGAAATTCGAAGCAGCCCTGGCCGACTTCAACAGCTATGACCGCATTCTTCCGGGCAACCCCGGAACTGTCTTTTTGAAGGGCGTCTCCTACGAAGGCATGCAAAACCGGGAGCAGGCTGCACGCCAGTATTACAACTACCTGCAGGTTGTCCGGCAGGGCGAGAGTGCCAAATATGCCTATAAGCGCTTAGTGGATTGGGGCTATATCAAGTAAGCGCCAGCGCCTTTCATCTTTGGAGATGGCGCCCAGAAAGGGTTTTCCATTTGAAGGCTGACACCCCGGCAGCATTGCCCGGATCCCTGCACAGGGAGGCAGACCTGCGCTGGAACGCTTTTTTGCAGGCGGCCCGGGAAAAAAAGCTGTCCCCCGACTTCACCCCGCCGGTCGCGGCCACCATCCGCCGCGCCTTTGTCCTCTCCGATTTCATCTACCAGGTCTGTACCCGGCAGCCGAACCTGCTGATCGAACTGGCCGCCAGCCGGGACCTC
Source organism: Olavius algarvensis Delta 4 endosymbiont (assembly GCA_905176665.1). Taxonomy (GTDB): domain Bacteria; phylum Desulfobacterota; class Desulfobacteria; order Desulfobacterales; family CAJINA01; genus CAJINA01. Next base: position 9,899 of record CAJINA010000083.1, on the reverse strand, counting down.
AACCGGCCCTATCCACCCGACGGCTACACCGCTGCAATTGCCGCCGACCTGGCCCCCATCGACTCGGTTGATGCGCTTTCCTCGGTCTTGCGTCGTCGCCGCACCCGGGAAATGGTGCGGATTGCCTACCGGGATATCTCCGGACAGGCCGACCTGGACGAAACAATGACCGATCTTTCGGCATTTGCGGATGCCTGCCTCCAGGCCGCCCTGGACAGACTGGATGCCTGGCAGTGCGATAAACTCGGCACACCATGTGACAGCGCGGGTAATAAGCTTTCCCTGATTGTGGTGGGCATGGGCAAGCTGGGGGCCCGTGAGCTAAATTTCTCTTCCGATATTGATCTCATCTTTGCATACCCGGAAGCCGGCACCATCCACGACGGTCAATCCGACCTGGCGGGCGAAGACTTTTTCGCACGCCTGGCCCGGGATTTAATCAAGGTTATTGGAACCAACACCTTCGAAGGTTTTGTTTTTCGCGTCGATGCCCGCCTGCGACCCTATGGAGAGAACGGCCCCATCGTGATGAGCTTCGATGCCATGGAAGACTATTACCAGTCCCAGGGGCGGGAATGGGAACGTTATGCTTGGATAAAAGCCCGTCCGGTGGCCGGTGAGCCCACAACCGGCGAAGACCTGATGAAAAGATTGCAGCCGTTTATCTACCGCCGTTATCTGGATTACGGCGTTTTCGATTCACTCCGGCAAATGAAACAGAAAATTGCCCTGGAGGTTCGACGTAAAGGCCTTGAATACAACATAAAGACCGGGGCCGGCGGTATCCGGGAAATCGAGTTTTTCGGCCAGATGTTCCAGCTGATGCGCGGCGGGGTTATCCCGCGCCTGCGGGCCAGGCGGATCCTTACCATTCTGAACGTCCTGGTATCCGAAGCGTTTATCGAACCCGCCACCCGCGATGAACTGACGACGGCGTATCTGTTCTTGCGCAACACGGAACATCGCATACAGGAGCTGGCGGACAGACAAACCCATGAACTGCCGCAGAAAGCAGAGGACCGCCTGAAACTGGCAGCCGGAATGGGTTTCACTGACTGGGAACCGTTCCTAAACGCTTTGACAGACCACCGCAATATCGTCCATGGCCATTTCAGCAGTCTGCTGGAAACAGCCGAAGAACAGGACCGGTCGGCCGGCACGGATGTCGCGGAAGAAAACCTGGCCACCGTCTGGCTGGACATATTTGCGGATGAAGATCACCAGAGCACCCTCTCGCGGGCGGGTTTTCAGGATCCGCGGCAGGCGACCCGATTGCTCAAAGATCTGCAGTTGGACCAGACCACCCGGTCCTTGAGCGCAAATGGTCGCCAGCGCCTGGATCGACTGATGCCGGATCTTCTGACGGCCATCGGTCAGTCCGCGGAGCCGGAATTGGTGTTGGGCCGCATAACGGACCTGCTCAAGGCCATCCAGCAGCGCACCAACTATCTCGCCTTACTGCTGGAAAACCCATCGGTTCTAAAACACCTGGTTCGGCTGGCCAGTGAAAGCCCATGGATCATCGCCTTTCTATCCAAACACCCCGTTTTGCTGGATGAGCTGCTCGATCCACGCACGCTTTACAGCCCTCCGGAAAAAGCCGATCTGGAGCTGGATATCGACCGGCGTCTGGCCCGGATCGATGTCGATGATCTCGAGTACCAGATTGAAGAACTGTGTATTTTCAAACAGATCAATACGTTAAAAGTTGCCGCGGCCGATATAACCGGCGCCATACCCTTGATGCGCACCAGCGACCACCTGACCCATATCGCGGAGGTGGTTGTCGACCGGGTAGTGAATCTCTCCTGGCACCATTTGGAAAAGAAGCATGGGCGGCCCAGCTGCGACCCGGCCGGCCGTGGTTTTGTCGTCATTGCCTATGGCAAACTGGGCGGCATAGAACTCGGCTACGGTAGCGACCTCGACCTGGTATTTCTGCACGCCGGTCGGCGCGGGGAAATGTCCGGCGGTGAAAAAGCAATTGACAATGCCCAGTTTTTCGCGCGCCTGGGCCAGCGGGTCGTCCACATCCTCACGGCCCATACCCGCGCGGGCCGGCTCTATGAAACCGACACCCGCTTACGGCCGTCCGGCATATCCGGGCTGCTGGTCAACCATATAGATGCGTTCCGTACCTATCAAGCCAAGGAGGCCTGGACCTGGGAGCATCAGGCGCTGGTTCGGGCACGCATTATCAGTGGTGATGAATCTTTGGTGGATACCTTCAACCGGATCCGGCACGAAATCATTGCCCGCCGCCGGGATGCTCAAACCCTGCGTGATGAAGTGGTTTCCATGCGCCAGAAAATGCGCCGCAATCTTTTCAAACCCCGGCCGGGAACCTTTGACCTCAAACAGGGCAACGGCGGGATTGTGGACATTGAATTTATGGTGCAATACCTGGTCCTCCGGTATGCCCACCGGCATCCCCAGCTTACCACCTGGTCGGATAATGTCCGCCTGTTGGAAACCCTGGCCGAATGCGGCCTCATCACCGCCGCCACAGCCGAATTTATTAAATCGGCTTATCTTACTTTTCGGGCGGAGGTACACAAACGCAACCTGCTGGAGAAACCGGGCCGGGTGCCCGATACCAAATACGGTGACCTGCAAAACCGGGTTTCCGCCCTTTGGAAAGAAATCATGTTGTAAAGGGTGGTCCTGCGATTGAGTGAGACTTTAAAATGTGATACGTGAAAGGGGCTCTTCCGCGGCACCATCTGCAGACTCACAATCATCACCATGAAAGGACACCATGTCAGACTCCAAAGACGTCCCCCGGCCCCAGGACCTAGCCGGAAAACCCTTTGAAACACATGCAGACAGCCCACGCGATGAACAGCCCGCGGACGGCGCCCAACGCCGCATGATAGCCAATGCCTCCCAGGCGGTAAAAGAACACATCAGCCGTCAGCCGCATGTCCAGCGCCTTTTCAGTTTCATGCCCACCTTGATGACCCGGGTCTCGCCTTTTCACTTCCGCAATCGCAACCTGTACAAAGATTGGCCGCTGGTGCGCCTCGATTCGGGGGAGACCAATGCCTGGGGACAGATGTCGGTGGTGGGTGAACTGTTGATCATCTTTGACGAAACGGTTCTATTCTGCCTGCTGGCACTCATGAAGCAGTATCGCCACGAGGCTTTTGAAACCGATGAAACAGAAATCTGCACCCTGGCCGCGGTGCCTGATAGCCAGGCCAATCGCAATTCGATCTGGCGCAGTATTCAGCGCCTTTCCGGAACAAGGATCGACCTGGCCCTCCTGACCGGCAAAGGCAAAAAGCGCAAGGCTGTCCGCCAGATGACCGGATCAATCCTGACGTTTTGCGATCGCGATACCGAATCCGGCCGGATCAGGGTTGCAGTCAACCCCTATTTTCTTGAAATGTACGGGGAAAGTTTTGTCACCAATATCGATCTGCATTTCCGGGCGGAACTCAAAGACGATGTCGCCAAGGCCCTTTATCGGTTTCTGCAAGGACAGATCGAAACAACCTTGTCGCTGGCCCTCATGCGGCTGGCCCGGGCAATCAACCTGGACCACAGCAATGACAAGCAGTCTATCCGGCGAAAAACCCGCACAGGCCTCAAAGAGCTAAAGACTCGAAATTACTTGGAAGATTTCAATATTACCCAGGGTGACCGCGTCGAGATCATCAAGGGCAGTCCCGCCGAACTCAACCCTGCCAACTTTATTCTTGACAGGTCGACATCAATTACATAAAGTTAGAAGTTCCTTCCAGATGGTCTTCAGTCGGGCGAAACAAACACCAAGGGGGAGGTGCCACCATGTTTGTTTCGTTAACCAGCGAAAAATTTCGGCGTCTATTTCTTACCTTTATCACGCTGTCGTGTCTATTGCCGGTATTGATAATGATATTCATTATTTATCATTATACAGCACCCATACTCGAACCGTACCAGCTGGATGCCTTGCGGGGAATTTTCAATATCGGTATCCTCTGCATGCTGCTTGTCCAGGGGCTGGGCTCCCTGCTGCTGCTCATGTGGGTCAATTCCTTTGAAGACCTAACCCGGGAAATGGAGTATCTTTCCAGCAGTCACCTCCAGGAAGGCAGCGATGCGGTTGAAAAAAGCGGCAACGAACTCACCAAGCTCAACACAATCTTCAATCGCCTGACGAATGAACTCCAGAGCAAAATTCAGCAAGTCAACGAACACGCTACGGAAATGCAGAAAGTGACCGCACAGGTCAATGCCATTGCCTGCACCGACGATCTGACCGGCCTGTACAATCGTCGTCATTTCAAACAGAAGCTGGCCGAAGCTTCGCGGCGGGCGGACAAGCTGGAGCATGCCGTCTGGCTGATGCGCTTTGAAGTCAAAGATTTTCGCCAGCACACGGAAACACGCGCTGACCTGCTGCTGGAACAGATCGGGAAAGTTGCCCGCGAGAACCTCAACGGCGAGGCCCTGCCGTTTCGTATCGGGCGTAACGATTTTGCCATCATTCTGTCGGATTGCGACGGCAAGACCACCGCACGGACGGCAAGCCGCCTGTCGAGTGCGATCAACGCCCACGAGTTCAAGGATAATACCGGTTTGAGCCTGGGCGACATTACCATTTCATGCGGAATTGCCAACTACCGCAATAATCTGCAGGTTCTTTTCAACGATGCTTCCAAGGCAATGGCAATGGCCCAGAAAACCGGCGAGCAGATAGCGGTGGCCCCGACGATTTAACGGCCCGACTTCTGCTGCCCGCTACCCTATTGGTGTGCAAGGCAGAGCAACGTGTAAAATGGAATGAAGCGGGGCGGGATGTGGGGTCCCCGAAACCCCAACCAATGATATTACAGGCTGCGCATCCAGGCTCGGTTCGCGCCGGTTCAGGATGGGCAGCCTGTTTTCGTTTGCGGGGTGGCTCGAAGTATTTTGGTATTTGACAAACAGGTTGCCGAAAGCTATCTAGCGTTGCGCGTATAAACCCATAGAGGAACACCCAAGATGATTGATCCCCAGATCGCAGCCTTTGCCGGCCTGGCCGCCCTGTTAACCATATCTCCGGGTGCGGATACCATGTTGGTGATCCGCAGCGTTATCTCCCGCGGACCGGCCGCGGGTCTATTGACCACGGCCGGGATCTGCTCAGGTCTTTTCGTACACGCTTCGCTCTCTGCAGCCGGCCTGTCGTTAATTCTTTTAAAGTCGGCCCTGGCTTTTGAAATTCTGAAAACCGCCGGAGCCTGCTATCTATTGTTTCTGGGCTTTCAATCTATCCGGCAATTGTTTAACAATGGTAAAGTCGCCGTTGATCCGACTGCACCCGGCGGTCCTCACGCGGGCCGCAAGAGTGCCCGGCGCGCTTTCATCGAAGGCCTGCTCAACAACATCCTGAACCCCAAACCGGCTGTATTTTACCTGGCCCTGCTGCCCCAATTTATCGGACCATCCGATCCGGTTTTTATAAAGTCTATCCTGTTGGCCGGGATTCACTTTGTGATGGGCATCATCTGGCTTTCGGCCATTTCCCTCTTCTTCGGCAAGATGCGCTCTTTTTTAGCCAGTCCGCGGGTCCACCGCTGGCTGGAGGCGTCCAGCGGCGTTATCCTGATCGGTCTGGGAATCGGGCTGGCCATGGAAAAGCGCTAGCGTGGATGCAACCACAGAATAGAGGCGTTTGCAGGTTTAACTTCCCCGCTTTGCCAAATCCCGACGTTGCCAATGTCCCTAAAACAGAGACACCCTGCTCTTTTGCTATGTTTTGACAACCTAATTATTTAAAGATAAAGAACAACCGGTGTTAAATAGCAGGCATCTGTAATTGATGAAGGCGTGGATTACAGCAGATAATCCACGCCTTTTTGCTTAACCATACAACTAAGGATTAATGGTCGTGGTTATGATGTGTTTGAGATAACTCAGGGTTTTCAGCCTTATGATATATGCGGGGTCATAGCAGTTGTCACCAGTTGATCGCCCATTTGTACTAACTTAGTCTACCACCACATATCGCGGTATCCTCAAAACCAAAAAGAATTGGATCGAACAGACCGCATACGGGATGTATAGAATAAGTGACGGCCTGATGCTGAATCTTGACTATTGTTTCCCAATTACTGTCCACCGTCGCCCACAACGATAAACGGCGCCCAGAAAATGGGATGTGCATAGCTGGCAATGGTCTCTTGCGTAGCGATATCTTTAAGCACCTGATTGCCCATCAAGTCCAGAGCGGATTTCCGTAGGGCCTGGGCACGGGTCAGGGCCCTGTCTTCTTTCTGAAGTCTAAACAATCCTGTTGTTAAAGCCTTGGCAGAGGTCGTCTCCACCGGCCACATCGTCACAAGCAAGGCCCGGGTCCCGGCATAGAAAAAGGCCTGCCCCAGGCCGGACAGTGCCTCGGCACCAGCCCCTTCGGCCGCCCCGGTGTTGCAGGCGGACAGGACCACCCATTCTGCGTTGAGCCTCAATCGTAATACTTCCTCCATGGTCAACAGACCATCACCCGCATCACCAGTGACATCCGGTGCTGAGAGGGCAATGGCCGGTTGATACAATCCATCCAGATCGCCGGGTATTAAGGCGTGGGTGGCAAACATGATGACTCGGTGCTTATCCAGGGGCATGTTTTTGACCTGCTTTTCAGATGCCAGTTTTCCTGTAAAGACAGAATCCGCAGGGTCTGCCTGCAATGCCGCAGCAATGCTTTCGATCTCTTCTCGGGTATCGGGCAACCGGCTGAGTATGCCGATATCGGCAGAGGCAATATCACCTTTGTCTAAGCCGCCGCTCTCGGTTACCCGTATGCCGCGTACTCGAATCCGCCCCCTGCTCGCCACACGGTCGTTATTAGTTTTTTCGGCTTCCGCCTGTGCTATCTGTGCAGTATTGAAGATTGGATCTCCGAAACCGGCAAAGGCCACACGTGCTTTTTCATCCGACTCAAGCGCCCGGAGGGCAACCAGGGCGGTGCCCGAAGGAATACGGGCAACAGATGCTTTTTTAATCAACCATGGAATTTGCTTATAGCTGCTGAATAGTGGTCGGGAGGCTTTGTCTATTACTGCTGGGGCTGTCGGCAAAATCCCCAGCGGAATGGTTGCTAGGGGACCGGATACAACGGCCACCAGGTCGGTAGCAGTTTCCCATCCATTTCTAACCGGCAGCAGCAGTTGCTCGTATAGCGCATAGGCTTTTTCCAGATCGAGGTCCGGTATATCCCCAAACCGCTCGGGATCAGGATCAAGCGCCTGGCGCAATGCGCCGACAGTGTTGACCTGGTCCGCAACACCTATATCGGCGATTGCGAACGCAGGACTCCCGTTTTGGGGAATAGCCCAGGTAAATGTATAGTCAGCAGTTGGGTAAAGAATAATCATGGCCTCGCCGGGTAACAGGCTCGTTTGGATGGTGTCCATGGAGACCGGCTTTGGATCGGTAAAGTCGGCATACCTGGGAAAGCGGCCTTTGATTTCTACCTGTAAGGTTTGCTGTGCTTCACCAAGAGCGGTAATAGACGCTTTAAGTGACTGGAGTGTGTCCGGATTCTGCTCAGCCGCCGGGAGGGCCAGTACACCGGACAAGGCCATTTGCAGTGCCAGGATCTGTTTTTGGGCATCCTGCTCTCTACGGACCAGGTCGGCCAACTCAGGATCGCTGGCCGCCGCCCTTGCCCCGCTGGCTCCCAGAGCCTTTTGCACCCGGCCGGCTCCCATACTTTCGACCTGTTTAAAGGCGGCTTCCGCCACATTCACACCTAAATCCGAGGCCTTTTTGTCCCGGTGTATTTGCCGTAAAAGGTCCAGATAAGCCTCGGCTATGATCTTTTGGTGCTGTTTGTTGACAAAACCGGTCCCGGCGTCCGAGTGCCTGTCCAAAAGGGCCGGCATGGCGGCTTTGAAATCCGCAAGGGCCTCTGCCGGCTGCTTTAGGTTAGCGTATGCCATGGCCCGTATACCCAATACCTTGGCAGTGCGGTAATCATCTGCACCCATGTTGCGATGGGAGCTATCCCAGGTGCTATCAATAACGGGCAGGATGTCTGCTGCCGCTCCGGTTTTGATATGGGTTATCATCACATCCGGATTGCGCAGAATGTTTTTCTCGTAAATGTACCGGTTCTCTTGAAGTCCTGTTTTGGCGCGCTCAAAATGACCCCGGGCCGCGCTGAAATCCAACTGGGCTACCGCAACCGAACCAAGAACCATCCGGTTTCGGCCCATGATCATCGAACCATCCGACAGTCCGGACGCTTTAAGGATACGGCCACCGGTCGCAATCAGCCTATCCGCTTCATCCAGGCGCCCCTGGGCCATGAGGATCTGGCCGAGAACTTCAATAGTTTCGGCGACAGCAACCGCATCTTTACCGCCGTGGCCGATGGCCTCTTTCAGGGTTGCCCGTGCTTCTACTTCCGCCTCTACCAGTTTGCCCTGGTGGAGTAACGCCCGAACGAGCATATTCCGATTCACAAAGTATATGTAAGGCGCCATGGCCTTTATTTCGCGCTCCATTTTCTTTAACGTTTCCCGGCGGTATTCCACAGACTTGGCATAGTCGCCTTTGTAATAAAACAGCTGGGCGTTGATCCGGTCGTAATCAATACGGAACCAGGTGGCCCCGACTTTACTCATATTGTGAACCCCAGATCGATGTTTCATCCAGGTGCTGATCCCACTTTTACTTGCCATTTCACCGGCTTCAAAATCACCGGAGTCAAAATCCAGCCAGGCTTTAATATAATAATTCGATGAAAACTTTCCCATTTTTAGCAAACGTCTGCTTAGTTCCTTGGCTTTTATAAAATTACCCGCCCAGGCTTCCGCAGAGACGGCCGCGGCAATGATTTTCTGGTGTTTAATTTTTTCTGGTGGCACTTTTTGCATGTATTCTAAGGCGCGTCTCGAATCACTCAGATATTGGCTGAATCGGCCTACGGCGCGAGCATTTGTACTGCGCTCATAGTAAAACCACATCAATGCATCCGGGTCGGTGGTGTCCGGCAGGACGGCATCGGCCTTGGCTGTAACAGCAGCGGTAATTGTTGGATCAAACTGCCCCGGTTGTTCCAATATCGACAGAATATCGTCAATCTTACGCGGCGGGGGTATGAAAGCCGCAGACTGCATGGAGGCGGAGATCTGCTTGGCGCCTTCTACCGTCATTTTCTTCTCTACGCAGGACGCGGTCAGAAACATCAAAAACAACAAGATGGTAAATCCCCAACCTGAGATGCAAAAAAAAGAATGGTTCCTGGAAAACATGTCTGTACTCCCTTTATTAATGTTCTGATCCTGAATTTGCGATATATCTCCCCGAACGAACGTTTTCTAAACTGGCCTTCACCTACTTAGTAATTGCCATTATGCAAAATAGCAACTTCATCTGAATAGATTTATTACTATGCTAGTGAATGAACGACCTGAACCCCTCTCACTCCGGCAGCTGTTAATACCGGCTCGCCCAGCATGATTTTGAGACCCTCTCTCAGAGTTATCAGCTCGTTGTTGCCATTAAACGCAGTATAGCCGCTCAAGTCCTACCGACAAATCAACAAAAGTACTTCCTTGCTTATTGATAAGGGTGCCTTGGGTAAGTGCATCCGGGCCAGATGCTACCGGTTTTTCTTTGGCAAGATATCCAATAGTCCCAGTTAGAGATTATATGTGAAACACATGCTGGATTGCCTCTAACCTATGATTATCCGCGACCACAGTATATGAATACGCTAGGATTCTAAGACAGCACTATTTTGATTTACGCTATGTTGCCACTATCACAAATCCGTTAAAATTGCATGAATGTATAGGATATCTGAACCGAGCACTCTACTGTGTGCCATGTCAAATCAAATCTGACGGTATTTCAATCGAACCCAACCAATCTACTATTCGTGGTTTTCCCTTATAGAGAAACCACATGCAAATAATTCG
>CAJINA010000082.1 GCA_905176665.1 Olavius algarvensis Delta 4 endosymbiont | reverse complement strand
TCAAAGTCGTCTTACCGTGATCGATATGCCCAATCGTTCCCACGTTCACGTGGGGCTTGGTCCTCTCAAATTTTTCCTTGGCCATCTTCCCGTCCTCCCTATTTTAAGCGGACTATGAGTAAGGTAATTATGCTTAAATATTTGTATCTATTTAATAAACCGCCGGTTGTCGCGTGCAGTTACCATCTGAAATGGGCAAACGCCTTGTTGGCTTCCGCCATTTTGTGCGTATCTTCGCGTTTCTTGACGGAGGCGCCCCGGTTGCTGGCGGCATCCATCAATTCCGCCGCGAGTTTCGAGGCCATCCCCTTTTCAGATCTTTTCCGGGCAAACCCGATGATCCAGCGAATCCCCAGGGCCGTACGCCGGGAAGGCCGTACTTCGGTCGGCACCTGGTAGGTCGAACCGCCCACCCGGCGGGATTTAACCTCGATCTGGGGCCGGACGTTATCCACGGCCTGCTCGAAAAGCTTAACCGGGGATTCCTTGGTCTTTTCCTCGATAATATCGAAAGCGCCGTACAGGATCTTTTCGGCAGTACTCTTTTTCCCGTCACGCATGATCAACTTGATGAACTTGGCGACCAATTTGTTTTCGTACTTGGCGTCCGGCAGAAATTGCCGCACAGGAACTTCTCTTCTTCTCGGCATAGGTCACACCACTTGTTATAAGCTGTTATCTTTTAGTTATGATTGAAAACCGTTCTTACTTGGGCTTTTTGGCACCGTACTTGGACCGCCCCTGGCGCCGGTCTTCGACACCCAGCGTATCCAGCGTGCCCCGCACGATGTGATACCGGACACCGGGCAAATCCTTGACCCGGCCGCCGCGAACCAGCACGACCGAGTGCTCCTGCAGGTTGTGCCCGATCCCCGGGATATAGGCGGTTACCTCTATACCGGTGGTAAGCCGGACCCTGGCAACCTTCCGCAGGGCCGAGTTCGGTTTTTTAGGGGTTGATGTATAAACGCGGGTACAAACACCTCTTTTCTGTGGAGACCCCTTAAGAGCCGGTGTCGTGGTCTTTTTTTTGACGCGTTTTCTACCCTTACGCACTAACTGGTTGATAGTCGGCATACTTTCCTCGTTCAATCCTCACATTTTGTATGACTAAGCCGCGATGGGATCCGGTGAGATTCCGGTTGGAATCGAGCGAAATTCCGCGGGTTGCTAAAAAGCCGACATGTATACAGCCCTTTAAAACTTGTCAAGCTTTTTTGTAATAGTTTTTTCTATTTTATTGCCCCTCCGCCACCGGGGCAGTCCGGGTTTCGACATCCAGATCACGGAATCGCCGCACCCCGGTTCCGGCCGGGATCAGCCGGCCCATGATGACGTTTTCCTTCAGGCCGCTCAAATAGTCCTGCCGGGCAGCAATACTGGCATCGGTGAGCACCTTGGTCGTTTCCTGGAACGATGCCGCGGAAATGAAACTGTCGGTGCTCAGCGAGGCTTTGGTGATGCCCAGGATCAGGGACTCGGCGGACGCCGGTTTCAGGCCTTTCTCGATAGCCGCTTGATTTATATCAACAAATCTAACCCGATCCACCTGCTCTTCCATGATGAATTCGGTATCACCGGGATCCATGATCTTGACCCGCCGCATCATCTGGCGCACGATCACCTCGATGTGTTTGTCATTGATCCGGACACCCTGCAGCCGATACACTTCCTGGACCTCATCCACCAGGTAGCGTGCCAGGGCAATCTCACCCTTGATGTTCAGGATATCCTGGGGTATGGCGCTTCCGCTGATCAACGGCTCGCCGGCGCGCACATAATCGCCCTCGTACACGTTGATGTGCTTGCCTTTGGGGATCAAATAGCTTTTGTTTTCACCAACCCCGTCCACCGGGTTAATGGTCACCTTCTGTTTGCCTTTCTTGGTGGCCTTGGCAATGGACACATAGCCTTCGATTTCGCTCAACACTGCGATCTCTTTTGGTTTTCTTACCTCGAAAAGTTCGGCCACGCGGGGCAGACCGCCCGTAATATCCTTGGTCTTCGTGGTCGCCCGCGGCAGCTTCGCGATCACGTCCCCGACCCGGACCCCATCGCCTTCCTCGACCAGGATGATGGCGTCCGTGGGCAGCATATACCGCGCCATACCCGATCCGCTGGGCAGAGAGGCCGTTTTGGAGTCCGCATCCTTGATGGAAATTCTGGGCCTTTCCTCACCGCTTTTAGATTCACCGATGGTCTTACTGGATTTACCGGTAACCGGGTCGACCTTTTCGTGCAGGGTTTTACCGGGGATGACATCGCCAAATTTGACGACACCGTCCACCTCGGTGATAATCGGCGTAGCAAAGGGATCCCAGGTAGCCAGCAGGTCGCCCACCTTCACCGCCTGGCCATCCCCCACCTGGAGGTGGGCGCCGTAAATAACGGGGAACCGTTCACGCTCACGACCGGTTTCACCCAGAATGGCAAACTCCCCACCGCGGCGGTTCATGACCACCCTGTCGCCCTGGGCGTTTTTCACCACGTTCATATCGATATATTTTACCTTGCCGTCGACCCGGGCCTTGATATCGGCCTGCTCCACCCGCCGGCTGGCGGTACCACCGATATGGAAGGTCCGCATGGTCAACTGGGTACCGGGCTCGCCGATGGATTGTGCCGCCAGAATGCCAATGGCCTGTCCCATTTCAACGGATTGGCCGTGGGCCAGGTCGCGGCCATAGCATTTGACACACACACCGGTTTTGGTTTTGCAGGTCAGCACCGAACGGATCTTGACCGACGTCAGGCCGGCATCCTCGATCTGTTTCACCTCGTCTTCATCCAGTTCAACGCCGCCACCAATCAGGATATCATCGGTAAATGGATCGAGGATGTCCTCGGCGGTCACCCGGCCCAGGATTCTCTCGCTGAGCCGCTGAATGACCTCACCACCCTCCATGAGGGGTTCCACGGTCACACCGTCTGTGGTGCCGCAATCGTGTTCGGTCACGGCACAGTCCTGGGCCACGTCGGCCAAGCGCCGGGTCAAGTAACCAGAGTTGGCGGTTTTCAAGGCGGTATCCGCCAGTCCCTTGCGGGCACCGTGGGTCGAGATGAAGTACTGCAGAACCGAAAGTCCCTCACGGAAATTGGCCTGAATCGGGGTTTCAATGATTTCACCGGATGGTTTGGCCATAAGGCCGCGCATCCCGGCCAACTGGCGCATCTGATCCTTACTCCCCCGGGCACCGGAGTCGGCCATCATGTAGATGGGATTCATGCTCTCGGTGAACATTTCCTTGCCGGCCTCGTCCAATACCGGTTTGCCTTCCAGGTCAACCAGGCGTTCGTTTTTCATGGAAGTCATCATCTCGTTGGCCACGTCGTCGGTAGCCTTGGCCCAGATGTCCACAACCTTGTTGTATTTTTCACCCGGGGTGATGAGACCCTCGATATACTGCTTGTCAATATGGCCGACCCGATTTTCGGCATTCTTCAGAATGTCCCACTTGCTGTCCGGGATGATCATGGCGTCGATGGAAATGGAAAGCCCGCCTTCCGTCGAGTACCGGTAGCCGATGTCCTTCAAACGGTCCGAAAGAATGACGGTGGCCTTGGGTCCCAGGTTGCGGTAGGCATAGTCGATGAGCTCGCGTAGCCGTTTTTTGTCCATGACGTGGTTGACGGCTTCGAAGGGAATTTCCGGCAACCGATCCATGATCTGGAAGATATTGTAGGGCTGTCCATCATAGATGATGTTGCTCGAATCACCGGTATCCAGATCGTATACGGCATCGACGTCCACATCCTTCTCACAGAATACGCGCTTGAACTCGTCCTTGCGGAACAGACCCAGGTAGCCCTCCTGCTCCTTGTCCTGGCTCTGGGAGAATTCAGCCACGGCAGCGGTAAATTCCATGCCATTTTTCAGGGCATCCAGGGCCGCCACAGCGTCCACTTCCTCGTTCACCATAATGCGGCGCAGTTTCATGAGGTTGTCCTGCGGAATGACTTCCCACAAGAGGATGCGGCCGACCGTGGTATCCAACCGTTCCTCACCAAAACGGACCTTGATCCGGGCATGCAGGTCCACCGTTCCACCGTCGTACGCCACGCGAACTTCTTCCGGGTTGGCGAAAATCATCCCCTCGCCCCGCGCCCCGATGGTCGCCCGGGTCATGTAATAGATCCCCAGGACGATATCCTGGCTCGGCACGATGATCGGGCTGCCGTTGGCCGGCGAAAGAATGTTGTTGGATGAGAGCATCAGCACGCGCGCCTCGATCTGGGCTTCAACCGAAAGGGGCACGTGCACGGCCATCTGGTCACCGTCAAAGTCGGCGTTGAAAGCGGTACACACCAGCGGATGCAGTTGGATGGCTTTGCCCTCGATCAGAATGGGCTCAAAGGCCTGGATACCGAGCCGGTGCAGGGTCGGCGCCCGGTTGAGCATGACCGGATATTCACGGACAACCTCGTCCAGGGTGTCCCAGACTTCCGGGGTCCCTCTTTCCACCATCTTTTTAGCGCTTTTTACCGTGGAAACCAGGCCCTTCTGCTCGAGGCGGTAGTAAATGAACGGCTTGAAAAGTTCCAGGGCCATCTTCTTCGGCAATCCGCACTGGTGCAACCGCAAATCGGGCCCGACGGTGATAACTGTACGACCGGAGTAATCGACCCGTTTACCCAGCAGATTCTGCCGGAAACGGCCCTGTTTGCCTTTCAGGGTGTCGGAGAGTGATTTGAGCGGCCGTTTATTGGTGCCGGTAATAACCCGGCCGTGGCGGCCATTGTCAAAAAGCACATCCACCGATTCCTGCAGCATTCTTTTTTCATTACGCACGATGATATCCGGCGCATTCAGATCTATCAGTCTCTTCAGCCGATTGTTGCGATTGATCACACGCCGGTAGAGGTCGTTCAAATCGGAGGTTGCAAACCGGCCGCCCTCAAGCGGTACCAGCGGCCGCAAATCCGGAGGCAATACCGGAATCACGTCCATGATCATCCAGGTCGGATCGATGCCGGAACGCCGGAAGGCATCCACGATCTTGAGCCGTTTGGACAATTTCTGCCGCTTGGCGACCGATCCGGTGGCTTTGATATCCTCGCGCAACTGCTGGTACTCGGCATCCAGGTCCAGATCGGCCAGCATAGCCTTCACCGCCTCGGCGCCGATTCCGGCGTCAAACTGGTCGCTGTATGTTTCCCGGGCCTCTTGATAAGCTTCATCCGACAGGAGCTGCCCCTTGGTGAGCGGGGTGTCTTTCGGATCGATGACGATATAGTTGTCGAAATAGAGAACCTTCTCGATATTCTTCAAGGTAAGATCCAGAAGGTTTCCAATTTTACTGGGCAGACTCTTCAAAAACCAGATATGGGCACAGGGGGTGGCCAGCTCGATGTGGGCCATACGTTCGCGGCGGACCTTGGACTGGATGACCTCGACCCCGCATTTTTCACAGATGACCCCCCGGTGCTTCATGCGCTTGTACTTGCCGCAATTACATTCGTAATCCTTGGTAGGACCGAATATTTTAGCACAGAACAGGCCGTCGCGTTCCGGTTTGAAGGTCCGGTAATTGATTGTCTCCGGTTTCTTGATTTCACCATGCGACCACTTTAAAATCTGTTCCGGGGATGCCAGGGCAACCTGGACGCCGGTATATTTTCTAGGATCGATCGGTTTTGCGAAGAAATCGTATAAAGTTTCCATTATCTATCCCTGTAATAAGGTTAGTCTTCCAGTAACGCCACATCCAACCCCAGCGCCTGCAGTTCCTTGGTGAGAACTTTGAACGACTCCGGCAAGCCGGGTTCCAGAGAGTTCTGGCCTTTGACGATCTTTTCATACATCCGGGTTCGCCCGGCCATATCGTCGGACTTGACCGTCAAAAATTCCTGCAGGGCATTGGCCGCTCCGTAGGCTTCCATGGCCCATACTTCCATTTCACCCAGGCGCTGACCGCCGAACTGGGCTTTCCCGCCCAGCGGCTGCTGGGTAACCAGGGAGTAGGGTCCGATGGAGCGGGCATGAATCTTGTCATCCACCAGATGGTGCAGTTTGAGCATGTACATCGCGCCCACGGTGATCTTCTTGTCAAACGGTTCACCGGTCCGGCCGTCATACAAGGTGGCTTGCGCCGTACGGGACAAACCCGCTTCTTCCAGCAGGTCTTTGATTTCCAGCTCTTTGGCGCCATCGAATACCGGAGTGGCCATGTGTAGGCCGTTGCGGTAATGGCCAGCAAACTCCATCAGCTCTTCGTCAGCGAAACCGTCAACCAGTTTCTTGGTGGCGGCGTCCGCGAAGATTTTCTTCAATTTAGTGCGGACCTGTTTGAGCTTCGCCTCTTCCAGCAGCTGGTTGAGCTGATCGCCGAGCCCCTTGGCCGCGCGTCCCAGATGAATCTCAAGCACCTGGCCGACGTTCATACGCGATGGCACGCCGAGCGGGTTGAGCACCATATCCACCGGGGTACCGTCGGCGAAATACGGCAGGTCTTCCTGGGGCAAAATATTGGAGACAACGCCTTTGTTCCCGTGGCGGCCGGCCATCTTATCGCCCACCGACAGCTTGCGTTTCATGGCCACATAGACTTTGACCATTTTGATCACACCCGGCGGCAGGTCGTCGCCTTTTTCAAACCGGCTGACCATCTGTTCGAAGTTGTGACGCACATCTTCGCACTGGCGGTGGTACTGCTCAATGATATTGTGCAGCTTGTCGGCCAGGGCATCGTCGGCCACGGCAAGGTCTTCCAACTGGGCCACGGGTATCCCCTCCAGGGCCTCAGCAGAAATTTTGGTCCCCTTGGTCAACAGAACCTTCTTGTCCTTTTTCAGTGGCGCAGCAATGGCTTTGCCGGACAGTATTTCGGCAATCATACTCCGCGCGACATCGCTGATAATCGCCAGCTCGTCGGCCATATTCTTTTCATAAACCGCAATTTCGGAATCTTCGATCTCGCGGGCCCGATCATCTTTGTCGGTTCCCCGGCGTGAAAAAACCTTGGCGTCGATGACAATTCCCTGAACACCGGGCGGAACCCGGAGCGAGGTATCTTTTACGTCACCGGCCTTTTCACCGAAGATGGCCCGGAGCAGCTTTTCTTCCGGAGAAAGCTGGGTTTCACCTTTAGGCGTAATTTTACCGACCAGGGCATCACCGGGGCCAACTTCGGCGCCCAGACGAATGATACCGCTTTCGTCCAGATCTTTGAGCGCCTCTTCGCCGACATTGGGAATGTCCCGGGTAATCTCCTCTTTGCCCAGTTTGGTGTCGCGGGCAACAACCTCAAACTCTTCGATATGTACCGAGGTATAGACGCCATCCCGGTGCAGTCTTTCACCGACCAGGATCGAGTCCTCGAAGTTGTAACCGCCCCAGGGCATAAAAGCCACCGTTACGTTCTTACCGAGCGCCAATTCGCCCTTTTCCGTGGAGGGCCCGTCGGCAATAACCTCACCGGCCTCCACCCATTGGCCCTTTTTAACGATCGGCCGGTGGTTGAAACAGGTGTTCTGGTTGGAACGGATGAATTTTTGTAGATTGTAAATGGTCACCGGTTTTTCTGCCGAGCCGTCCGCGGCCACCGGATGGCGCAATACGATCCGCGTAGCATCCACATCTTCAACAACCCCGCCGCGCCGGGCGACAATTGCCACCCCGGAATCCCGGGCGACAACGCTTTCGATCCCGGTGCCTACCAGCGGTGCTTCGTTTACCAGCAGCGGAACTGCCTGGCGTTGCATGTTAGATCCCATCAGCGCACGGTTGGCGTCGTCGTTTTCCAGAAACGGGATCAGCGACGCGGAAACACTTACCAACTGATTGGGGGAGACGTCCATTAGTTCGATATCTTCAGGCTTGACCATCATGAACTCCCCGGCCACGCGGGAAGTCACCAGTGGATTGACAAACTTCTTTTTGTTATCCAACGGGGCATTGGCCTGGGCAATCGGGTGCTCCTGCTCCTCAAAACCACTTAAGAATTTAACTTCCTTTTTAACCGTGGATTCTTCAACCACGCTGTAGGGTGTTTCGATGAAACCGTATTCGTTTACCCGGGCATAAGTGCTGAGTGAAACGATCAGACCGATATTTGGCCCTTCCGGGGTTTCGATCGGACAGATACGCCCGTAATGGGACGGGTGTACGTCCCGGACTTCAAACCCGGCCCGTTCACGGGTAAGCCCGCCCGGCCCCAACGCGCTCAGGCGTCTTTTGTGGGTGGTTTCCGAGAGCGGGTTGGTTTGATCCATAAATTGGGACAGCTGGCTGGTTCCGAAAAACTCTTTGACAACCGCCGATACCGGTTTGGGATTCACCAGGTCGTGAGGCATGAGGGCATCGACTTCCTGCAGGCTCATGCGCTCTTTGATGGCCCGTTCCATGCGTACCAGACCGATCCGGTACTGGTTCTCCAACAATTCTCCCACGGCCCGGACTCGCCGGTTGCCAAGATGGTCGATATCATCCACCATACCCTGGGTATCGCGCAACGCGATCAGGATTTTGGCCGTGAGCATAATGTCTTCTTTGCGCAGAGTCTTCAGGTCAATTTCAGAATTGATCCCCAAGCGGGTATTGATCTTCAAGCGTCCAACCCCTGAAAGATCATAATAGGCGGATTTGAAGAAAAGGTGGTCGACAAAATCCTGCGCGACTTCCGGCGTGGCGGGATTGCCCGGCCGCAGGCGGCGGTAAGTGTCGATCAGCGCTTCTTCCTTGGTTTCCACCTTGTCGAGCAACAGAGTTTTGTGAATCGAATCGCTACCGGTTACACCGTCTATCAACAGGATATCCAGCTCTTTAATACCGGCTTCGATTACCTTTTCCAGGTTTTCTTCAACGATCATCTCGTTGGGATTGAGCAGGGGCATTTCCGGATCGGGGCCCGGCACAGCCTGGGCCGCGACTTTTCCGATCATCTCATCAGGGGCCATGGGGATGCGCTCGATTCCGGCGGCATCCATTTTCTTCATGGCCCGGGCACTGAAAATACGGCCTTTTTTAACGTATACTTCGCCGGACTTGGGATCCTTCACATCCAGGCTGGCCCGTTTGCCCTTGAGCAGTTCCGGAACAAGGGCCTTGAAAAATGCTTTTTTCTCGATAAAGACCTTTTCAGTTTTGTAAAAGTAGGCCAGCAGGTCTTCCGTATTGTAACCGAAAGCTTTGAAAAGGATGGTTATGGGAAACTTGCGTCGGCGGTCGATTCTGATCTGGACGATGTCCTTGGGGTCGATCTCCATATCGATCCAGGATCCGCGTACCGGGATGATACGCGAACTGTAAATAACCTTACCGCTGGAATGCGACTTCCCCTTGTCATGATCAAAGAAAACACCGGAAGAACGGTGCAACTGACTGACCACCACGCGTTCGGTGCCGTTGATCACGAACGTGCCTCTTTCCGTCATCAGCGGAATGGTGCCGAAATAGATTTCCTGTTCTTTGATATCCCTGATATTGGAATACCCGGTCTCCTTATCGGTATCGTACACGACCAGACGCACGGTGATCCGTATTGGTATCTCGTAGGTCATACCCCGGTGAATACACTCTTCGACACTGTGCTTCACTTCCGCGAATCGGTAAGATACAAATTCCAGGCTGGCGCTGCCGGTAAAATCCTTAATCGGGAAAACCGATTTGAACACGGCCTGCAGCCCGATGTCCCGGCGGTTTTCCACAAGGACATCCATCTGTAAAAACCGCATAAAAGATTCCCGCTGAACACCAATCAGGTCAGGAATCTCCACAATTTTACTGATCTTGCCGAAGTTTTTCCTTATGCGTTTGCCTGCCAAGGGACGTTCCGACATAGTATCTCCATAATGAATGAGGGTTAATCAGTTGCGAGGCCATTTCGCAACGACATGAGGTTCCCGGTCTTTTGCGCCGGACGCGGCGTAAAGAGCCGGGAACCCTTTTGGGTGCTGCGTACTAAAGGATGACAGGAGCAGATTACTTGAGTTCGACCTGGGCGCCGGCTTCTTCCAGCTGCTCTTTGATCTTCTCGGCATCTTCTTTGGCAATGCCCTCTTTGACGGCTTTGGGAGCTTCGTCAACCAGAGCTTTGGCATCCTTGAGACCAAGACCGGTAATGGCCCGCACTTCCTTGATGACCGCGATCTTCTTGTCACCAGCAGCGGTAAGGATAACGTCGAACTCAGTTTGCTCTTCAGCAGCGCCGGCGCCAGCATCCGCAGGCCCGGCCGCCATCATGGCAACCGGGGCTGCCGCTGATACACCGAACTTTTCTTCCATTTCCTTCACCAGTTCCGACAGGTCGAGAACTGACATGTTTGCTATAAATTCAATTACATCGTCTTTGGTAATATCTGCCATTTTCTTTTTTCCTCCAAGTATTTACAAATAAGCTTGTTCCATGGCCGCCAAACGGGCCCGGGTCATTGTTCGATTTGCAATCAGGCCGCTTCCTTCTGGTCCTTCAGGGCCTGCAGGACGTTGACGAAACCAGTCGGGATCGCATTGAGCGTCCGTACCAGTCCAGTCGGCACGCCATTGATAACGGAGAGCAGTTGCCCGATGAGCGCCTCTTTGGAAGGCAGCGACGACAACGCCTTGATGGCGCCCGGGTCCATCACCTTGCCATCCATGACACCCAGTTTGATTTCGAGTTTATCGTTCTCCTTGGCGAAATCAGTCAGCACCTTGGCGGGTGCTACCGGATCGTCATAGCTGATGGCTATGGCGTTGGGGCCTTTGAAGCTGTCTTTGATCAGATCGACATCGGTATTTTCAGCCGCACGTACCATCAGGGAGTTCTTGACAACTTTGAACTCAATGTCCGCTTCGCGCAATTTGCGCCGCAGAGCATTAATGGTGGTAACATCCAGGCCTTTGTAATCGGTAACGATCAGAACCTTGGATTTGGCAAACCGTTCGTGCAGATCGGCTACAATGCTTTTTTTCTGTTCTAAATCCATTTTTTATTTCCACCTCCTTTCTCATCTGTAAAAACCGGAGGTGAGTGTCATATCACACCCCCATCTCGGTAGGCCGGCATCTGCCGATTAAACACACACTGTGAACCTACGGTCTTTGACAGGTTATTAGGCTGCTATTTATAATTGAGTTGTAACTCCAAAGTAACTTGGCGCTTGCGGCGCAAACCACTATGGCCCGGCCATGTGGCCAGGGCGGATAGCGTGGGTTGCACCGGATTCAAACGCTGCAAACTGAAAGACAGGCCTTATTTAACCAGCTCCTTGATACTGGACGTATCAACCTTGATTCCGGGTCCCATAGTGGTGGAGATAGCAAGTCCCTTGAAGTAGGCCCCCTTGCTGGAAGCTGGCTTGAGACGTGACAGCGTATCGAGAAAGGCGGTAACGTTTTCCTTGATTTTCTCGGCGCCGAAGGACACCTTGCCCATGGGAACGTGAACGATACCGGCTTTTTCAACCCGGAAATCGATCTTGCCGGCCTTGAGTTCGTTTATAGCCTTGGCCACATCAAACGTCACGGTTCCGGTCTTGGCATTGGGCATCAGGCCCCGGGGGCCTAAAATCCGTCCGATCTTGCCGACCGACCCCATCATGTCGGGTGTAGCCACGGCCTTGTCGAAGCCCAGCCAGCCGTCCTTGATTTTCTCAATAAGCTCATCATTGCCGGCAAAATCAGCACCCGCGTCCAACGCCTCTTTCTCTTTTTCACCCTTGGCGAAAACCAATACACGTACCGTTTTGCCCAGCCCGTTGGGTAGGACAACCGTGCCCCGGACCATCTGGTCCGCGTGCCGGGGATCAACCCCCAGACGCACGGCCACGTCTATGGTTTCGTCAAACTTTGCGTAAGAGGTTTCGATCGCTTTCTGGACAGCAGTGTCAACGTCGTGCTTTTCCTGGCGGTCAATCTTCCCTTGTGATTCCAGATATTTTTTACCCCGTTTCGGCATCTTTCTCTATCCGCTCCTTAATTTGGTGCTCGGCACCATTTGTTTTCCCGGTGAGAACCGGTACGCAAAAATTCTATTCAGTCAACTTCGATCCCCATACTGCGTGCAGTGCCAGCGATGATATTGCAGGCGGCGTCCAGATCATTGGCGTTCAAATCCGGCATCTTGATCTTGGCGATCTCTTCGACCTGTTCGCGGGTAACCGAGCCAACCCGGTCGCGCTTGGGATCTCCGGCGCCTTTGGCGACTTTGGCCGCTTTCTTCAACAGTACGGCCGCCGGAGGCGTCTTGGTGATAAATTTGAAGGTCCGGTCCTGGAAAACCGTGATCACCACAGGAATAATCATGCCTTCATCATTGGCAGTCCGGGCATTGAACGCCTTACAAAAGTCCATGATGTTCACCCCGTGTTGCCCGAGCGCTGGCCCTACCGGGGGGGACGGATTGGCTTTGCCGGCTGCAATCTGCAGTTTTATCTGTGCCATTACCTTTTTTGCCATTTGCTTTATACTCCTAACGCTCTTAAATATTAGCTTGGTAATTCCAGCTGGGTACTTGTGCCTGGGTTACAGTTTGGAAACCTGTACAAAATCGAGTTCCACCGGTGTCGACCGGCCAAAGATGCTGACCAGCACCTTGATCTTTCCTTTTTCCGGATTCACGTCATCCACCGTGCCGTTAAAATTGGCAAACGGTCCGTCAATGACCCTGACCTCATCGCCCGTTTCGAAATAATATTTGGGCTTGGGTTTCAGTTTCCCGGCTTCCATACGGTTCAGGATCTGATTGGCCTCATCGTCCGAAATGGGCGCCGGCTTGGACCGCCCGCCGAGAAAACCGCTCACTTTGGCGGTATCGTTCACGATATGCCAGGTTTCATCATCCAGTTCCATTCTGACCAGAATATATCCCGGGTAGAACTTCCGGGAAGACTCTTTGCGTTTACCCTTGACCAGTTCCACGATCTGTTCGGTCGGAACCAGAACCTCATCGAATTTCTCGGGATGGGCGTATTGGGAAATGCGTTCTTCCAAGGCAGCTTTGACCTTGTTTTCAAACCCCGAATAAACATGGACTATGTACCATTTTAACGCCACCATTCCCGTCTCCTGTAATTATTGCAGAACAAGCGAAATCAGGCTGGTCAGGCTCATATCGACAACCCCGAGAAAAAGGGAGATGATCATCACCAGCACAATTGCCACTATGGTGGAACCGATCGTCTGTTTTCTGGACGGCCAGGTCACTTTCTTCAGTTCCACTTTGACTTCCCGGAGAAACTGGATGCCTTTTTGAAAAATATTCTGTTTTTGAACCTTGGCTGCCGACCGGCTCTGACCGGAAGCTTTTTTCGGTAGTGAAATTGCCTTCGGCCGGCCTTCCTTCACAGCCACACCGCCGCTTTTTGCGATGGTCGCAGCCCTGCGTTCGGCTTTTTCCTTGGCCTTCTTTTTGGCACTTGGTGATTTTTTTTGATGTAACCGTCCCATTGTGCTCCTAGTGGAATCTAAAAGCATAAACCAAATCGGCGGGAAACCGCCCAATCTGCCCAGGGTATTGCTTGTTGTTGGCAGGCCAGGAGGGATTCGAACCCCCAACCCTCGGATTTGGAGTCCGATGCTCTACCAATTAGAGCTACTGGCCTGCAGAATCCTGAACAGCTGAGCCTTGCGGCGAATATCCGTCCGCTTCGTTATAACCGGCTATTTGGTCTCTTTGTACTTCGTGTGCTCTCGGCAAAAGCGGCAATACTTGTTGAATTCAAGCTTGTCCGGCGTCGTCCGCTTGTTTTTGGTCGTAGTATAGTTTCTCTGTTTGCACTCAGTACATGCAAGGGTTACGATGATTCTCACCTCAAGACTCCTTCGCCGTTATTGTTTTGATCCGAACCCCCTGCCAGACAGAGGGACCGGCAAAACGTAAACACCGGCAGGGTGTTTATTTACTCTATAATTTCACTTACCACGCCGGCACCGACAGTCCGGCCGCCTTCGCGGATCGCGAACCGCAGTTCCTTTTCCATGGCAATCGGGGTGATCAGCTCG
>CAJINA010000081.1 GCA_905176665.1 Olavius algarvensis Delta 4 endosymbiont | reverse complement strand
GGCCTTGAAGTGGTTCTTCGCACGATAGTGCGACTATATCCTGGTTTTGATCTTCTCTGCGCCTTTGCGTCTCTGCGCGATGCACGGTTTTGCCTTTGTGTTTTGATAGTAAAGCCCCTTTTAGGGGCGTCC
>CAJINA010000080.1 GCA_905176665.1 Olavius algarvensis Delta 4 endosymbiont | reverse complement strand
CTCAACCGTTAGTTTCGAATATTTGGAGGAAGATTGAGCTCTGCAACAATATTGATAATAGCAGCAGCCATTTCCAGTATTCTCGGAATTAAAAAACCAATATTTGGTGGTTTTGCAGGTGCTATTTTATCTCCGGCTATACATTTGCTCTATGCGACCTTCAATACAATTACATTTATAATTCTTATCCCGGTAGGATTCCTTTTCGGGTTCGGCTTTGCTTTTGTTGCTTCGCTTCTTTTTTCAGGGTCAAAGGGTAAGTCCAGGCGCGGACCGAGTTTTATTGGACAAAGTGGCGGACACGGATTTTCGGAACATACTGGTGGAATCATTTTGTCTGATGAAGAAAGAGAAGGAATAAAGACACCGAAGGGGAAACCTCGGCTTAAAGAATAACAAGTGCTGAAACTAACAAGTCGCTGGAGAACGACGCGGAAAAACCTCGCGTCTCAGCTCAAACGTTAG
>CAJINA010000079.1 GCA_905176665.1 Olavius algarvensis Delta 4 endosymbiont | reverse complement strand
AGAACGAAGAATTAATCGCGTAGATATAAAAAGAACCCCCTGGTAGAAGTTAGGTGCCCAAACACTAACCCAAAGCCACCAGGAGGTTCAAATGAACAAAAAGGAAATTACCAGGTATGCCCAATTCTGTCAATTCAGAGAGAATATCCGTGGATCCCGGGATTATCTGATTGTCGGTATCGACGTTGCCAAAGATAGGCACCATGCCTTCTTCGGCATGACAACCGGACAAACGCTGCTCCGGCGGCTGGTCTTTGACAACAGCGCCAGTGGTTTTTCAAAACTGGTAAAGCGCGCTGGGCAACTGATGCGCCAACACGGTCTTAAGCGAGTTGTTTACGGGTTGGAGCCAACAGGCAATTATCACAAGCCCCTGGCCAACTGGTTGCTGGATAGGAACCAGTTGCTCGTGCTGGTCTCCAATAGGTCCATAGCCGACAACCGCCAGACCCTATATGGGCGCTGGGACAAAAACGACACAAAGGATAGCGCCAACGTTGCCGATCTGGTTTGCCAGGCCAAATGCCAGTTTTACGAGCATGTCGACAGCAGGCTTGAACAACTGCGCTCGTTGCTTTCGCTGCGCCGGCGGTTGAAAAAGGACGAGCATCGACTGCGCATGCAAATTCGCACCGGACTGGTATGCAAGCATTTTCCTGAGTTAGACCGATGCTGGGGCAAAAGCCGAAAGGAGAACTTGTCCATTGTCCGCTGGTGTTTAGATCCGCGTCAGATCGTCCAGATGCCCTTTAATGAGTTTGTCCTCAAGGTTACCGCCTGTGATCTGGGATTAAGACAACACCAGCGATTAAAGGCCATATATGATGTGGCTGCAGACTCGATCGGCATTGCCATGGGTCCGGCGGACCGGTATCAAGCCCTTGTACTGGCTGAGCATTTGCGGCTAAAAGAAAAACAACTAAAGCAGCTCATGGAGCGCATCGCAATAGCATGCCAGGATTTTACCCACTATCCTCTTCTGCTGACCATCCCCGGTTTTGGCCCTTACATATCGGCGATTGTACTGGCCCGTATCGGTGAACCTGAGCGGTTTGCCGGGCGCAAGCAAGTACTACGTCTGGCCGGTTTGGATTTGAGCGCCAAGCGCAGTGGTAAACGCAGCAAGAATGTGATGCCGGTACTCTCCAAGCGGGGCAACATCGAATTGCGTTACGCTCTGTATCAGGCATCCCAGGTAGCCTCGTGTCGCAACGATACCTTCAGGGAGTTGTTCACCCGGTATCTTACCGGAAGAGAAAAAGAACCCGGCATCCGTAAGAAGATGCGTGTGAAACTGGCAGCAAAACTGTTGGTCATCGCTTGGACGATGATGAAGAACAACACCGCGTTTGATGCCTCAATGGTGTTAGCCCGTTAGCATGGAATACAATTTGTTCGGCGAGAGAGCTCTGGGTCGTAGATAGGGGCGAAACAACTCCGATGCGCACAATACCGAGCCTCTCTCTGAACTTTAAAGCCTGAATAAGGAATGATGGGTGCCAGCCAATGGCGCTGGATGCCGGATAAACGTAACTATCAGGCGTAGAGTTCGCCGAGTGAGAGAAACTCGCCGAAAAAACTTGTCTT
>CAJINA010000078.1 GCA_905176665.1 Olavius algarvensis Delta 4 endosymbiont | reverse complement strand
GTTATAACAATAAAATTGAATGGAAAAATTACGGTAGGTTTCGGTAGATATCCTTGCGGTGGCCGATCTTGACTATCAAAATTACAAGGACATTCTCTTGAATCTCATAAATGATGCGATAATCACCGGTGCGGACTTTGTGGAAAGGATTATTCCCTTTCATCTTAGTGGTGTCCTGATGCGGGAGATTTTCAGCCAGGCTGTCAATCTTTTCGACAATTCGTTTTCTGTCAGGTTTTGGAATTTTTTTGAGTGCTTTTGCGGCAGACCTTTTAACCGCTATCCGGTAGCTCAAATTTCAAGTTCCTTTTTCAGATCTTCCCAGGGGATTGGTTCGCCGGGTTCAGTTTTAGCTTTCCAAGCATCGTCGATATCGATTTGGTCCTCTATTTCCTGCAACAGCTTTAATTCCTTAATAGAAACTAGGGCGGCCATGGGCTCACCGCGACGAGTCAGAACGAAAGACTCGTCTCCGTAGGCCACCCTATTGATTATATTAGAAAATTTTTTTCTGGCATCAGCCGTCGTAATCTTGTTAAGCATAATGAATACCTCATAAGTACAATATGTTCACTTTGTACAAATTGTACGCACCAGTGCTTATATTGTCAACTTATATGATTCTGTGTAATTCAGAGGTGTTATAACAAATCACTGGTGGGGACGCTAAGAGCATGCGCCCCACAGTTCAACCGTTAT
>CAJINA010000077.1 GCA_905176665.1 Olavius algarvensis Delta 4 endosymbiont | reverse complement strand
GACTTTTGCCAACTAGACGTAACGAGATGACGATTTGACCTGAGATTCGCAATAGGTCATCATCTGTCTGATTTTTCTACTTAATGTAGAAAGGAGGCAGAGAT
>CAJINA010000076.1 GCA_905176665.1 Olavius algarvensis Delta 4 endosymbiont | reverse complement strand
GCTTGGTAAAAAACGTCGAGAAGAATTGTCAAAGGAGGCCGCCTAATAATCACTGACCCGAGAGGGCTGACTGTCCGGGAGGTCTTTGACTTTTACACTT
>CAJINA010000075.1 GCA_905176665.1 Olavius algarvensis Delta 4 endosymbiont | reverse complement strand
TGGTAAAAAACGTCGAGAAGAATTGTCAAAGGAGGCCGCCTAATAATCACTGACCCGAGAGGGCTGACTGTCCGGGAGGTCTTTGACTTTTACAACTTATATCTTACTGATTTATTGATATTTATTGTGGTGGAGGCGGCGGGAGTCGAACCCGCTGTCCCCCTTGAAATCATTGAGGATATTGATGGGGCCGCAGTACATTCGCAGTACCAGATCTAAACTATCCACGCGATTTCTTATCAACTTTTAAAAATTAGCAGCTCTTTCAAATATTACGCATGCATACTTTTTGGTTAATCCTCAACTTTAAAACCGAGTCTCGTGCTCATTTAAAGAATACCAAACCAGATGGATCAAATAAGTGCAGTTTACTGTCGTTTCTTTATACGAATGAAGATGAATTCGCCACCATCGTGTCCTGCTTTGTGGATATCACCATATTCAGGTGTCTGGTCTGAATTAACTATGACTGACCTTCTAATTTTAACAAACAATGTGTTTCCATCAATAGCTGTGTCATTCTCTTTTATTGCGGAGAGAAATGCTTTGGCGAAAACAGAATGCTTCCCACCACCACTATCTAATACTGGCTCCAATCCCCCAGAGGTTAAAACAGTGCGTGAGCGCTTTGTTATTAATCGACTTATATATTCTGGCGTACGAACAGTTAAATTGATCCCTCGTGTCAGGGTGCCAGAATAGCATGAGTCAGCAACCACGATGACATGATTTGCTCTCATCGCTTTCAAAGCATCGGTAATTGTGACATTAGAGAGCCAATTTGTGGGGTTGTCCTCCTCAGCATCAATGGGTAACCAGTACCCACGTTCTGCATCCTTGTCGAGCCAACCATGCCCAGCATAATATATTAAAAGATTGTCACTGGATGTAAGCTTTCTTCGAAAATCAGTAAGCGAATTTATTATATCTGCCCTCGAGGCGTTTATTAATAAAGTTATTTTGAAACCATAAAGCGTTCTAAGTGTTTCTGCTACGGTATCAGCGTCAATAATTGCAGTTTCAAGAGCCGGCAACGATTTGTAGTTACTATTGCCAATTACTAAGGCGAAAAACTGCCCATAACGATGGCCCCGCATTGATTCAGATCGGACTTGACTATAACCAGCAAGCACCTTTGTGCTTGACTCGGCAATGGAATCTTCAAGTCTAAGGTCAGATTCATATGCCCAGCCGATTGGAATCCCATCTTCAGTGACGTGAAGCCATCCGCTGGGCAACTTACCTATTACTCCGACAATCTTCCCTTGCTTAAATCTTTTTACGATTCTCGAGTAACGGTAAGGGTTTAATCTTATCTCGGTATCTATATCCACGACTCGATAAATACCCTTTAAATCCTGGTAGTTTTTCGAGAATACCTCAGCTGATTCTTTTTCAAGTTTGTCGAAACGCTTTGCAAGGGATTGTTCAGAAAGCACTTCTTCTATATTTTTCCTTATCGCCTGCGATATCGCCTTACGAGCTGCCAGACTAACATCGCCACTAACGTCTGCAGCCTGGCTTTTTACACGTACCTGCTCTTTATAAGATGCAACTTTGAAATCTACAGAATTTAGTACAATGGTTACTTGAACGCTGACCGAGCTCTGAAGGGAAGTCCCACCGCCCTGCCAGCTATAATGCGTTATCTTTGGCTTAATTATCAATGTAAGCGGAGAAGCATCTTCTAAGCTGCTTATTACACGAAGCTCACTGAATAAGTTCCCATACTCTTCTAATGTGACCTCTTGCAAAATTCGCCCTAATTCGACCTTTGCCGTGAAGGCGGAAGAAATATAGGTTGTCGGTTTGCCGATGAAAGTTTGGGAGCGCTGATCGTTTGTAATTAAAAGCGCCGTATCAAATTTATATTGATTTTCAATTTCAATTGTAGGTTTTGAAATGTCCTGACTTTTCATTTGAGGTGGGGTCGAAGCACAGCCTGAAAGCAGAAAAATTAAAAAAATTAAAAAGAATCTTTTCATTTTTCATCTCCAGTGAATGATTTCAGTACCAAATGGTATCGGCTTTCCTGTGCACACCTAGAAAACAGAGCGTACATTTTCACTGATATCCTATGATACATTTTATTGATCTTGGTTTTCTGGGATGTGAGGGTTAAGGAATTAGTCCGGTCCGGTAGACGCCCACACTGCAGCATTCTGCAATCTTGGTAAATTTAATGACAATTGCAAATTGAACGATAGATATGCAAGTATTTGTTCAGCTTGATAGAAAACCAATATACTATACTTAGCAATATGCAAAGATATGCGCCAACAAATGTAAACACAGTGCATTAGTTCGCCTTAGAAACGCTTATTAATTTTCGTTTCTATGTATATTTATAATGGTGAAGGAAACAGGAATCGAATCTGCGTTCTGCTCTATTTTCTCTATATCTATAATTTTGCATTTTGAGTGAGATCTCATTTGAATACATAAGCAGAAAATCGTGGGTTAATCTTGGCATATCAAAAAGCATTTCAAACTGTGTGTAGATGGTAGGTTACCCAAATGAGAGCTTTAAGGCTTATTGGTACGTACAAATATAAAATCCCCACCTTCGTGTCCAGCAAATCTTATATCTGAGTACTGCGGTGTTTGTGGGGCATTTACCATAACGGGGCGACGGATATTGCTAAATAGTTGAGTGCCATCAAGTATGCCGGTATTTCTTTTAAGCTCATTATAGAAGGCTTTCGCAAATACAGAGTTGTCACCTCCACCGCTATCGATAACTGGCTCTAAGCCTCCAGAGGTCATAACTGTTCTAGCCCGCTTTTTTGATATGCTAAGCAAATAATTGGGGCTCCTATTCTTAATGCTTATTCCACGGGTTAGTGTTCCTGAGTAACAGCTGTCTGCAACAACTAGAACATGCTTTGCTTTTATAGCTTGAAGTTTGTCAGTAACATCGACATTCGAAATCCAGTCAGCTGTTGTGTCCTCAATAGCATTAACAGGCAGCCAGTAACCTCTTTTCGCCTCCTCATCAAAATAGCCATGTCCTGCGTAGTATATGAGAAAATTGTCTTGAGCCGTGAGCTTTCGACGGTATTGATCTAAAGAGGAGACTATTTCAAGCCGAGTTCCGTCTAAAATCAACTTAATCTCAAAATCGTATACATCCCGCAGCACTCGAGATATAAGCTTCGCATCGGACACCGCAGTCTTAAGCTTTGGGAGCTTTTCGTAATTATTATTGCCAATGACTAAAGCATAATACCTGCCGAAGTTTATATCTTGAATGGAGCTCTTTAAATCGTCAGTATACTTTTTACTATCAGGCTGGTCTGCCAGACGGTGACCCGAAAACCGTATTACTTGCCGGCCCGGATTTTTCGCGTATTCAAGCACCTGATTATCCATAATCATATCATTTGCCCATTGATTACATAACGATGAAATTGCAAGGCTGAAGGCTGCCCCGAAATCACGGGAATTGAATGTGAAATTCTGTTCTAGATTTGTTTCATTTCGATTACTACGCCATACATTTTCGCCATTATTTATATCAACGCGACAGGTCCCTTTTGCGATGACATAACTTGCTGGCGACGCCAAGCACGGTACTTTTGCTAAAAGTTCCGTCATTGAGGCTGCAATAACAGCATCATAGTTTTCGCCTTCAGAGGTGGTCGTAATTATAGATACCTTATTAAAAAGTTGAGAAAATGTTGCTTCCAAATTCTTAACAAACAGTCCGCCGTAATCCGCTGGCAATGGTGGCTCCACATTAATGCACCCTGGCAAATCTCTAACATAATTAAGGTTTCTGGAGGCTTCTGGAACATATAGAGCCACATTTAGGGGAATTCTTTCTGATATTGATATGGGAGTAGTACTCTCAACTAATACAGGTTGTATAGTACACCCAAATGATAAAAGAGACAGTATGCCCCAAAAAACAGCCATACTTTTTTTCATTTTTGCCCCTCCTTACTTTATAAGACTGTACTTCATTCACCAGAGGAGATTTTAAACAAGATTGAAGGATTATATTTTTGTAGGTTCAATATTAGTATAATATTTGTTTAAAGCAATAAAAGGTCGCAGGTGTAAGGCGCTAGAGAGTACTCAATTCTCTTAGTTTTGCAATCAGGGGGAGACCAACCTGGTAGGAGATAGTGACCTATATCAATTGAGGCGATGTGTTTGAAATTTCAGTATCATAGTCAATCTGATAGTCTGGTCAGGATTATCTATTGATTCATGCTAAATGCAAATAATAATAGTGTCAAGAAGGTGTGAGGGTATCATGCCAGAAAATAAATATGTTATTCTTAACAAGATATGGTGATATTATCAAATTTTCACAAGATTAATGTGCTAACTCAAGTTTAAAACTCTATGGTAGGAATGAACTGCCAATGGTATCCCGGCATTGACGGACACAAAACCATAACATATTGTATTTATTCTATATGTTGTGGTGGAGGCGGCGGGAGTCGAACCCGCGTCCGAAAATCATCCGCACAGGCGTCTACATACTTATTCCGAATTTTGGTTTTCGTCCTGCAGGTCCCCTCCGGACCGGGTCCCTGAAAGCTTATCCTGATAAGAGTTTCGCCGGCGCAGCATCAGGCAATCCGCGCCAACTATCCCGCTAGTCGACGCCCTTCCCGGGGCCGCGAGAGAAAACCCGGGAGGACGGTAGCTATGCAGCTACAGCGTAGTTATAATCGTCTGCGATTATATTTAAATTCCCATTGGATTTACGAGCGAACAGGAAAACGCTCGGTATGCAGCCGGAGCTTCAGTATCCCCGTCGAAGCCGTTTCGCCCCCATGAATGGCGTGCAAACCCTTAAAGTTGTAGCTATTTAAAGGTCTGAGATTCATAGGATGGGGTAAGAGATCCTATGTAAAAGAACATATGAAACGCCCTTGCTAATGGCGTCTCTACACCCGGAAAATAAGGAATTAACGGACAGTTGTCAACCCATCACCATTCTTAAGAACGACACAGCACCAGGGTGACCTTATGGCATGAGTGTCAATTCATGCTTAGCGCTCTTTTCTACCAGATCCCGCCGCACATAATCGGGGTGATATTCATTGGCCAGGTACATCTCGGTCTGGTCGCAATAATATTTGCTGGCCGGCACCCCGCAGTTGCCCGTGGGGATGACGGAAAGCGACTCGTTCCAATCCGCCAGGGAATAGATATGCCGGTGGGACGCCCCGTGGTGAGGGTGAAACGGTTTCTTATACTTGTACTGGTAGGGGCTGACCGTGTGCGAACTACCCCCGATATCATACGGCCCGCGATTAAACCCGAACACCTTGTCGAGAATCTTGACACTCCCCAGCGGATGTTTCAGGGTCAACTGGTGAATCTTGCCCCACTGCCAACTCTCCGGTTGTCCGCCCAGATCCTTTTGCAAACGCGCAACCGCGTCCTGGAAACTTCGTACCACGATGTCATTAAAACTTTCCTGACGGTCAGCGCTGTTCACATCGTCGTACCAGGCGGACGTCTGGTCGGCCCACATCCGTTCGACGGCAAAATTGGTCACGTAACCGGAATTGATAAACTCTTTGAAAAGCTCTTCACCCAGCTCATCCTGGAAAACACTGTGCAGGAAAGCGACATAGAAATGTTCGAAGACAGCTGCGGCGGCACTCTCGGCACGCATGGCGCCGTCCCAGTTTTCAAGCAAACCGGCGGCCTGTTTCTCGACCGCACTCAGGTTGGTTGCGCCCTGGAGGGTCTTGATGATATCCGGGCGCATATCTTCTACCAGCTTCGATTTCCAATCGGCATGCATCTGCATAAAGTCTTCGATTGAAAACTTCTCCTTGGCGGTCAACATCTCATTGATGCGCCGGTAGCGATAATCCGGGGCAAACCAGCTGCTGATATAATAAGGGTAATCATCGGATGCCGTTCTATTGTTGGCCGAAGAGAGAAAACCACTTTCCGGGTTGTAGCTGTGCGGTAGGTCTTCGAAGGGGACGAGCCCCTGCCAGTCGTATTCAGCGGTCCAGCCGGGCATGACTGCCAGGCCGGCTCCTTTTTTGCGGATCGGGACAGCCGCCGAGCAATAAAGGCCGATATTGCCGTTGACATCGGCATAGACAATGTTCTGGCTTACGGCTCTGAACGTGCTGACGGCACTCTTGAAATCGTCCCAGTTACGGGCCCGCGCCAGTAAATACAGGGTCCGCGATTCGTTGCTGTACTCGTTTCCGGTCCAGCGCATGGACAGGGCTTCATCCTTGACTTTTTTAAGCTCGGAAATGATGGGGCCGCGGTGCGTGAAACGGATTTTTTTCTCGACGGTCTCGCCGCCTTTGACCTTGATTTTTTCGGTTTTAACCGTCATTTTCCGCCACTGGCCATTAAACTCGTATTCGTCCGGGTTGTCCGGATTTATTTTCTCCAGGTAAAAATCCATGTCGTCGACCATGACATTGGTGAACCCCCAGGCAATATAGGGCGTGTGACCAGCGATGACAAAGGGCTGACCGGGCACTACCACCCCGGTGACATTCAGCCCGGTATCGGCGGCCACCTGGTGCATCTGGTACCAGATCCCCGGCGCATTGAGCCCCAGGTGCATATCGTTGGCCAGGATGGATTTTCCGGTAACGCTCTTTTTCCCGGAGACGACCCAGTTGTTGCTGCCGCTGAAAGTGGTCAACCCCATCTGCTCGAGCAGCTGCCCGGCGGCTAACAGGGTGCTCTGCCGCTCCATTGAAACCGCTTGCTGCCCAAAGTTGGACCCGAAGTTGGGATAAATGACTTCTTGGTAAGCCGGCATATCGGGCAGGATGGCATCCAGCCGCTCGCGGCCGATCTTGGCCAGCACCTTGTAGAACATGACTTCCGTTTTCCACCCGGTCGACAGGTCGAAGGCCATGTAGCTGGCGACATTGAACACATGCACGGGTTCCCACTTTTCCGGTGTGTAGCCGAGAATGGCAAATTCAACAGGCAGACGGTCTGTGTGCCGGGCCACGAACTGGTTGACCCCCTCACAGAAAGCCGCTGCCTGGCTCAAGATGGCCGGGTCTGTTTTCGAAATCATCAGTTGGGATTTTTCCGGTATCCGCAGGGCTCGCATGAGGTGGTCGATCTTCACGGCTTTTTCACCAACCACTTCGGCCAGCCGGCCCATGGTCACCCGGCGGATGAGATCCATTTGAAACAAGCGGTCCTGGGCCATGCAATAACCTACCGCCATGTACAGATCCCGTTCGTTCCGGGCATAAATGTGCGGCACGGCATATTGATCGCGATAAACCGTTACCTCCGCGGTCAGGCCGCTGAGCTGCAGTTTGCCGTCGTAATCAGGAATCCCCCGGGTAGCAAGATGGCGCACATAGGCGAACCCACCGGCTGCGACGATGACAAGCAGTGCCACTATCCCCAGGCCGATCTTCTTAAACTTTGACATGCCAGAACTCCTTGAATGTCTGGTTGCATCCTCCGGTGGACGACCATTGTAGCGCCAGGGTTTGTACGAAAGACGCACAGGCCCCGAACCGGAAATCTGCATGCACATGTTGTATTTGAAATAGGCAACTATCCCCCTCCCCGGTGGATAGCAACTCCCCATGATTGGTGCCGCAAACGATGACAAAGAGGCCGGGTCGTGTCAAGATTTTAATTTGAAGGCCGATAATATAGGCAGCGACAATTATTTGATGGCTGCCGGCCTCAAAGTGAAAGCACGAGTTGCCATGCCTGCGGGCATGTCTTACCCTATTAATAGACACATCGAGCGACACCTGCACTATTGGAAGATAGGGGCCAGTTATGAGGAAGATGGGCCTGACAATTTGCTTTTTCTTATGGGCGAGCGTGGCGGCTGCCGAAGAAATCACCATTGTGACGGAGATCCTGCCCCCCTGGCAAACTTCCGACGGCCGCACCGTAAGCGGCATCGCCACGGAAATCGTCGAAGCCGCCTTGCGGGAAGCCGATATTGAGTTTCACATCGAAGTCTACCCCTGGACCAGGGCTTACCGGATGGCCCTTGAAAAACCGAACGTCCTCATCTACAGCATCATCCGTACAACTGAGCGGGAAGGCCTCTTCAAGTGGGCGGGTGTGATCGGATCGGTAAAGGAACACTTTTTTCACCTGGTCGACCGCGAAGACATCCGTCTGGCTACTGTGCAAGATGCCAAAAAGTACCTGACCATTATTCCACGCGACGATTTCCGCCACCAGTTTCTCGTCAGCAGGGGCTTCAAAGAAAAACGCGCGTTTCATTTGGTGAACCAGCAGGAGCAGGCCCTGCGCATGCTCTACGCCGGCCGGGGTGACCTGGTCCTCGATGACGAACTAACGCTGGCCTACGAATTACGCCAATTCAAGCTGGACCCTTCCAAGATCAAAACCGCCATCTACATCCCGGAAATGTCGGTAGACTTCGAGATGGCATTCAGTCGGCAAACAGCGGACAACCTTGTAGCCCGTGTCCGGGCCGGGCTGGAGACGATCAAGGCCAACGGCTTGTATCATGAGATTATCAAATGGCATGACCTGGCCCCCAGCCCCGATGACTAAGCTCGACTACTAAACCCTTCCCAAGCTCTGTCCTCCGATTCATAGCGAATCTTGCCAAGGAACCTTGCAAGCCAAGCCTCAAAGCAGTTTCCGTCCAACCTTGTAAAAGGCTGCACTACCCTTCTTCCGGGCCTAGAATGTGCTCAGGGCAAGGAACACTGGCCGGGCACAAATCGCAGGCAGCGATGCCGTTGACAAAGGGCCGCTTTATTCGGTTGACGCCCGGCGTATATGCATATACGGTCGAATTTCGCAACCGTCGATTAACGCCTACGGGAAACGCTACTGTCCGATCAATGCCAGACCATACCAAACCAGATTGCGCCCGGGGTTTAGCCCTGCCCCCGCTCATTCCCGGACGGCTCATGAAGCGCTACAAACGTTTTCTGGCGGATGTCATTTTGGATGACGGCCGGGAGGTGACCGCCCACTGCCCTAATTCAGGCCGCATGATAGCCTGCAGTCAGCCCGGCCGGCCGGTCTATCTTTCACAGCACGACAATCCCAAACGCAAATTGAAGTACACCTGGGAGCTGATCGACATGCCCACCTCCCTGGTGGGCGTGAACACCCAGTTGCCCAATCGCCTGGCCGCCCACGCTATTGCGAGTGGACAGGTAAGTGAACTGACCGGGTACAGCGACATCCAACGGGAAATCAAGGTCGGGGATCATTCCCGTTTGGACATTCGGCTGCATTCATCGCAGCAGGGCACCTGCTATATAGAAGTTAAAAATTGCACGCTGGTGGAAGACGGTATCGCCCGTTTTCCGGACGCGGTCACCGCCCGGGGACGCAAGCACCTGGTAGAGCTCGGCCGCCTGGTTGCATCCGGACACCGGGCCGTGATGTTTTTCCTGATTCAACGTATGGATGCCCGGTTGTTTCAACCGGCCGATAACATCGATCCCGCCTACGGAGCAGCCCTGCGCGAAGTTCATGCCCAAGGTGTGGAAATAGTTGCCTATGACGTGACCATCGACCTGACATCAATAGCCCTTAACCAACCTGTAAAATTCAAAATTTGACTTTGAAATCAGATTGATATATTAATTGAAATCTTATTGCCCACAGCCTTCACGCACGTTGCCTGAGAGTGTATGAAAACCAATATTTCCGACAAACTGAACCGGATGATCGAAAGCCCTATCAACCTCAGCCGGATTCTTGATAACCTCCAGGAAGGCATCATTGCCCACGATCTCAACCGGAATATTTTCTTTTTCAATAAATCCGCCGAAAAAATCACTGGTTATACCCGGGCTGAAATCCTGGACCAGGATTGCCACGAAGCCTTTGGCGCCCCTTTTTGCAGTGCGGACTGCAGTTTCTGCGGAGAGTCCGTCCCGCCGACCGATATGACTAAAAAGGCCCTCACGATTACGACCAAATCGGGAGAACAGCGCCGGGTCGAGATGACCGTCACCAACATGCTCGATGAAAACGATGCCCCATTCGGTGTGCTGGTTTCCTTCAAGGACCTCACTGACCTGATCAATCTGCAGATAAAGGCCGGGGACATTCGCAGCTTCGCCAATATCATCGGCCAGGACATCAAGATGCTGCAGGTCTTCCAGCAGATCAAGGACGTTTCAGCCTATGATTACCCGGTGCACGTCTTCGGTGAAACCGGCACCGGTAAAGAACTGGTGGCCTCGGCGATTCATACCGAAAGCCCCCGCTCCGGCGGGCCGTTCGTGCCGATCAATTGCGGTGCCCTGCCGGAGACCCTGATCGAGAGCGAATTGTTTGGCCATGTGAAAGGCTCCTTTTCCGGGGCGATCCGCGATAAAAAAGGGCGCTTTGAGCTGGCCGACAAAGGCACCATCTTTCTTGACGAAGTTGCGGAGCTTTCCAAGCTGATGCAAGTCAAACTGCTGCGCTTTCTTCAGGATGGGACATTCGAAAGGGTGGGCGGCGAAAAAACCATGAAAGTCGATGTCCGCGTCATCAGTGCCACCAACAAGGATCTCATGCACGAGATCCAGGAAGAAAGGTTCCGTGAAGATCTGTATTACCGGCTCAATGTCATCCCGATGAATCTGCCGCCGCTTAGGGATCGCCGCACCGATATCCCCCTGCTGGTATCCCACTTTCTGCGCGAGGCCGGACGACGCCACAACAGTCCGGCCCCAACCGTCACCGATGAAGCCCTGAGCGCCCTGATGGATTATGACTGGCCGGGCAACGTTCGCGAGTTACAAAACGCGGTTCAATTTTCCATCGTCAAGAGTACCCGGGATGTTATAGAAAAGGGCGATCTGCCACCGGAAATATCGCGGCTCAAAACCGGGGACATCACGCCTAAAAGCCGGGTCGGCAAACTCGACGTCGAATCGGTCCAGACAGCTTTGAAAACCACAGGCGGCAACAAGGCCAAGGCCGCCAAACTGCTTGGCGTCGGGCGGGCGACATTGTATCGGTTCCTGGGCGCGAACGCGGACGCATTCGAATAGCCATTTCAGGGTAAGCTTTTGGCCCAATCTCTTCGTTGGGCGCAAATTTTACATCCTCAAATTACAATAGTAATCTTCCGGTATAAAATTTCCGGCCGCCTTGACCTTGAACCAAAATCTTACCCTGAAACGGCTATTCACTGAAAAGTATACGAAAAAAGAAAGCCATCCCGGAATTGATCCGGGATGGCTTTTTCAGGTTAAGTTTCCGGGGGGGGATCAAGGAGGATGAACCCGGGCCCCTAACCTATCTGTACAGTTACTTTTAAGCCGCGTCGATTGAGCGCCGATCGGCCATGTCGGTGAGGACACGCTCGCGGGCCTTGTCGATGCCGAGCTGTTTCCGTTTCTTGTCGATATGGGCAATCATCATGTTGGCCATTTCATATGGATCGGGTGTAAAGCCCCACTTGCCGAAGCCGCGCTCTTCCAGCCCGCCGAACAGCAGTTTATGAAACTTGGTCTCCTCGATAATCGGGAATGTCACCCCGAATATCGTGTACACTCCGGACGCTACAAAATATTGCCCGATCGCGATGGCCTTTTCACTCATCCACTCGGGAGCCGCACCGGCCGCCGGCAGATCGGCAATGCTGTCACCCAGCCCGCCGGTTTTCACCATCTCGGTAGCAGCCAGCAATATCCGGCTGTTGTCCACGCAGGCCCCGATTCCCAGGACCGGAGGCATACCGACCGTTTCACACACTTCGGCCAGTCCCGGTCCCGCCAGAACTGCTGCTTCAGGGGACGTCAGTCCAGCCTTGGCCAGGGCTATCTGCGAACAGCCCGTCTGCAGGACAAGCACATCGTTCTTGATCAATTCCTTGACAAGTTCCACATGGACCCAGTCCTGTTTCACCCGGGCATTGTTGCAGCCGACAACACCGGCAACCCCTCGGATCCGGCCGTTGATGATATTCTCATTCAAGGGCACGTAGGAACCCCGGAAAGAGCCGCCCAGCATATAGCCGATGTACTCCTGGGAGAAGCCGTGAACGCCGGTATTGACAATCGGCGGAATTTCGATCGGCTTGGTCCGGTTTTTGAACCTGGAGATTCCCTGGATCACGATGTCGTCGGTACAGGCCTGGGGGTCGCTCTCTTCGAATTCGATATGGGTCGCATCTTCGATATGGCACCGGGGATTGGTGGTGAACATGGGGGTGTCATAGCACTTGGCAACCTTGGCCAGACCCTGACTGATACACTGGATATCCACGGTGAACGCATCCACGGCACCCGTGACCAGAACCGTATCCACGGACATGAAATTGCCGGCGTGCGGAATGCCGTGCCGGACCATCATCTCGGCCCCGCTGCAGCACATGCCGACTAGATTCAGTCCCTCGGCGCCCGCGTCCTTGGCCGCCTGGATCAGCGCCGGTTCGTTCACCGAAGCGATCATGGACTCGAACAGGTTCGGCTCATGACCGTGGACGATGATGTTGACCTGGTCTTTTTTCAAAACACCCATATTCATTTCGACCGCCATCGGGACCGGGGTACCGAACAGGATGTCAGAAATAATGGTGGCTACCATGGAGCCCCCCCAGCCGTCGGCCAGGGCACAGCGGCTGCATTGGGTAACCAGGTTATCGTAATGCTGGTCCACGCCTTCGTGGGTCCGGTTCATCAATTCCATGACCTCCCGCATGGCACCGCGGGGCACAACCCCGTGTTTACGCCAGGTTTCGAGGGTGGCTTTCGGGGCCAGCTTGACCAGTGGAATTTCCCCCTCCACCTGGGTATAGGTCTTTTCCAATTGATCACACAGGGCCACCGCCACTTCCTCGGTGGTTTTACCCTCCATTTCTATATCCAGCGATTCGGCAACCCGCTCAAGTTTAAGGGGATCACGAATGCTGTAATGTTTGTTGTGGCCTTCGACCACTTCCCGGAACAGGGCCAGCATTGCCATGCCGTGGTCGGTGTGGGAGGCTGTCCCGGCCGCCACGTTACGGCCGAAGTTACGGGCCATGATGGTGTCGATGGTTGCCCCGCAGACCCCGACTTTCGCATAAGGATCTTTCGAGTTGAGGCGGCACGGGCCCATCGCGCAGTGTTTACAGCAGGCCGAATCCGCCCCGATGGGACACGCTTTCATATTGGCGGCGCGATCGAAAGCGGTTTCCACGCCGTCCTGGCGGGCTTTGGCCAGCATTTGCTGGGTGGCATCGCAACCCGTTAGAATGTTAGTGGGGATTTCTTTCTTAGAAGTGATTTTATCCTTTGCCATGGTAAGCCTCCATGAAGTTATGAGGTTGTAATGTCGGCGACTGAATGAGAATGCCGGGTGTGCAGGAACCCTACTGCCGCTGCAAGTCCCTTTGCGGTTGGTCGCTTTGAAAACGGGGCTTCCAGGGCACCCCGCATTGAGGGGGAGTCCTGTGCCCGGTAAATCAGTTCAGGCCACTTGTGATCTTAATAGTAATAGTTACTATTAAGGATAAACAGGGCCATCTTGTCAACAAAAATATCTGAATCGGGTATTTTTTTTAGGCAGCCCCACAGGGTGGTAGCTCTCCGTCAAGGCTAAAAAACGTTACAAATAATAATATATCAATAAGTTATGTACAGTTTTCATGCATCTAAATGAAGTCCCAGTAGCACATTGCGGCCAGTGCTGTCGGGTAGCCGACGGCGCGAATTGTTTACGCGCTTAAAATGTCTTCTATTTTTCGACCTGGAATGATACAGAAAATTTGACTGGCGGAAGATAATTATTAATCCTCAATACTCGATTGTCTGATATTATTGATAAACTTTGTAAATCACCCTTGCCAATACAGTCAGGGTTACAACGGAACCGGTGCAGCGGCGCTCAATTTGCAATGACGACCGTAGTTTCGAGTTAATTCTGGAAAGGATTCTGTCATGACGGACAAAGATATTAGGGTTTTTTCACTGAGTACCTGCAGCCATTGCAAATCTACAAAAAAACTCCTTTCTGAATGCACGGTTAAATATGACTTTATCGATGTCGACCTGCTGGAAGGCGATGAACGCAAAGCCATCCTGGAAGATGTCCGCAAATTCAACCCCAAGTGTTCGTTTCCCACCGTGATTATCGGGGAAACGGTCATCGTCGGCTTCAAAGAAGACAAAATCAAGGAGGCACTGGGACTGTAATGGATGCTCAAACGCTTTTTGAAAAACTGCGTAAAGTCCAGGAACCGAAAGGTTATTTTTTCAACAATGATCGCGAAAAAGTCGTGGACCTGCTGGAGGCGTTGCTCACCAACAAGGAGCGCTACGGGTACATGGCCTGCCCCTGCCGCCTGGCCGCCGGCGACCGCGATAAGGACCGGGACATCATCTGCCCCTGCGTCTACCGCGCGCCCGACGTAGCAGAGTTCGGCAGCTGCTACTGCGCCCTTTACGTATCGGCCGATTGGAACGCGGGCAAGATTAAAAAGGAGTATGTGCCGGAGAGGCGGCCTCCTGAAAAAATGTTTTGAAATGGTTTTATACCCCTCCCTCGCGCCCAACATCTTCGTTGGGCGCGAGGCTTCAATCCTCGAAATACTGGTATGTATTCCTCCGGTTAAAACCTCACGGCCGCCTTGATCTTGGGCCCAATTAATGGGTCTAACCACTTCAACTTTATTGATCAGTTCCGGCTTTCGCTGGGGGGGACGGCTGATGGCAATTTTCCGAGAAGAAACGGGCAGGCTTGAAATTGGTTTTTACGTAACACTTAAAACTTAAAACTCATGAATGCGTCCCAGCGCAATTATGAGAATTTGTCGTAAGCTATCATCTCCGGTTCGACCCCGAGGTCATCGAGCATCGCTTCCACCGCGTCCACCATCATGGGCGGCCCGCACAGGTAGTATTCCAGCTCAGTTGGATTCTCGTGCTGCTGCAGGTAGTTGTCCAGCAGGCATTCATGGATATACCCGAGCATGCCGTTCCACTTGTCATCCGATTCGGGCTGGGACAACGCCACATAGTATTTGAAGTTGGGGTGTTTTTCCTCAAGCTGCTTGAATTCATCCTCAAAAAATAGCTCGGCGATCGAGCGGGCCCCGTACCAGAAGGTGATTTTCCGTTTCGTTTGAAGCGTCTCCAACTGATGAAAGATATGCGACCTGAGGGGCGCCATACCGGCCCCGCCGCCGATGTAGCACATCTCCCGTTCAGACTCCTTGGCAACAAAGTCTCCAAAAGGTCCGCTAAGCGTGACCTTGTTACCTTCCTGCAGGTTGAAGATGAAAGAGGAACCGGCGCCCGGTGGCACTGATTTTTTACCGGGGGGGGGGGTTGCAATGCGGATGGTAAAGCTCAGGCGGCGGTTTTCGGAGGGCGGACTGGCCAGCGAATAGGCTCGGAAAATCGGTGTTTCAACCCGGCTCTTCAGTCCCCAGAGGTTGAACCGGTCCCAGGTCGGCCGAAAGCGTTCGCTGACCCGAACCCTGAATTGGGAAAAGGAAAGCTCGTATTCGGGGATATCGATCTGGATGTAAGCCCCCGCCTGGTAACTGAGTGTTTCGCCCTCGTCCAGTTCCAGCACAAGTTCCTTAATAAAAGTGGCCACATTCACGTTGGATACCACGGTGGCGCTGTACTTCTTGACGTTAAAAATCTCTTCCGGGATGCGGATCCGGAGATCGTCCTTGACCTTCAGCTGACAGGCCAGGTGAATATTATCCATCTTCTCCTTGCGGGACAGATGGGCCAGTTCAGTTGGAATGAACCCCTCGACCCCCTCGGTGACCTTGCATTTGCACATCCCGCACGATCCGCCGCCGCCGCAGGCCGAAGGGATAAAGATACCGCTATTGGAGAGAGACGCCAGCAAGGTGGTTCCAATCGGGGTCTGGATGCTCTTTTCTTCGTCATCATTGATGACCACCCGACTGTCGCCTTTTTTAACAACTTTGGCCTCGACAAACAGGCAGATCCCTACCAGGACCAAAATCAGGCTGGTGAATATGGTCATGCTGATAAGATAGGTCAATGTCTACTCCCGATTCCAGGGGTTGTTTCTAAAGGGTTATTCCTGAAAAAAGCATAAACCCCATGGCCATCAAGCCGGTTACGATCATGGTAATCCCGAAGCCTTCCAACCCCCTGGGGAGGTCGGCATACCGCAGCTTGGTCCGGATGGCGGACATGGCAACGATGGCCATCAGCCAGCCGGCCCCCGAGCCGGCCCCGAACACCACGGACTCCAGAAATGTATAATTTCTCTCAACCATGAACAGCGACGTCCCCAGGATAGCGCAATTCACAGTGATGAGGGGCAAAAACACCCCCAGGGCATTGTAAAGCCCGGGGGAATAACGATCCATCACCATCTCAACCCCCTGGACCATAGCCGCGATCACGGCAATGAACGTGATAAATTTATGGAAGCTAAGATCGACAGCGGGCAGTCCCGCCCAGGCCAGCGCCCCCGGCGCCAGCAGAAAGTGGAACACCAGCCAGTTCACCGGTGCGGTTATGGAAAGCACAAACACCACGGCAAACCCGAGCCCGATGGAGGTTTCCATGTTGCGGGAGACCGCCACAAACGAACACATCCCCAGGAAATAGGCCAGGAGGATATTGCCGATGAAAACCGAATTTAAAAATATACTGACCAGGT
This sequence comes from Olavius algarvensis Delta 4 endosymbiont, assembly GCA_905176665.1. GTDB lineage: Bacteria > Desulfobacterota > Desulfobacteria > Desulfobacterales > CAJINA01 > CAJINA01. The sequence goes on along the minus strand of CAJINA010000075.1, from coordinate 74,754 downwards.
TTTCCATTGTTTGCTCCGCGTATGCTTCGCAGGTGTTTAGGCTGAAGACTGAAGGTGGAAGGTAGTGCGGGGAAGGTTGCCTTCAGCCTTCAGTCTTCAGCCTAATAACCTCATTCTTTTATGAGCGCCTTCTGCAGCCATACCAGCAGGCCGATAATAATAAAGGCCGCCGGTGCCAGCAGCATGAATCCCATGTCCTGGTAGCCGGCCCGGTAGAGGGCCTCCGGCACCACCTGAAAGCCAAAGAGGCTGCCGGACCCCAGCAGTTCACGAATAAAGGCCACCGTGACCAGCACGATACTGTACCCTGCGCCGCTGCCCAGGCCGTCGAGAAATGACACCCAGGGTGGGTTACCCAAGGCAAAGGTTTCCGCGCGGCCCATAACGATGCAATTGGTGATGATAAGTCCGACGAATACGGAAAGCTGCTTGCCGATATCGTATAAAAAGGCTTTTAAGAGTTCATCCGCCAGGATCACCAGCGAGGCGATCACGATCAACTCCACGATCATGCGGATGTTACGGGGGACCACATTGCGCAAAGAAGAAATGATCAGGTTGGAAAAGGCAACCACCATGGTCATAGCCAGCCCCATGACCACCGCCGTTTTCAGCTGCACCGTAACGGCCAGGGCCGAGCAGATTCCCAGGGACTGGATAAATACCGGGTTGTTTTTTACCAGCGGCTCCGCCAGCGCTTTGAACTCCTTGGTAGCAGTTAATTTCATGGTGAACTCGTTTTTTCAGCCGCAGCCGTATTCAGATTGATCTGGCCTTCACGAAATTTAGCCGAGACTTTCTCATAGGCCAGCAGCGTATCGCGCAGGCCTTCGGAAAGAAAACGGCCGGTCAAAGTGGCGCCACTGATGCCGTCGACAAAATTGGCCTGGTTTTCCGCTGCTACTTGGTCCGCCACCTTTCCCTTGATGATGCCCACGGATACAAAACGGTCGTTTTGATCCACAATTTTCTTTCCGCGAAAATTATTCTGGAACCAGGCTTTCTCTATCTCCCCCCCCAAGCCCGGGGTTTCGCCGTGGTTGTATACGGTGAACCCGGATACCGTGCGGCCGTCATTTTCAACTGCCAGGTAGCCGTCTATCTTTCCCCAAAGGCCCCGTGAATGCACGGGCAAGATATAGGCCCGGGTCTGGTTGTCCTTAACGTATAAAAACAGCGGGCTCCCCTGGGGCGCTGCAGCAGTTTCAGGGACGAGATCCCCAGCTTCGCCCGCACGGTAACTTTTGATATTCTCGCGATACAGCTTTTCGATATCTTCCCCGGTGTAGGTGACATCCGGGTGGATAAGCCCCACGGACTTGAGCAGGTTTTTCTGGTTGTCGAGTTTTATATTGGCCAACCGGTATTCCTTAAGGCCGGATGAGGCTCCCGTCAGCAGCAAACTGGCTAGCAGCGCGGTAATTGCAGCAAACCAGATTGACTTGAGCGTATCAGACATTGGGAATCCTCTTCTTAATCTTAAGCTTGATTTCAAAATAGTCCAGCAGGGGCGCAAACACATTCATGAACAGAATGGCCAGCATGATCCCTTCTGGATAGGCGGGGTTGAAAACCCGGATCAAAACCGTCAGGATTCCGATCAATATGCCGTATATCCAGCGGGCTCTCTCCATACCGGGCGCCGAAACCGGGTCGGTCGCCATAAAGACGATCCCAAAAAGGCCCCCTCCCATCAAGAGATGATACAGGGGATTCAGCGCGAACCAGGTGTTTTCGGAAATACCGGCTAAGAGATTGAGGGCCAACCCGGCGGCCACGACGCCCAGCACGCCGCCGATTATGATTCTGTAGCTGGCTATCCCGGTGGCGATCAGAAAGACAGCCCCCATGAGGATAAAGAGTGTCCCCGTGCCGCCGATAGCGCCCGGATAGGTGCCGACAATGAGATCTGTCAACGTGTAACCGGCCGTGGCCAGGACGTCCTCCGCCTGTTGGCCAGCTTCCGCCAGGGCAATGGCCGATAAAGGCGTGGCCCCACTGACCGCATCGGCCGCCAGGTGCCCGGCCGCCCAGACACTGTCGCCGGACAAGTTCGTCGGGTAGGCGAAAAAGATAAAGGCCCGTCCTGTCAGGGCTGGATTTAGAAAATTGTGCCCTACGCCGCCAAAAATCTCCTTACCGATGACAATGCCGAAGGAAAATCCCACGGCCACCTGCCACAACGGGATGGTCGGCGGCAGGGTAAGGGGAAACAGCAGTCCGGATACCAGCAGACCTTCGCTGATCTGGTGGCCCCGAATAGAGGCAAATAAATTCTCCCAGAAGAAGCCGACCGCGTAGACCACCAGGACCATCGGCACGAATATCCAGAGCCCCTCGATAAACATTTCCATCCAGTTCAGGGTTACACCGGCAAGATTGGCCGCCTGTAAGCCGATGTTGAAAATGCCGAAAATGGTAATCGGTATCAAGGAGACGATGACGAAGGCCATGTAACGCTTCACATCCAGTGAATCCCTGACCAGCGGGCCTTTGCTGGTCGGTCTGACCGGCACATAAAAAACGGATTGCCAGGCATCGAAAAACGGCTCCAGCATATGCAGGCGGCCGCCTTTGTCGAAATGCGTTCGCATCTTTTCCAGAAAGGTGCGCAGGTTTTTCATAGTCAGGCGATTTCCTTGGCGTAGACTTCTTTGGCTTTTTTCAGTATATCGGCAATCTCAATTTTGGCCGGACAGACAAAACTGCACAGCCCGCATTCTACGCAGTCCAGCAATCCGAGGGACAAGGCTTCTTCGATTTCATCCGCCGCCACGGCCTTGAAGGTAAACTGGGGCAGGATATCCACCGGGCAGACGCGGGGACAGTAGCCGCAATTGATGCAGGCGCGGTCTTCACCGTTCATGTCGCATTCCAAAACTTTGGGATGCTTGTTGAAGACTGATAGAAATGCCCGCGAGTGGCTGGGTTTGCGGTAACCGGGCCGTATAAAGCCCAGTATCTCCTTCAGTTCTCCAGCCGGCATAAGGGTCAGGGCGGTTTCGTAAAACCCGAGATAGGAATCATGGCCGGCACTGTAGCCGTTAAAAACGCCCCCGGCCAACAGCCGCAATCCGGCGGTCTCCATCTTGCCGACCAGGTCCGCCAGCGGTACTCCCGCCCGGGTCATAATATGTCTGCCGCTGGTACTGCGGGGTCCACCAACGGCCACCACGCGTTCGACCGGGTAGATACCGTTGCGCAAAAAGCCAGCCAGAGTGAGCAGGTCCGGCCCGTTGATGTACCAGCCCCGGTTTTCCTGAGCGGACCTTTTGGTGTGGTATAAAACGGTAGCCGGATCACCGGCCGGGTACTCACCCTGGACCTGATGGGTCGTCAGTCGGTCGATGCGCGCATTGCCGATCCCTCCGTGTGGCGCAGTGACCAGTAGCCGGTCGGTCAGTTTATTCAGAATTTCCACCCCATATTCGAAATCATCCTCACGTCCGGCAAGGTACACCTCCGGCTGCGGGTGAAAAGGCGCCGCGGATCCAAGGCTGACGATGATGAGCGGCGGGATCGTCTCCGGGTGGGGGATGTCCTTGAACGGTAATTCTCTGAAAAAAGACCAAACGCTGCCGGCCAGAATCGCCTTGACCAGCTCCGGTCGATCGACAACCGCCAGTTTCTCAGGCGAAAATGCAGGAAATGTTGCGGATGATTCCGCCGGATCCAGTTCAATAACGATCTCGGTAATCACCCGACGCGGTCCGAAACTGATCCGGCTGACCTTTCCAGATCCGGGTGCCGGAAAGGTTACCTGCGGATTGCGCTTGTCTTCGATGAGCGGGTTCCCGGCCTGGACCGATTCCCCTTCTTTGACCCGCAAACGCGGTTTGATAAAGGGGATCCGGTCAGGGTGAAACCCAACTTGCGCCGGGCGGCTGAGACTCTCGAGGTTCGATGCCGGCGCACCGGACAGGTTAAGATCGTAGCCTTTTTTAACGGACACTATATTCATAGGCTCTCCACTGGCGGTTCCCGGTGCAGGGCAATTTCCGTGCACACCTTTGATCAGGCAACCCCGGGGGGCGACCATATCACCGGTTGCGTACGATGGACTGCGTCTTACAGGACGCAGGTAAGACTCGAATGTTGGATATGGCGGCCAGTATCTCCCGTCACATGGTAGCAACTATCATGCCGTTTTTACCGACCGGATGGACTGTTGTTAAGTTATCGCAGTTCACGAAATTTTTATAGTTATTTTTTTTGCATCGATATGCTAAGAAACCTGAATAAACTATACAATTAGGTACAAGGAGATTGGCAATGAGTGGTGCAACAAAAAAGGTCAAGCAGGTCTGTAAATGCGAAAACTGCGGTAATGAAGCGGAGATGGTGGTCACCTGCTCCTTGCCGGATGAACTGGATCCGCCTGCCGACAGCCCGGCACCCGAGCACACGCATGAACCGGTAAAAGTCAAAGGCTCGGCAACCTGCACGAGTTGCGGCAATGAAGCCGATATGTGGGTAGACCTGTAGGGATTATTCCCGCCAGGCAAGGTTGTCGGTGGTGAAATGCCCGGCTACGCGCGTCATTTCATCCTTGACACTGCCCCGGCTTTATTTTAGGGATTTCAGGTAGGTTGCTTCACTCGATTCGGTTATCAAGAGGGCACAGGATTTGGAAGTACAGAAAAATATGCGGATGACTCGGCAAAGGTTCGTAATTCTTGAAGAATTAAGGAATTCTCGAATGCACCCCAGTGCCGATGAACTCTACCAGCTGGTTCGCAAACGGCTGCCCCGCATCAGTCTGGGTACGGTTTACCGCAACCTTGAAATCCTCTCTGAACTGGGTGAAATCCAAAAACTGGAATTGAGCGGATCGCTGAAAAGATATGATGGGCACCCCCATCGGCATTACCATATCCGCTGTGTTGGCTGCGACACCGTCGCCGATGCGCCGATTGCACCCTTGGCCCAGTTGGAGGATGAGCTGTATCATACAACCGTGTTTGAAATCATCGGGCATAATCTCGAATTCACCGGACTGTGCCCGGCCTGCTCCCGCGAACAGGAAAAAGCATCCTAAGGGTCGATTCCGCGATCCCGCCCTGCCCGCATTCACGCCCCATCGAAACCTGTTTCATATTATCAGCCTGTATTGCGATACACTTTTGTATCAACAGTCGCTGAGACAAAGCCGTCTCTTGTACATGGTTACCTGTCTACGATTTTGAGGTTTCACATTTATCAATATATACTGATAGTTATATTGCGATGTAAGGAACAGGACCTACCAACGACCAACGCATAGAATGGCACGGAATTTGAAATGTGATTACGGAGAGCTCATCCAGCGTCCAGCATTTATTGAAACCGCTGCCGTACTTTGCCTTTGGGCAGCCCAGGTCTTTGCCGTCAGCGGGTGAACCCATAATTAAATCGAGGTGAACCATGGAAGAAGCATGTGAAATAATCCAGAATACGGGTTTAAGGGGCGTGACTATTGCCAGCACCAAAATTAGTGACGTGGACGGCAAAATTGGAAAGTTGGTCTACCGGGGCTGCCTCGCCAAGGACCTGGCCGGCAAAGCAACCTTTGAAGAGGTCGCCTTTCTCCTGCTCTACGAAAAATTACCGGACCAGGCGGAACTGAACGCATTTTCCGAGGAACTGGCCAAAAATCGAGAACTGCCCCAGAATATTTTTGCCGCCATGGCGGCTTTTCCCAAAGACGCGCTACCCATGGATGTGCTCCAGGCCATAGTGCCCATGCTGGCGCATCATGACCCGGGCGTGAATGAACACAACCAGGAAACGGCCCTTAAAATTGCCGTCAAGCTGATTGCTAAATTCGCCACCATCGTGGCAGCCTGGGACCGCATCCGCAACGGTAAGGCCCCTGTCGATCCCGACCCGTCCCTGGGCCACGCCGCAAATTTTTTCTACATGCTCAATGGTGAGGCCCCGGAAGACGATCTGGCCGGCTTTTTCGACGCTGCTCTGGTCTTGCATGCGGAACACTCGTTCAATGCCTCGACCTTCGCCGCCCGCGAGGTGGCGTCCACCAAGGCGCATATGTACGCTTCGATCGCGGCGGCCGTGGGTTCCCTGTCCGGCGCACTGCACGGTGGGGCCAATACCCGGGTCATGAACATGCTCAAAGACATCGGTTCGGTGGACAAGGTAGAAGCCTACGTACAGAATATCCTGGACACCGGCGGGGTCATCATGGGCCTTGGGCACGCCGTCTACCAGACTGATGACCCGCGAGCTCACATCCTGGCGCCCATGTCGCAAACACTGGGCGAACGCGCCGGGGACACGAGCTGGTACGACCTGTCCAAGAAACTAGAACTGGTAGGCAAGGCGGCCTTTAAAGAGAAAAAAGGTCGGGAGATTTACGTGAATGTCGATTTTTACAGCGCCTCCCTATATCACTACATGGGAATCGCGTCTGATCTGTTTACCCCGATTTTCGCCATCTCGCGCATATCGGGATGGTCGGCCCATGTCATTGAGGAGCAGTTCGGGGGCGCGGCTGCTAAACCGGCCCTCTACCGACCGGAATCAGACTATGTCGGAGATTACTGTGGACCGGATGAATGTGCCTTTGTACCGGTTGACGACCGGTAGGGAGATTCCGATCTTAACGGCATCTTCTTGCTTGAAGCTAGACCGGTTCTCTTTTGACATCCTCGCCGCAGGCCCTATACTACGCCAGACAAATAAATCGGCGTCCGCCTGCTTGAGAACGCAGACCGCCATTTGAAGATAGATACAAACAGGAGATGTGAAGATGGAATTAGCCCAAGAAGAAGAAATCAGAAAAATCCAGCTCGAGCTGGAGCATATGCTATCGCAGATCGAACGGGAAATCCCGATCTACCTTTTCACCAAACCGGGCGTCAACGATGTTTTCAGCGAGGCGGCTCGCCAGGGCATTCGGTTTTTCCGGCAATTGACGGACCGGGTCAAACTCCGCGAGTTTGATCTGGACCATGAAGTGGCCGGCAAACTGGGCGTGGCGCACTCACCCGCCATTGTATTCGACCCCGACAATTACAATATCCGCTGGCTGGGCGCCCCCATGGGCGAAGAGGCCAAGATCTTTCTTGAAGCCCTCATGCGGATCGGCACCCAAAAATCCGGCCTGAACGAACAGGCTGCAGGCGTCCTTGAACGAATAGAGGCCCCCCGCAACGTCAAGGTTTTTGTAAGCCCTTCCTGCCCTTACTGCCCGCAGCAGGCCCTCAATGCGCTCAAGGCTGCGGTGGGCAAACCGGACCTGATCTCCCTGGAAATCATTGACATCCAGGCCAATCCGGACCTGGCCGATCAGTATTCCGCCCACTCGGTCCCCCAGGCGTTTGCTGATGATATCCTGATCGCCATGGGGGCCCAGACGGAAGAGCTGTTCATGGCGTCGCTTGACAAGATGGAACAGCAGACGGTCTTCATCCCGGAAACCGACGCTGAAGAGGTCACCACCGACCTGGTCATCGTGGGCGGTGGCCCGGCCGGCCTCAGCGCCGGGATCTATGCCTCCCGCAGCGGTCTTGACACCGTCGTTCTTGAAAAGGGGGTGCTGGGTGGCCAGGTGGCCCTGACCCCCTTGGTAGAAAACTACCCGGGTATGAAACAGGTGGGCGGGAAGACCCTGGTGGACATCATGGTGACCCATGCCCTGGAATACGTGAACATTTTCCCCGGTGAAGAGGTGATCGATATCCAACCGGGCGAACCGACCCTGGTGCAGACCAGCCGCCGCAAATTTTATACAAACTCCGTTCTGCTCACCACCGGGGCCAGCCACCGTCTCCTGGGTGTTCCCGGCGAAAACCGCTATTCCGGGCGCGGCGTCAGCTACTGCGCCACCTGTGACGGACCGCTTTTCAAAGACCGCAAGGTCCTGATGGTCGGCGGCGGCAACAGTGCGGTCACCGAAGCCCTGCACTTGAAAAACATGGGCGTGGACGTCACCATCGTCCATCGCCGGGACCAGTTGAAGGCCCAGAAATTCCTGGCCGACAAACTGCCTGAAAACGATATCGACATTATGTTCAACCACCGGGTTGTCAGCATTGAAGGCAACGGCATCGTTGAAAAGGCGGTCCTCGAGGATGTGGCTTCCGGCCAGACAACCGAGATCGCGGTCAACGGCGTTTTCATGGCCATCGGGTACGAGCCGGCCACCGGACTGGCGGGTAAGCTCGGACTGGAGCTTACCGAAGATGGCTATATCAAACACGACAATTTCCGGACCGAGATCCCCGGTATTTATGTCGCGGGAGACGTGGCCGGTGGCTACAAACAGATTGTTACCGCGACCGGCCAGGGGTCGGAAGCTGCGATGACCATATTCGAAGACATCATAAACCCCTACTGGAAGAACTGATGGAACCGAAAACTGTTGCTTCGACCAGCGTGATCATGTCGCACATGATGCTCCCGCCGGATGCCAATCCGGCGGGGATCGTGCATGGCGGGGTGGTGATGAAACATATAGATGACGCCGCCGGCGTGGTAGCCGTGCGGCATTCCGGCGGCCCGGCCGTGACCGCTTCCATCGATCGGCTCGATTTCCACAACCCGGCCTTTATCGGCAACCTGCTGACCGTCAAGGCATCGATCAACCTGACCGGGGAAACCTCCATGGAAATCGGTACCCGCGTGGAAACTGAAGACCCGGTAACCGGCACAGTGAAACACACCGCCTCGGCCTACCTGACCTTCGTGGCCCTGGACGAAAACAACCGCCCGCGCCAGGTCCCCGGAATCATCCCGGCGGCCGCTGAAGAGAAAAGACGCAATTGCGAGGCCATTGCCCGCCGTAAAGACCGCCTCGCGAAACGAACCATTAAAAAATCCTGTCAGTAAATCAGCCCGGCCGCGACTAAAGACTGGAAAGTGTACTTTCGTCGAACAGGCACAGGTGCAAATGAAAAAGACGCAAACCAAAATACTCCTGCTGACGATCATTGCCCTGGTGGTGGCGCTTTTCTTTGTTTTCGATCTACAGCGCTTTCTGACCCTGGAATCTATCAAGACCAGCCAACAAGATTTCGAGGTCTTCTGCCGGAACCATGCGGCCGCGACAATAGCCGGCTACATGGTCATCTATATTCTGGTAACAGCCATGTCCCTGCCCGGAGCGGCGGTTATGACCCTGGCCGGCGGCGCCCTTTTCGGCTTATTGGCCGGTACCATCATGGTCTCCTTTGCCAGCACGATCGGCGCGACCTTGGCCTTTTTACTGTCCCGCTTTCTTTTCCGGGACGCCATCCAGCAGAAGTTCGGTGACAAGCTGGCCGCTATCAACCGGGGCATTAAGAAAGACGGCAACTTCTACCTTTTTACCCTGCGGCTGGTTCCGGCGTTCCCCTTTTTCATGATCAACGTTGTGATGGGGTTGACACCTATAAAAACGGCTTCGTTCTTCCTCGTCAGCCAGATCGGCATGCTCCCGGGCACCATCGTCTACCTCAATGCCGGCACGCAGCTGGGCAAACTGGAATCCGCCTCCGGGATTCTGTCCCCGGCCATTATCTTCTCTTTTGCCCTGCTGGGGATCTTTCCTTTCATCGCCCGTAAAATCGTGGACTTTTTAAAGGCCCGCAAGGTATATGCCGGCTATGCCCGCCCCCGACAGTTCGACTACAACCTGGTGGTGATTGGCGGCGGCAGTGCCGGGTTGGTGGCATCCTACATCGGGGCGGCGGTCAAGGCCAAGGTGGCCCTCATCGAACAGCATAAGATGGGCGGGGACTGCCTGAACACCGGCTGCGTGCCGAGCAAGGCGCTGATCCGTTCGGCCAAAATGCTGTCTTATGCCCGCCGGGCGGATGAATTCGGATTCAAATCCGGATCGGTCGATTTCGATTTCGCGGATGTCATGGAAAGAGTCCAGCACGTCGTTGCAAAGGTGGAACCCCACGACAGCGTTGAGCGGTACACCGGCCTGGGGGTGGAAGTGATCCAGGGCGAGGCGCGGGTGACATCACCGTTCACGGTAGTGGTGAATGGACGCACGCTGACCACCCGTAATATCATCGTGGCTACCGGCGCCCGGCCCTTTGTGCCGCCCATCCCGGGACTGGACCAGGTGCGCCATCTCACATCGGACAACGTTTGGGCGCTGCGTCAACAGCCCCGGCGGCTGGTCGTCCTGGGCGGGGGGCCCATCGGGTCCGAGCTGACCCAGGCCTTTGCCCGCCTCGGCTCACAGGTTATCCAGGTTGAAATGATGCCGCGCATCCTGCTCCGAGAAGATGAGGATGTGGCGACCCTGGTGACGAAAAAACTCGAGGCCGAAGGCGTCACCGTCCTTACCGGGCACAAGGCCAGTGAAGTCCGCGTGGCAGACGGACGCAAGGTGCTGGTATGTGAGCATGCGGATGGCAACGTCGAGGTTGAATTCGACGAGATCCTGGTAGCGGTGGGACGGGCGGCCAACGCCCGCGGTTTCGGACTGGAGGAACTCGGGGCCACCCTGCGGCCCAACGGCACCATCGAGACCAACGGGCTGCTGCAGACCAACTACCCCAATATCTACTGCAGCGGCGATGTAGCCGGCCCCTACCAGTTCACTCACACGGCGGCCCACCAATCCTGGTATGCGGCCGTCAATGCGCTGTTCGGAAGATTTAAAAAATTCCACGTGGACTACCGGGTCATCCCCTGGACGACCTTTACCGATCCGGAAGTCGCCCGGGTCGGCCTGAACAAGTTGGAGGCCGCCGAACAGAACATCCCCTACGAGGTGACCGACTACGGCATCGACGATCTGGACCGGGCCATTGCCGACAGCGAAGACCACGGTCTGGTCAGGGTCCTGACCAAGCCGGGAACCGATAAAATCCTGGGCGTCACGATCGTGGGGGCCCATGCCGGCGACCTGATTGCCGAGTATGTGCTGGCCATGAAACACAACCTGGGCTTGAATAAGATTTTGGGAACAATTCACATCTATCCCACCCTGGCCGAGGCCAATAAATATGCGGCCGGCGCCTGGAAAAAGGCGCACGCCCCGGAAAGGTTGCTGGGGTGGGTTGAGAAGTATCACAAGTTTATGCGTCGCTAGTCAATTCTATCGAATCGGGATCGGAATCGAAAATTCGTAGGATAAGATTCATTTCGATCTTGATTTCGAATTCGAGCGTCGGTTGCACTGGATATCCGATTCAATCTATCGTTACATTCAAGGGAGGAGATAATGGAGACGTACTACAACCCGGCTGACCTGGCAAAGTTTGAGGAAATCGGCAAGGACGCCCCGGAACTGGCTAAAAAATTCTTTGAGTATTATGGTGCGGTATTTGCCGAAGGCGATCTGACCGAACGTGAAAAAGCCTTGATCGGCCTGGCCGTGGCGCACGCGGTCCAGTGCCCTTACTGTATAGACGCCTACACCCAGAGCTGCCTGGAAAAAGGCTCCAATCTGTCCGAGATGACCGAGGCCGTGCACGTCGTCAACGCCATCCGGGGCGGCGCATCTTTGGTACATGGTGTACAGATGAGAAATGTTGCAGAAAAGCTTTCAATGTAAACGCATAATCGGTATATAAAAGGGTTAAAACCATCCGTAAAAAATGAGCACTGACCCAATGAACATACCCTTTAGTGCCGCGCTCGTAAAGCACGGCATAAAACTCCGGCGGGTGGAGACCAACGCCCTGCAGGTGAACGTGGGGCTGGTGTGCAACCAGGCCTGTAAACACTGCCACCTGGACGCGGGGCCGGCACGCACGGAAGCCATGAGCCCGGAGACCATGGATGCCGTGGCGGCGTTCGCCGAGCGCTCCGGTTTCAAGTTGATCGATATCACGGGAGGAGCCCCGGAACTCGTACCCGGCATCGCGGCCTTCGTACAGCGGCTCGCCGCCCTGACCCCCCGGCTCATTTTCCGCTCCAATCTTTCCGCCCTGCACGACCGGGCCCAGCCTGATTTATTGGACATTTTGGCGGGCAATAAGGTGGTGATAACCGCTTCCTTTCCTCCGATCAATGCCGCGCAGACAGACAACCAGCGCGGCAAAGGCATTTTCGAAAAAAGCGTGGCCGTCCTGCAGGAACTCAACCAGCGCGGGTACGGCCAGGAGGGCTCCGGGCTGGAACTTGACCTGGTGTCCAATCCTTCCGGGGCCTTCCTGCCCCAGGGCCAGGAACATACCCAGAAACGGTTCCGCCATATTTTGCGGGACAAGTATGGCATTGTCTTCAACAACCTGTTCGCGTTCGCCAACGTGCCCCTGGGGCGTTTTCGCGACTGGCTGGAACGCTCCGGCAACCTGGAAGGCTATATCGGCAAACTGGCCGGCAATTTCAATCCCTGTGCCGTTGAAGGGCTGATGTGCCGCAGTCAGGTGTCTGTTTCCTGGGACGGGTACCTTTACGACTGCGATTTCAACCTGGCCGCCAACCTGCCGCTGGGCGGCAAGAAGATGCATGTGTCTGAACTGGCCGGGCCGCCGGCCGTGGACAGCGCCATTTCGGTTGCGGATTACTGTTACACCTGTACAGCCGGCGCGGGGTTTACGTGAGGGGGGGCCATAGACGTCTGAGTCTCAGACTAAGAGTCTGCCCCAGCAGAGCCTTTTGGCCCAATCTCGGCGTTGGACGCTTGGTTTCAATCCTCGAAATACTCGTCAGTATTCCTCCGGGTTAAACCGCGCGGCCGCCTTGACCTTGGACCAAAATTCTCTACTGGGACAGACTCTACGATAATACTTGGCAGAGCCTTTTGGCCCAATCTCGGCGTTGGACGCTTAGTTTCAATCCTCGAAATACTCGTCAGTATTCCTCCGGGTTAAACCGCGCGGCCGCCTTGACCTTGGACCAAAATTCTTTACTGGGACAGCCTCTACGGTATTAAAAGGAGAGCGAATATGAAAAACATGCCTGCAATAGGAGAGAAAGCCCCGGAATTTAAATTGGAGAATCAGGCCGGTGAGACTTTTGAGCTGGCGGATTTCAAGGGTAAGTGGCTAGCGCTTTTTTTCTATCCCAAAGACGACACCCCCGGCTGAACCAGTGAAGCCAAAGATTTCACGGGATTGAAATCAACATTTGCAAAAGAAAACGCGGTGATTATCGGCGTCAGCCCGGATTCGATCCAGAGCCATGCCCGGTTCATTGAAAAACACGACCTGGCCATCCTGCTGCTCAGCGACCCGGAGCACGCCATGCTGGAAGCCTACGGCGCCTGGCAGCTCAAAAAAATGGCCGGCCGCGAATACATGGGCGTGGTTCGATCAACCCTGCTCATCGACCCGCAGGGCCTGGTGTAGCACGTCTGGCCGAACGTGAATGTAAAAGGCCACGCCGACGCAGTTCTGGCCAAATTGCAGGAACTGAATTAGTTTATAGAGTGAAGACAAATTGAATTTAAGTGGCCTAGAAACGTGCTTAGGGGCAGATTGGTTTTGACCTTCACTCCCTTTGTGACGCGCCGAGCATCACAGAAGGGGGCGAAATAGACGCTCTGACTGTTTGAGCGCCAGCGAGTTTCAGAGCGTCCGCCCGCTTCGAGAAGCGCAGGGCAGCCCGCAGGGCCGCGTAACACGGGCTTTTCTTTTAGTTCGTTTTCTTTCACGCGAAAGAAAATGAACGAAATGACGAAAAAAGGTATTTGAGTTCAGACGACAGTTGACAGGGGGGCCAATACAAGCCGGGCTTTCCTTACCAAATATGGTGCAGCCGCCTAGTCCCCCATTTGGGCCATATGGTCGTCATAAATCGTTTCCAGGATATTCTTGTGCTTGGCCTCTTCCTGGGCCAGGAACTTACAAGCCTTAATGAACTGCTCGTCTTGCACTTTGGCGCCAATGTCATTGTAAAACTGCAGCGCCTGCTCTTCTCTTTTCATGGCCATGCGCAAAATATCGACATAAGCCATCCCCGGCTCATAGGTCAGTTCGGTCATGTAGTTGCTTCTTTTAATATCCGGAATCCATTTGTATTCGTAATTTTCCAGTTTCGCGAGATTGTTGCCGAGATCGGCGAACAGGGCTTCGTGCTTGCGCTCCTCTATAGCAAATTCCGCAAAAGTCTTTTTGGCCACTGAAAATTCTTCATTTTTGCTTAGATTTTCATAAAACTCCGCCGCTTCTTTTTCCTTGGCAACCGCGTAGGTAATAATGTCTTCAATCGTTTCAAAATCCATCTTAATCTCCCGTCTTTGCAGTGATTGGTAAGCAATGTCTACTGGTGCAAAATATATTCAAAAATGATGCCAGTCAATGGTTGCGACGTCAAATACACGCACGCTAAAAGCCGGCCGACAAATGGCACTTTAAAATAGAGGCTGTCTCAAAAACAGAGTTTTGGTTCAAGGTGCGGTGGCCGCATGGTTCCCCCACGTTGCGGGACTTTCCGCTTGACCTATTCCTCGAATGTGGGTCGCAACCGGAGGTGTCAGCGACGCCAATGCCTTGAGTGGTCAATACTCAAGTATTTCGAGGATAGCGCTATAGGTGCGCCTGACTGCTTGAAAACCGGCACTCCAGGCCGGAACCGAGCGCCCAAAGTAGAGATTGGGCCAAAAGTCATTTTTGAAACACCCTCTATAATTCGGCACAAATCTTGTATATTAACTGAGAGTGAAATTCAACCTATAACATTATGCCCAGACGTATCGCAATATCAAGCGGGCAACGGGAGGACATCATGCTGACCACTATCCTGACAGTTTCCTTAACTGCACTGCTCGTGGTATTGCTGGTTTGGCGTTCGGCCACCGGCCGCGCCGCACGCCGGCAACCCGCTTATGTTTGCGACGTCTGTAATTCACAAGACTGTCTGTGTCATCTGGACAAATAGTAACAGGCATTGAAGGAGAACACCATGAGTATAGATCGTTTGGTTATGCGATTTGCCGGAACAATGATACTGGTCTCACTGCTGCTGTCCGTCGTCCACAGCACCTACTGGCTCTGGTTCACCGCCTTCGTGGGGGCCAATTTGCTGCAATCATCGTTTACCGGGTTTTGCCCCCTGGCCATCATTTTGAAAAAAATCGGGGTTAAACCGGGAAACGCATTTTCCTGAACCGCCCTGAACGGAACCTGCAAACTGGGTTCAGAAAACTAAAAACCGGGCCCGATCAGCCGATCGAACCCGGTTTCACATTTTGATAGGTCAGGGTATAGCTCAGTTCCAGTTCAGTTCTTCCTGTAGCCAGGCTTTAACCTCGCCTTCGGGCGCAAACACACCTTTGAGCTTGCCGTACTCCGCCCTGAAGACCTTCTCGATCCTGGCCGGCATCCGGATAACGGCCAGCTCTTCCGCCTCTTCCGAATTGCGTCGCATCAAGTAGATCACCGGCTCCTTCCAGGTGTTGATCACGAAATAATATGACTCATCATCTTTTGATTTAACCAGGTTGCTGCCCAGGGCCGGATTATTGCCCCATTCCAGATACATGGTCACCGCGTCTTCCGGGGTCATATCCCAGCTGATCGAATTGACCAGATCCATGTTGTTTTTGATATCGTCAAGTGTCATGCATTCACCTCGCAATGATCGAATATGGCTGTTTCGTTTAATCTAAGCCCGCTTCTGCATTTGTCAAAAAGCAACAAGCATGCCAGGGTCGCTGTATTCACTATAGCGGTCCCCGAAACGGGTTATTGGACTTAAAACAATACATTTTATCCGATATGCAACTCATAGCAGCCCCATGGACACAATCTATTTGTCTCACGAGACACAACTGTATCGTCAGGCTGGGCCTGGCGAAACGTATTTCGGCCCTCAAATCGGAGGGCTGGCCTCATTTTGGGATGGTTGGAACCGGTAAGCCGTCTTCCGGTGCACAAGCTGTGGGTTGGCATGAATCTTGGACCCTATTTAAAAATTATTAGAAAGTTGCTACGGTGCTAACAACACGTACGGCCAACGCACCGGCAGACCGGAACTATCCCGACCCTTGAATACACTACAGGCTACATGAATTCGACCGGCAAAATAAAAGCGTTCATCTTCGATGGCTTCAAAATTATCATCTTTTCAGGTGTGTTGGTGTGGCTCTTTGCATATGCTTCCCGCAACCTCAATTACAACTGGCAATGGTACCGGGTGGGCGAGTACCTGGTTACCCTTGATCTGAACCGTTTGCAAGCCGGCCCCTTGCTTACCGGACTGCTGATAACCCTCAAGATTTCAGCCGCCGGCCTGCTATTATCCACGGCCATCGGCCTGCTGGCCGCCCTGATGCGAATGTCCACCTCGCCCACGGCCCGGATCATATCCCGTTGTTATTTGGAAATCATCCGCAACACACCCCTGCTGGTGCAGTTGTTCTTCATCTATTTCGTTCTGGCCCCGATCCTTGGTTTCGAGCGCTTTACTGCCGCAGTCCTGGCACTGAGCCTGTTCGAGGGTGCCTATGCCTCGGAAATTTTCCGAACGGGCATCAAGGCCATCGCCCGCGAGCAATGGGAAGGCGCCTACAGCCTGGGACTCGGTCACTGGCAGGTGTACCGTCTCGTTATCCTGCCCCAGGCCATCCGCAAGATGTTGCCGCCGCTGACCGGCCAGGCGGTCTCACTGGTGAAAGATTCGGCACTGGTGAGCACCATCGCCATCTACGACCTGACCATGCGCGGCCAGGAAATAATTGCGGAGACATTCCTGGTGTTTGAAATTTGGTTTACCGTAGCGCTTATATATCTTTTCCTCACCATCAGCCTGTCAACCTTTGCCGCTGCCATGGAGAGATATTTCACCATCAAATCTTAAATACGCTTTATTGAAAGGAGAATCGCATGACACGTCGTAAACATTCAAGCCTGGTAATGATTCTGGCGTTTACGGTGCTACTGGCCCCCGCCCTGGTCGCCGGACCGGTCTGGGCTGCGGGTAAAATGGCTCCCAGCACTGTTGAAAAGGTCTTACAAAGAGGTGTCCTGAAAGTCGGCATGTCCACCTTCGTGCTCTGGGCGATGAAAGATAAAACCGGAAAGCTGATTGGTTTCGAGATCGATGTCGCCCGCCGGCTGGCCGAAGACATGGGCGTGAAAGTAAAATTCGTTCCGACCAAATGGTCGGGGATCATTCCCGCCCTGATTACCGGAAAATTCGATGTCATCATCGGCGGCATGGGCATTGTACCCAAGCGAAATCTCAAGGTGAATTTCACCATTCCCTACGACTTCACCGGCATGTCCGTCGTTGCCCACAGCCAGAAAGCACCGGGCTTGCGCAATCTGTCCGATTTAGACAAAGCGGACATCGTCATCGCCGCCCGGCTGGGCTCCACCGCGGTGACCGCCACCAAGAAATATTTCCCCAAGGCCAAGCTCAGGCTGTTCGACGACGAATCCCAGGCGTACCAGGAACTGGCCAACGGCCGGGTACACGCCGTGGTAGGCTCGGCACCGACCCCTGCTTTCCAGGCCCTCAAGTACCCCGATCGGCTCTACCTGCCGCTGGACAAGCCGTTCACGCGTGAACCCATCGGGTTTGCCGTGCGCAAAGGAGACCATGACTCCCTGAACTTTTTCAACAACTGGATCCGCCTGGTGGCTGCTGAAGGCTGGCTGGCCGAACGCAAGTACTACTGGTTTCGAACCAAGGATTGGGAGAAGCTGATTCAGTAGGCCTCTAAAATCAGGAAAATGGACCGTAGGTGATGAGATGGAGGAAAAATCAAACCAACCCGGAATGAAGTAAGCGACTGTGTTTAGTTCTTCAAACAAAGGCAGACGGACCGGCTGGCTGGACATTCTGCTGATACTGACTGTTCTGGTCGGCTTCGGCTGGCTGCTGATTAAAGTCAAGGTGAACCTGCAATACAATTGGAACTGGGGTATCATTCCCCAGTACCTTCTACTGCGGGACTCGCAATCGAACAACCTGGTCCCGGGTTTGATCATGCAGGGTCTGCTCGTCACGATCCGGGTAAGCCTCTGGGCGTCCGTACTGGCCCTGGTCATCGGCACAATCATGGGCCTGTTCCGGGTCAGCAATAGCCGTTTCCGGCGATTTTTGGGCTGGATCTATGTCGAACTGATCCGCAACATGCCTATCCTGGTATGGGTCTTTATCGTCTATTACTTTCTGAGTGACCAGCTGTTCCAGTTTCTGGACCTGGAATCCCGGGTGATGCAGGGTTCCCCGGCCACCCTGGCTGTCACCAGCCTGTTGTTCGGCGCCCCGGATAGGCTGCCGTCATTTCTGGCCGGGGTGGTGGCGCTGGCCTTGTATGAAGGCGCCTATATCACCGAAATTGTGCGCGCCGGCATCCAATCCGTGGACAAAGGCCAGTGGGAGGCCGCCCTCTCCGTGGGCCTGTCTCCTTTCAAGCGAATGCGACTGGTCATTTTCCCGCAGGCCCTGACCCGCATCCTGCCGCCCCTGACGGGGCAATTCATATCGACCATCAAGGACTCCTCCATCATTTCGGTCATCTCCATCCAGGAGCTTACGTTTCAAGGCATGGAACTCATGGCCGCGGCGCTGATCACCTTCGAAGTGTGGATCACGGTTATGCTGCTGTACCTGGTCGTGTGCCTGGCTTGCTCCCTGACGGTGGCCATGCTGGAAGAACGTCTCGGCCGGAAATATATTCAGTCCTCAATAGCAACGTAGGAGAGTGGGCAAGCGGTTCATAGATGCAAGGTACGTCCTCCAAAAGTTACTATCCTGGCCGCAAAGAGCGGACGTTGGGGTTCCCCTGGCAGAGGTCAACATGCCTAACGAAAGGCAACACCTTGCATCGCGCAGAGGCGCAGAGACGCAGGGATGTCCTCAGTAAACTTAGAATCAATGCACAGTCCAGCGAAGTCGGGAAAGCAAACCCAGATTTTGTTCGCACTATCGTGCGAAAGATCGGATAACGCTTTCAGACGGTAAAAATCTCTTGGTTTATACGGCGAAGCCGGACCCGTTCGTGGTTTACTCTGCGCCTCTGCGCGAGAATACTGCTTTTACGGCACAGCCAAATACCTCTGACCTGGCCCTGAATACCAAGGCTTTTCAAGAAAAAAATAAACGCCGGATACCGCTTGGATTTTGATTGCGAGTATCCGGCGTTTTGTTTTTAGGCTGCGTATTGGCCGGGCGCCCGGCTAAGAGGCATAAATAGAACACTTACGCACCGCCAGAGCGGCTTCCTGCAGGGCCTCGGCAAACGTCGGGTGCCCGTGCACAGTCCGGGCTATGTCTTCTGAACTGGCTCCGAATTCCATGGCCAGGACCCCTTCGGCAATCATATCCGCCGCGCGGGGTCCGATGATGTGGATCCCCAGAATCCGGTCGGTTTTGCTGTGGGCGATGAGTTTCACGAACCCGTCCATCTCGCCCATGCAGCGGGCCCTTCCGGCCCCTGAAAAGGGGTAACTACCCACACAGTAAGGGATGTCGCGCTCCTTGACCTGCTCTTCGGTCAACCCCACCGAAGCAACTTCCGGCCAGGTATAGATCACGGATGGAATGGTATCGTAATTGACTTCACCGGCCCGGCCGGCCATACATTCCACAGCGGCGATTCCTTCGGCGGAAGCCTTGTGGGCCAGGGCCGGGCCGGCGATCAGGTCCCCGATGGCGTAAATGTCCTTGACGCTGGTCTGGTAAGTCTCATCGACCGTTACCAGGCCACTGCGGCTGTCGGTCTCCACGCCGGCGGCATCCAACTGCAAACCTTCGGTAGACGGCTGACGCCCCACGCTGACCAGCAGACGGTCGAAAGTCAGTGTTTCCTCCTTCTGGTCAGGCCCCACCACGCTTACCGCCACCTTGCCGCCCTTGACCTTGGCACCGGCCACTTTCGTATTGGTGCGGAAAGTGAAACCCTGTTTGCGTAAAAGCCGGTCCAGCGTCCGCCCCACCTGTCCGTCCAGCAGCGTGGCAATTCGGGGCAGCATTTCAATGACCGTAACGTCGGCCCCGAGCCGCCGCCAGACAGATCCCAGTTCGAGGCCGATGTAGCCGCCGCCGACGATCCCCAGGTGTTTGGGGACGCTCTTGAAGCTGAGCGCACCGGTGGAATCCACAATCCGGTTGCCGTCGAACGCCAGCCCCGGGACTTCAACGGGCCGGCTGCCGGTCGCCAGCAAGATACGCCCGGCGCCGATCTTTTTGGCGCGGCCTTTGCCTTTCTTAACCGCAACTTCACCGGCCCCGGCCAGGCTGGCCGTTCCCGGAATGATGTCGATACCGTTGCCTTCCAGCAACTGGCGGACATTTTCGGTCAACTCCAGGACCACTTTATCCTTGCGGGCCAGCATGGTTTTCAATTCCAGAGAAACCTTTCCGGTCCGGATGCCGTACTCACCCAGCCGTTCGGCGGCCAGGTGATAATATTCGCTGGCATCCAGCAGGGCTTTACTGGGGATACAACCCACGTTGAGACAGACTCCGCCCAGCCGCTGGTCTTTTTCGACTACCGCGGTTTTTAAGCCAAGCTGAGCCGCCCTGACGGCGGCCACATACCCACCCGGGCCGGATCCGATGATGACCAGATCATAGTGTTGTTTTGCGGACATATTTACACCTCCAGGAGAATACGTTCCGGGTTTTCCACGTATTCCTTGACACGTTTAAGAAACGTCACCGCACCCTTGCCGTCGACGATGCGGTGGTCGTAGCTCAGGGCCACGTACATCATCGGGCGGATCACGATCTCGTCGTCCACCACCACCGGCCGCTTTTCAATCTTGTGCATTCCCAGTATACCGCTTTGGGGCGTATTGAGTATCGGCGTACTCAGCAGAGAACCATAAACACCACCGTTGCTCACGGTAAAGGTGCCCCCTTCCAGGTCCGCCAATTCCAGACGGTTATCCTTGATCTTGCCCACGTAATCCACGATCGCCTGTTCCACCTGGGCAAAATTCATCCGCTCGGCATGGCGGACAACCGGCACCACCAGACCTCTGGGCGCCCCGATGGCGACCCCGATATGCTGGTAGTGGTGGTAGATGATCTCATCGCCTTCCAAGAAGGCGTTGATCTCGGGGATCTCTTTGAGAGCTTCCACACAGGCCTTGATGAAAAATGACATGAAGCCCAGAGAGACACCGTGCCGGTCGGCGAAGGCCTGTTTGTATTGCGCCCTGAGGGCCATGGCCCGGCGCATGTCAATTTCGTTGAAAGTCGTCAGCATGGCGGTCTTCTGACGCGACTCCAGCAGACGTTCGGCGATGCGCTTGCGAATGGGGCTCATCGGTTTGCGCACTTCCAGGGGCTGACCATCTTCGGGCAGGCATTCCTGGGCTGTGGGTGTCGGCAGGGCGTCCGGGAGGCCGGCCGGGGCCTTTTCCAGGTAGAGCAGTACATCGCCCTTGCTGATGCGACCACCGGGCCCGGTGCCGGAAATCTGCGCCGCATCCAGGTTCTTTTCCCGGATGAGCCGCCTGACCGAGGGTGCCAGGCTCCCGGAGTCAGCCGGCAAGGCCGGGGGCGGACTCACCGCGACGGGTGCCGCCGGTTCCGGTTCCGGTTCCGGTTTCACCGGTACTTCCGGAGCAACTGCCGGTTTCGGCTGGGCCGCCGACTGGGCAACCTCACCTTCAACCGGCGTGACCGTGCCGACTACAGCGCCAATTGCCACGGTTTCACCCTCCGGTACCGTGATGGCGACAATTCCCCGGGCTTCCGCGACCACTTCAAGGGTCACCTTGTCCGTCTCGATGACCAGCAAAGGCTCATCGCTTTCAACCAAATCGCCGTCCTGCTTGAACCACTCGGCCAGGACTGCCTCCTGTACCGATTCACCCACACTGGGTATGATGATGTCCATAATAAGGCTCCCAGATTGTGCGTACACACAGATTAAGGTTTAACATCCGATACTTTAGAAGCTCCCTAAAAAACAGGTTTTGGTTCTAAGTCAAGGCAGGCGCTACATTCAAACCGGAGGAATACCATACAGTATTTCGAGGATTTGAATTTGGCGCCCAACGCCGAGATTGGGCCAAAAGACTTTTTTGAAATAGCTTCTAATCTTCTATGGCCCCCACGGCCTCATCCAGAACGGCCGTCTGTTCGCGCTTGTAGATGGCCGGAAAGCCGGTGGCCGGGCTGGCCGACGCCTTGCGACCGATATATGCCGGCGGACGCCCGGCAACGGCCTCTATCAGCGGCGCGACGAACCGCCAGGCGCCCATGTTATCAGGTTCCTCCTGGACCCACACCAGGTTGGTCTTCTTTCCAAATTTGGCCAGGGCTTTTTCCAGCTGTGCGGCTGGAAAAGGATAGATCTGTTCCAGACGGACCAGCACCGTGTCTTTCAAAGCCAGCTGCGAACGGCGTTCCAGCAACTGGTAGTAAAGCTTGCCGCTGCAAAGCAGCACTTTTTTTACCGCGTTCTGACCGGCGTCGTCCACCAGCAGCGGCCTAAACGACCCGGTGGTAAATTCCCGGACATCCGACACCGCCAGCGGGTGCCGCAGCAGGCTCTTGGGCGTCAGAACCACCAGGGGCAACCGGTGCCGGGCCACCACCTGCCGCCGCAACAGGTGAAAGTACTGGGCCGGGGTAGTCGGGTTGCAGACCTGCATGTTGTCATCGGTGCAAAGCTGTAAAAACCGCTCCGGGCGGGCGCTGGAATGCTCCGGCCCCATGCCCTCCATACCGTGCGGGAGGAGCAGGACCAACCCGGAAAGCCGCTGCCATTTGGATTGGCCGCTGGCTATAAACAGATCGATGATCGCCTGGGCCGTATTCGCAAAATCGCCGAACTGGGCTTCCCACATGACCAGGCCTTCGGGACGCACCATGGCATATCCATATTCGAAACCCAGCACCCCGTATTCAGACAGATGACTGTTATAGACGTCAAAGTGCCCCTGATCAGCCGCCAGGTGGTTGAGGGGAATGTGGCCGGCCCCGCTTTGGGAGTCGAACAGTACGCAGTGCCGCTGGCTGAACGTTCCCCGGCGCACATCCTGCCCGCTGAGCCTGATTGGGTGACCCTCCTTGAGGATCGACGCAAATGCCAGACTCTCGGCGTTGGCCCAGTCAATCCCCTTACCGGCCTTGACCGTCGCTACCCGTTTTTCCAGGCCCCGTTTGACTTTGCGATTGATGGAAAAACCTTCCGGGACCCGCATCTGGTCTTCCGCCAGGGTAACCAGGTCCTTTTTGGCAATAGCGGTGGCCGGATGCCGAAAGGAAAACCGACCATTGTAACCGTCCAGGTTCTCAAAAAAGCGGTCCTCTGGAAAAGCGCACGTGCTATTTTTGGTCTCCGCGTAATCCTGATCCAGTCTCTGGGCCAGCGGCTCTTCAATCATGGCCAGGGCCTTAGCAGTCACTACATTTTCCGCCTGCAGGGTCTCCAGGTAGACCTTGTCAAGGGACGGCCGGGTCTTGATACGTTCATACATCAGCGGCTGGGTAAAGTAGGGATCGTCGCCTTCATTGTGACCAAAACGGCGATAGCAGACCAGATCCACCACCACATCCTTGCCGAAGGTCCGCCGGTAGGCCTCGGCCAACCGGGCCACATGGACAACCGCTTCCGGATCTTCGCCATGCACGTGGAAAATCGGCACCATCAGCATCTTGGCCACGTCGGTGGAGTAGCGGGTGGAGCGTGCATCTTCGGGCAAAGTGGTATAGCCGATCTGGTTGTTGATAATCACGTGGATCGTACCGCCGGTACGATATCCGGCCAGGGCCGACATATTGAGGGTTTCGGCCACCACGCCCTGGCCGGCAAAGGCCGCGTCCCCGTGGAGGCAGATCGGCATGATCCGGCCGAACCCAACCAGGGGATCTTCCGCTTCCAGTTCCTGGCGGGCCCGGGCAATCCCCTGGACCACCGGATCGACGGCTTCCAGATGACTCGGGTTGTTCACCAGGTACAGTCTCAGGGGATGGCCGGCCGCGGTAGTGATATCCGACAGGTAGCCATTGTGGTACTTGACGTCGCCGGCGCCGACCAGCTGGTCCGGATCATAGCAGCTCTCGAATTCGGCGAATATTTCCGCAAAGGGCCTTCCCAGAACATTGGTCTGGACATTCAGCCGCCCGCGGTGGGCCATGCCGAGGATAATCTGGGCCACGCCGTTTTCAGCGGCCGTCTCCGTCAAAAAATGCAAAAAC
This sequence comes from Olavius algarvensis Delta 4 endosymbiont, assembly GCA_905176665.1. Taxonomy (GTDB): domain Bacteria; phylum Desulfobacterota; class Desulfobacteria; order Desulfobacterales; family CAJINA01; genus CAJINA01. The sequence goes on along the minus strand of CAJINA010000075.1, from coordinate 50,754 downwards.
GGTATCAGGGCGTCGCCGCCCTCCAACGAAAAGCGCGTTACCCCGGTATACTTCTTGTTGAGGAAGCCTTCGAACCTGGCCGACTGTACCAGTTTTTCCAGAATGCTGTGCTTTTCTTCCGGACTGAAGCCAGTCCGGTTCCGGGTCGGCTCCATACGCTCCTGCAGCCAACGCTGTTCAGCCGGATCCTGCAAGTGCAGGTACTCCACGCCGATCGAACGGCAATACGTCTCTTTCAGGGCCTGGACAATATCCTTGAGGGTGGCATCGCTCTTAAAGAGAGTTTCCGGGGCAATATAGCGGTTGCTCAGTTCGTCCAGGGACAGACCGAATGCTTCCAGGTCGAGCAGGGGGTGTTCAGTCGGGCAGGCACTCAGAGGGTCCATGCAGGCCAGCAGGTGGCCGATATCCCGGTAGCGGTAGATCAAAGCCGCCACTTCGGCCTGATTGGCCGCCTGGCCCCGGACAGGTTCACCCGGGCCGCCCAGGGTACCGGCATAGGCGATCTCAAAGCCTTTGAAGAAATGCTGCCAGTCAGGGGTAACGGATTCCGGGTCCGCCTTCCAATTTTCATACTGGGTTTCGTAGTAATCGATATTCAAGGTTTCGTCTTGTTTCATCCTGATGTCCTTTTCACCGCCGGGCAGCGTACTTTCGCCTGCCGGACCGTGGGTGCCGCGCTCCGGGCAAAACAGTATTCCCGGTTGTATAATATCTGAAAGGAGTTAAGCCGTGAAACCCGTTAAGGCTACGATTACGATATGGGTGCCTAAAACATAGCGGTATCGTGCCGGGTTGTAAAGCCTCAAATATATTTAAGATCAGTGCAAACAGACCAGTCACCGCGCCATCTTGGGAACTGTTTGTCCGAATTCAGAAACAGCCCCTAATCTTCACCCGGCCAGGGCTGGGTACGGTCTTCCAGGTGATAGCAAAACCGGTCCCACTCGAATTCTCGGTGACTGATGGGGCATTTGAGGGTGACCTTGCGCGCCGACAGGCCGATCACTTCCCAATCACCCTTGCGGGGCCCGTCGGCGATATTGATCTTCTGGCCGACTGAAAATTCATAGGGACTGAAAATCGTGACTTTATGTTCTTCCATAGCTGCTCCTGATGGTCGTGCGGTTAGCTGTTGGCTTTTAGCCGTTAGCCAATTTAAAGCCGATGTGCTGCCTATATTCCCTTCCACCTGTCCGGCCTAGCGCCCTTCCCCTCCAGGGCGGTGGCCAACTTGCTCACTGCTAGTGGCTATCAGTTAACCGCCTATTATTTAAATAGCTTCTAGTCTGTAATGCACAGCAACTGGCGGAGCCGTTCGCTGAGAAACATGATCGATTCAATATCCAGATGCTCGGTCACCGTTTCGTCAAAAAGCAGTTTAGCCATTGGTTCGAAACCATCTTCGGGGTCTTCGTCCCAGAACATCAGGGTTACCGGGACCCGGGGCAGGGGTTGAAAATGAAAATTCAGGCCGGATGATTCCCGGTCGTCGGTGTGCTCCACCCCGCCGATGGCAGCGGCCGCAGCTTTTAAAGTGTCCGTTTGCCCCCTAAATCTCTGTATCAAAGGTGTCTCAACCTGTTCAATCATCGATTTGATTTTTGAGACAGTATTGGGGAATTCCACCAGTCCTTTCCATTTGCCGAGGGGCTGCCGCCAGCCGCCCTGGGCCAGGTGGTTATAAAGGAATACCTGCTCCCAGCGGGTGAGTTCGGCATTATCGTTCCTGACGATCATGCCGTCCCCGATCAGTACGGATGTCGTAAAATAGGGAAGTTCCAGAAACGTGAGGTTGTCTCGTTGCACCAGGTGCCCGCCTATGCGGGCGGGTAGGTCCGGCAACGCCATGGACGCCGCTTTCTGGCAGGCCCATTCCAGTGCGTCGGCGGCCATGTCCCGCTTGGTCCAGCGCCCCTCCCGGTACTGCTCGGCGAGTTCTGTTTTACTTTTTTCCAACAAGTCGGCCGGGATATGGGGACACCGGCCGAGATCTAGCTTTTCCGAGACCACCTGACTTGCAAAGGCCAGGTAGGTGGTGAATCCGCAGTCGCCGCAATTGGTCTTCGGCAGGACATCGCGATAGAGATCCACGACGGATAAGGCCATGGCTACCAGACCTCAGGATACCCGATATCCACGAACGCCGCTTCCATCTTGCGTTTGTGGCCGCGCTCCATGGTAGCCAGATCTTCAAACGCGCGTTTCATTTCGGGGTCGTCACAGGCATCCGCCATCTGCTGGTACATCTGCATGGCTTCTTCTTCATTTTTCATGGCCAGGGCAACGGCATCGGCCGGTTTCATCTGGGTGGACAGTTCGGGTTTGTCCACCGTTTCCGACACCTTGAAATCAACCGATTCCTTGAAGTATTGCTGGATGCGCTCACTGGTCAGGATCTTTTCCAGGATTCGCTTGTGACCGCGCTCGTCCTCGGCCAGTTGCGCAAACATTTTCTTCAGGTATGGGTCTTCAACCTTTTCCGAAGCCTCCTGGTAAAAAATGCTGGCAGCCACTTCTTCACCGATGGCACTTTCGACGATTTGTTTATACTCTTGCAGGTCCATGCGTCCCCCTTTGCGATTGTTTCCGGGTTAACAGGCATTGGTAACAAGATAGTCGGCCTGTATTGTCATAGGGTTCTCTTGAGAGTTTGCAATCTCCATGCCACGTTTTCGATGCTCGGTCGTCGTCTCTAATTGTCACGGGAAGTTGATTCTGCTATGATCGCCCCTGGACATGCAAATCCCCCCAAATGCAACCGCAACCATACAATTAAAAGTGAGGTCACCATGCGCTGGAAACAATTTTTTACCCCTGTGGAATCCATCGACTCAACCCAGGCCAGGGATATGATGGCCGATACCGACACCGGCGACATGCTGGTTCTGGATGTGCGCCAACCCAGTGAATACAATGCCGGCCACATCCCCGGCGCCACCTTGATTCCCCTGCCCCAACTGACCGATCGGCTCGACGAACTGGATCGCGACCAGCCGCTGATGGTCTATTGAGCCGTGGGCGGGCGCAGCCGGGTTGCTGCGCAGTTGCTCGCCGGTCAGGGTTTCAAGAATATCTATAACCTTGCCGGGGGGATCAAGGCGTTCGAAGGGGCAGCGGCGATCGGTTCGCAAGACCTGGGCCTGGCGCTGTTCGCCGGGCGCGAGTCCGGCGCGGAAGCGCTTCTGGTGGCCTTTGGCCTGGAAACCGGACTGAAGGATTTTTATGCCAGCCAGGAGGCGGCTGCCGAAAACCCGGATGTGAGGGCCCTGTTCGGCAAATTGGGCGGTATCGAGATAAAACACCAGGAGAGAATCGTGGCCGAGTACAACCGCCTGACCGGCAAGTCCGCCGTAGCAAAGGACCTGGAAGCCCTGACATCCGGCAGCGCTATGGAAGGCGGACTGACCACCGAGGAATACATGCAGCTGTTCAATCCCGACCTCGAATCGGTGGTCGATATTGCGGCCATCGCCATGTCTATAGAGGGCCAGGCCCTGGATCTCTATATGCGCGCAGCGACCGCCAGCAATGACCCAGAGGGCAGCCAAATGCTGATGCAAATGGCCGACGAAGAAAAAAACCATCTGGCGCTGCTGGGTGATCTGGTAGACAACATCAACCGTTGAGGAAGCCATGTCGAAGAAACTGGTAATGATCGGGGCCGGCCATGCCCACATGGTCACCCTTCAGAACCTGCACCATTTCGTTGAAAGAGGTCACCGGGTAACGATTATCGGTCCTTCGGAGCATCACTATTACTCCGGGATGGGTCCCGGGATGCTCGGCAAGACCTACCGGCCGGAAGAGATTCGTTTCGCTGTGCAGAAAATGACCGCTAACCGGGGCGGCGTGTTTATCAAAGGCAAAGCCGAACGTATCGACCCGGTCCGCAAACGCATTCGACTGACTGACGGCCAGGAGATCCCCTACGACATCGTATCCTGCAACGCGGGGAGCTTCGTGCCCGGGCTGGAAGGACTGGCTGAGTCAGCCGACATTTTTACCGTTAAACCTATTGAAAGGCTGCAGCAGGCCCAGAAAAGGATCATTGGGCTGGGCGAAACCGGATCCGGTCGGATTGCCATCGTGGGCGGCGGTGCTTCCGCCATCGAAGTGGCCGGCAACATCGTGACCCTCCTGGCGACCCACGGTCTCAGGGGCGTGGCCGTGCAAATCTTCGCCGGCCGGGGCTTGATGTCCCGCTTTCCGGCCTGGATCGGTCGCCATGCGGAGAAATCCCTGCTTGCCCGTGGGGTATCCATTCAGAAAGGCAGCTACGTTACCGGCATGACGGATGGCGAAATCACTCTACAGTCCGGTGAAACTCATCCGGCCGACCTTATCTTCCTCGCCCGGGGCGTCAAACCCTCGCGCATATTTGCCGCTTCCAACCTGCCCACCGGCCCGGATGGCGGCCTGTTGGTCAACCATTACCTCCAATGCCCGGATTACCCGGAAATATTCGGCGGTGGGGATTGCATCCATTTTCAAGAGCAGCCCCTGGATAAAGTTGGGGTCTATGCCGTGCGCCAGAATCCGGTACTCTATCACAACCTGCTTGCCGCTCTGGACGGTGAATCGCTGCACCCCTTCGATCCGGGCGGCAACTATCTGCTGATTTTCAACCTGGGCGACGGCAAAGGCATCCTCAGCAAAGGCATTTGGCGCCTGACCGGGAAATTGGCCTTCAAAATCAAAGATTACATCGACCGGAAATTTATGCACGAATTTCAAGAGTAAAGGCGCCACTTCAGTCCGGGAGCCGGGACGTCCTGGCCGCTACAAGGGTGCTATCCGTAATTTGACCCGACTGGTGACATCGCCCTTACAGTTAAAACCCCTGGCTCAGCATAGATCAAGACAGCCTTCAAGAGCAGGTTGCCGCGGGCATGATCGTACTGGCTGCCGGCTCTAAACCGTACAATCCCCTGTGGCCGTGCTTAAAGTGGTGAACAATTCTTTTAAACAACCGGGGATGCCGGGGACATTGCCAGAGCATTCGGTACCGCGCATCAAGGGTTTGCGGTCGGCACGAGGAATTGACAATTGCAAGAATCAGGCGATCAAAGCACTGATGCGAAGACAGGACGGCGCTGGCTGTTTAAACAGGTAATGCCGGCCAAGGGTTGGATCGGGCTATCCGTCGGGTTGGGCCTGGGTAGCGGGCTGCTGCTCATTGCACAGGCTGGATTTTTAGCACGCATTATCCACGGTGCGGTGATCGACGGAAAGAGTCGGGAAGCGCTCTGGCCTTTTTTTGGGGCGCTTGTCGGCATCTACCTGGTCAGAGCGTTCCTCGGCTGGGGACGTGAGGTTTCAGGCTTCGCAGCCAGTGCAAAAATACGACGGGTGGTCCGATCGACCCTCATGGCACACATCACCCGACTCGGCCCGGCCTATGTGACCGGCCGGAACACCGGTGCCCTGGCTAGCACCGTTATGGAACAGGTGGAAGGGCTGCACGGCTTTTTTGCCCACTATCTCCCGCAAATGGCCCTGGCAATAACGATCCCCGCCGCTATTTTGACATTTGTCTTCCCGGTCAGCTGGGCAGCCGGCGGCCTTTTGATGGTCACCGCCCCGCTAGTTCCTCTGTTCATGGTACTGGTCGGCATGGGAGCGGAAAGTGTCAGCCAACGCCACTTTCAGGCGCTATCACGAATGAGCGCTCATTTTCTGGACATTTTGCAGGGGTTGCCCACCCTCAAATTGTTCCACAAAAGCCGGGGTGCCGAAAAGACCGTTGCCCGGGTGTCACGCGACTATCGTAAACGGACGATGAGCGTACTGCGCATCGCGTTTCTATCTTCCGCAGTCCTGGAGTTTTTCAGTGCGATCGCCATTGCCATGGTCGCTGTATACCTTGGCATGACGTATCTGGGTTACTATCACTTCGGCCCCTGGGGACTGCCGTTAACCCTCTCCGGCGGGGTTTTCATCCTGCTGCTGGCCCCTGAATTCTATCTACCCCTCAGGGAACTGGGCACCCATTACCATGCCCGGGCCGAGGCCGTCGGAGCTGCCCAGGAAATCCTCAAGGTGCTGGCTGTGCCGGTTCCGGTCGCCCCCGACAAGCCCGTGCTTTTTGAGCCATCCGGCGGTATCGAACTCTGTTTTAGGGATGTGCACCTGGCTTACGACAGAGGCCGGCGGCCCGCTTTGAACGGTATCAGTTTCACAGTTAAAGCCGGGGAAAAACTCGCCCTGGTTGGTGAGAGCGGTGCCGGAAAGACAACGGTACTTGATCTGCTGCTCGGGTTTCTCCAGCCGGACCGGGGACAGATAACGGCCAACGGGATATCCGCAGACCACCTGGACCCGGCCAGGCGGCGGCGATACCTGTCCTGGATCGGTCAGGATCCGGCCCTCTTTTTCGGAAGCATCCGCGACAACATTCAAATGGGGCGGCCGGGCGCCTCGGAGCAGGCTGTGGTCGACGCTGCCCGTTCAGCGCGAGTGTTGGATTTCACCCAACCTCTTGCGCGGGGCTTGGATACGGTCATCGGAGAGCGCGGGTACGGACTGTCCCGGGGGCAAGCCCAGCGAATCGCACTGGCACGGGTATTTTTAAAAAAAGCGCCGCTCCTGCTGCTGGACGAACCCACCGCCGGCTTGGACGTGGAAAACGAACACTTGGTTCTGGGGGCGCTGGATAGACTGTCTGCCGGCCGAACCGTACTGACCGTGACCCATCGCATGGCGGATGTGGAAAAGGCCGATCGGATTCTGGTCATGTCCGGGGGCAAAATCGTGGAACGGGGTACCTTTGCGGCCTTGAGCGCGGCGGGTGGTGTGTTCCACCGGTTGGCAAACCGGCTTCATGGGGAGGATGGCCGTGGATAACCGCCCCCCAGAACTCGGACCGTTTGTCCGTCTGTTCCAATCCCACGGAAAAAGGATGCTGCTGGGCATCCTGCTGGGGCTGGTTGCCATTGCTTCGGCAGTGGGGTTGTTGTCTTTGGCCGGATGGTTTTTAACCGCCGCGGCAATGGCCGGCTTGTCAGCGGCCGGCCCCTGGCACTTCAATTTCTTTTTGCCGAGTATCGGGGTTCGCCTGTTTGCCTTCAGCCGCACCCTGGCTCGTTACGGCGAACGGGTTGTCAACCACGATACCACCTTCAGAATACTGGAAAGTCTGCGGGTGTGGTTCTACCGTCATATTGAGCCGCTGGCGCCGGCCTGCCTGTCCAGATACCGCAGCGGCGACGTCCTCAACCGACTTGTGGAAGACATCGATACACTGGACAACCTCTTTGTGCGCGTCTTGTCTCCTTCTGCCGCCGCACTGGCTGTGTCTGTGCTGCTTTTCGGTTTTATAGGGCTGTTCGATCCGGTCATCGCTGTTTGCGCATTGGCGTTTCTGGCGGTTGCCGGCTTCATCGTGCCGTTTGCCGCCGCATCGTTCGGTGCGCAAACCGGGCGCAGACTCGGTCGGCAAAGTGCCGTGCTGCGGGTGCGCATTTTAGAGACCCTCCAGGGGATGCCGGAACTGCTGGTGTATGGGACGCAGGCGCAGCACCTGGAATCGATCCGTCAGGACAGTGATGGACTCATGGCATCCCAGCGCCGCATGAGCCACATCACAGGATTTAGCACCGCATCGATTACCCTCATATCCGGACTGGCCGTCACTTTCGTGTTGTATCTCGGCGTGGACCGCATCGATATGGCCGCTGAGTATGGCGGTGCCGAACTCGCCCTCGTAACCCTGGCGGTTATGGCTTCGTATGAGGCGGTTTGGCCGCTGCCTATGGCCTTTCAATTCCTGGGTAGAACCCGTGAGGCCGGTCGCCGCCTTATGGAAATCGTGACATCTGAGCCTGCCGTTCACTACCCGGAGCAGTCCAGATCCCTTCCTGAGAAATACGGCTTGGCGTTTGAGAATGCCAGCTTTCGTTATGCTGAAAATGCCCCCTTTGTCCTGGAAAGCCTGAATTTTCAGGTGTCGGTGGGAAGCCGGGTGGCCGTATTGGGGACGACGGGCTCGGGTAAAACCACGATCGTGAATCTGCTGGTAAGATTTTGGGGACCGACCACCGGGCGCATCTGCATTGATGGTGTGGACATAACCACCCTGAGTGAACAGGACCTGCGCCGGAGTGTTTCGGTTGTGTCCCAGCAGGCCCACATTTTCAGCACCAGCCTGCGGGACAACCTGCTCATGGCCCGTGCCGATGCAACGGAGAACGACCTGAGGGAAGCCCTGGCGGCAGCCCAACTGCTGTCGTTCGTGGACAGCCTGCCGCACGGTCTGGACACCTGGGTCGGAGAGGCGGGTAAAATGCTTTCCGGTGGGCAGGCCAGGCGACTGGCTGTGGCCCGGGCCTTTGTTCAAGATGCGCCGGTCTGGGTCTTGGATGAACCTACCGAAGGGCTGGACCGTGTAACGGAAGGGCAGCTGATGCAGGCGATCATGGAACGGACCGTGGGGAAAACCGTGCTGTTGATCACCCATCGAATGGTCGACATCCACCGCATGGATGAATCCATACTGCTCGACAACGGCCGCATCGTCGCCCAGGGGCGCCACGAAAACCTCCTCACGCGCAACCCGAGATACCAGCGCTTCTGGGGGTACCCTCCAACGATAAATCAACCCGAATAAGAGCGAAAAAAACTGTTGACAGATGAGCGGCCAGATTATATTGGACAAAAAACATCCTATTTGTCGCACTTAGTCTGTTTAAATCAAGTGTTTTATAATTGGGTGACACGACTAATCGGGTTTTGTGGCAGTACATCACCTGCAGGGTGAATAGAAAAATGATAATCGGAGTTGTTGTGAATTTGTCGTCTAAGAATGTGGAACATACATGCGTCTAACAAGAGCCGGTGAATATGCTGTACGCTGCGCACTCTACCTGGCCTATCAGGGCGAGGGGGTGACCACGAGCCGCAGAGAAATCGCCCGGGTCATGGACATCCCAAACCAATTCCTCAGCAAAATTGCGCCGCAGCTGGCCAAAGCGCAAATTATCGAGATCATTCAGGGGGCCAAGGGCGGCTACCGCCTTATCATATCGCCGGACAAACTGACCATGCTCGACGTGGTGGAAGCTGTTATCGGCGAGATTTTCCTGAACGACTGCGTCATACGACCCGAAACTTGTCAGCGTGCCCCGGCATGCTCGGCACATCAGGTCTGGGAAAAAGCCAGAAATCAGCTTAGAAACACCCTCAGGCAGACGAGTTTCAAGCAGATGCTCGAAGTTGAGAGCTGCAGCTCGGAGGAGCTGAAAAGGCCGCGATAATGACTGCGGCCGAATAAAACCAAAAACGGAAAAAAATTGTTTTATAACGTTTCGCAAGACGAATTGAAAAAATATTAGGTACGGAGGAGATTTATGGATGCGTTAATTTTATCGAGAATCCAGTTTGCAGCCACCACCATGTTCCATTTCCTGTTTGTCCCTTTGACCCTGGGACTTTCGTTTATAATGGCATACATGGAGACCAAATATGTCAAAACAGGGGACGAGATGTACCTGAAGATGACCAAATTTTGGGGCAAACTGTTTCTCATAAATTTTGCCGTCGGCGTGGTCACCGGCATCACCCTCGAGTTTCAGTTTGGAACCAACTGGTCGCAATACTCCGCCTACGTAGGGGATATTTTTGGTTCCTTGCTGGCCATTGAGGCAACCGCCACATTTTTCCTGGAATCCACGTTCATCGGCATCTGGATTTTCGGGTGGAAAAAGTTATCGAAAAAGGCCCACGCTGCCGTAATGTGGCTGGTGTTTGCGGGCTCCAACCTTTCGGCCGTCTGGATATTGATCGCCAATGCCTGGATGCAGAGTCCCGTGGGCTTTACCATGCGCGACGGCCGGGCGGAACTTGTCGATTTTGGTGCCGTCATCACCCAAAAATTTGCCATTGTTAAATTCATCCACACGGCCAGCGCCGCCTACACCCTGGCGGCTTTCTTCGTCATGGGCATCAGCGCCTACCATCTGCTCAAGAAAAAGAATGTCGAATTTTTTACCCGTTCGTTTCGCATCGGACTGGGTTTCGCGATCATATTTTCTTTGACTGTTTTCATCCTGGGGGACATGAACGGCGTGGTGGTCGGTGAAAAACAACCGACCAAACTGGCGGCCATGGAGTCCCTCTGGGAAACCCAGAGAAAAGCGCCGGTTTATCTTTTTGCCTGGCCGGACCCGGAAAACGAACGCAATGCCGTTGAAATCGGGCGCATCCCCGGACTTCTCAGCTTTCTGATCTTTCACGACATCAATGCCGAGGTCCGCGGTCTCAATGACTTCCCCAGGGATGAACGTCCGCCGGTCCTGCTGACCTCGTTTGCATTCAAGGGCATGGTGGGCATCGGGGTACTTTTAATCCTGCTGCCCATCATCGGCTGGGTCAAACGGAAAAAACTGCTGGAAAACCCACTGTATCTGAAGATTATGATGTACGCCATCCCATTGCCCTACCTTGCGATTCAGCTGGGTTGGATCGTGACTGAATTCGGTCGCCAGCCCTGGATCGTCTATGGCCTGATGAGGACTTCAGAGGCGGTTTCACCCGTGCCCCCCCACCAGGTGCTTATCTCCCTGGGCGGTTTTATTCTGGTGTACAGCATTCTGGGTCTGGCGGGGTTTTCCCTGATTGCCAAATATGCCAAGCAGGGACCTGATTCCGATGGCGAAGATGCCGCGGATGATGCCGCCGCCGGCGATGGAGACGTGCAACCGGCCGTGTCCTGAGCCGATACAGCGACCGGCCTCAACGAACGCTAACACCAATTATGATATCTATAAAAAGAAAATGGTAGGAGAATAAAATGGAATTGCAAACGACATGGTTTTTCCTTTGGGGACTCATTTGGGCGCTCTTTTTCGTTACCGGCGGTTACGACCTCGGTATCGGCAGTCTTTACCCTTTCCTCGGCAAAACCGAGCTGGACAAACGGATGATGATCAATGCCAAAGGCCCCTTGTGGGACGGTAACCAGGTGTGGCTACTCACAGCGGGCGGGGTGACATTTGCCGCGTTCCCGCAAGTATACGCCACCATGTTTTCATCCCTATATGCGGCCTTGATGTTGATCCTTTTCGCGCTGATCATTCGCGGGGTTTCCTTTGAATTTCGCCATCAACTCGATGATCCCCGCTGGGTCAAGGTCTGGGACACGTGTATTTTCATCGGCAGCATCGCGCCGGCCATTCTTTTCGGTGTGGCGTTCGCCAACATTTTTAAAGGCATCCCCTTCGACGGGCAGGGCATCTACCAGGGCACGCTGTTTACCCTTCTGAATCCTTACGGCCTGCTGGGCGGCGTGCTGTTTTTACTGCTGTTCATGCAGCACGGTACATTGTGGCTGGCCATCAGAACCACCGGCGATCTTCAAGAAAGGGCCGTGGGCACCGCCAAGACGCTGTGGCCGGTGTTGCTGGCGGTTGCCGTGATTTTCCTGATAGCCAGCTGGTTTGCCACCGACCTGTATGAAAATTATCTGGCCCACCCGGCCTATTTCCTGGTCATTGTTCTGGCGGTAGTCGGGCTCATCGGGACCAGGCTGTTTATGAGCAAGCAGGCCTGGTTCAAAGCCTGGTTCGCCTCGGCCCTGACCATCATCGGCTGCACATTCTTCGGCGTGGTCGGGTTGTTCCCAGCCTTGTTCCCATCCAGCATCAACCCGCGGTTCGATTTGACGGCGTTCAATGCTTCGTCCAGCCCGCTGACACTTAAAATCATGTTGACCGTGGTCATCATCTTCGTACCCATTGTGCTTGCCTATCAGATCTGGGCGTACAATCTGTTCAAAACGAAGGTAACCGAAGAAGACATGGTCTACTAACATTAAACAGGCTTTTTATGGAGGTTTACGCATCGCATTACGATTGAAAAGCTACATGGTGTAGGATTTGGAGGCCGGCTTTTCCCGATAAAATGAACGCATGGGTTGCGTAACTTTACCAACCAATCTGAAAGGGGTGAAACCTTGAATAGGTTTCACCCCTTCCCTTTACCACTGTTTAAATGGGTGCTGTTTCCTACTTCGTTCTTTTCACCACTCCGGCGGCTACCAGATAACCCAGCGCGAATCCGTCGGCCAACCCCAGGAGTTCACCGGCCTCGCGGTCATAGATAGCGCCGATACCGCAGGCTCCCAATCCCAGGGCGGTGGCTCCCAGGTAAACCATCTGACCTAAAAAGCCGGCCTGCAGCATCGCGTAGCGGTATCCCCGGGGACCGCCGGTCTTGTCCAACTCAGCGGGGTTCAGCATAAACAGAAAATGGATGTCCGCGTTTCTCAGCCAGGCCTGGTCGAGGCAGGCGGCTGCCATGGGGCCGGTCAACTGCCCTGCAGATACCAGCCCGAATCGATTGTTTTCCGGATCCAACAGGTAAAAGCCCGCCTCCAGGCCCGCTACGTTGCCGGCGATAAAACCGCTATAAATAAAGGGCCGGTCCGAGGGCTCCGTGGACAGACGACCGTGGTAACAGCCGGAGATTAGAGACACCAGGTGCTGGAAGGCATCCCGGGGAAGTTCGCGCGGCACATAGTTGCGCGACGAGCGGCGGCGAATAAAGGCAGAAGCAGCTGATTGCGCCTGTGGCGGTGCGCCCATCTTGTTTAAGGGCAGCCACTTATCAGGTTCCGCCGGCAGCAACTGGGAAGCCGCCGCCACTTGCGCGGCTGGGGACGGTGCCATCATCATCCGGAGTATCTCAGGGTATTCAATTTCACGTCCGGCAACCCGGGATGCGGCTGCAAACTCGGGCGGCAGTTCCGGGAGGCTGTCCGGCAGAGTGAAAGCCTCCCGGTGGAGGGCTTCCCGGGAGCCCACATCCAGCCGGGCTACCGGTGCCTCCCGGTGTTCATCGAGGCCCAGCAGCAAAACCGTGCGATTATCGTCCAGGTCGTAGGCCAGTCGATAGGGCCATTTTTGGGCTTTCAAGACCAGGGCCAGGTTGCCCAGCAGGTGGCCGCTATCCAGCAGCACGTAGCGGTAAGCTCGGGCCCGGTACTTCCAGGCACTCCGATAGGCAATCCCGGTTACGAAGATCGAGAAGGACAGGCCGGCCCCGGCATTGGCCTTGAAAAATCCGGCCGGCTCAGCGGGTCTAATTACTTTTAGAGCGTGCTCGCCAACGTGGTAGGAGTAGAGCCCCGGCGCCAGCCCCTCCAAATCGTAGACCGCGAGATAGACTTCACAGGGGTAGAGGGCCCCGGCGGACGGTGCACTGCGGTAGTGAAAGGTTTCTTGCGGGTAGCGTATTGCGCCGGTAATACCGTAGCTGAGACCTAGCAACTCGGACAGATCAAACAAATCCGGGCGGGCAGTATCGGGATTTTCGGATTGGGCCGCCAGGATATCCCAGAATGTTTCCGCCTGCAACCGTCCTCTCGCGCGCGGCAACTCGCAGGTGGCGACGCGGGGATACTGTTTGTACAGTTCGGGCCGGAAGGCCCAGTCCAGGGCGTGGCCGCTCATCCGGCGACGGTCGTAGGCGGTTTGCCCGTGGTAGGTATCTTTGCTCATGTGACGTATGCATCCCTGAGAACGGTCGACAATTGCCGCACGACGGCAAACGCTTTATCCACCGTCTTTTCTCCATCGGGGTTCACCAGACAGCAGGTGGCCGGCGACAGCAGCCCCTGGGCCACAAGCATCTCCCGGTCTACGCCCCGATCATAAAGTGTGGTCCAGACCTGTTCAAGCCGCTGCTTGAGGGTTTGCATCGATTCCGCTTCGAAGGGTTCGACGTTGGTCGGCACAATGCCCCAGGCGATCACACCACCCCGTTCTAAAAATCGTTTGATCGCCCCGGCATAGGCACTGAAGACCTCACCATTGCCGAAAACGTCCAGCGAGAGGATATCCAGATCCAGAGATAACATGAAATCCCAGTCAGGGTTGCCACACAGGTGGATGCCCCGCGGTCGTTTGGCCATGGAAAGAAATGTCTCCAGATCAGTCTTGGCCTGCACGCTGTCGTACCCTGACAAAGCGCTGAAAACAAATTGCAGTCCCGGTTCGTCCACAAACATGAAGGCGTTTTCGTTGCGTCGGGCCAGTCTGTCGAGCTGCACATTTATGCGTCGGGCCAAAAACTCGAACAGATATGGACGAATCGTGTCGTCGAATAGGATGGGGCGGTCATCCTGGTCCGCAACGTTGAACCCGAAACTCACCGGACCCTCCATCTGGCCGCGGATGGCGGGACGCTCATCCAGATCCAAATCCAGGAAGCGATGATATACCTCGGAGTAACCGGGACTGATGTCGTAAAAATCGTCCTGATCCTCGTTGGCGGCCGCGCCTTCGAACTCCTCCATGAAACGGTCCATGGAAAAAGAGAGCTTGCGTTGGTCCAGATCGAGCACGATGCCCGGAAAATTCTCCGAGGCCTGCACATACATGTCCTCGTAGAAACTCAGGTTGGGCAGTTGGGGCCAGAACGGAATATCCAGCGACAGGGCCGCGTCCAGCGCCTGCCCGGGATCTTGATGCGGCATCACCGCCATTGCGGTCGTGAGAAAGTTGCCGGGGATAGAAGGGGCTGGAGACGCCATAAGCACACCTTTTGCCTTTCCGCACGTCTGGTCGTTATGGATATAAGTCGGCCAAGGCCGGCGCAGCTTCCGGAAACTGGAATTGAAAACCGGCCTGCACGAGTCTTTCCGGCACGGCTCGCTGGCTGCTCAGCAGGACGCCGCCCACCTCGCCCATCAGCAGCCGCAGCATAAAGGCCGGTGCCGGCATTACCGCCGGTCGCCCGAGAACCTTCCCCAGTGTTTTGGCAAATTCATTATTGCGCATAGGATTGGGGGCGACGAAATTGAAGGGGCCGTCGAGATCTTTCCGATGGATGAGCAGCTCGATGGCGCCGATCAAGTCGGCCATGTGGATCCAGGGGAACCAGTGGCGCCCGTCGCCGACCGGTCCACCGGCAAACATCCGGAAAGCCGGTACCATTTTGCTCAAGGCCCCGCCATCGGCCGCCAGTACGATTCCAAAGCGCATCAACGCTACGCGGGCGCCTTGTCCTTTTGCCGTGCGCGCTGCGTCTTCCCATTTTACAGACAAGTCCGCCAGAAAGTCCTCGCCGGGAGTTGTCTCCTCGGGAAGCACATCTTCTCCCCGGCTGCCGTAATACCCGACCGCGGACGTACTTAAAAACGTCGTACTGCTTTTCGGCGGCAGGGCCGCCACCAGGTTCCGGGTCGTGAGTATCCGGCTGTCAAGCATTTGCTGTTTGTAAGCTTTGCTCCAGCGTTTGAAAATAGTCCGCCCGGCCAGATTGATGATGACGTCGGCTGCGGGCACCGCTTTCTGCCAGTCCCCGGGGCGGGTTGTGTCCGCGCTGATCCAGGTAAAACCACCGTCCGGAAATTGCGGCGGCTGCCGGGAGGTGCCCAGACCGGTCACAGCCCACCCTTTCCCCAGCAGGTGGCGGCTGAGGTGGCTGCCCACGAACCCGGATGCGCCGGTAATGAGTACGTTCATGTCGACGTCCCTCCCGCCAGATAATTCAGATGTCTTTCAATATCGGGCTTGGTCAGCGTTCCCGGCAGGGTGTTGACCAGGCGGCCGCCGTTAAACAGCAGCAGGGTCGGCACGCTCAGGACATTGAAGCGGGCCGCAACCATCGGATTCTGGTCCACATTCAACTTCGCGATCTTGACCACGCCGGCATATTGTCCGGCCAATTGATTGAAGATCGGCGCCGTCACCTTGCAGGGATTGCACCACGGTGCCCAGCAGTCCAGCATGACCGGCCCGGGAAACGACGTGATCTCCTGCTCGAAATTGGCATCGGTCACCATTGCCGGCAAGGTGGCCTTTGACGGTAAAGGCGTCCGGCACTTGGCACAAATGGGCCCGTCGGCCAGCCTGGCGCGGGGCACCCGGTTGCGCGTTCCACAATGGTTACATCTCAATATCCGACTGTCGTTGTTCATTTCTCCCCTCGAATTTGCTTTTCTTTCTTCTAATAGTAGGCAGGAACCTGTGTTTGGCAACCTTGCGTACACCGACGCGGTTGCCTGTATCACTTGCCACCTCTTTTCAAATTACATGCCATGCCCTTTGACTTTTTGGCACAAGCCTTGCTGTAGGTAGAAGTCGAATCTGTTGAAAGGCTGCCGCAGCTCTTTTCCGCGGTACCGAAGTGACCCTGCAAAACCATCATCATGAACAGGAGGCGCAATACCATGGGAAATAAACGCTACCAGATTAAATCAGCCTGTCCTCAGTGCGGATGCAGCTACTTCACACACCTGTCAGCCGAGGAGATCGCAGCCAAATATCCGGATGTGGACAATGTCGATCTCGAATGCGGAGAATGCATGCTGCAGTATGAGACCAAAATGGCCGATGCCTGTCCCGAGTGGGATGATGAATGCAAACTGAAAGAGTAATTATATCTTAATAAGACTACTGGTTTCAGGTGTTTAAGTCCCCCATAATTGGACTTGTAAGCGCCGGGCAACTTGTGCCATAATATGCGTATTCGTAGTCGCGGTGTGCCCGCAAACCAACATAAAATGTCTCAAGGAAAGGAATCCGATCAATGAGTTACGACTTTAACGCGGACGACATTTTTGAAATCGCCGTACAACTTGAACGCAATGGCGCCGCCTTTTACCGGAGTGCCGCCGATTCGGTCGCAGATCCGGACATCAAGGTATTTCTCCTCGAATTCGCCGCCATGGAGGACGAGCACGAAAAAACCTTCGTCGATCTTCGTAAGGAACTGACGGCGGCAGAAAAGGCGGCCACCGTATTTGATCCCAACAACGAGGCGGCCCTTTATCTTAAAGCCCTGGCCGATACCCGGGTGTTCTTTAAAAAGGAGATTGATACTTCAACCGTGGAAGGTATTTTCAAAAGTGCCGTCACGGCTGAAAAAGACTCCATTATCTTCTACCTGGGCATGAAAGACCTCGTCCCGGAGTCTTTTGGTAAAGGCAGAATGGATGCCATTATCAAAGAGGAAATGGGACACATTAAAATCCTGAGCCAGAAGCTCGCCACATTGAAAAAATAGAACCCGCCTCAAAAAGTCTTTTGGGCCAAACTCGGTGTTGGGTGCTCATATCAAGTCCTCGAATTACTGATGTATTTACCACGATGGGCATTGGCTTCGCCGGCACCTCCGGATTGATATTCGTAGCCGCCTTGATTTTGAACCAACATCCGTTTTTGAGGTAGGTTCCAGGCCGACAGCTCTCGCAAAACAGATTTCCAGCGGTTTCCCCGTTACCGGCGGGGAAACCCAAATTGCCTCACATTTAGATCTGCCTCAATCGGTGAGACACAACTGTCTCAAATTGTAATTAGCGCGACCAATCCAGATCTGGCCCGGCGGTCGGTTCCTCTCAACCCCCAGCAGAGAACATCGCATGCATCGTTCCCGCTGTCACCCACGCATCCAGTGACAAACACTTGTGAAAGGAAGGACCACGGTATGACAGACAACCCGATCGCCAACGAAACCTTCGCCCAGTTCCGGAAATCCTTTTTCTACGGCTCCCGTTCCAATCTGAATTTCAAATTTATCGAACACCTGTCCGACGAGCAGGCCGACGAATTTCTGCAGGCCCTATTTCGGGAAATCGCAGGTGCGTACGACGAGGGAAAACCCGAGCGGATTTACGAACATGTCCTAAAATGGCAGACCGCCGGTTACCAGCACCAGAAAAACTTCGACTACAGTGACGGCCCCTTTGCTGTTCCAACCAGGCCGGTCAAGTAGCGCTCGGTCGCCCTGCTCACTTCCAGCGGCCATTTCTTGGCCGGTGATGATCCGCAACCTTTCGGTCTGAAAAAGATGACCCAGGCTGAAGCCGAGGCTCGCATCTTCGATTTTCTCAAGGAGGAACCAGTGCTTTGTGAAATCCCCCGCGAGGCCCGCCCTGAAGACCTGGAAGTCCGGCATGGGGGTACGACATCTGCAGTTCGCTGGTAGATGCCAATACAACGTTTCCTCTGGAAATCCTGGCGACCCTGGCAAGTGAAGGCCGAATCGGCCGCCTGGCCGAGCAGGCCTACTCCTTTGTCGGGGCATGCTCCCAGATGCGCCTGCTCAAAAAGGCCGGCCCGGCCTGGACGGCCAAACTCGCATCCGCCGGCGTGGAAGCTGTTGTTTTGGTGCCAGTCTGACCGGTTTGCCACGTGTCCGTGGGACACGTTGCCCGGTTACTGGAAGACGCCGGTATCGCCACCGTCATCATCGCAAGTGAGGCGTTTGAAGTCCGTATGCGGATGATGACGCTGCCCCGGGTGCTGCTTACCCCCCACCTCATGGGACGCCCGGTCGGGCCCCCGAATGACCGCGCTCGTCAGCGAGCATGTGTGCTGGCTGCGCTGGACCTGCTGGACAGTGCGCAAACCGCTGGAACTGTTGCGCGTCTGCCTTGACATTACTACGTTGTGGTATATATTCAGTTGGCCAAAAACGACATCCATTTTCCCGGTCAAATGTAGACTTTAGGAGGAACCATGTGGGATTATACGGACAAGGTTAAAGAACATTTCCTGAACCCTCGCAACGTAGGCGTGGTTGAGGATCCCGACGGTATTGGTGAAGTCGGTTCCATGGCGTGCGGCGATGCACTCAAGCTGACTTTCAAACTGGATAACAACGAGAAAATCAGCGATGCCAGATTTCAGACATTCGGCTGTGCCAGTGCCATTGCTTCTTCTTCGGCGCTGACTGAAATCATCAAGGGCCTCTCACTGGACGAAGCAATGCAGGTGACCAACGATGATATCGCGCAGTATTTGGGCGGCCTGCCCAAGCAGAAAATGCATTGCTCGGTGCTGGGCCGCGATGCCCTTGAAAAAGCCATCTCCTATTACCGCGGTGAACCGGACAAAAAAATCGAGGGTGAAATCGTCTGTGAATGTTTCGGCATCACCAACCTGGATATCAAGCGCGCGGTCACCGAAAACGGGCTGCACAGCGTAGAAGACGTCACCGACTATGTAAAAGCCGGCGGCGGCTGCGGCAACTGCCACGACAAGATCGAAGCCATTATCGCCGCAGTGCACGGCACCGCCGTCCCGGAAGAATCCAAACCGCGCGTCCTGACCAATATCCAGAAAATCCGTCTGGTAGAAGAAACGCTTGAACGCGAAATCAAGCCGGTATTGAAAAAAGACGGTGGCGACATCGAGCTGGTCGACCTGGACGGCAATCGCATCTTCGTTAGGCTTCACGGACGCTGTTCCACTTGTGCCGCTTCCCAGGTAACGCTCAAAGATTACGTCCAGGCCAAAATTCAGGAACTGGTGGCCCCCGAACTTGAAGTGGAAGAGGTGCAATAATGGAACCAATCTATGTCGATAACAATGCCACTACCATGGTTGCGCCGCAGGTTGTAGAAGCCATGACGCCCTATTTCACAGAATTGTACGGCAACCCTTCCAGTATGCACTCGTTTGGGGGCCAGGTCGGGGGCGCCATCGAGGAGGCCCGGGCGAAGGTTGCCCGCCTGATCAATGCCTCGGCCGGTGAAATCGTTTTTACCAGCTGTGGTACGGAAAGTGACAGTACCGCCATAAGGGCCGCCCTGGCAGCCAATCCGGATAAACGCCATATCGTCACCTCCCGGGT
The DNA here is from genome assembly GCA_905176665.1 of Olavius algarvensis Delta 4 endosymbiont. GTDB lineage: Bacteria > Desulfobacterota > Desulfobacteria > Desulfobacterales > CAJINA01 > CAJINA01. The sequence goes on along the minus strand of CAJINA010000075.1, from coordinate 31,176 downwards.
GGAACACCCGGCCATCAAGAACCTGTATGAACAATTGTCCACCCAGGGGTACCGGACAACCTACGTTCCGGTAAATTCGGCTGGGGAGCTGGATCTGGACTATTTATACGACAACCTGACGGATGGCACGGCCGTCGTCAGCATCATGTGGGCCAACAATGAAACGGGCGTCATCTTCCCGGTCGAAGAAATTGCCGCCGAGGTGCGCAAGCGGGGCATCGTCTTTCATTCGGACAGTGTGCAGGTCCCCGGGAAGTTAACCATTGATGTGCAGGCCAATCCGTTTGATATGCTCTCCCTGTCCGGGCACAAACTGCATGCGTCCAAAGGCGTGGGCGTCCTTTACATCCGCAAAGGCACCCGCTTTTCGCCTTTCATGGTCGGCGGCCACCAGGAAGGCGGCCGCCGGGGCGGCACCGAGAATGTGGCTTCCATCGTCGGGCTGGGTGCGGCCGCCGAACTGGCCGGGGAACATCTCGCGGATGGCAGCATAGCCAAGATGGCCGCCTTGCGCGATCGCCTGGAAAAGGGACTATTGGAAAGCGTGCCCCGCTCCATGGTGAATGGAACGGTCGGAAGCCGTCTGCCCAATACCACCAGTATCAGTTTCGAATATATAGAAGGCGAGGCCATCTTGCTGATGATGGACCAGTTGGGCATCTGTGCCTCCTCAGGCAGCGCCTGCACCTCCGGCTCGCTGGAACCATCCCATGTGCTGCGGGCCATGGGCGTGCCCTTTACCGCAGCGCACGGCTCCATACGGTTCAGCCTGAGCACCTATAATACCCAGGAGGAAATCGACTATATCATTGAAAACATGCCTCCGGTCATTGCGCGTCTGCGGGAAATGTCCCCTTTCTGGGAAAAGGAGGCCGTATAATTCAATCCCGCCTGAACCAACTTAGCAGGTCGGGCCACCTCGATCGCTCCCCAAGGCCCGGTTTCCATAAAAGGAACCGGGCTTTTTAGTGCAATTGCGACGGCAAGGTGGCTGCCGAACATAGATGTGTCTCATGATACGATTGTGTACCATGACATCCCGACAGACGGGCTACCACTTCTTTTTTTAAAAATTTCAGGTGGTTGTAATTTTTCCGCCGAACAAGCCCACGCCCCGGGCCACCCTATTTGTATCGCTGTTCCCCGCTTTTCAAACCTGTCCGCCGCCGCTCGATTTCCATCCCGGCGGGCAAAATCCTAACCAATTGTAATTATGAAGTTTTATTCCTTCCAATATTGTTGGCACACATATTGAAATACATCTGCCCGAAAATTGTAATTGTGTATCCGCCGCACCTGGGACCCGGAAAACCGCGCCGCATGCGACCTCTGGGAACTGTTTGATCGTGGTTGCCAGCCCCGGGTTAAGCGTTTGAAAAACAACCGGCACCCGAACCCGCCGGGCGATGCGGGAAGTTCAAACCTCTAACGATATTTTCTAAACGGTCGACATGCCCTGCGACATATCGGACCGGAAGGAGAACATCTCTTGAAGCCCTGCGACGAAAACATCATGAAGACGATAATGCTGGCAGATCAAATGCTGGTACTGGCAGATCAGGGTGACGCCCAGAGCGAGGATGCCGGTTGTGGAATTCTATACGGCATTATGCGCGACTCCGCGTATAAGATCCTGCAGTTGGCCGAAGAGGAAAAGCACAAACATATCAACAAAGGATGGTGGCGGGACCGTTGTTGAAGGACGCCGCGCCTCCCTATTTCATAAACCATTATTTAAACATAAGGAGAGAATTGAATGCCAAGTCTAAGGGGAAGTCAAACCGAGAAGAATTTATTGGGATCTTTTGCCGGAGAATCGCAGGCCCGCAACCGCTACACCTATTTTGCCAGCCAGGCCAAGAAGGACGGTTATGTCCAGATTGCCGACATCTTTGCCGAAACAGCCGACCAGGAGAAGGAGCACGCCAAACGCTTTTTTAAATTGCTGGAGGGCGGCGAAGTGGAGATTACGGCCGCTTTTCCCGCCGGCGTGGTTGGCTCAACTTTCGAAAACCTGAATGCCGCCGCAGCCGGTGAACGCTTTGAGTGGACGGAGTTATATCCCAGCTTTGCCAACGTGGCCCGGGAAGAGGGCTTTGAGGCCGCGGCGATCGTCTGGGAGATGGTATCCGTCGCCGAGAAACAGCATGAAAAACGGTACGTGGAACTGGCCGGCAATATCGAGGCCGATCGGGTTTTCAAAAGAGAGCAGAGCGTTGTCTGGCGCTGCCGCAACTGCGGCTACCTGCATGAAGGCATGGCCGCCCCGGAAATGTGCCCGGCCTGCGCCCATCCCCAGGCCCATTTTGAACTGCTGGGCGAAAACTGGTAACCGTCAACATAGAAGTTTCTTACCCCACTTCATCAGGAGGTAGTTATGGCTGAAAGATATCAGGTTTACAAATGTGAAGCATGCGGCAATATCGTGGAAGTCCTGCACGGCGGCGGTGGTGAATTGGTCTGTTGCGGAGAAGCAATGAATCTGCTCACCGAGAATACGGTAGACGCAGCCAAAGAGAAGCATGTGCCGGTGATCGCGGCCGTAGATGGCGGCTACAAAGTCAGTGTCGGCGAAGTCCCGCATCCCATGGAGGAAAAGCACTACATCGAATGGATCGAGCTCATTGCCGACGGCGCTACCTACCGTAAATACCTGGAGCCCGGTGCGGTTCCGGAAGCGGTATTTACGGTCACCGCGTCATCGGTAACCGCCCGTGAGTTCTGCAACCTGCACGGCTTATGGAAGGCTTGATAACGGGATTGTAAGCATACCTATCCAGGGGATTCGGTGTCGCCTGACAAGGGAACTTGATTGCGCGCGGCACTGGATCCCGTGATGAAAAGGAGAATATTATGTCCAGTTGGAAATGTCAGAATTGCGGTTATACCTTTGATAAAGACACGCCCCCGGATACTTGCCCATCTTGTAAGGAAAAGTGTGAATTCGTGGACAACTCGTGCTACACCCCCGATTGTGTCCCCGGTGGGTCTGACCCCAGAATTAAATAGTGGAGAATACCATGGCAAAAGTACTGATTATCTTTACAACCCGTTCCGGTGAAACCGAAAAAATGGCCAACATTATTGCCGAAGGCATCCGCTTTTCCGGTAACGAGGCCGTGGTCAAAAGTGTCAAGGATATCAGCTCGGAAAATGATTTTGCCGGATACGACGCCCTGGTGCTGGGTTCGCCCACCTATCATGGTGATATGATTCAGCCGATGAAGACCCTTCTTTTCCTGGCGGAAAAGGCGGAGTTGGAAGGCAAGCCGGGCGGTGCTTTCGGATCGTTCGGTTGGAGCGGTGAGGCCCCGGATCGTATTTTCGACACCATGAAACACATCTATAAAATGGATATGGTCAGCGGCCCGCTGCGGCTCAAGTCTACCTATATCGGCGGCGGCATTACGATGGCCCAAGATTACGGTAAGGAAATTGCGAAAAAGCTGGCGTAAACGACGCCGGGCCGACGCCCATTGGTCCGGTGACAGCGCTTAGCCCTTTGGCAGTGCTCGATTTAAAGCGCAGCCCTGCCCCTGGAAAAAGGGAGATTGAAAAAAGAACTTACCAGCAGCCATAAGGAGAAAACCATGTCTACGCCCCAACACTGCCCCGGATTTGAAAATTTCAAGAATCTGCAATCCTTTAATTGTAAATGTAATGAGTGTAACGAGTCGATGGAAATCTTCTCGGACGAATTTGACAAGCCGAAAAAGTGCTCGAAGTGCGGCGCCCAGATTGACTTCGCCGAGTGCACCCTGGAAGCCGGCGCCTGATCGGCCGGTGCCCGTCACGCCTTGCACGGCCCGGCCGGCATCCATCCGGAAGTGGTGGTAACAGGCGGAGGGCCGGGGTGTACAACGGCTCAGGCGCAGTTTGTCACTTATCATCGCCATCCGCGCAGATGGGCACCGCCCGGTGGGCTATCGCGCCGACAGCGGATTGACATCATAAGGTATGAAAGGATGGACCCGCCGGCAAGGCCCTATCGATCAGATGCAAACAACTGCCCGGTCGATATATCCGCTCTGCAACAATATCACCGATGAGGGCCTGGCCATGACAAGCCCTAATAGAGGCTCTGATTCATTGGTACGGATAGGATGGCAACCACCTATTGAAGCAATCTCCCGGCTCCCGGCCCATGGTCACTCGCTGGGAGATTTTACTGTCGGTTTAAATTGAAATAAGGTATTGGATAAGCGTTCTGAAATCCAAAAGCGGAGACATACGTTAATGATCAGACACATCGCACTCGCAGCGGCCCTGCTCGCGCTCCTTATCACGGCAGCCGCTGTGGCTTCTACCGAAAACGGCGCTGAAAACATGGAACTCGATGGCGGCAAGCGGGGCAAGGTGCCATTCCCGCACCGCAGCCACCAGGAAGTGCTGAAAGACTGCAACCAATGCCACGACCTGTTTCCCCAGGAATCGGGAGCTATCGAGCGCCTCAAAAAAGCCGGTGACCTGAAAAAGAAACAGGTAATGAACAAGAGCTGCGTCAAGTGCCACAAGGTTATGAAAAAAAGCCGCGGCAAGGCAGGCCCGGTCACCTGTGCCCAATGCCACATTAGAGGATAACATCATGCTCGTCGTCGGACTGCAAGGCAGCCCCCGTAAAAACGGCAATACCGCTTATCTGCTGGACACGTTCCTGGAGCAGGGATTTAAACGCGGTGCCGACATCGTCAAGGTTCCGGTGGCCGAAAAGAATATCATCCCCTGTATCGGCTGCAACAGCTGTATGAAAACCGGTCAGTGCGTCATTCAAACGGACGACATGTTTTCCGAAATGTATGACCTGCTGCAGAATGCCGACATCATCGTGGCCGCTACCCCGGTCTTTTTTTACGGTCCCAGCGCCCAGCTTAAAGCCTTGATCGACCGTTCGCAGACCCTCTGGTCGCGCAAATACGCCTTGAAGTTGGATGACCCGAAAGCGGAGACCCGCAAAGGGTTTTTGCTTTCGGCGGGGGCCACCAGCGGCAAGCAATTATTTGACGCGATCCGACTGATCGCCCGTTATTTTTTTGATGCGGCCGGAGCCAGTTACAGCGGTGACCTGACGTTCCGAAAGGTGGACGGCCCCCGGGATTTGAAAAACCTCGCCGGGCACCTTGAGGAAATAGAGAAAAGCGCGGCAGCCCTATTCAAATAAGAAACGCCGTTTACCGGCTTTAACAAGAGAGGAAGGGATATTATATGGCAAACCCGGAAGATATCTACCAGTGTCAGACCGCCTCCTGCGGTTACATGTACAACCCGGATAAAGGTGACCGCAAAGGCAAGATTAAAAAAGGAACCGCCTTTGCAGACCTGCCCGATGACTGGAAATGCCCGGTCTGCGGCGCCGGCAAGAAGATGTTCCGGCCCCTGGCCGGACCGGACGCCGTAAAGTGACCGTCAAGGAAGGACTTGAAATATATTTTTAAACAGGTATTTTAACCCATAACCTATCCACCGAAGTTTAGCAGGAAACCCAATACCACCACAGGAGGAACCCATGGATAAGTATGTATGCACACTTTGCGGTTATGTCTACGATCCGGCTCAAGGCGACCCTGACAACGGCGTAGCCCCCGGAACCAAATGGGAAGATGTGCCCGAAGATTGGGAGTGCCCGGTATGCGGCGCAGCCAAAGAAGATTTTGAAAAAGAAGAGTAACCCGGCCGCCACTGCCGGTGCTGGCGGCCGGCGGATGCAGCAGCCCGGACCGGCACCTGCCGGTCCGGGGGAATAAATTCAATTGTAACATTTCGAGGACTATATGGAACCGATCAAAATTGCCGACAATATATACAGTGTCGGTGTAAATGACTGGAATATCCGTGATTTCCACGGCTATTCAACGCACCAGGGCACGAGCTACAATGCTTTTTTGATCCTGGACGAAAAAAATGTCCTGGTCGATACGGTAAAAGACGGCTTTCCCAAAGAATTGCTGAGCAATATCGCCAATATTATCGACCCGAAAGAAATTGACATCGTCATTAGCAACCACACCGAAATGGACCACTCTGGTGCCCTGCCGCATGTGATGCATCGCGTGGGTGCGGACAAGCCGCTCTACTGCTCCAAGATGGGATTGCGAAATCTGCAGCGCCATTTTTCCCATGATTGGAATTACCATGCCGTTGAGAATGGGGAAACACTCAGCATCGGCAAACGGACCTTGACTTTCATGGAAACCCGGATGCTGCACTGGCCGGACAGCATGTTTACCTACCTCAACGAGGATAAGATCCTTTTCTCCAGCGACGCCTTCGGCCAGCATTATGCCGGCAATGAAGTCTTCGACGATGAGTCCCAGGATGCGATCATGCTGCACGCTAAAAAGTATTTCGCCAACATCCTGATGCTTTATTCAAAAAAGACCATCAAATTGATAGACAAGGTTGTTGAATCGGGTCTGGAAATCGACATGATCTGCCCCGATCACGGCATCATCTGGCGCGAAGATCCGAGCCGTATCATCAATGCCTACGCCCGCTGGTGCAAGGCGGAACCCCAGAAAAAGGCCGTCGTGATTTACGACACCATGTGGCACAGCACTGAAAAGATGGCCTATTCAGTCGTCGCCGGTCTCCACGATGCCGGGGTGGAAGCCCGCCCGTTCAACATTCGCAAATCCGACCGCAGCGACATTATGACCGAAGTGCTGGATGCCAAGGCTGTCGTGGTCGGATCGCCGACCCTGAACAACCAGCTTTTCCCGAGTGTCGCCGACATGCTCACTTATATGAAAGGCCTCAAACCCCAGAACAAAATCGGGGCAGCCTTCGGTTCCTATGGCTGGAGCGGTGAAGCGGTCAAATACATCACCCGGGAACTGGAAGAGATGAAGTTCGATCTTCCCGTAGCGGGTCTCAGGGTTCAATATGTGCCCGGAGAGGATGCCCTGGAACAATGTATTGATTTTGGACGGGAAATCGGCAAAGCTATCGCAGCTGCTTAACGGCAGCCGGTTATGAACCAAAAGGCATGGTGCTACCATAAGCTAGTGGGACGCCATGCCTTTTCTAATTGGAGTGGAAGATGAAAAAGCCGGTTGTTGACATGGCCGCCTGCACCCTCTGCGGCGGTTGCTTCGAGGTTTGTCCGGAAGTGTTTTCGGAAAACGAATTCGGGCATATCGAAGTAGCCGACCTTGAAGAATATCCTGAGGATGCAGTGAACGAAGCCATCATGTACTGCCCGGAAGACTGCATCACCTGGGAGGAATAAAGATGAAACCGCAAATTAAAAAAGCCGCCCTGTTTGTGTTCAACGGCGACCCGATGTGTTTTATCCATGTCCTGCTCAATGGACTCAATCTCGCCGAAAACGGCTATTCGGTCCGCATGGTCATAGAAGGGGCGGCAACGCAATTGATCCCCAAGCTTGATGAAACCGGCAACCCGCAGCATCGTTTGTGGACGGCCGCCAAAGCCAAGGGCCTGGTAGCCGGCGTTTGCCTGGCCTGTGCGACCAAGACCGGTGTGTTAGAGGCCTGCCGGGCGCAGGGCTTGAAACTGCTGGATGATATGTCCGGGCATCCGTCCATGTCGACTTACCTCAACCAGGGCTATGAGCTCATTACCTTTTAAGTACAGGGTGTAAGGTATATGGTGTAAGGTATAAGGATGAGGGGCGGCGGGCCAATCGGCCTTGCTTTTGCCTTCAACCTTCTACCTTCAACCTTTTAACTTGAAAACCATGCATCATCGTGCGCTTAAAAAAGCCGTGCGTGACCTGCTGGTCCGCGAGGAGCTGACAACCGCCCTTGACCGGTTGTACCAGATGAATCTGCGGCGGGTGATCAACCCCCTGTTCGCATTTTTCTGCAGCGGGGATGAACGCCTGCGTTGGCGCGCGATCACGGCGGCCGGTGCCGTCATAGCAAAGATGGCCGACACCCAGCTCGAAGACGCCCGGGTGATGATGCGTCGGTTGATGTGGACCCTCAATGACGAATCGGGCGGAATCGGCTGGGGATCGCCCGAGGCCATGGGTGAGGCCATGGCCCGCAACCCCCGCCTGACGAAAGAGTATGCGAACATCCTGGTCTCCTACCTGAACCCCGAGGGTAATTACCTGGAACATGAAGCGCTTCAGTGCGGTGTTCTATGGGGACTGGGACGGCTGGCCGATGTCCGCCCTCTGGCAGCCGTAGCGGCGGCTCCGTTCCTGGCGCCTTTTTTCGTATCGCCCCTTCCGCTGCATCGGGGCCTGGCGGCCTGGTGCGGCCGGGCAATTGGCGCGGCGGCCCCCATCGTGCTGCCCGAGGAACTGTATGCCGATTCGACCATCATCCGCGTCTACCACAACGAAACCCTGCAGGACGTGCCGGTCCGGCAGTTGGCCGGGATGACCGGCAGGGGTTGAAAATCTATGTAATATACCCTATTATCTGGCAGCTTGAACATAATGCCATCTTTCCAAAGCAACCAAACTTTACAACTCATGGGGGGCCCACTGTGGAGGTCTATCGCTCTGCCGCCAAGCTAATGTGCCTGTGTTTCCTCGCGCTGACTGTTCTGGCGCCGGTCTGTCTGATCGCCGGCGATAGTAATCTGCAGACAGATACCGGAACTGTTCGGGTACCCCAGGGGCCCATTTCCCTGGAAGAAGCGCTCGCAATTGCCAGGTAGGCGTTTCCCTCGGGTATATGCAAGGTGACGCCCCATCGCGGTATCTGATGACAACCATCGACCAACGCCAATTCCAGCCCGGCACGGACTTCAACCAACCGGGCTGGTTTGAGAACTGGGAAACCGCCGCGGTGGCTGAAATGAACCTCTATAACGGAAACCGCGACCGCCTGGGGGTCCAGATCGCCGAATCGGAAAGGAAATACCGGGAGTCTGCGCGCCGCGAGATAGCCGATGGTATCCGGACGGCGGTCATCCAGGCCTGGTATAACATCCTCGCCAGCCGCGATTACGTGGAAATCTCAAATGAATCCCTGGATACCATTTCCGCTCAGTTGCAAATCATGAACGTCCGTTACCGGGCCGGCGGGGCACTCAAGTCAGATCTACTGTCTCTGGAAGTCAGGCTGGCCCGGGCTCAGGAAGAGGTGGTGCGCAGTAAAAACCGCCTGGAAATTGCGAAGACGGCCTTGGCCGGCGCCATGGGCCTCGGCCCGGACACCAATTTGGAATTGAAGGCGGGAACCGGGGTTCTTTTCAATGTTCCGGGTACCTATGACGAAGGTTTGACAGCAGCGCTCTCTCTACGGCCGGAGATCAGGAAGATTCGCGAGAAAGTATACCAGGCTGAAAAGGCCATGTCTCTGGCCAAAAGCGGCTATATCCCGAAGGTAGATTTCAACTCACGATACTGGATGGCGGATCCGGACGGCAGTTTCAGTACCAACCGGGACAATTGGACAGCCGGAGTCATACTCACCTGGGCGCTGTTTACAGGCTTTTCCACCGACGCCCAGGTTAAAGCGGCCACCGCCGGATTGAATGAAGCCCTGGCCGCGGATCGTAAAACGCTGCTCGCAGTAAAAACCGATGTAAAAACCGCCTACCTGCGCCTCAAGGAGGCCGGTGAAAGACTCTCCGTAGCCGAAAAAAGTGTGGAAAGCGCCAACGAGTCCTTCGAACTGGTTCGGCAGCAATATCTGGGCGGCAGCGCCGGCATCACGCGCTACCTGGACAGCGAACTGGCCCGCAACCGATCGCGCATACATACGGCCACCGCTTATTACGACCGGGAAAAATCGCGCGCTGCCGTCTGCCGGGCGATTGCCTGCTGGGAAGGCGAAGCGGTCAAAACGGAGTGATGCACCTCACGCTGAGCAGCGGACATCAAGAAGCTGCCCGGAAAAGGCGCTGATGATCTAATTGGGCTTGAGCTTCCCCTTTAAGATGCACCGAGCATCGCAGGAAAGGGCGACCGGAGCGAAGTGCTTGTTTGAGCGCGGCGAGTTGGACTGAGCGCGCCCTTTCCGAGAAGCGCAGGGCAGCCCGCAGGGCCGCGTCTGATGGCTTTTTCTTTTGGTCACTTTTCTTGTACGCACAAGAAAAGTGACAAGATGATACAAACTAATAACAAGTTGTAACACGGGTCTCACCGTAAACATAAAAATCAATTCGCCCCGGAGCGGTAGAGCCCCTCCGGGGCCTCCACCAAAGGTGGCGGATTTAGATCAGGACTGAGATTCATTATCGCTGTTCACCCCCAAATCGGCGTGTATTCAGGTGGACGTATAGAGGAGAATTAAACATGCGACCTACCGGCAACCTAATTTTCGCAACTCTCTTACTTTTTTTGGTACCCTTGGCGATTCTAACCGGATGCGGAGACAGCGGCAAAATCCAGCCGGGCAAAACAGGTGCCCTCTCCGGGTTGGAAGAGGCCCCGGTCACGACTGCCCGGGCCCGGGTAGAATTGGTCCGACGCTGGTTTGAGGCTTCCGGAACCGTCCGACCCCGTACGGAGACCCGCATAGAGTCCCAGGTGACCGCGCAGGTCGTTACGGTCGCTGTCCGCCCCGGCAGCCGGGTAACCAAAGGCCAGGTGCTCGTTTCACTGGATAACCGCCAGTTACTGGCCCGATTGGACCAGGCCCGCCAGGGCCTCAAGTCGGCCCAGGCCTCCCGCGAGCAGGCGCGCCAGGCCGTCATCTCGGCCCAGGCCGCCTATGATCAGGCTGCCGCCAGTTTCAAACGAACCCGGACCTATTTTGAATCCAAGGCCGCCACCCAGCAAGACCTGGAAAAGGCGCAGTCGCTTTACAGCCAGGCCAAGGCCGGCCTGGCCCGCGCCCAGGAAGCTCAATCCGGGACCATGGCCGGTATCAAGCAGGCCGCGGAGGTAGTGCGCGAAGCGGAGATTGGCTTGGGATATACCCGTATTCTGGCACCGGAAACCGGTGAAGTGCTGAAACGGCTGGTGGAGCCTGGAGACCTGGCCCTGCCCGGCAAACCACTGCTGGTGCTGCAAACCGCCGGGACCTACCGCCTGGAGGCCCACGTACGGGAAGGCCTGATATCCCGGGTCCGCCTGGGCATGCAACTGCCGGCTACCATCGCCACCCTGGGCAAAGAGGTCCAGACTGATGTAGAGGAAATCATTCCCTATGCCGATCCGCAGACCCGGACTTTTCTGGTGAAAGCGTCCCTGCCGCCCATCAACGGTCTTTATCCCGGCATGTTCGGTAAGCTGCGCATCCCGGTCCAGACGGAAAATGTCGTTGTCATTCCTGAAAACGCCCTGCGCATAGTCGGTCAACTCGAGATGGTCACCGTTAAGGAAGGGGACCGCTGGACGCGCCGCTACATCAAAACCGGCCGCCGTTTGGACAAGCACGTCGAAGTCCTTGCCGGGCTAAAGGGAGATGAAGTACTTGGCAGCTATTAAGCCTTTGAAAGGCTAGCCGCAAACATATAACCCAGAACTTCCAACATCGCATAAGGTACCGCGCATGTCAGCCGATCCCAAAAATCCCCGTGGTGTGATTGCCGGAATAGTCCAGCGGTTTCTTTCTTCCCAGCTGTCCATCATTCTGATCATCACCTCCCTGTGCCTGGGGGTTGCCGCCATCCTGGTGACCCCGCGGGAAGAAGAGCCCCAGATCGTGGTGCCCATGGCGGATATCTATGTCAAGGCCCCCGGCGCCAACCCGGAAGAGGTTGAAAACCTGGTGGCCGCCCCGCTGGAGCGGCTCCTCTGGCAGGTGGACGGGGTGGAATACGTCTACTCTATGTCCCGGCAGGACATGGCTATCGTCACCGTACGGTTTTATGTCGGTGAAGACCGGGAGAATTCGTTGGTCAAACTGCACAACCGGATCATGATGCACCAGGACCAGGTATCCCCCATCGTGCAGGGCTGGGTCATCAAGCCGGTTGAAATCGACGACGTGCCCATCGTCAACCTGACCCTCTATTCGGACCGGCATGACGACTATCAATTGCACCGTATCGGTGAGGAGGTGCTGGCGCGCCTGGCCCAGGTTGAAAATATCTCGCGTACCGGGGTATTCGGCGGACGGCAGCGCGAGATCCGCGTGGAGCTGCTGCCCGAAAGAATGTCCGGCTTCGGCGTCTCCCTGCCCGAGGTTAGCCGGGCCCTGCGGGGGGCTGATTCATCGGTCACCGCCGGTGTGATTTCCAAATTCAACCGTGAGTTCACCGTATCCGGAAATGCCTTTTTATCTTCGGCCAACGATGTCGCCGGACTGGTGGTCGGGGTGCAGCATCATCGCCCGGTTTATCGGAAGGATGTCGCTGTCATCATTGACGGACCCCAGGAAGCGCAAACCTACTCCCGCATCGGCTTTTCCCATCATTACCGGTCAAGCCACGGCCTGGAGGAATCCCCCCGGCGTTATCCGGCCATCACCCTGGCTGTTTCCAAGAAGAAAGGCACCAACGCCGTTAAGGTGGCCCGGGAAGTGATTGCCCGCCTGGCCGAACTGCAAAAAGAAATCATGCCGGCCGGGGTCCAGATAGAGGTCACCCGCAATTATGGTGAGACCGCCCAGCAGAAGGTGAACGAACTGCTCAGCTCCCTGGGTTTCGCCATTGCCGCCGTGGTCATATTGCTTTCGGTGGCCCTGGGCTGGCGCGAAGCCCTGGTGGTGGCGCTGGCTGTCCCGATCAGCTTCGCCCTGGCCCTGTTCGTCAACTTGCTCTTCGGATACACCATCAATCGGGTCACCCTTTTTGCCTTGATCCTTTCCCTGGGGCTGGTGGTCGATGACCCCATCACCAACGTAGACAATATCCAGCGGCACATCCTCATGGGACTGCGCAAACCGGTGGATGCAACCCTTTTTGCCGTTAGCGAAGTATTGCCGCCGGTGATCATGTCCACGCTGGCCATTATCGTTTCGTTTACGCCCCTGTTTTTTATCACCGGCATGATGGGTCCCTACATGGCCCCGATGGCTTCCAACGTCCCCCTGACAGTTATCTTCTCCACCTTTTGCGCGTTAACCATCGTACCCTGGTTCAGCCACCTGCTGTTAAGAAAGCTCCAACCGGCGGGCACGACCGCTGTCGAGGAACAGGCCGCCAAAATGAAGTCCAGCCGCCTACACCGGATCTACCGAAAACTGTTGAGCCCGTTTCTCGTATCCCGCCAAAAGCGCTACCTGCTACTGGCGACGGTCGTTGGGCTCCTGCTGGTGTCCATGAGCCTGGCCCTTTTACGCCTGGTCCCGCTGAAGCTGCTGCCATTTGACAACAAGAACGAATTCCAGATCGTGCTGGACCTGCCCGACGGCACGCCTCTGGAGACCACGGACGCCGTCGTCCGGCGCTTTGAGGCCTACCTGGAAACCGTTCCCGAGGTCACCAACTTTGTCTCTTATGCCGGCTTTGCTTCGCCCATGGATTTCAACGGCATGGTCCGGCACTATTTCTTGCGCAAGTCCGGCAATGTGGCCGACATCCGCGTCAATCTCGCTGATAAAAAGTACCGGGCCCAACAGAGCCACGCCCTGACGCTTCGGCTGCGCAAGGATCTCGAGGAAATTGCCGTCGCCAACAACGTGGCGATGAAGATCGTTGAGACCCCCCCCGGACCGCCGGTGCTGTCCTCACTGGTAGCTGAGATTTACGGCAGCCTGGAGCAGCCTTACAGCCGGTTGACCGCCGGCGCGGACCATATCAAAAAGATCATGCGCCAGGAACCGTTTGTGGTCGATATCGATGACTCCGTGGAAACCGCCCGGTCCCGGATCAACTTTGTATTGGATAAGGAAAAAGCGGCCCTGCACGGCATCTCTACGCAGACCGTCAACCAGACCCTGCGAATGGCGGTCAGCGGTGACACGCCGGCCACCGTCCACCTGCCCGGTGAACGCCAGCCTTTGATGGTAAAGGCCATTTTGCCCGTGGACAAACGCAGCGGGGAGTCTTTTCTGGCCCAGATTCCCGTAAAGACCGCCGCCGGCACCATGATTCCCCTGGCGGAGCTGGTCAAACCGGAATTGATTCCGGCCGAACAAACCATCTACCACAAGAACATGAAGCGGGTGGTTTTCGTCACCGCCGAAATGGCCGGTCGGGCCCCTGGCGAGGCCATTTTGGATATGCAGGGCAAGTTGAAAAAAGATCCCATACAGGATGGACTGCAGGTGCAGTGGGCCGGTGAAGGGGAATGGAAAATTACCATCCGGGTCTTCAGGGATATGGGGATTGCCTTTGCCGCGGCCATGCTGGGCATTTACATTCTGCTGATCATCAACACCGGTTCATTTTTCATGCCGCTGTTGATCATGATGGCCATTCCCCTCACCCTGCTGGGCATTATGCCCGGCTTCTGGCTGCTCAACCTGCTGACCGCTGAAAGCGTGGGCGGTTTTGCCAACCCGGTGTTTTTCACGGCCACGAGCATGATCGGGATGATCGCCCTGGGCGGCATTGTCATCCGCAACTCGCTGGTATTGATCGAATTTATCCAGGATGCGATGGCGGAAGGGTTGGATTTCAGGGAAGCGATTTTGCGCAGCGGGGCCATTCGGATGCGGCCTATCCTGCTGACCGCGGCAACTACCGCGATTGGGGCCTTTCCCATCACCCTGGATCCGGTCTTTTCCGGTCTGGCCTGGGCGCTGATTTTCGGCCTGCTGGCCTCAACGGTCTTTACCCTGGTGGTAGTGCCGGTTACCTATTTTGCCTTGTACCGGCATACGTTTGCCGATGTAGCTTCGGTTGCGGCTTTACCCGTTGAAAGCGATGGAGGTTAGACCCAGATATCATTTTCCGCGGTGAGGTCTCCGCCAACATCACCGGTATTTACCACACCGCGTGGTTCTATCACCAGGATCCGGCACTCTTTCGCAGCCAGTGGCTTGTGTTCCACACCTCTGGGTACGACAAACATCTCACCGGCCGCCAAATCGACCTGCTCCTCCTTGAAAACAATCTGCATCTCGCCTGCGAGCACTATAAAGGTCTCATCGGTATCCGGGTGCTTGTGCCACACAAACTGACCCTGGATCTTCACCAGTTTGAACTGGTAGTCGTTCATCTCGGCAATGACCCTGGGAGACCAGTGCTCACTGAACAGGTCCAATTTTTCTTTGAAATTGATCGCCTGATACGCCATCGGCAATATCTCTCCTGATTGAAAATAAATAACTGCAGAGGGGTTAAAGGCGCCAGCGGATCAGGCGCTTTTCGAAATCGATCTTGTACTCCACGTGCTTGAGAAAATTCATGCCCAAAAGACCTTTGCTCATCTCTTCGCTGCCGTGGTGCGGAATAATGGCAACGGCGTGGTTTTTCATCCGAAATGGCCCGACCTGGATATAGTCCAGGGTCGCTTCCGAAGTCTCCACGTAGCTGCCGTCGGCCACCCGGGAGCGGGATGCCACACTGTCGTCGATTTGCAAAGACCGGGCGATCTCCGCTTGCAGGGAGGTACGGGTGGCCCCGGTATCGAAGGTCATTAAAATGGCTGTTTCCGCCCCCTGGTAGCTGACCTTAACCGGGACGACCACCCGATCGTTTTCAATGAACACTTTTGTCTCGACGGTGCGGCCCTTGGCCCCAGCATGCGAGGGCGGCCCTTCATCGGGCCCGATGTATACCGGCTTACCCTGGAGCACCGACAGGCTGCTCACGTCAAAATCGTTGCGCGATTTGGAAAAGCGCCGCACGCCGGATTCGTCTACCCAGGAAAAGATCTCCACTTTATCACCGGCTGCTGAACCCGGGGCAACAATGGAAGGGGTAAATTTATTGATCTTGATAGGGGTGGGGGGTGCATAGGCGTTCTCCGCAATCCGGTCGACAACATGGACCGGTGTCAGGGCAGTCAAGACCGCATCCAGTCGGTCGGTACGGACCAGATAGAGGGTAATGGCCACCACATGCACGGCGGCAACAACCGCCACGGTAATGATGAGTGAACGCCTGTTCATGGTTCGATCCTGTACTAAAATTCGAGGATCGGTATATAATATAGGTGGTTAGCGTGTAACGTCAACAAAAAACCACTTTAGGCCGGTGACCACTTACCGCCGGTCGTGATTTGAAGTGGTTGTCAATTGATACCCGCACGTTCGTTTAGCCGGCTGGTGAGGACGGGATATAATCGCAAAAGGGGTCTTTTTCAGCGAAAATATCCAGGCCCTGACTGTAAGCTACGGCCAGGCATCCCCGGCAGACCAGGTTCAACTCGCAGTCAAAACAGGCCCGGCTGCCGACCCGGTACCGGGCCGCCTCCTTACCATGGTAGATATCGTAAAGACCTGACTCCTGGACCTTCCCGATCAGAGAGGGAAACTTCCGGCAGGCGTGGACTTCCCCGTCGGGCAAGAGCGATAGAAAATTGAAGGCCGCACCGCAGCCGAAACCGGTACACCCGCCCATCAGCCCATCGCCGCCATCCCGGTTGATCAGGTTGAACAGGTTGTCCTTGAATCCCAGGATCGGATTGGACTCGGCCGCCTTTTGATAGTCGTGCAGGAACGTCTTAAACTCTTTTTTGGTCGGCATCAACAGCCCGGCCCCCTCACCCACGGCGGCCAGTCGATTGAAATTGAAGGCATCCGCCCGCCCGTTGAGCAGGTCAGCCAGGGGCAGCACCTGATCAAGGTTGTCCCGGGTCAGGGTCAGCATCACCATGGAATAGATGCCCAGCTCCCGCAGGTCGTCCAGAAACGCCAGTGAACGCCTGAAATGTCCCGAACCCCGGATATAATCGTTGTGGGCTTCCAGTCCTTCCAGGCTGATCTGGAAAAAAAGCGGGGGCACAATCTCCACCAGTCTGCGTAATTCGTCGACAGGGGTAGGGTTACCCAATATGGCTATTCCGAAACCGAGTTGATGCGCGCCCCGGTACAGTTCCTCCAGGTGCGGGTAGAGCATAGGGTTGCCGCCCGAAAGCGAGATCTGGCCGCGGACGTACATCCGCCGGCAAAAATCGTAAAAATCGTCCAGGACTGCCCGCGCCTGTTCCAGGGGCAGGGAAACGCGGCTGCTGCGGTCATAGCAGTGCTTGCAATGCAGGTCACAGGCCTGGGTTACATGCCATTGCAGGGTGAAGATATCGGCTGCCAGAAACGGCTGTATTTCAGGCTGCTTTGCGTCTTGCGCGTTTACGGGCCGGCGAATACGGGAATCAGGCGATAGGAGAATTCCCCGGGCTATTGCCTGATCGACAACCGCCTGGATGTTCCCCAACGTTACCTGCCCCAGCCGGGCCGCTTCCCGGGGCTCAATTTGCTCCACGGCAATTTTCAGGGCCAGCAGGTCTGCTTCCAGAGCTTCCCGACACACAAGCTGTCCGGATTGCGGGTCGCGCCAGGTCATGACATGGGTAGGCGCTTTGTCAGGTGGGTTCCCACCGGCCTGGTCATCGAAGAAATCCGCCAGGTTTTTCCACTTGACAGCCAGCAGGGTTAAAGTCGGATTCACCGCCAACTTGGCCGCCGGAACAGTGGGGGAACGTGCGCATCCGTTTTGGTGCGGTGACACACCCACTCCAGGCGGGCCAGGTCAGCCAGGTAACCGGGCAGGTTCAGGGATGCCGCCAGGGTATCAATTGCTTCGGGAAAGGACTCCCCGGGCAGATCGACATCCAATGCCGCCCGCACCCTGCCCCAGGTGTCTCTGCCAAGGGTGCGCCGGCATACGGTAAATGTGGAGTCGATTGGATCGACAGGTGTCGAACTCAAGGTGGTACGCTTGTTTGGTATGGGTTTATTCTCCGGCCGCCTTCAAATGATCACGCAACCTGCGTGAGTCAGATCAAGCTCAGCCGCTTTTCCCGGACTTTTTCTTGCCATCTTCGGTGCCCCCGGCACCGCTGGTGCCACTTCACCCGCTTGCGGAGCTCCCGGCCCCGGCCTTGTCGCCGCTTCAGGCGCTTTTGCCGGTGGCTCAGGCGCTCAGGGTGAAAGTGGACCCGGCAATCAGACCGGCAATGCAAAAACCTGCCAGAATCTTTTTCAGGTCATCAACTTCCATGTTGGCCTCCTGCTGATTAGGGTGGATATAAGGCCATTCCCCGGGGCGGAGAATCGGCAGACAAAACCTCGCCCAACTGGCGCGGCGCAGAGGGTACTTCTCTGTCGTGGTTCAAACGTATAACCGAAATCTATCAGATGGATTGAGCCGTGTCAATTGAACGCTCCCCGCAGCAAGCTGCAGGGAATGGGCTCCCTGATCGGATCAGCTACGGCAGGCGACAATCCAGAACCTTGGGTTCAAATACCGAGCCAATCAGCAAACGGTCCCCATAGACGGCACCGACACTCGCACCGGAAAGCGCGGCACCTTTGGTGAGGTAGACTTCATCTGTCCGTGGCTCTCCGTTCGGGCTTAACGTGACCCGTAAAATCTGGGATGGTGATCGTTTAGAGGCGTCTTTTGAATGGGCCACAAACTTCAGTAATTGGGGATGGGCCCCGATCCACAGGGCTCCGGTGGAGTCGATTTCGATATTGTCCAGGCCGGTGTCGAACCGGATACTTTGGGCGAGCGTCAATTTCCCGGACTTCAAGTCGCGATTGAAGATTTTCAGGGTCTGCTGGGTGGTCGCGGCCACATACAACTTACGACCATCCGGACTTATGTTAATGCCGTTGGCGTAGCCGATCCCGTCGGCGGCGACCTGAAAATCACGGCCATTAAAAAAGACGACGTTGGCCAGGGGCAATTTGAGATAGTCCTCAACAATTTTCAACAAACCGCTGGTGAACCGGTGATCATTGGTGGCATAGAAACTCTCCCGGCCCACCGCCACGATATCGTTGGGCGATACCAGGACCGGATCCTTGACTGTCCGACGATGCACCAGGCCATCAGGCTTCACGTCATAGATCTCAACCTTGTGGGTTCCCCCGGAGTGATTGATAACAAACAGGGCATCACGACCTTCCGCGTCTATATACAGGCTGATGCCGTGGGGCTGGAAATCGGGACCGGGACCGGAGGTCAGCTTTACCGGAACCGGCTGCGGGGCCGTCAGGTCGTAAGCAAAAATACCGCCACGGCCGTTTTGCCCGGTCCGCAATGCTCTTCGATCGCAGGCCGAAATATAGGCCATCCCCGTCCGGGGGTGGATGGTGATGTCCTCCGCGCCGGTAACCCCCGAAACCACCAGGCAGGATCCGGCAAAGTGGGGCTCGATGGTCTTGAAGTGACCGGCCGACCATAACAGATGGCCCACCCATCCGGCGATCACCAGAACCAGCACAAGGACGACGTATAAAAGTCTCTTCATGGGTTGCTCTGTAAAAAAATTTGGCAGGCTATCCAACCGCAATCGCTCCCGGTCGATTGGTCCCTTGCCGGGCGATCCGATCGTTCCCTACTCCGCCCCTACTACCTGGAGTAGATGTAGCGTCCCTAGCTACCATAGGCGGTAGTCCCGCCTGGTGAGCGATAGCCGGCCATACGCCTATATCAGGTCCCTGGACGCCGTTGGGCTGTCTTGCGCACCAGTCGAATACCAGCAATGTGGGCCACCACCACCATCACATATTTAAACAACGACTGCAGCCTCCGGGTTAAATCTATCCTGGGATCGGCCGCCCCGAGTTTTTTCAACGTTGTAATGCGGGCATATACATTTTGAATCAAACGATCCGTGTCCCAATTTTTGTAAACGTCAAACTCCCGGGCCCCGGCATATGTGGTCACCTGCAATACATCCGCCTGGATGGTATTCAGATCAAACCCCTCACTGATCGCTTTGCGGTATTCGGCATCATCGAGTTGGGCCACGATTGCCGGACCGGTAACGCCTTCGCGCAGAGCCTCCCGTAAAAAGGCCAGATTCTCATTCAGCTCTATTACCACTGTGTTCTGAAAGGCCCGTCTGCGGGCCAGACGCGTATTTTCACCATCATAGAGCTGGTAAGCGTCCTGCAAAAGCGTCATCGTTGGGTTCTTCCTGTCCCGGGTAAGTTGGATCTGGATGTGTTAACATGTGCCCTCTTTCTGGTCAACCTATCGTTATTCAATCAGATTTTTGGTATCCGCCAGTTGCGCGAACACCGGCTGGATGGCGGGCCGGTTCCGTGATTGGCGAGCACGGAAGAAACCGATCCGGCACCTCGAATCAATTCACAGATCAATACAGCGATCAATCCAGAAATCCATTGTAGCAACAACACATCACAGCGGGCCGTACAGCCGGCCGGTATTCACAAACAGATGGTCGGTTACCGCTTCTAACGACACCCCTTTAATCTCGGCAATCGCTTTTGCGGCAACCACCAGGTTGGAGGGTTCATTACGCTGCCCGGGATCCGGTCCCAACACAGGACTGTCGGATTCAACCAGCAGGCAATCCAGGGGTAAGTGCTTGAGAAGTTTTTGCTTCTGGCGCGAGCGCAAGACAGAAGGCGGCATGGAAAAGAAGTATCCGGCCTCGATGGCCAGTTGGGCAGTTGAAAATTTTCCGTCGAAAGCATGCAATTGGACTTTGCGCGCGTCAAGCGCTTGCAGCAGGGCGATGGTCTGGCGGCCGGCCGAGCGCGAATGGACATTAAGCGGCAGGTCCAGTTCATTCGCAAGCTGAATGAACGTATTGAATATCTCCTGCTGCAGCTCTTTGCCGGCCGGGTCTTTGACCGCCCAGAAATCCAGCCCGACTTCACCGATCGCACACAGGCGGCCCTGATTCCGCCGTATAAATGTAACCATCTCGGCGGCCGCCTCCAGATCCAGGTGCGCGGGATAAAGCCCGGCGGCCGGCTTGATCGTTGGATATTGGGCGGCAAGATCCAGATTCCGGCCGGCATCCAGCAGATCTTCGCCGACAGCAATAATGGCCGCGACCCCGACATCGGCTGCCCGTCGGCAGACTGCCGGCAGATCTAAATGGAAGGCCGGATCACACAGATGGGCGTGGGTATCGACAAGCGGGGCTTTCATTCGGATGGCGGCATCTCCCGCACCAGTCGGACGTAGTCTGCTCCAATTGAATCAAGTTTGAAGTCGTGCCCGGCCAGGCGGAAACCCTGCTCGGCGGTATCGATGGTAAAACTGTATTTATAAGGTCTTCGCGGATCCAATTCGGGGATGATGACGTCGACCAGAAAATAAGAGCGTTCCGTCAGACCGCGGTAAGTGAGACTTGCCTTGCCGACGGTCAGGCTCTCATTGAGATGCAACACATACCGGCCGCGGGCCGGCTCAGAAGGCGGGGTTTCGTTGTAAAAGGCATCGGGACGACTATTGCTGCCCATCAGGCTATGAACCGAAGGTTCGGTGGCAAACCGCTGCATGAAATGATATAAACCGAAGAAAATGACTAAACCGAACAACAGCAGCCCGAACAGGCTGCTCAATTCTTGACCGAGTCGTTTTTCCATAACTTCCTCCGGCTACCAGGATTTGCCGACCCCCGGATTTTCAGAAAGGTTATACCCGTTCTCTTTTCGCTCTAAGCACCTGCCTAATAAAAGATGGTTTTAAGATGGTTCCAGTATAGAGCCGTGCAACAAAGAGGTCAAGCCCGGGGCATAGACATGCGCAAGTCCTGAACGAAAAAGCTATATGCCGCGCATGGCGATGAAATAATCTTTCCGACGCCCCATCAGCACCCCGACCTCCTTGTAATTGGGTCGCAGTTGTTGATCCATCAGGCTGATGTTGCGGGCCTGGATCTCTTCCCACACGTCTTCGACCGGGGCACCGGTAATACTGTGGATCACTGCCTCAATCGGGCTGTTCTTGAACGGCTTGATCACGTCCCGGATGTGATAGGAGTCTGCCGGCAATTTGCCGACTTCAGCCCGGACCCATTTGGTGTTCGAGTATTTGTCGACATACACGGCCTCAACCCCCATTTGGGCAGCCAGTTTTTTAACGGTTGTAAACAGGGCCTTGAGCAGTTCTTTGCGCCGGGCATAAATGGGTCTGGATATGTTCCGGTTGGGCTTTCCCCGGAGAAAGTCGCGAATAGAGGGGATCGTTTCGATGGCATCGAGCATCAGGACCCGGCGCCCCTGGATAATCAGCGGCAGGACATGCCCTTTCAGCACGCGCCGACCATTAAAGTACACATCCAGTACCCGGTAGTATGGATCCAGGAGCCAGGCGTATACAGTCCAGTGGATATTGGCAATCTCCGGGTCGACCTGGCTGCGCACCTCGCTGGCCGTACAATCACCGTAATAGTCGCCCGAACTCAAAAAGGCAGCATCCCGGCGGGCATAGGCTATCTCGACCCCGTCTTTGCGCAGGTACTGCAAGGATGCCCGCACCGCCGGCTCCGGGAAAGAGGGGTTGGCGGCATGCTCCGCCAGCATCTGGGCAATCTCATCGGCATACACCCTGTAAAACAGATCCGGATCTTGAGAAAACAGGGAATAGCGATCAAAACGGGCTTTGAGCCGGTTGCGGATCTGCAGCTCCGACAGCAGCAGTATCTGCCGATCGATGTGGGTGCAGGTCGCCGCCTGACGCTGCAGCCGCACCGCCTGGCGTTTTAACAGCTCTATTGTGGCCCCCATGACTTCCGGAAAAACTGCTTGCAGACTTTCGGGCGTGAGCTGCTTGAATGCCTGTCCCGTAATCGGTTTGAGATAGGCCATCTTGGCTGCCGTGGATTTTCCCAGGATGCGCCGTACATTCATCTGCGCGAGTAAAGTCAGCGCCTTCTCGTAATCCACCTTGAGAGCAGCGACATCGCACCCAAAGAGTTTATGAAAGGTACGTGCTACCTGCCGGGGGGAATTGAAGCTGACCAAAGGTGTGGGATCTATCTGCCAATGGGTCTGGAGATCATATTGGCTTGCCTGGCTGGCGGCATACACAAATGGTTCGACATCTGCGAACACCTCCAGCAAGGCACGCGAGACCGCCACGGAGTCAAGGTTTCTTCGAAAGCGGCTGTTAGCGGGTACGGCCGGCAATTCGTGCTGGCGGTCGGCTTGGAAGGTCGCCGCTATGCGCTTGCGGGCAATTGCTAATTTAGAGATCAAGTCCGCCACGGTACGTTCCTGAAATGTCGCTGAAGCCAGGTCGGGTTGTCCGGGGTCGCCGCCGCAGGGCAGGCGTTTTGCGAGGGATCACCAT
The DNA here is from genome assembly GCA_905176665.1 of Olavius algarvensis Delta 4 endosymbiont. Lineage (GTDB taxonomy): Bacteria > Desulfobacterota > Desulfobacteria > Desulfobacterales > CAJINA01 > CAJINA01. The sequence goes on along the minus strand of CAJINA010000075.1, from coordinate 8,193 downwards.
GGCCCCAGGTAGTGGCTCCCGCCCCTAAAGCAAATTTACAGCTGGGCTCATTCCGATCCTTCCTTTTTACAGTACTCTTCGACCTTGTTCATGTACTTAATGAACTTCTTGGCCCAGCTCATGTCCTCGAACGGAACCTCGACTTGTTCTTCAAGCTGCTCTTCCTCGATACCACCTTCAATATCGTCTATCTTGCTGATCGAGAGCAGTAGCGATTTAAATTTTACATCTTTATAGGGTTTCACCAGTTTATACAGTTTATTGACGTTCTTTTTGCACTTTTGCTCATCGTAAGCAGCGGCCGGTGATCCTAACAGGCCAAAGATGAATAGGACGGCGATCGTGAGAACTGTGATTCGAAGCATGTTTTTTTTCATTCTTGCGCTCCTTTCAAGGTTTAAAACTCATCTCAAAAAAGTCTTTTGGCCAAACTCGGCGTTGGGCGCTTGGCATAAATCTTCGAAATACCTGGCGTTTTACCACGATGGGCATTGGCTTCGCTGGCACCTCCGGTTTTTTCCTCACGGCCGCCTTGATTTCGAACCAAAATCCGTTTTTTGAGATGGCTTCTATTTATCCTGCATGTGCGGTGAACCCTCTCTCCGTTCTGCACCTTTTCTCCTGCCCTGTTTTGCTTTGGTCCATACGGCCTGGGCTTCTTCGTCGGCACCCATGTGCTGCAGCAAGGTTGCATATAGGTCCAACGTTTCCGGGTCCGAGTCGCCGGTCAGTGCGCAGGCACGTTTGGCAGCCTTGACCGCCAATTCGAGATCGGGCGATTTTATCTTTGGATTGTTCAGTATAAACCGGACCAGCTTCGTAAGCAACCTGGGATCGTTCCGGCCGTAGGCATAAACCCGTTCGCCGGTCTGGCGGACGAGGTCATGCTCTTCGGTCTCGACAGCCAGATAGGCATACGCCGCAAGCAGTTTGCCGGCCCGGGCTGCATTCTGGGCTTCGCCTAGATCATAATGACCGGCCACTATCTGCCCCAGGACAACATCCAGATTATCCATGGGATGCCCCTGCCAAAGAACCCGGCCCTTGCGGCCGACGATGAACGCATGCGGCACACCCGAAACATCGAACAGGCCCATATACCGGTCATAGGTTTTGTCGTCATCGTCTATGGCCAGCGCATACTCGGCATCCTGGTTGCCTTTTAAAAACGCGCTCACGGTTGCGGCATCCTCATTGGTAATCCCGAGGAAGACAACGCCATCCTTTTTATGTTTTTCCTGGAGGATGGAAAGATAGGGCAGGCTCTCAAGGCAATGGGGGCAATCGGTTTGCCAGAACTCGATAACGTAAATGGACCGGCCTGCCCCCCCCCTGCAAGGTAAAGGGACCGCCCTGCACCCACTCTTTTATGCGGAGCTCGGGGGCTGCTTCACCCGGCATGCCGGCCAGCACAGGTGTATGGAGAATTAGAATAAAACCGACGGTCAGAATCAAACTCAATCTTTTCAACAGGTGCAGCATGCGATTTTCCCCGTTTGCAGATCCGCTCCAGTCTCATCCCGGTATGTATCCCGGCCTTCCAACCGGTATGATGATTCCCCTCTGGTTTAGACAATCCGATATTAATCGGCGGGTTCTCGGCTGTCAATGGAGGATATTGAACATATTCATTATCTTAGGGTTTGACCTCCCCGGGTTGGCTTTGATAGGGTGCAGTATCCGCTCCCGCCGGGGACCGGATCTGATTTACGCCTCACCAGAACCTGGAAACCAACAACCAGAGGGTACGCGTCATGCCGATGGAAACCGAGAATAAACAAGGTTTGAGCGACGAGCCATTTGCTTCCCGGAAAATCGTGTTGATCTCTGCAATCGTGACCCTCGTCATAGTGGCACTCTGGGCCGGGTCCTATCTGATGATTGACCGCATGTTTCCCGACTTGCAGAGTTCGGGCTTTTTTGGAGAAAGCTTTGGTGCCATCCAGGCCCTCTTTTCAGCTCTGGCGCTGGCGGGGGTCATCCTGGTCATCCTTATGCAAAATCGGGAGTTGACCCTCCAGCGGGCGGAATTGGGGATTACCAGGGCGGAAATCGGACGCCAGATGGAACAGTTTGAGGGGCAGAAAATTCAATTCGAAAGCCAGAAACTCCAGTTCGAGCTCCAGAATGAAACCCTGATTCAGCAACGCTTTGAAAATACGTTCTTCCACTTGATGTCGCTCCATCACGAGCTTGTAAGCTCCATCGCGGACCGGAAGACTGAAAAGGGAGAGCCGGTCGAATTCAAAGGCCGGGCCGTATTCGCGAATGCCTATATCCCCATAAAAGACCGTTTCAAAGGCTTGCGGGCGGCAGTACCGACAGAGGAAGGGGCCCTGGCGGCGGATATCGAGTTGATCCGCAAACAATTTTCCTGGTTTTATCGTCGCTTTGGACCTTACTTTACAAATTTTTTCAGCATCCTGGAGTTTGTCGACCACAACAGGATCGGATACCTGGAGATAAAAAAATTCTATGTCGGCCTGCTCCGGGCCCAACTGTCCGATTTCGAATCTTTGTTCATTTATTATTATGCTGTCACCGCCCGGGATAAAGATCACTACGCCGCCCTGGCCGAAACGTATCACCTGTTTGCCGATCTGGAGGCAACCGACCTGCTGGATACGGCGCATACCGGCTATTTTGGGCTTAGGGCCTTTGCGGAAAGGGCCGTACCAGATAACGACAGCACCAGCAGCCCGGGAAATGAGACACAAGAATAATGTCCGGTAAATAAAAATAATCCCGCCTATCACCACCTCTTCCCGTTCTAATCCGGCACCCGCCCGGGTGTCTTTGCGCGCAACCCCTTGCGCAATGTTTACGTAAACGTAAATCGAACAACACGCCTACATTTCAGCAACTTATACACCTGTCCCGCCCGATGGATGGCCCTATAATTATGGTAAAGTTTTCCGGCAAAATGCCGATGTTCGGGTAAGGAAATCAAGTTCACGCATCAACCTCTATTTTCGAAAGGAAAACAACATGTTCCGCAATCTGAAATTGGGGCCGCAAATTCTGGGTGGGTTTTCTCTTGTGCTTCTATTGCTGGTGATGGTGGCAGCAGTGGGGTACAACAGCCTGGCGCAGGTTGTAAATCGGGTAATCATTGCCGACGGTGTGATCCAATTGGAAAAAAAGATCCTGGAAGCACGTCAGCATGAAAAAAACTATATCATCAACCCCACCGAAGCATCACTCAAGTTGGTGAATAAAACCACAGGCGACCTGAAGACCCAGGCCGCTTCACTGCAGGCCAAGCTGACCGGAACGGATACCAAGGCCCTGGTGGATGACGTGCAGGCGCGTACCGGCACTTATGAAAAAGCCTTTCAAGGATATGTCGACCTGGAGCACCAGCGCTTCCAGACCATGGAAAAAATGACTGCCCGGGCCGACCAGACCCTGGAAAAGATCGAGTCCCTCCTGGACAGCCAGGCTTTCCAGTTGAAGGAAATCCGCGAAAAGAACCGGGCGTACATTGCAGCCAAGCTGCAGAAGGCTGGTGAAGCCAATGCCCTGCTGATGCAGAGTATGGAAGCCCGGGTGCTGCAGGAGACCGTGGCGCAGAATTATTACCGCAGCGTGTTCATGGACTGGGATCAGCTCAGCGGGCAGCTCCTGAAAAAAGCCGGGACTCTGAAAGACAGTTTCAAGGAAAAAGAGAATATTGATCGGGCCCAAACGGTCATCGAGACCTGGACTGTTTATATCAATGCCTTTCGCGCCTGGGAAAAAGACAAGACGTCCGAGAACCTTTACAAGGTCAATACCGCCGGCAAACACTCGCGGCGGATGATGGACTATATGCGTGAAGACCAGGCCGAACAGCTTGAATTCGCCGTGGACGACACCAATGAAATGATGAATGCGATGCTCGCTAAAACCGGAGAGGCCAATTTGATCATCCGTTGGTTCAAATTCGCACGCGAGATAGAAAAAGAAGCTATTATCCAGCGGGACCCCGCCCTGTTCAGCAAGGTTGGCGAACAGCTGGACAAGATCCTGGCCAAACTGGCCGATCTGCGGGAACGTTTCACCGTGGAGGCCGATCAGTGGCTGTGCGATCAGGCCAAGACGGCCGTCAAGCAGTATCAGTCCGCTTACCTGGCATACAAAACCTTGATGGAAGAACAGAAGGGGGCCCTTGACCAGATGATGGGCGCCGCCCGCCAGGTGGAGCAAATTTGTGAGCAGACCCGGGTCGATCAGAAGAACTTGATGTATGCCCGGATCTCCACCTCGAACCAGGTCACCCTGATCGGAACGGTCACCGCGATTGTCATCGGTCTGCTGCTGGCCATCTTCATCGCCCGCGGGATCACCCACTCTTTGAAAGAGGTCATCCACGGTATCAACGAAGGATCCGACCAGATGGTCTCGGCCGCCAACCAGGTCTCCTCCTCCAGCCAGTCCCTGGCCGAAGGCGCCAGCGAACAGGCGGCCAGTATCGAGGAGACCAGTGGAAACCTTGAGCAGATGTCCTCGATGGCCAACCTGAATGCCGACAACGCCCGCAAGGCCGATGAGCTGATGAATGACACCGGCCGGGAAGTGGAACGGGCCAGTGGCGCGATGACGGACCTGCATGGGTCCATCAACGACATTGCCCGGGCCAGCGAGGAAACCCAGAAGATCATTAAAACCATCGATGAGATTGCATTTCAGACCAACCTGCTGGCCCTCAACGCTGCCGTGGAAGCCGCCCGGGCCGGGGAGTCCGGGGCCGGCTTTGCCGTGGTGGCTGACGAGGTCCGTAACCTGGCCATGCGCTCGGCCGATGCCGCCCGGAATACCGCCGACCTGATCGAAGGCACCGTTTCCAAGGTGAACGTCGGCAAGGACCTTGTGGAAAAAGCCGGGACTGTGTTTGCGAATGTGTCGGCCAGTACCTATAAAGTAGTGGATATCGTCAGTGACATTACGACCTCGTCCGGTCGGCAGGCCCAGAGCATTGAAGAGGTGAACTCGGCCGTTATTGAAATGGACAAAGTGGTCCAGAGCAATGCGGCCGGCGCGGAAGAATCCGCCTCCGCTTCCGAGGAGATGAGCGCCCAGGCCGAACAGTTGAAATCCCTGGTTAAAAACCTGGCCACCCTGGCAGGGGACGTGGACGGTACCGCGACGAAAAAACTGCCGGCACCGGACACCCCGCCTCCAGCGAAGGCCCGTTTGCGCGACCGGTTCGACTCACTGCGCCAGCGCCTGGTTCCCCGGCTGTTATCATTTAAACGCAAATCTGCTCAACCGGAGGAAGCCGAGGCCCGGTTCTAGCGATACCCCCAGCACCCGTTCAAGGCCGGGGCGGGCAGCACCGGCCCTGTCTACCGGCTCCGCAGGCGTACACGCTGATGCAAAGTAGGCCGATAGTACGCATCAGGCTTGTTCGCACCCGGCCCCTTATGCTATTGTCAGCGTCACAGCAACCCTTTTCAAAGGATCTTGCCATGCGTGAACTGACCAAGGCCCAGAAGGCGCGATACGCTATCCGAGAATTTAAAATCATCACCGATGCCCTGGCCATCCGCGGGTTCTACCGCCCCCGCGGCAAGCTGGGAAAATCTCTCGAACACTGCCTGCGCAATCTCAGCCCCGAAATATACGGCTCCATGAACGATCCCCGGGTGGTGGAATTGAAAGGGCTGGAATACGTGATCGACCGGCTGCCCCGGTCCATCGAAGAGTGCACCCGCATCATCCTGACCGAAGAAGACCCTTTCAAGAACAGCGCTTTTGAAAAAACCACGCCGCTCAAACGTAGAAGAACCTGCTACCGGGTCGGCAAAAACGAAATGTGCTTTGTCATTTCGCGGGGCTTGAGCGAGATTTACGACATCATGACCCACATCACCTTTCTCTACGGCGAAGCCAAAAAAATCCATGGCCGCATGAAGGATGATTCCGGCAACAAGACCATCGAATGGCTCGAACTGGAAAAAACCGTCCAGAACTTTGCCGCCTTGGGAGCCGCCGACCTCGACCAGGCCCTCTGGAGCCTGAGCATCATCCTGGGCCGGCCCTACCAGGAAACCCGGGCCAGCTATGAATACCTGGAACAGAACCGGTTGGAACACAGCAGCAACAATGGACTTTTCTCACTGATTTACCATCTCGGCAATCAGTATGACAAAGAGTTACTGGACAAGGAAGATTCGCTGGTCGTCTACCTGACGCCTTCCTTGATGAATATCATCGGCCACCAGGAATATGAAAAAAACTGGGCCGCCAACATCCACAAGCACTTGATTGATCTCAAGCTGCACAATCGCCCGGTGCACATCATCAGCGCCAATCTGCACAGTATCCTCAACGCTCTGTACAGCTACGGGGCCGTTACCGAAGGCGCAAAAGAGAACGTGGATTCCTCCGACCTGTATGGCTTTTTCTACCAGATCCGCGACCGCCACAAAGAGATCCGCGCCTACGCCGCAAAACGCGGGTTCCATGATCTCCCGGATAACAGCGGCGCGCACATCGGCTGCCAGTTGATCGATACCGCCGGACTCAAAGGCATTGCTTTTCATCCGGACATCAAAATCACATCCGGCGGATCGCAGAAAAACCAACCGGTCATCCTGGTCATGGACTATGCTTTCGGCGCCCAGGCCTTCAACCTCATGTCCAACCTGCTCAAGCCGTATACCGAAGATGGAAAAGTCACCCGGTTCAATTTTCGTTCCATCTCCATCATGGGCAAAGCCGGTATCCTGACCGGGGCCAAAGGCGATATCATGCTGGCCTCCTCCCACGTTTTTGAAGGCACTACCGATAATTACATGTTCAACAATGACCTCAAGGCCGGCGACTTCGACCAGAGCATCCCGGTCTGCTCCGGCCCCATGATCACCGTCCTGGAAACTTCCCTGCAAAACCGGGACATGCTCCGAAAATTTCAGTCCGACTGGAACACGGTGGGGCTTGAAATGGAAGGCGGGCACTACCAGCGTGCGATCAGCGCCGCCACGATCAAGGGCGAAATCCCCAAGCGGCTCAAGGTACGCTACGCCTACTATGCGTCCGACAATCCTTTGGAAACCGGCAGCACCCTGGCCGCGGGTGCCATGGGCAAGGGCGGGGTGAAGCCGACCTACATGATCAGCAAGCTTATTCTGGAGAAAATCCTGGGCGGGCGGAGCAGCCGCAAAGCGTAGATCTCCAATAGGGTCTGAATGCCACGATCGATTCGTTTATAACCGGCTACCTGCTGATAGACACGGAAAAATGCAACATCTGATAAGAAAAAACAGCATCTGCTACCTGGCAGCCATCATGCTCCTGCTGGCCTGGCTGCCTGCCCTCGCATTTGGCAAAGACCTCCTGTTTTGTACGCCCAATACAAAGGACCAAAGAATTTTCAAGGTTTCCCACGCGATGCTGGCAGAAGCCTTCAGTCGTCTGGGATACGGTTTCGAGTTAATTACCTACCCAGCGAAAAGATGCCCCACCGAGGTAGATAACGGAAATGTCGATGGCGATTCGCATCGGATACTCGACTTCAACGCCAACGGTGAATACCCAAATTTGGTCCGCGTTGAGGAGGCTATCCAGTCGATCGATCAATCTGTCTTTTCAAAAAAGCTGCATATAAAACCTGCCGGGTGAGTGAGTATCAGGCATTATCAGATTATTTACTTGCCCGGCATTAAAGTCATAGAGCTTGGTTTGAATAAGGCCAATGTCCCGCCTGAAAACAGAATGAAAGTAATGAATCATGCGCAGGCTTTCAAAATGCTCGCCATGAACAGAGGTGACTTGATTGTAGTCAGTTCCCATACAGGCAACTATTTTTTAAAGAAGTTGGACCTGCTTGATAGCGGCATAAAACTGCTGACCCCACCTTTAGTCCTTTTTGATCTATACCCGTACATGCATAAAAAGCACAGTTCCCTGTCCAAAAAATTGGCACTGATTGTTAAAGCCATGAAAAAAGATGGCACATATGAAAAGATAGCCAGCAGCTATCTTTACTAGAGTATCCTAAATTGTGATTTACTCAAAGCAAGGCGGGCTCTATTTGAGATAAACCCATAATTACGGTTATTTTGTGTTACCTGAATTGATGATATGCGGGCATAAGCACCAAAATGGCAAAATCATTCCTCAGTTGAAACCAACCAGCCTTAACCGAACCATATTGGCAAGCAACTATGCTGCAATTGAGAATTTAGGCTTTTTATATCTGATGGTATA
>CAJINA010000074.1 GCA_905176665.1 Olavius algarvensis Delta 4 endosymbiont | reverse complement strand
GCTTGGTAAAAAACGTCGAGAAGAATTGTCAAAGGAGGCCGCCTAATAATCACTGACCCGAGAGGGCTGACTGTCCGGGAGGTCTTTGACTTTTACAGACTATATTAGGAAGCCTTATACGCTTGAAAAAATAGGGCTGGCCGTTAAGGCAGAATTTGCAAAATGATGTTCATAGCCTAGTCTACTTCCAAAGAAAAACACGTTCAGTAAAACTACAGGTATCTGCAGCTATAGAAATATTATGATATGTTGGGTTTCTGGCAAGTGAACCCAACTCCATCAAACTGCCTGCTATCCTCAAAATCTTGTTTTTTCTAATCACACCGAGTATAATTTGGTCTCAGTTCTAACTGCCTATCTTTAGTATCCTGAATTTTACATATTTTTCGAATACTGCAAGTATGCCAGATTCTAATTTAAATACGCATAGGTTCTGATATGTCTGATGAGGTGAACATGTTTAAGTATCCTTATATCGTCGAATTGCTGTCTCCAAAAAGGAATATTGAGGATCAAGCGGTTGAACAACATCTGGATAGATTCGCAGATCGATATCAGAGAATCATTGATGCTGAACTCGGTTTGTCAGTGCCGGACAATCCCATGGGCCAGCCACGACTGGGTGCCCTGGAAAGTATTGGATTGAAAAATCTTCCTTTGGCTCCCGATAAGGTTGTCATGAATTTGAACACTTTTCATACAAAAAATGACCTTGATGAGATCTTGAAGAAGGCAGCTATGGCAAAATTGAAATACATTCTGGTCATCAGAGGCGATGGAGGACCTTTGCTTTCAAAAATTGACCCCAAAAGCATCGGTGGTACGCGAAGTGTTGCGACATCTATTGATTTAATTCGATATATCAATGTGGAATTTTCTGGTCAGTTTATAACCGGGGCAGCCTATAATCCTTACAAGCCCCTGTCATTCGAGCTAAAACACATGGAAAAAAAGATAGAAGCCGGTGCAAAGTTTGCGGTTACACAACCTATCATCGGTAGAGACCAGAGCGTAGACGAACTAAAATTGTTGAACATTCCGATTATCGTAGAAGCATGGATGTCGAAAAACATAGATCTACTATATAAAAGTGTTGGAAAAGAGAAAGATGAAATGGCCGAGAATTATGATCCCATTGAAAATCTAAAGGCTCTGCATGCGATCTACCCGGAATGCTGTGTCTATCTTTCGATGCTAAGCTTCAAGCAAGACTGGAGTCAAATCTTGCCACAGAGTATTAAATAGGAAAACAAAAGCGTCAGACCTACACATTGACAAAATAGCTGCCAGCCCAACTCAAAAAGGCTGTGTCCAGTGGGCACCGCCTTTTTAAGATTATGGTCCGCCCGGCAGGATTCGAACCTGCGGCCTACGGATTCGAAGCAAAGAACAGCCGAGCCTCCTAACCTCCTAAAAATAAATAACTATTTGCAGTAACAGACTTTTCAATATTCGCAATTTTATCAAAATTTGTGTGATTTTTGCTGATTTTGGAATTTTCCTCAGAAAAATCCTCACACACCGAGACTACTTGAAAACCTGCTAAAATGACCGTAAAACTGTTCACAATTCCAATGTAAAACATCTTGCTAAGAATGATATATTGGTTGTTGGCAATATACCCCAAAATGCCAAAATCATTCCTCATTGGTGATGAACCAGTTCAATAAAGGACTGTTGGCAACTAGACGTAATAAGGTCTGATTTTTCTATTGATTAAGGTGGGTTATCTACCACT
>CAJINA010000073.1 GCA_905176665.1 Olavius algarvensis Delta 4 endosymbiont | reverse complement strand
CTTGGTAAAAAACGTCGAGAAGAATTGTCAAAGGAGGCCGCCTAATAATCACTGACCCGAGAGGGCTGACTGTCCGGGAGGTCTTTGACTTTTACATCTAAAATGGCAATACTATGAACATTTAGCTATAAGCTCTTTTATCTGTCGTATCTGGTTGTCTGAAAGATTATCAAACTTAATACCGCATCTTCTCAGAGAAGTATTATTTGGTAGGTGTGTGTAACTATAATCGGTAATTACTTTGTATGGTATGTTTTCAATCTTTAGGGCACCATCAACAGTTTCGACTGATAGGATGTTTTTTTCGTATTGATGCATATCAGTGCCCACATATTGTGCCTGTAGACCCCCCATAGAAATATCAATAATTGCGAGTTTGGTTGCTTCTGGCTTTAAGAACTTGAAAAGTCTTGGTTGTGTTAAAACCACATTTGCATTTCCGGATAATTTATGCCTAACAGCTTTTCGCTGCTCATCGTAATCATACCTTCGATCTTTACCGCTTCTGCGATCTATCCCAGACCTTCTATCAACGAAGTTGTTGTCCTTATCAGCAGACGATCCATTAGGATTAATTTGGTGTACCCTTCTGTCACGATTGAATCGCATTATTATCGCCCCCAAAAATTGTGATTACTTGCTAATCATCTGAAAGCACCTCCTAATATCACAATTTTGCCTGAATTGCGATATTATGAGTATATCTGGACCGTGCAGTGTTGCCAAGATTCCTCGCCAGGGTCGACCGATGCCACCCGAGGAATAATGGTCGTAATGTTATATAATAAAAACAGCCAGATAAAAATTTTTAAGGGTAGAATAGAACGAAGAATTAATCGCGTAGATATAAAAAGAACCCCCTGGTAGAAGTTAGG
>CAJINA010000072.1 GCA_905176665.1 Olavius algarvensis Delta 4 endosymbiont | reverse complement strand
CCTAACTTCTACCAGGGGGTTCTTTTTATATCTACGCGATTAATTCTTCGTTCTATTCTACCCTTAAAAATTTTTATCTGGCTGTTTTTATTATATAACTACGACCATTAGTCCCCAGTTACCTTGTTTAGTAAAAAGGCGCGGATTATCTGATATAATCCGCGCCTTTTATTGCTTTAAACACCGCCCGACCGATATCGCAAACAAAAATCGGCTGCCCGGACCCGGCCCCAATTGCCTGTTGACAAAACACCCTTTGAATGATCCGAATACAGGTTGCTTAAAGTAACAATATGGATCCTGCCACGCTGAACCTGGAGATTGTACATGACCACGCTCAAGCACCTCTTTGCGCCCATTCAGATCGGATCGATGACCGCTAAAAACCGGCTCATGATGCCGTCCATGAGCATCAATTTCGGCGTGGACGACAACGAGTACGTCAACGACCAGCTCACCGGCTATTTTATCGCCCGGGCCCGCGGCGGGGCCGGCATGATGCTGGTGGGCGGCGGCGGGGTCAGCCCGGCCGGCCTGGAACTGCCCGGGCTACCGGCCCTGTGGGGCGATGACTGTATCCCGGCCCTGGAAAAAATGGTGGCCGCGGTCAAACCGTATGATGCCCGCTTCGGGGTACAGTTGATGCACGGCGGTCGGCAATCCTATCATGATAAGAAGGTGGCCCCCTCCCCGATCCCGGCCCCAGCGGTGGTCAAGGGAATTCCCCGGGAACTGACGATCGCGGATGTCAAGGAGACGATTGCCTCCTTCGGCGATGCGGCCCGGCGGTGTTATGAGGCCGGGTTTGACTTTATCGAGGTCCACGGCGCCCACGGCTACCTGGTCAACCAGTTTCTATCGCTGAATGCCAACCAGCGCGAAGATGAATACGGCGGGTCCTTCGAGAACCGGATTCGCTTTATCCTGGAACTGCTGCATGATATCAAAGCCAAAACCGCACCTGATTTTCCGGTGGGGATGCGTATCAACGGTGATGACTACATCGAAGGCGGCTGGACCCTGGACGATGCCCTCCGCCTGGCGCCCATTTTGGAGGAAAACGGAACCGACTACCTGCATGTCTCCGCCGGCGTGTACGGTTCCCGGCAATTGACGATCCCTTCCATGTATGTCGACCACGGCTGTTTCATCCACTTGTCTGCCGCCGTGAAGGCGGTGGTCAACATTCCGGTTGTCGGGGTCGGGCGTATCAAAAGCGCCGAGTTGGCCGATCGCTTGATCAAGGAAGGCAAGGCCGATGCTATCGCCATGGGTCGTTCGCTCCTGGCCGATCCCGAGCTGCCCAACAAGGCCATCGCCGGCAACCTGGCGGATGTGCGGCCCTGCATCGGCTGCTGCCTGGGCTGCATCCATGCTGTACTGGCCCTGGAGCCGGGCTCCTGCGTGGTCAATCCCCAGGTGGGCCGTGAGTATCTGCTGAAAGAAGATGACAAAACCGGCAGTCCCAAAAAGATTCTGGTCGTGGGGGCCGGGCCGGCCGGCATGGCCCTGGCCGGTATTGCCGCGGGCCGCGGGCACCAGGTTGTGCTTTGTGAGGAGAAAGGCAACGTGGGCGGCCTTCTGCGCCTGGCCGCCATTCCACCCGGCCGATCGGAGATCAGGGACATCATCGACTTTCTCAATCGGGAGATGGAAAAACAAGACGTCAGGTTGCGGTTAAACACACCGCTCACCCTCGAACTGCTGGATGAAATCGCCCCGGACGCGGTGGTCCTGACCACCGGCAGCCTGCCTGAAATGCCCATCATCAAGGGCTTGTTCAAAACCAAGATGGATCTGTGCACCGTCACGGAAGTGCTGGAGGGTAAAATTGTAGGCGACCGGGTCCTGGTGCTGGGCGGCAACCAGGCCGGGTTGGTCCTCACGGACTACCTGGCTGAAAAAGGCAAGGACGTGGTCGTCTTGAACCGCAAACGGCACTTTGCCGAGGAGATGTCCGCCAATGATCGTTTCTACCTGCGTGAGCGCTTGAAGCGCGATACGGTCAAACTTGTCAAACAGGTCACCATTAAGCGCTTTTCCGACGACGGGGTCACCTTTGTAGCCAATGGCGAGACCGTGGTCCTCGAAGGCTATGACAGTGTGGTCGTGGCCGAAACGATGACGGCGGTCCGGGACGCAAAGAACGTGTTGAAAGGTCGCAAAATTGACATCCACATGATCGGCGATGCCAAAACGCCCCGCAATCTCATGCTGGCCATGAGCGAAGCTGAGGAATTAGGTCGGGAATTATAAGCCAATTGCCGCCTATGCCAACCGGTGTAAAGAGTCCTATCTCTGTGGGCCAGACAGTGTGTCACTTAATAGGGCTGCATTGCCAAGACACAAAGGCATAACCTTGCATCGCGCGAAGACGCAGAGGCGCAAAGAAAATCCCGAATCTTTCCGGCTTCGCCGGCTGAAACCCAGAAAACTTTTTTTTGCTTGAAGTTTAAAACGGTTTTTCGCACGATAGTGCGATATATTCTTGGTTTTGATTTTCTCCGCGCCTCTGCGTCTCTGCGCGAGACAATTGTTTTTAAGGCATCACCCGTTATCTCTGCCTTCTCGTCCGGCGGGCGGGGGCAGGCTCGACCCCTGAGGCCAAGTTTTTAAGGTCAGATAAATATGCAGCTGGTAATTTCCATGTTCATTTACCTGTCACGCGGAGGCATGCTGTTCGCAGGGTGACAGGTTTATAGATAGGCTGAGGCGTAAAAAGATATCGTTCTGATAACGCTTGAACCGGAGGTCATCACCATGGAAGAAAAAGTCTGGCACCGATTTTATCCCGAAGGTACACCCCCTGAAGTTGAACTGCAGGAAACCACCATGCCGGAGGCTCTGGAAGCTGCCGCCCGCGATTTCCCGGATCACGTGGCCTATATCTACATGGGTAAAATGATCACCTACCGGCAATTGCAAAAGCTGGTATACTGCTTTGCCAATGCGCTGGCCGACCTCGGCGTCCGACCCGGCGACAAGGTCGGCATGCTGCTGCCCAACCTGCCCCAGGCGATTATCGCCGATTATGCCGTATATTACCTGGGTGCAGTCACGGTGATGAACAACCCGCTCTACACCGAGCGCGAACTGCTGCACCAGCTGAACGATTCAGACACAACCTATATCGTCACGCTGGACCTGCTGCTGCCCCGGGTTTTGAAATTACAGCCCCAGACCGGCATCCAGAAAATCATCACCTGCCATATCAACGATTATCTGCCTTTTCCGGTCAAGCAGCTGTTTCCCTTCGTTAAAAAAGAGATGTACCGCAAGGACGAGCCCCACCAGGACGTGTATCCCTTTATGAATCTAATCAACCGGTATCCCGAAACCCCCGTGGAAAATCGGGCCCAATGGAACGAAACCGCAGCCCTGCTCTATACCGGCGGCACCACCGGGGTCAGCAAGGGCGTCGAGCTAACCCATGCCAACATTTCCGGGGCCATCCAGATATTCAGTGCCTGGTTTCCCGATATCGAACGGGGCGACCTTGAACGGCTGGTCGGGGTCTACCCAGTGTTCCACATCGCCGGCTACGAGGTCAGCCAGAACCTGATCGTCTGGAATGCCTGGAGCTGTGTCCTGGTTCCGCGCCCGGAGCCGGCGGTCATTACCAAGATGCTGAAGAAGTTTCGTCCCACCTTTTTACCCGGGGTACCTACGATCTTCGTCGGCCTTTTGAGCCTCAAGGAATTCAGAGAGATGGATCTTTCCTTTGTCAAAGGCTATTTCGGTGGGGCTGCCCCGTTGCCGGAAGACACCCTGAACCAGTTGCGGGACCTGCACGGTGCCGTGATCAATGATGTGTACGGTGCTACCGAAAACACGGCCTTTGCCACGGCCATCCCCTGGAAGGGTACCGTGAAAATAGGAACTGTGGGTGTGCCTTTGCCCAACACCGAGATCAAGATCGTCGACCTGGAAACCGGTGAAAAAGAGCTGGACCCGGGCCAAGACGGTGAAATCTGCATCCGGGGCCCCCAGGTGATGAAGGGCTATTACAAACGACCGGAAGAGACCGCCGCGGTCCTCAAAGACGGCTGGTTTTACCTCGGGGATATCGGTCATCTGGACGAAGACGGCTATCTTACGATTGCCGACCGCAAGAAAGACATGATCGTGGCGGGTGGATACAATATCTACCCGGCCGAGGTGGACCAGGTCCTCATGCTGCACCCGGATGTCCTCGAAGCCTGCGCCATCGGAGTCCCGGATGAATACCGGGGTGAAACCGTCAAGGCCTACGTCGTGCCCCAGGCCGGTAAAACCCTGGATGCAGAAACACTGAAAACCTATTGTAAGGAAAACCTGGCGGCCTATAAGGTGCCGACCGAATTTATCTACGTGGACGAACTGCCGAAAACTGCAGTGGGTAAAATTCTGCGGCGAACGGTGCGTGAGATGGAAATGGAAAGGATCAAAGCTGGATGATGGCACGATAGTTAAATGGTTTGCATCAGGGAGCCTAGCAAGAGCAGCTAATCCAAGCGTGCCCCCTAAATTCGAAATCCAAAATGCGAATATCGAAACAAATGAGAATGATTTAAATTGAAACCCGAAACAGGAACAACTATTGACCAATAGCCTGAATTCATTTTGAGTCCCTGACAGTTTTTGTCGTCTTGTCATTCGCATCTAGGATTTGTTTGCGGCGTTCGCCTTGAGAACATTCCTAAGTTCGACATTCGATATTGCGGTGTGAGCCTTGAGAACATTCCGTGCTTTGATCGGGATGTAGATTTTGAACCAAAACCCATGAAACCCAACCCAACAAAACCTGAAATTAACACGGACCGCGCCGGTGTGGTCTATCGCTCACGCAAATCCGGTGATATCGGACACATCGTCTGCCGCCATGGTGTGCTGTACGCCCAGGAATACGGTTTCGATGAAACCTTCGATCTTTATGTGGGCAAACCGCTGATTGCCTTTGCGGAAAACTTCGATCCTACCAAAGAGAATCTGTGGATGGTGGAAAGGGACGGCCAGATCGTCGGTTCCATGGCCATCGTCAATGCAGGCAACGGCCTTGCTCAGTTGCGCTGGTTGCTGGTGGAACCGGACACCCGGGGGTTGGGAATCGGACAATCCCTGGTGGACAAAGGGGTAGCCTTTTGCCGGGCGAAAAAATACGACTCGATTTTCTTATGGACGATCGATTACCTGGCAGCCGCCAAAAAGATCTACATGAATGCCGGGTTCCGGAAGACTGATCAGAAAGCCAGCCAGGTCTGGGGCCAGACGCTGACCGAAGAGTGCTGGGAATTGGATCTGCAACTTTAAATGGAGCGCCCCTTCCCAAAATGCTTAAGCGCAGGCCTTTTCCATGTCCAGTATCCGCAGATCCTTTTTAAATAACGCTTTGGAAGCATACCCCTTGACGGACTGCAATTTGCGGGTAATCTCTCCCATGCGCTCAGCCTGCTCTCGCAGGGCCTGGACGCGGCTATGGCTGCCGATATCCAACTCCAACAGATCGAGCTGCCCGGAAAGCACCATTAGCGGTTGATTCAACTCATGGCAGATGGCACCCACCGTCTCCAATACAGCGGCCAGGCGCTCTCGCTTTTTGTATTCAGTCACGTCATCCATCGTTACAATAGCGACAGTTGTATTACTGTGCCGATGTCCCCACGGCGGCATGTCAAAAAGGGTTACGGAGATCTTGAGAAAACGCGGGCGGTCCGGTTCGTTTTCAATACATGCTTCAAAGGTTGATATGTCTACTTTTTCACTGAAAGCTCTCGCTACGGCCCGGCTCAGGCCGCAAAAATTACAAAATTTTGTAAACCCGCACCCTTCCGGCGATTCAAGGGCGTGGATACAGCCCACGAGATCCCCGACACACTTACCGACCAGGTCGTCCTCTGTTTCAACAACCAGGTTCTGTGCCATTTTATTGACCATGATAGCCCGACGGTCTTTGTTGAATACCATAACCGCGCTGGGCAGATTGTCGATGATATTCTTTAAGCTTAACATCACAATACTCCTTTAAGGCCTTAGGGGCTCTGGTGCCAGGCGATGCCCTGGCTCCAGGCCCTGCCGGGTTGCCCCCCGGCCCAATCAGTGTAGGGTCACTCCTGTTTTCCGCTAAAAATCCTTAAAGTCCGCGTCTCCCAGTGGAATCACTTCTCTGGGATCGAGGTCTTGGACATGCGAATTCTGTTGCGCCGCTCTTGGTGGAATTTCAACGGGCCTTGGGGCGGCTTTGAATTTTGGCGGGTCTGTCTTTTTTCGCGAACTGGTGCCATTGCCTGCACCGCCCACCAGGGCAACCAACTGATCCACAATCATCTTCATCTGCTGCGCCTGGGCGTTCATCTCTTCAGAGGCACTGGCCGATTCTTCGGCGTTGGCCGCGTTCTGCTGGGTGATCTTGTCCATTTCGGTCACGGCCGTGTTCACCTGCCCGATACCCTGGGCCTGCTCATGCGAGGCTGCCGCAATCTCGGCCACCAGTTCGCCCACCTTGGCAGCGCTGTCGGCCACCTGGGAAAAGGCCTCGTTGGTCCGGTTGACCAGGCCGGTGCCCGCATCAACTTTTGTAACCGTGCCTTCGATCAAGTCGGCTGTGTTTTTAGCCGCATCCGCCGCCCGCATCGCCAGGTTGCGCACCTCGTCGGCCACCACGGCGAACCCTGCCCCCGCCTCCCCGGCTCGCGCTGCTTCCACCGCCGCATTGAGTGCCAGCAGATTGGTCTGAAACGCAATTTCGTCGATAGTCTTGATGATCTTGGAAGTTTCGGTGCTGGCCGCGGATATCTCTTCCATGGAGGTCGTCAGTTGGTTCATGGAATCGTTGGCTCCGCTGACCACGGTGTTGGCCTCTGTCATGAGACCATCGGCCTGGCCGGCGCTGTCCGAATTCTGATTGGTCATGGAGGACATCTCTTCCAGGGAGGCCGACGTTTCCTCGATGGAGGCCGCCTGTTCGGACGAGCCCTCGGCCAGAGACTGGCTGGCCGAAGATACCTGGCTGGCAGCTGAGGCCACCTGGGCGGCCCCTTCATCCATCTGGCCGGCGATTTTCCGCAGGACGGACACGATGCCCCTGGAGATAAGAAAGGCCAAAAGAATCCCCACGACTACCGCGACGGCCACCACGAGCAACACGTTGCGCTTTATGCCCTGGGCATGATCAAGCATCACTTCATCAGTCATGATGTGCTGCCGGGCTTCGCCTCGGATTTTACCGAGCAAGCCCTGAACTCTCTGGAGTGCGGGCAGACTCTCAGTTGCATAAATCGCATTGGCTTTTCGCATACCGTCTACCTTGGCATCATTAGCGCTGATAATTGCGTCCAATTTGGTTAGTACGGTTTCAGCCGTTGACTTAACATTGTCCATATAGAATTGAGCTGCTTCGAGACGACTGCCGGCCTGTAATAATGCATTGACGTGCCGGGCGCTTTCGTGCAGCTTTTTGTGGGGGCCGATAACCGCATCCACCCGAGCGGCAAAGTCGGAATCCTTGGCTTTCAAGGCCGCCACTTCAGCCGACACGATCCATTTCCCCAAACTGCATTTGGTCGGGTCCATCTGTACGTCCACTTTCTCAAGATTGATATCTACAAAGACCTCTTTGACCTTGTGCATCCAGGCCAGATGGTCGGTCTTCTTTTCACGCAGAAAACCACCCAGTTCGATGTCAGCCTGTTCAAAAACCGAATCAATTTTGACTGCAGAAGCATGCAGCCGGGCATGTGGTTTTTCAATGGCCTTGAGCAGGGGAGCCAGACTGGGCACCAGGGTCTCGGCATGCTTGCGTCCCTCCCCGTACAACCACTTTCCGAAACCGCACTTGTGGTCATCCGTCTGCACTTCCAATTTGGTCACGTTGGCATCGGTGAGCAGCGCGTTGACCTTCCCGGCCCAGTTGAGATGATCGACCTCTTTCTGGGCCAGGTTGCCGTCCAGCTGGTTGCCGCTGATAACTTCCTTGGCATCCCCGACAATCGTGCCCACCCCGAAATAACTCAGCAGCCCCACAGCGATCAGCAATGTCAGCACCACACCGAATCCCAGGGATATCCTTTTTCCGATTGTCATCTTTTTCCAGTTCACGGTACCGCCTCCTTTTTTTGACGTGCTGTTAATGGACCGTTTTCGATTCACCCCCACCGGCATGCGTCGCATGAAGATCAGCTGCAATCAGTACATGTCATGGTAGTGGGGCCGGGTTGGGACGGGCGGAATCTGCATTCCGTTAATCTGGTTATCGGGGAACGGAGAATTTTCTTAACATCAGAAGAATATCTATTTAATATCTATATAATATAGATATTAAAAATTTATGGAGGGACAGAGCCGAAATTATGTCAATGCGTTTAGGTAGGAATAGAGATTGACCTTTTTATTGATTAATTTCAACTTTTTACGGATACTGTTGCGATGGATTGAAACGGTGCTGGTGGACATACTCATCAGACCGGCTATGGACTTGGTCGACTCCCCCTGCCGAATGAGATCAGCCACCCTGATTTCCGTGGGCGTTAAATCCAGGTATGCCCCGCTGAGCGTTTTGGAGACCGGCGAAACCAGCTGTTCTATATTGGCCCTGACAATATTAAGATAGGTCCTGGCTTCATCCGAAATTCTCAATTCTTGCAGCTCAGTTAAATAGGGGAACACGAACCGCTTCAGATTGCCGACCATGGATTGCTCGATGGAACGTTTTTCGATCTCCCGCTGATCTAATAGCGCCTTCAGGGCCTGGTTGGCATTCTCCAGGTTATAGTTGGCTTTTTCCAGGTGAATTGTTTTGTTGATAAGGTCATGCTGCTTTTCTATGAGATTGATTTCGATCTTCTTTTGGTAAGAGATATCCCGATTGCTGACCCGCCGGCCGATATAAACGCCGTTTTCATCGTGGACCTCCCGGCAGCGATGGCCAATCCAGCGCATCTGGCCATCCCGGCGGATAATTCGAAAATCAATATGGCTGACATCACCGGCCAAGTTCTCGGCCCGTAAATGTTGGGAAAACGCTTCCTGATCGTCTGTGTGCAAGATAGATTCGATCAACCCGGGATCAGCCAAAAACTGCTTGGTAGTATACCCCGTGACCCGCTCGCAAGAAGGTGACATGTACTGAATCCGGCCATCGGCATCCATCCAATACTCCCAATCGTAAGTAAAATCGGCCACTGTCCGGTAGTGTTTCTCGTTCTCGGCCAGTTCAGCACTTTTTTGGGCAACCAGCGTTTCAAGGTGATCATGATAGCGTTGATTCTCTTTGATCAGCAGGGCTTTCTCCAAAGCTTTATCAATGGCCACCTTAATTATATCAATCTCTTCTATCGGTTTGTAGAGATAGTCCCAGGCGCCCAGGCGCAATGCCCGGATCGCATCGCCCAGTTGTCCCTGGCCGGAGAGCACAATAACAGGCAGGTCCGGTGCTTTCTCCCGGACGAACGCCAGCAGATTGAATCCGTCACCATCATCCATGTACAGATCAGTGATGACCACATCGGGATTGCCCTCTTGAATCATCTGGATACCAACACGCCCACAGCTAGCGCTGATGGGCCGGTACCCCCAGCCGGTAAGCCGAATGTTCAGAAAGGTTCGAATACTTTCCTCATCATCAATGACCAGGATGGTATGGGGTTTTTTCTCCCGGGAGTTATCCAATGGTGTGCCTCGTCGCTAGCAGTTTGAAAAAAGGCGCGGGCTTTGCCTGATGTTATCGCGCCAACTTGGTTTTAATGGCCAGTCCTATTTTTTCCAAAGTATACTGTTTTTTTTAGATAGTCGCCGGCGCCCAGGGCCTGGGCGGCTTTCACTTCCTCAGTCTCGGCAAACCCGCTGGCAATGATTGCCTTCTGATCCGCCTGCCCGACAACAGCCGGGTAAACAGGAGTGAGATGGCCAGTGCCAGAACCAACACGAAGGCAACCCCGGTAAAATCCTGTTTGAGATTTTCATTGAGGGCGGCCCGGTTCTGGGCGGCTGCCATTTCAATATCGTCCAGGTAAACTCCGGTTGCAACGACCCAGCCCCATTCAGGTAAGATTTGGGCGTAGGTGATCTTCCGGCCCGGCTCGCCGGTTGTGGGCCGGACCGAGCCCACATAGCGGACACCCCCCCCTTCCGTCTGCCGGGATACTCGCGTGGCCTCCTGGACGGCTTTGACCCCATTGGCATCTTCAAAGGCCCACATGTTTTTGCCTATATTCCGGGCTACATAGTGGGCCAGAATCGTGCCGTCCATGGTATTCACCGCGACATACTGGTTCTCACGCAACCGAATGGTGTTGATCCAATTCAACACCTCGGCCTGGGCTCGCTCGCGGGCAGATTCAAAGGTGCTGTCCAGCCGTTCAATCTTGGAATTGATCAAACTCATGACGATCCCGATTTCATCCTTGATGGCCGCTTTCTTGAACTCCGTGTATTCCTGCAAGAATGCGGCAGTCTGGCGGGACGTCCGTGTCTGCCCGTTCAGGAAAATAATAATGATGGCCAAAAAAACCGTTCCAAAGATGGCCACGATCGAACTGAGCAGGTATGTGTTTACGAAACTCTTTTGGAATTCCATTTTCAACGCTCCTCTTGTCCAGAGCCGGACATTAGCAAGCAAACTCCAAACGGGACATGCTGGCGTCTTTTTAGTTTTATCATATGATTCAAGAAGTTAAAGGAATAAATCCAGGAAAGCAAGGTCGCAGCATACATACCGCCCAGCGCAGCGCTACCTCTTGTGGCCGCATTGCACTGCGGTGATTCGGCCTTATGTTATCCACAGCCCCCTGCGGGGGATGAACTTCAGCATACGATCGAGGGATATATGAAAAGCGCCACTTTCAAAACCATATACCTGTTGGGTGTATTTATCGCTGCCACTGCTTTTTGTTTCGCGGCCGGTCCTGGTCAGCTGGACCGGCCGGTATCCGGCAAAATCATGAACGGAATCCGCATCCTGCCTGTTTCCCACACGGACGATCCGGTCATCCTCGTGGTATACCGGGGCGACTATATCAAGTTTAAGGTTGATCCATCCCTTGACGGGCTGTCCCTCTCTATTCCGGGCCTGGAGATCGAGACAAAACTTTCCCGTGACATCACCGCGGCGCCATATTTTAAAATGAAGCAAGCCGGTTCCTTTGCGTTCACACTCGGCAACGTCAGCGGCCAGATCTGGGTTGTTGATTACATACAGGAGAAATACACCGAAGTAACCTCAGCCGAGGCGCGGCAAATCATCGACACCCGCAATCCCCTGGTCCTGGATGTCCGAACACCGGCGGAATATAAGCGCGGTCATTTGGAGAATGCCGTGCTCTTACCGGTTCAAATCCTGCAGCAGAACCTGGGGAGACTGGCAGCGTATAAGGACCAGGATATACTCGTATACTGCGCCACCGGTAACCGCAGTACTGTCGCTTCCAAGATCCTCATTGATGATGGATTCAGCCGGATCATCAACCTGCGGCGCGGCATTGTGGACTGGCACAGGCAGAACCATCCCATCGTCCAGTAACCGCTCTCCCAAATATTATGTGAATTATGTGAGATGGCGCCAGTGCCGGATGGAATTGGCATAGTATGCCAGGGTTGCTTCTTCGGATGGTACGGCCTTGAAGATACGCCCGCTGGCCGTAATAAGGCGGCGTAGCCGCAGGAAAGCAACTGCATCGGCAATGGTTCGCGCCCGGGTACTGCGGGGCACCTCGAAAATGGGCGCACCCGCCGCTTTGAGTTCATCTATCATGCGGTTGCTACGCCTTTCGATTTCGAGAATATCCATCCCCGCCTCCACCGCTTCCAAAAATACGGTCGCCACCAGCGGTACCGGTAAAACCGGGACCACGGCAGCAATTCCCTCCATCAGCCGGTTGCTCAAGATTTCGACTTCCTGGAAACGTCTACCGCGCTCCAGCTGGTTGAAATCAAGCCCGGTTTCTGTACAGTAAGCCTGCATGGAGAGCGGCCGCCCAAAGTTGACACAGGCATAGCCGTATCGCCGCCAGCGGCTGAGAATCATCAGCATCAAGCTGTGGCTGATGAAGCGGGTTGTGGTCCAGACCACAAACCACCAGCTGCGCCGGTCAACATCACGGTCGAGGGCGCGCAACAGGCTGCGGTCCTCAAGGGTGCGATCGTAGTTGATCCCCACCGGGATAAAGACGATATCCCGATCCGCCGCGCGGTCGAAATCGCGCAGCATGTAATCCACCAGGCCAAGTTTCGGCACCTGCAGCCGGCCGTCTTTGCTGAGACCGCCCTCGGGAAAGACCGCCTGGCAGACGCCCTCCCGCGTGGCCATGTGGATATACCGCTCCAACACTTTGCGGTACAGCGGATTGCCGGAACGGCGCCGGACAAAAAAGGCGCCCATGGCTCGAATCAGCATTTGCAGGGGCCAGATTTTGGCCCACTCTCCGACTGCATAGGACAACGTGGTCCGTTCAGCCGCCAGAAAAGCCACCAAAATGTAATCCATATTCGAACGGTGGTTCATAACAAAAACAACCGTTGAATTGGGGTCGACACGCGCATACTCACGGCCGTCCAAGAGCCCGACACGCACCCGGTACAGCATCCGCGCAACCTTTTTGGCAATCCAGTAGCCGATTCGAAAATAGAGATAGGCGTTGAAGGAGGGGACAATTTCACGGGCATAGGTCATGACCTTGCCCTGGGCCACCTCCTGGGGCATGGCATGTTCAGCGGCATACGCCTTGATGGCGCTGATAATTTGGGGATCATAAACCAGCCTGTCGATCAGCACCTACCTCTTGGTCAGCTGGAACGGGCGTATTTCGATATCCAGGCGGGTACCGATCTCATCGAGCACCCGGTTTATCCGCCGGCGCAGGAACCAGCGGGTGCTGGGGATCAAAACTCGATCAAGCACGGCTATCCCGGCGATAACCACCAGCAGTGTAAAAAGCCAAATAGAGATAGTGATTTGCCCACCCATGCAGGTACCCCTTCAACTTTAAGAGCGTGCCAGTATCTGGTTGTCTTACGTAAATATGGCGTGGATTTGGCTAAATCCGAAATGCAAAGCACGAAAAGTCGAAACAAATTCAAAATTCAAATGACCAAAACAGAATTTTATTGATTGCAACGATAGTTTTAATTTACGTTTTTGGTCATTGAGATTTACCGTCTTATTTCGAATTTCGATATTGCCGCGTTCGCATTGAGAACGTTCCGGATTTCTGATGTTTCTCGAATTGATGGCACTATGGCGACAGCGTTATGCGCTAAAAAAAATATGGGCGCAACACTAGCAGATGTTGTCACTTAAATCCTGCTGTGCAAAACAGCGGGCTCTGATCTCGTCACAGGTCGTTTGAAAGGCCTCAAATGAAAAGGGGCTGTCCGGATCATCCGGCAGCTGTTCACGGGCATCACGGAAGATGTCCGCCAATTCAAAAGCCACTGTGCTGCCCCTTTCCGTGGTGCATTGCCGCCGGGTCGCATCATAATACCGATGGATCGTTATTTTATAACGCTCCAAAAGTTCGTCAAAGAGCACTTCCGGCTTTTTCTTTCCGAACAGGTCCATGGGGCCACTCCCAACCTGAAAATAGCGGTTAGCCGTTGGCTTCTAGCTGGTAATATAACGGATTCCTACTATTGCAGACACGTTCAATCTAACCCTGTCAGTGGTATTCGGATAGTGATGAACGCCCCCTGACCAATCCCGGCTAACAGCTAACGTCTTAGAGCTAAACGCTCAATATTGGTTCTAGAATCGTATGGCACGTTCTTCACGTATGATCAAAGGCTCATATCCAAAGATGGCGTTTAGATGATGCAGCAAGGCGTGCGCGCCTTCACGTTCCCACACCCGACTGACCTTTTTATTCAGGGCTTCGTAAAAATCGATTCGGGCTCTCAATGGGGCAGCCCCGGCCTGGAACGCCAGCTTCTTGGCCTGCTCATCGGTCAGGGTCAGCCACATTCGACTGACACCCATAATGAACCAGGGCCATGATTTCTGTAATTCCTCTGACCAGCGCGAATCACTTGTGTCTTCGATATGCCGCCCCTGGCGGTCCCCTGCTCGGCCCATAGACAGCCTTTCCAATCGGCCGGACGCCTGTAGTCCAACTATCTCCGGGGCCATCTCGATGCTTTTGAATAAATCCCCGGCGGTGTTCGCGGTCGTGAATAAAATGAAGCTAAACTGGTGACCGGCCGCGTCTCTAACCGCCCGCCGATGAAAACGCCACAGGGCAATGGCCTCACGCTGCTTCTCGAGAACCGGTGCTACCACACTATGGGCAACCATCAGATCGAGGTGCCAGGCGGGCGCCGTGTTCTCCGGCCACTTAAAAGCGAATCGGATCTGCCACCAGGAAGATTCCTTTAGGTTCTCCGTAATCGCCGGCGGCCGCTCGACCGGAACCACTGCCGGCTGCCGGGACGTTACGCAACCGGAAATAGACACTACCCATACCAGCAAAACCGATAGCCAGCCAGATTTTTGAAAAAGCCTCGTCATAGGACTTAAGCCATTGTTAAGTAATGGTTTTTCAAGGTGTGCCCCCTCTTGGCCGCCGGATCGAGAACAAGCACGGTTGCGTCCCACGGATCCAGCAAGGGACTGGGAACTTTAAAGAGCAGGGGGACCTTGATCAAGAGACCACCGGCCCCCTGGGGCAGCTTTTATCTAGCCGCCCCGCGCCGCCGCCAGCCGGCCTTCAACCCGGGTACAGGTGCAGATCAGCAACATCGGGCCGTCCGGCATGATGACATCCCTGCCAGATATGCCAGTCACAATAGCGCCTTTGCGGGCCTTTTTCAACGCACCGGTCTACCGGACGACGCTGACCAGGTCTTCGGTCACATCCGGGACCGTATAGGAATTGTGGATGTAGCGCCGGCTGGCGCTCACCACGTTGGGCTTGATGAAAACCTTGCCGGCTATCTGACTGCCGGGTTGTTGAACCGTCTCCTGGATGATGCCCGTAATCCGATCGGCATTGAAATCCGGGCACCGGCGCAGAATGATATGAGGCCGTTTTTTCACAATGAATTCAAGACGCGAATGATCCGAAAACCCAGGTTCGCGTATCCCAGCTGCCGGGGAAACAGCTTGCGAAAATCGGGGCGGCACTCATGGCGGCCCGATTTCCAACTGCCCCCACGACCGGCCTGCTTGCGGCCAACCTCATCATAGGCCGATCCATGCCGCCGGTCGTTCTGATAAATCTGTTCGGCACTGCCTTCACCGCACCACTCCATGACATTGCCCAGCATATCGTACAATCCCAGGCCGGTAGGTCGCTTCTGGCCGACCGGCTGGGTGGAAAGGCCGCTGTTGCCGTCATGCCAGGCCAAATGATCCACATGCCCGGTTGCGAAGGTCTCCGGGGCGCTGCCCCAACAGGCCGCGTGTTCCCACTGCGATTCGGTCGGCAGGCAAAAGAGAAACCGGTTCTTATTCATACCGGCCAGCCGCCGGGCAAAATCAAGGGCCTCACCCCAGGCCACGCCCTCAACGGGATAACTGCGGCCCAGGGTGAAGTGGGACGGGTTTTGTCCCATCACCCGCTGCCACTGTCCCTGGGTCACCGGGTAACGGCCCATCCAGAAACCGGCCAGGGGGTCTTCCCGGCTCGCGGAAGCATCCGCCGGGCGCCCGGGTATCCATACGAACTCGATGCCGGCAATCGGCTCGCGCCACTCCTGACCAGGACGATAAGGCTCTTTTGAGGTCGTTTGGGATGAACGCGACCCGGCATCCTCCCGCTCAGTGGACAGCTCTCCCCGATTGCCGATAGACATGGAAACCGGCGGTGTTCTAACCGGAATTTCCGCAGATTCCAGGATTTCCAGAATCTCGGCGAAATTCAACGGGCGCTTGCGCACATCGAACTGGACACACTGCTCGATGATGTAGCGAATGTTGTCCGGCAGATCGTTCCTGGAAAAGGTAACCCCGTCCGATTTGATCTGCCGGAAACGTCCGGCAAAGTCTTCATCCTCATATGGCAGGTGGCCTTCCAAGATGAAATAACTTACCATGCCGAACGAAAACACCACCGCGGGCACCTCCGGTCGGGCCCCCTGCAGAATGAATTCCGGGGACGACCAGTTGGGCGAAAACTGGGCGCCGGCCGAAGTGGAGGCGCTGCTCAACCGTTTGAGCCCGCCCAGATCGCCGATCAACACCTTTTCGTCGCTGCTGATCAACAGGTTGGACGGCTTTAAATCCGTCAAAAGGAAAATCCCCTCGGTATCGATACACAGCCGGTTTAAAACGGTGGCCAGCGAATGCATCAGCCCACACGCTTTATCGACCGACAACGGGTGATGGTCGATCACGTAATCCAACAGGTTGGACCGGCACAATTGCATCAGAATCACCAGGTAAGCCCGGGCATTGCTCTGGCTGACCGGTTTGTCCACCAGGAAGAAATCATGGATCTCCACCACGCCCGGACCCTTGATCTTCTCGTAATACTCCCGCACGGCGTGAAAATCCTGGGAAACCCGCGTATCCAGCTTCTCTTCGGTCGAGCAGGACAGTGACCGCTCGACCGTAATGGGTACAATCTTGACGGCACGCTGTTTGAAATCATCATGTACCCTGAAAACACTGCCATAAACGCCCTTGCCGATTTTTTCATCTACGGTGTAGGCCGGGAGACATTGATGTACGATCTCTTCCATGTCAGGGGATGATCTCCGCGATTATAAAACTGGTATTATCCTTCATGAATACGGCTTTCACCTGTTCCAGCAGAACAGGTCCGTTGGACACCGGGTTGTCTCCCAGCACGTCCATGATTTCACGGTCAGTCAGCACATCACAGACCCCGTCACTGCAGATAAGATACACCACCGGCTCGCTGGCCTGAGACTCCACCTGCAGATGAATGGTATCCGTGTTCCACTTGTAGGCAAAAGCGGGGCCCATACCGGCGGTGATTAAATTCCGGTAAGGATGTTCAAATGCTTCCCGCTCCGTAATCTTGCCTTCATCCAGCAAGACCTGCACGATTGAATGATCGAGGGACCGGCGTTCAATTTTTCCGCCCGTGACCTTATAAACCCGGCTGTCCCCAAGATTAAACACCAGATGTCCCGCAGGGCCGGCGATCAGGCCGGCCACGGTCGTGCCGCACTCATCCTGGAAATCATGCTCCATGGATAGCTGGATCTTATCCAGAGCCGCCCGGATATCTTCGGGCGGCCGGTCGGCGGCCCCCAGGCCCCCCAGGCGGTCACAGACATAACGACTGGCACGCTCACCGGCAGCCAACCCGCCCATGCCGTCACAGATGGCCAGGATCTCAAATGTGTCCGCCTTAAAATTACGGCTTTCTTCTATCCGCCGGTCCTGGATAGTTTGTCCCTGGACAAGGATGCAATCCTCCTGATTGTCACGCGGCCCTACATCCATTGCACAATAAACTTTTAAATCCATAGCGTTGGCACGCATCCCCTTCCCGATGATCCTACCGCCCTTGGGCGGGCCCTTTAACATGCCGATTGGCCAGCCGGCCGGTTATTTTGAAAATATGGCATTGTAAAGCTCTCTGGCCAGTTCTTCATCGAGCTTTTTTAGAATCTTGTATTGCGCAAAGGCGTCGTTTATGTCTGCCCGCGCGTTGTAGGTCATCCCCAAACAATAGTGGCCCTTGGCGTGGTTGGGGTTTTTCGCCAACACCCTGTTGATCAAGGCCATCGCCTCGTTTCTTTCCCGCAATGCGACCAGCAGCATGGCCAGGCTTAGGCTGCCGTCTATGTTGTCCGGGTTCAAATCCAGCGCTCGCCGGTAATACTTCTCGGCCTTGCCCTGGTTCCCCTGGGCCAGATAGCTGTCCGCCATCAATACCAACATATCGGCATTTTCACCCTGATTGCGGGACTCTTTTTTAACCAGGGCAATGACCTTGTCATAACGACGATCTTTGAAAAGAGACCGGGCCTCCTCCAGAGTATTGCTACCGGCTGCGGCTGGACCGCATAAAAGCCCGAAAAAAACAAGCAACCCAACGCCCAACAAGATTTGTTTTTTCATATCTTTCTCCCGCAGGCATAATCAGCATGGCCGATTTCGGCATGCATAGGATATTTCATAATTTCGGATGCATTGCAACAGGTGTTGTCCCCATCAGGCCGGCCTCTATAGTCAAAGGCTGAGGGTCGGATATCTCCTATAATCTTTTATATTCGAGGGTCTCGGAAAGCTGCCGCGATTTGCCGACGGCGGGGCATTCGGGGCCGGCCTGAAATCTCGGCCGGCCGTGGGCATATCATAGGGGCTGTTTCTAAGTAAGGATTTTGGGTCAAGGTGCGGCGGGCGTGAGGTTTCCCCGCGTTGCGGGACTTCCCGCGCATCTATTCCTTAAATGTGGGTCACAACCGGAGGTACCCGCGTAGCCAATGCCTTGCGTGGTAAATACTCACGAATTTCGAAGATAGCGCTAAAGGTTGCGCCTGACGGCTTGAAAACCGGCACTCCGTTCCGAAACCGAACGCCCAACACCGAAATTGGGCCAAAAAACAATTTAGAAACAGCCCCTAACTCTCTGGATCTATTGTTGGTTTAAGAATCATCTTGGCTCGCTCAATGATCTTTTCATAGGTTGTATTGCTCCGGCGAACATAAAATCGGACCTGCAGCCGGGGGTTTTCCGTGCGGGATTCGATGATAAATTTCTCAAAGGCGCTGTGGGACCTGAAATGCCGGGCAAAAAGCTCACCCCAGCAATTCATATATACCACCCGCAGGTCCAGTTTTTCCTTGAACCAGGGAGTCTTCTCCAGACCGGCGATCACGAACAATTTTTCAACGTATTCACTGCTCAGGTACCCGGCATAATCGATCTCCGCCATCTCATATGTTTCGAATATCCGTTCTATGCGGATCCCCAGGTTGACGATTTCGCGCAGGGTAATATCGGACATATTGGGAACCATACCGATCTGGCCCGGGTTGAAAAGGCCGTTCCAGACAATGAAAGCGATATTATAGGTGATCTCAGGGCTGCTGCACAGGGGCCGGGAGGTGTCCTTGCCGGAAAATACGAACCACTTGTTGTCACGCAGACTCAAGCTCGGGTTGGAAACATTGAGGTTGCCGGTGGGCTTTTGCAAGATCGGCACCTTGTATCTCTTTTTGGCGTAGAACGCGGCGGTTTTGCGCCCGAGGATGGTCAGGTCCCGCTTGTTGCTTTCGCCCTGGATACCCTTCTGACTGGCTGAGATTTCCCGGTAAAGCTCTATCATCAGCTTGAAGAGGTTGTCTCCCAATTCAACCTGCTGACTGAACTTCCAGAGGTCGGATTTACGCAGCGCCATCTGGCGCTCATTGGATATCTTGAAGGGCTTGAAAAAGGGACCGGCCAGTTTGTTTTTAAGGGGTTGGTTGCGATTGTAGGGATTATATTCACACCGGATATAGAGGCACTCTATTAGGAATTTCAATAACTCCGGCCTGTTTTCCTTATAATCGGCAGCTATTGATTCCATGGTGAAGATGCTGAAGTCCGGGAAATTTCCATCTCTGGCAGTCAAAACCTGCTCCCGGAAGCGATGACACATCAGGCTCTCATCGGGTGCGTCGAGCAGCATTTTCAAAAGACTCATTTTGATAATCGACTTCAGGGGTCGGGATAGTGATTTCTTAAACTGCCACAGCGCCGCACCGAAATACTCGTTTTTTTCAATGCGCTCTATATCGCCGAAATCGACCAGGTCGTATTCGCCGAAATCTTCGTCCTGAATGACTGCCAGGGCAGCGTGATAGTCGACCGGCAGGTCGGGATGATAACAGAGCCACCAGAGGGGAATCTTGCCGCAGATCACCGTGCAGGTGCGGTAGAACTCTTCCTTGAGAACCTTTTGCTGGGTGCTGCCGCTGCTCTCCTCATCCACGCTGCCGAACCGGCATTCCCGGATGGCGGTGATGTCGGAAATGAAAAAGAAAACCGGCATCTTGCAATTTATATCCATCCAGTCCTTGATCAGATTGATCTTCTGATTCAACTGGCGCCAGGCGGTTTTATCGAACTGGTTACGATCGATGCACACCCACATGTCGCAATCCGAGCCGGATGTCTGGCTGACGCTGCCCACGCTGCCAATGGTGTAGATACCCGGTATCACGTAAGTATCCTGCGTGTGCGTGAGCAGGGAGTCGCGCTTTTTGATGTCAAAGCGCTTCTTGAAATCCTTTTCCAGGCTGCGGATGCCCTTGAGGCTTTCAACCCCGTAAACCCTGAATGGCCGTTTCTGGTCGGCGATATATCCCGGGCACTGGGGATGATTGACACTGATCAGCCAGGGCAGCAGGAATAAAATGGTCGTACTGTCAGCAGGCGCCAATTCAGCGAACAGTTCTTTGCGGAAATTGTTGTAGGCCACAAAGCTCTTTTTATTGCGGGTTAAGGCACTTTGAATCGGCTTGAGGCTTTTTTGGTCGACATCTGACTGGGTAGGTTTGCGGGCAGGTGTCCTGGGTTTTTTCTTAATCAGTTTTTTTAACCGCATAGCCCTGCTCCTGTCGAAATTCCCCCCGGCAACCTGCTTTTCATGAAACCCGCTTTAGCTGCACGGTGATTTTCAGATGGTACCGCAGCCGCAAATCCAGGGTGTCACACTTAACGCCATCACCCGGGGCTACGCCCCATATATCGGCCAATATCCGGGAAGTATGAATAATTTTATCGCCAGGTGGCTGCAATGGCAACCCTTAGTAGTTGCCCGTAGCATGCCTGGAGAACAGGGTTGAACTTGTCTTAATTTTCATTTGACACTTAAAACCATTCGTCTATATTGGAATGGTTCTATAATTTCGTTATGTTACGATTACAAGCAACCTAAAGAAGGGGCGCTGACTTACTCACCGAAGCGGCGCCGGATCAAGGTGCGGCCGGGATACGGATCTTGCTCCGTCAACCCTTTTGTTGCCAGACCGGTTCGCAAACCAGGGCACGTCCAGTCCGGAGAAACTCCATGAAAGGCAAGGATAAAACTGCAGAACAGCGACTAAAAATGATAAACCGCTACATCTCCAAAATGCCCAGCCTATCCACAACCGTAACCAAGGTAATGGAAACCTGCAACAACCCGGCTGTTTCACCTAATGATCTCAATCGGGTCATATCGCTTGATCCAGTGTTGACCGGCCAGGTGATCAAGCTGGTCAATTCGGCCTACTACGCGTTAGTCAACGAGGTCACTTCACTGATCCGGGCCATCATCATGCTTGGCATCAATACCATCAAAAATCTGGCACTCAGCCTTTCCGTGATGGGTGTCATAAAGGACCGGGATGCCTTTCGGGCCTTTACTATCGACGAATTCTGGTCGCATTCGATCTGCGTGGGAGTCTCTGCCAAATTGATCGCCGCTGCCACGGGTGTCCCCGCCAATGAAAGCGAGGAGTTCTTTGTGGCCGGCCTGCTGCACGACCTGGGGAAAATACCCCTCAATAGTTGCTACCCTGCGGATTACCAGGCGGCAGTGAAGGCTGTAAAAACCGAGAATATTCCGCTCTATGTGGCGGAGCAAAATCTATTCGGGGTAAATCATTGTCAGGTGGGCGGCATAATCGCTGAAAAATGGACCCTCAACCTAAATTTAGCGGACACCCTGAATTACCATCATTTCCCGGATGATCCTGGAATTGAAAATAAAAAATTCCTGACAATCATTACATTGGCGGATATGATCGCGCACATGCTGCCCATTGCGGACTGGAACCGAATATCTTTCACCGGCAGTGCGATTGAAAACCTGGCCGGCCGTATCGATATCGACCTGGATACATTCAAGGAATTGAAAGCGCCTGTAACTGCAGAATTGGAAAAAGCCAGGACGTTCTTACAAGTTACCGCACAAGGATAAAACAATGCATGTAAAATTTTGGGGTGTCCGCGGGTCCATCCCCTGCCCGGGACCGGCGACCTGCAAATACGGCGGCAATACGGCCTGTATCGAACTCCGGTTTCCAGGGACCGACCGCATCATCATAATCGATGCCGGTTCGGGGATTCGGGAACTGGGCAATGAACTGGTGGCCCGGGACCTGCCGCTCGGACCCCTGGCGGTGGATATTTTCCTGACCCATACCCACTGGGACCACATCCTGGGTTTTACTTTTTTCGCCCCCATCTACATTCCCGGCACCAGGCTGAATATCTACGGCCCGGTTACGTTCGAAAATGACTCTTTACGCAACATCGTGGGAGGTCAATTGTCTTACCAGTACTTTCCCATCCGGCAGAGTGAACTGTCGGCCGATATAACCTATCACAGCCTAAAGGAAGAGTGCCTCGAACTGGAGGACGGTATCAAGGTGACCACCAAATACCTGAACCATCCCATCGCCTGCCTGGGTTACCGGGTCGAATATCAGGGCAAGACCTTCTGTACGGCCTACGACACAGAGCCCTTTCAGAATCTTTTTTGCACCGATCCGGAAGACCCGCCCTATGACGAGGCGATGGCCACGGAGGGCGCATTGGTGGCCCGGGAGCAAAACGAAAAACTGGAGGCCTTTGTCAAGGGAGCGGGCCTGCTGGTGTATGATGCCCAGTATACGCGGCAGGAATATGAGACCTCTCGGAAAGGGTGGGGGCACAGCGCCCTGGAAGATGTCGTTACCCTGGCGCGGAAACTGGAGATCCGGTCCACGGCCCTGTTCCACCACGAACCGGTCCGCACGGATGAACAGCTGGACGACCTGGCCAAGCAGCACTGTCAGTCCGGAGGATCAGGGTCGCCCGAAATTTTCTTTGCCCGCGAAGGCATGCAAGTTGAACTTTAACCAGAAATGATACCCTGTCTTTCAGCCGCCCTGCGAATCAAGCGGAGCATAACCCGCCGAATCAGCCCGGAAAACGGTCGGATAACGACCCAGTAACAGGCGAACAGAATCTGCACCCGGGTAGTCGGGCAGTAGACGCGTGTCGTGGTGGTCAGCCGCACCCGGGACACTCCATCCGGCTCTATTCTCAGGTTCCAGGCGGCCTTACAAACGGTCCGCCGGTTAAACCCCCTGAACTTGTCCGGGGCAATCCGGAGCAGCCGAGCGGTCGGCTTCCAGAACTGTCCCGCCAACCCGAGGATCATCTCTTCCGGATAGACATCCGTCAGCAGGATGAACCCCAGCCTGGTGAAATCTTCGAACTTGAGCGAAAGTGGTTTGTCCGGCAGTTCGGGCCTTCCGACCAAATGCGGCAGCATCCGGAGAGCAAGCAACCCACTGATAATTGGAGAGACCCGCATATCCACTTGCTTGATTGCGGCATACACAACCTCAGGCGGCGCATGTATCACGACGGCATGGACCTCACTGAACTGGTATTCCGGTAACACGCGGTTTAAACGTTTTTCCGTTTCGACTTTGGCCTGCATGTCATGTGTCTTTATCAAAAATATGAACTTCTGGCCAGAATCCCCGGCAGGGTCCTGTTATCCGTGACCTGAATGGGCAGGAACGCGCCCTGGGTGATGGTGCCCTAACAGGGGTAGCCGGTGTAAAGGCTAAAGTATCATGCCCGATTGTCCGATAACTAGAGGAACATTCTAGCGGCTATTTCAACAATAGGATTTTTGTTCAAGGTCCAGGCTACGCCGGACAGGCAAGGCGGCCGTGAGGTGCCCACCGGAGGTGCCAGCGAAGCCAATGCCTTGCGTGGTAAATACGCAAGTATTTCGAGGATAGGAACCGAGTATCCAACCTAGTTTGTCTGCCGTAGCTTGAGCGCAGGTTGAAGACTGGGCCAATCAGTCTTCGTGCTGCGAGCTACGCCCGACAAGAGAACATTTTGAGATAGCCGCTACTATCCCCTCCTAATAGATCAGGAAAGGTCGTCAATAAACGTGGAAATCGTAGTTGGTGTCTCCGATATGAAAATCAGCAACGACCCCCGGGCGACAATCGTCACCTACTCCCTGGGTTCGTGCATCGGCGTCACCCTGTACGATCCGGTTGTAAAGGTGGGCGGCCTGCTTCATTACCAGCTTCCGGATTCGGGGCTGAATGTCAAAAACGCCCAAAGAGAACCTTGCCGTTATGCCGATACGGCCATCCCGGCATTTTTCAGGACCGCCTATCGATTGGGCGCCCTGAAGCAGCGGCTGAAAGTCGTCATGGTCGGCGGTTCCAGCCTCATGGATGAAAACAGCCATTTCGATATCGGCCAGCGCAATTACCTGGCTGCCCGCAAACTTTTCTACCGCAACAATGTCCTCACCGACTTTGAGGATATCGGCGGCAGCAGTTACCGGACGGTTCGCCTTGAACTGGAAAGCGGCCGTACGATCATTACCGGTCCCAGTCGCCGGGCCCCCCTGTCAGTCTAAAACTATCTCAAAACCCGTATTTGGTGCAACATCCAGTCTTCGCTCTGCGAGCTACACCCGACAAGCAAGGCTCCCGACAGAGTTTATCAGCCATAGCTTCAGCGTAAGCTGACGTTGGGGCCAAAACACTTTTTTGAGGTGGGCACTGAGGCGGTTTACACACAACCGGTTTCCATCCGCACTTTCATCATCGACCGGAGACTGGACCCTGCTGCCGTGGTCGTGGAATACAACCGGGATATCATTGCAACCGAAACCTTCGCGACAACCATGCTCAAGGATAATGACCACCTGGAACTATTGAATTGCGTGGGAGGGGGGTGATCTGATGGCACAAGACATGGATACAGACCATCTGGACATCGGCGGCATCAAGGCCCACAATGTCGCCGAAATCGTGGCCCGGGGCGCTACCTGCGTGGCCATGGTCACGGAAATCGTCGGTAGCGATCATATCGAAGACAAAATTGCTGAAATCCAGAAGGTTATCAAAAATCACCCTGCTGCTTTCCGCTAAAGAAGCGCTTGACTAACCCCCTTCTCCGCGCCAAAATAGGTCAAGTGCTCACCATGGGCTGGGGAGCATTCTGGCTGGCCGTCCGGGGTCGCTCTGTGTTTTCGGAACCGTTTATCCCGAATCGGGATTGCATCGGTGCGGCCAGCTTTCCGGCGAAGACTATAAACGCTATTGGAAATCCCGCAATGCCTTCACCGCTGCATGTTCTGATCTTAAAACGTCGCCTTGAGGACGCCCAACCGATTAAAAAAGTACTGCGTGGGTTTGGGTACACATTGACGACCAGGGTGATCCAGAAAGTGCAACAATTACAGGATGCTTTCAACCAAACCGCCTGTGATGTGGTCATATCCGGTTTCAAGCTGGCAGATTTCAAAGTACTGGAAGCACTCGACATTCTTAATCGCGCTGCACCAGCCATCCCCCTCATCCTCCTTTCCGGCAGTATATCTGAAGAAACCGCTGTGACTGCCATGGACCGGGGCGCTCGCGATTGTATTCACCCGGACAGTATTCAGCGGCTACCCCTGGTTGTGGCCCGTGAAATCGAAACGGCCCGGTATCGTGAAGATCAAAAGCAGGCGGAGATCGAGCGGGAGACAAATCGCCGGCAGATAGCCGAACTGGTCCGCAACTTGCCGGTGGGCGTCTACCGCCGGACACCAGGACCGGAAGGCAAGTTCATCATGGCCAACCCGAGGATCGCAAACATTTTTGGGTATGCAACCGTAGAAGACTTCATCCAGTGTGATTTCACCACTCTCTTTGTTGATGAAACCGACCGGGAACAGTCCTATACGAACATTGCCCGGGACGGGCAGGTGGAAGGTGAGGTGCTCCGGCTGAAAAAAAGGGATGGCTCCCATTTCTTAGGATTGGTTACCGCCCATGTGGTTCGCGACGGGGACGGCGATATTGCATTCATCGATGGCATCATCGAAGACTATACCCAACGCAAAGTCTCGGAAGAAGCCCTGATCCAGTCGGAGAAAATGCACTCCATGGGCGGGCTGGCAGCCGGCATGGCCCACGAAATCAACAATCCCCTGGCTGGAATCATGCAAAACGCGGCCGTTCTCACACTCCGTCTGACCCGGGACAACCCCGCCAACCTAGAAGCCGCCGCCAAGGCCGGCACCGACCTGGCAGCCATCCGGAGCTATACCGAAGAGCGTGGTTTGATCGATCTGCTGGACCGCATCCAGGACGCCAGCAGTCGTGCGGCGGGGATTGTTCACAACATGCTGCATTTCGTCCGCAAAAGTACCTCCCAGGTCACCCTCAACCACCTGGGGCAGGTCCTGGACCGCGCCGTGGCCCTGGCCGAAACGGATTATGACCTGAAAAAGAAATATGATTTTCGTCAGATCAAAATCGTTCGCGAATATGAACCGCAGCTGCCCGCCGTGAAGTGCGAGGAAAGTAAACTGCAGCAGGTCTTTCTGAACATCCTTTCCAATGGTGCGGAAGCCATGGCCACCAGCGACGCAGCCCATGACCCCCAATTTACGTTTCGGGCTTATAAAGACGACAACATGGTCAGGGTGGAAATCGAAGACAACGGACCCGGTATGGACGCTGACACCAGCCGGCACGTTTTCGAACCTTTCTTTACCACCAAACCGCCCGGCGTCGGCACCGGCCTGGGGTTGTCGGTATCCCACTTTATTATTACTGACAACCACAAAGGCGAAATCGGCGTGCGGACCGCCCCGGAACAGGGATCCAACTTTTATATCAGACTGCCGATCCAAGGCAGGCAATAGGGCCCCGGGGGAAAGCAGACATGCACAGCGAGCAGATGATCATTACAGGGTATGATGATCCGATCCTGACTCGAGCAGGCATCCTTTCCGAATGCACCCGGCCGAGCATGGCTGCCAGCATACACCTGCACGCTGATGTCAGCCCTGTGTTTCCCTATTTGAACGCAGTCGAACCGAAAGCCCGGTGGTACGCCGAACCAAATTATATCCAATTTTCACGCCGAGATGTCCAATGCACGCTCTACCCTGATGAGGCTATTGTAATGCCCTTTTCAAGCACGGGGCAGGCCCTCTGGTATATCAATGAGCTGATTTCGCATTTAAACGACCTTTACACCCGGAGAGAAACCGTAACCCCGGATTACAAGCGGATGGCTCGACCGGTTTCAGCCATTGCCGTCTATAAGCTGCTGCCCGGCACCAACTGCCAGGCCTGCGGCTTCACCACCTGCCTGGCCTTTGCAGCCGCGCTGGGCCGGAATATGGCCGCGCCGCACCACAGTGTCCTGAATTCAGCGCGCCCCTCTCCCAGAACGCCACCTATCCGGTCCTGGATGCAGATGGGACCCTGGAAACCACCATCTCGCTGGAGGTCACCGCACCAACCCCGGGTGCCCCCGCTGAAATACCACCAAAATCTGTTCCGAAAATAGATACCAACCTCACCAATCGTGAAATCGAGGTGTTGCGCCTGATAGCCGAAGGGGCTACCAATACCGAAATCGCGGTCATACTCTCCATCAGCCCCCATACCGTCAAAAGCCACGTCATCAATATCTTCAACAAGCTGGGGGTCAACGACCGCACCCAGGCCGCTGTCTGGGCCGCCCGCAGCGATATCGTTCTCCCCTAAACAAAAAAGTGCGCTTTATCCCCCAAATGGGGGATGTTTTTATTGTGCATCTGTGGCAAAGATGACCAGAACGCATCTCAAAAAAGTCTTTTGGCCCAGCTAAGCGTTGGGCGATCGGTATAAATCCTCGAAATACCTGATGTCTTCCTCGGGTTTACGACCCACTTTTGAGGAATGTATCCAGCGGGAAGTCCCGCAATGCGGGGCTCCTCGCGGCCGCCTTGCCTGTCCGGCGCAGCCAGAAAGGCGTAGACTGGACCTTGAACCAGAATCCGTTTTTTGAGATAGATTCTGAACGGAATTGAATGCAAACTATTTACAGATAAGGATGTGACAAGCGATGCCCGAACTCAAAACCGCCATGGATGTATTCAAGCTGCTCGAAAAATCAAATTGCCGGGAGTGCAATGAAACGACCTGCCTGGCTTTTGCCGGCGCCGTTTTCCAGGGGCGTAAAACCCTGGACCAGTGCCCGCGCCTGGATCCGGCCGTTATCGCACTGTATGGGGGCAGACTGGAAAAGGCGCCCACAGCCCAGGAAGACATGGAAAAGGCGCTGGAGCTTCTGAAGGCAAGAGCGGCGGCCGTGGATCTTCCGGCGGTAGCCTCAAAACTGGGTGGTCGCATGGTAAACGGCCGCCTGGCTCTGAAGGTGCTGGGCAAGGATTTCAGCGTGGACACGGAAGGAAACCTTTATTCGGATATCCATGTCCATCCCCGGGTGGTCATTCCCATTCTCAACTACATCATTGACAGCGGCGGTGTTCCACCAGCTGGGAACTGGATGCCCCTGCGGGAACTGCCAACCGGACAGGATTGGTACCGGCTCTTTGGCCAGCGGTGTGAAAAACCTTTAAAGAAATTGGCCGACACCTATCCGGATCTATTCGAGGACCTGATACATATTTTCAACGGCAAGCAGGTTGAAAACCATTACCAGTCCGATATTTCCCTGGTGCTGCACCCCCTGCCAAACTTGCCGATGCTGATCTGTTACTGGAAAGCGGATGACGGCCTGGCTTCCGATTTAAACCTCTTTTTCGACGCCACCGCCGAAGAAAACCTGAACATCGACTCCATTTTCGCCCTGGGGACAGGGCTGGTGATGATGTTCGAGAAAATTGCCCTACGCCACGGAATTAGCTAGAATCGGTATTGAACGTCCCCACATGTTCAAGGTGCGGCGGACGTAAATATGGAACCAGAGGTGCCCGCGAAGCCAATGCCCATCGTGGTGAATACAATGCGTATTTTAAGGGTTTCAAATTTGCGCCCAACGCAAAGGTTGGGCTTCTGGGGACGTTCTATACCGATTCTAAAGCTTCACGGGCCCGCCGAACCAGTAGCCGGCAGCACCCCATGATGTTCTCCGGGCTATAGAGGGTAAACTCGTCTACGTAGTATTTTTGAAAAAGCTGCTCCGCGATTATCGCATCTTCTCCGGTTCCATCACCGACTATCTTGAGAACTCCATCCGCCGCCTCCCGGGCACGCTCAAATACCACCGCAGCCGCAGGCCCGGTGATAGCCCCCTGGTGACCGGGCCCGACTATTGCGGGCCCTAATGCTTCCAGTTCCACTAAGGTAGACATGAAGGGTGCATAGCCGGTAAAGAACAAGGGGCAAAAGCCCCGCCCTGGATAATGAAACCCCAGGGAATCGGATACGAACAAAGCCTCTTTTCCCGGCACGTGGATAACAAGGTTGCCGGGTGAGTGGCCCTCAACCGGTATACACCGCAACGTCACACCGCCCAGGTCGATATCCTCTGTCTGCCCAACGACGTGATGGTCTGCAGGAAAGGAAAGGGTCTGGAGGGACGGACGGACGGCGGGCAGACCAACCTCACCGAGCCGGGCCGTGATATGCGCATCCTCGGAAATCATACCCGGCAGGGCCTTGGGGTGCAGCGCAAAATTGCGAGCCCCTTCAGCGGCCACCAGCCGCGCACCGGGATAGCGCTGCCGGAGCCCCGGCAAACCGGAGAGGTGATCGGTGTGGGGATGGGCCAGCACTAAATAATCGGGAGCGATGCCGAGGCCTTCGAGCTGTCTGATGACATCGTCCACAACCGCCGATACGCCCATTTCAAAAAGGGCACTGGCCCGCCGGCCCCTTACCAGGTAGAGATTGATGAAATAGTTGCCCAGCAGCCAAATATCCGGAGCTGGTTCGAGGGGACAATGATTATACTTCTCTGGTTGTTGCATTCGATTCACCCGCTATTTTCAAATTACGGTTGGCCAATACCAATGGTGCCAGAAAGCAACGGCTGACCCCGAACGCACTACGGGCAAGTTTAGTGCTTGACATCATTTGATATTCTCTTACACTGGAAGATAGCTTTTTTAATGATTCTGTCGCAATTCGTTGCTGCCCTGCCAGCGACGCTGCCCATATGTGAGGAGTAGGTTATGGAAAAAGCCCAGAAACAGCAACCCATTATCAGCCGTATCTTTCCCTTTCTGACCTGGCTCAAGACCTACCAGGCCGCCTTCGTGAAGGGCGATGCCATTGCCGGCCTGACCGTCGCCGTGGTGCTGATCCCCCAGGCCATGGCGTATGCCATGCTGGCCGGACTCCCGCCGGTCTACGGCTTATACGCCGGGGCAGTCACGCCTCTGCTTGGCGCCCTGTGGGGCAGTCTGCGGCAGCTGGCCACCGGCCCCATTGCCATTATGAGCCTGCTGGTACTGACCACCCTGACCCCCATCGCGGAACCCGGCAGCCCGCAATTCATTGAACTTTCCTTCTTGCTGGCCTTTCTGGTGGGGGGCATTTACCTGCTCATCGGCGTGTTTAAATTAGGGCTGATTATGTCCTTTATCAGCCATTCAGCAGTCATGGGGTTCACCTCCGCCGCCTCCCTGATCATTATATCCACCCAATTGCCGTACCTGTTCGGCATCCAGATCGAGCGCCACGAGTACATGTTTCCCAAACTGGTGGCCATCGTCCAGGCCCTCCCCGGCCTGCACTGGCCGACCCTGACTATCGGCTTATTGTCCCTGGGCATTATTTACGGCATTAAAAAATACAAGCCCAATTTCCCGGGCGCCCTGGTCGCCCTGGTAGTCACGACCCTGCTCGTCTATTTTTTAAAGCTCCATGAGACCGGCGTCACCATCCTTGGGAAAAACGAAGGCGGGCTGCCCCTGCCGGCCCTGCCGCCCTTTGATTTTGATATGATCTTCGCCTTGACCGGACCGGCGGTTGTGCT
Organism: Olavius algarvensis Delta 4 endosymbiont; assembly: GCA_905176665.1. Lineage (GTDB taxonomy): Bacteria > Desulfobacterota > Desulfobacteria > Desulfobacterales > CAJINA01 > CAJINA01. Next base: position 73,488 of record CAJINA010000072.1, on the reverse strand, counting down.
GGCCCTGGTCAGCTTTGCGGAAACTTACTCGGTGGGCAAGAGCATTTCGGCACAAACCAAGCAGAAACTGGACGTGGACCAGGAATTTCTCAGTCAAGGGGTCGCCAACATGGTCGGTTCCTTCTTCCAGTGCTACCCGGTCAGCGGATCATTTTCCCGGACGGCCATCAACTTTGCCAGCGGCGCCCGCACCGGCATAGCCAGTGCCATCACCACCGGGTCGGTAATCATCACCCTGCTGTTTCTCACCCCGCTGTTGACCTATATCCCCAAGGCCTCTTTGGCCGCCCTGATCATCACCGCCGTCCTGATGCTCTTTCATCCCCGGGAAGTGTTCCGGCTCTGGAAGATGAACCGCCACGACGGCATCGTAGCGATCTGTGTGTTTACACTCTCTTTGCTTTCCAAGCCCGATTACGCCCTGCTGATCGGCATTTTGATGTCCCTGGTTTTCTTCCTCTGGAAAACCATGCGGCCGCGCATCGTCCGGATCTCCAAGGACCCCGAGCTGAACATGTTTGTCAATGCCGACATGTTCAAAAAACCGGGGTGCCCCCAGATCCTGCACCTGCGCTCGGACAACAGCATCTACTTCGCCAATGCGGAATATACGGTTGAAAGCATTTTGGAAAGGATGGAGGAGGTCGACACCCCCGTCAAATTCCTGCTGCTGGACCTGCAGGCCATGGCCTTCATCGACATCACCGGCATTGAAGAGTTACGCGTTTTAAAGGAGGAAGTCGACGCCAAGAAAATGGAATTGGCCCTCATGGAAATCCACCTGCCGGTGGAAGAGGTCATGAAGAGTTCAGGGTTCATGGCAGAGATGAATCCGGAGTTGATCCTTCAGAAAAGAGGCGAGGCCATCACGGTCTTGTTCAAACACCTGGACCACGACTACTGCAAAAACGTCTGCCCGCACGCCCTGTTTTTCGAATGTAATACTGTAAAGTAGCGGGTCTCGGTGCGCTTTCCAGACAAATTCATCATAAAGGCGTTCTATCTTTGCAGTGATATCTCAATGTAGTTCAAATCTATTTGAGCCGAGTGAAATGGGCAACAAAGCCGAGCAGTAATCCGCAAAATTGAGATTAGGGCGCAACGGAGGATTTTATGAAACATACGCATAAAAATGCCGCCAACCTGCATGCGGAACTCAAACGCAGGGAGTTCATGGCCATGCTGGCGGGCTGCACCGCCGGACTGATGGTGCCCAGCCTTTTCCCTGGCGAGGGAACGCTTGCCGCTGCCACCGCCACTAGCTCCGACCGGCTGGGCAAACGCTTGCCCCTGCGCAAGTTGGGTGCTTCCGGGCCGGTTGTGACCAACCTGGGCGTGGGCGGAGACCATGTGGGAAATGCCTCGGAAAAGGACGCACAGGCCATCATCGAAAAAGCCTTAGAGGAAGGGGTGCGCTTCTTTGACAACGCTCCCCTGTACAGTGGTGGCAAAGCTGAGGAACGGTATGGAAAATTCCTCACTCCCAAGTACAGGGATGTTGCCTTTATCATGACCAAAACCTTGGCCATTAACAGAAAGGATGCCCTGAAGGATCTCGACAATTCCCTCTCCCGGATGAAGACCGACTACGTAGATCTGTGGCAGGTGCATGCCCTCCAAACCCCGGATGATGTGGAAGAGCGCGTCCAAAATGGTGTGCTCGACGCCTTTCTTGAGGCCCAGAAAAAGGGCAAGGTCAGGCACATCGGCTTCACCGGCCATGGTTCCTACAAAGCCCACCTCAAGATGCTGGAGGAGTCCCAAAAGCGGGGTGTGAAGATGGCCGCCTCGCAGATGCCGGTCAACCCCGCCGACCCCCACTTCGAGAGCTTCGTCACCCACGTGGTGCCCAAGTGCGTGGCGGCGGGCATCGGTGTGCTGGCCATGAAAACGCTGGCCTACGGACGTTTCTTCGGAGGGAACAAAGGTTGGCGTCGCACGGAAGTCTCCGTCAAGCCGGCGATACCGGCGGTTCTTTCCGTAGAGGATGTCTTCGGCTTCGTGTGGTCCCTGCCCATCACCGCCCTTGTCAGTGGTATGGAAAGCGTCCAACAGGTTTCCCAAAATGCGGCCATTGCGCGCAAAACATGGAACTGGAACCAGGCCGAACGCCAGAAACGCATCGATGCGATGGCCCCCTTCGCCGGCCCGGATCTCGAGTTCTACAAGAACTGAATTGCCCCCGCGAGGCAAAGAACGCCAACCGGGTGTCGCGTCGCTGGCGGACCGGGGAAGTTGACCGGCCGCATTCGAATCCACAGCACCTCAAGGCGCATTGGCATGGGTTCTGTCGCGCGATGTCCCCCTCACCGCGATACCAGTGACACGCAGAACTGAAGGCCTGGAGGAAAGCTGGGCGTCGCAGGATATAACTACGACCATATTCAGATGGTATTCCTGGTTTTGTTATCAGGGGGTGATATCGCAAATAGTGTTTAGGCCGGGATGACCATTTTGGCATCCCGGTCTCTCAGTTTATCAGGCTTTACCCCTGACCGGTGTCGTCAGGTGGGTATGGAAACAAATAGTACCAACTGGAGTGCTCAGAATTTCAGAGAAACTGCAATATAGTGAGGACTTGGCATAAGTGCTCGGTTCAGATATCCTTAACATGCATGCAGTTTTAACGAATTTTTAATATTGTCAAGGTAGCGTAAGTATTCAGAGATTTCAATTGATGAGACTTGATATCCAAAAAGTAGCTGCAATAGGAATTTTTATTCTAATTTACCTTGGAGGACCCGTTCCCATTTCTGCAATTGATTTAAAAACGGCAGCTCAAGAAAGTGCCCCAAAATATTTTATACTAGGAAATAATAAGATGGCTGGGGTCTGTGTTGAGATCATGCAGGCAATTGAGGATATTGAGCCCCAGATAAATTTTACAGGATATCATGAATTTCTTCCATTCATTAGATTGCAAAGCTATCTTGAAAAGGGATTACTGGGTGTATTTTTTGGATTCAAAAAAACGGCAAAAAGGAAAGAAAAATATAGCTTCGTAGAAGTTCCCCTGTATCCTTTAAATTATGTGATAGCGGTACGGATAGACGATACGGTGGAAAGTGCCAGCTTTGATGACTTGCGCAAGCTTGATGGAAACGGCAAATTGCTAACAGTCCGTGGTACTGCGGCAAGCAAATTCCTTCAGGAGGAGGGGTTTCTTTTTGAAGATAGGGCAAGATCTCCCGCAATGCTTCTCAAAATGCTTATAGCTAAAAGGGGCCGCTTTGCCTTCTATCATGATCTTGGGCTAAGGCATGTAATCAAACTGAATAATCTCGATAAAGATGTAAGAATTCTTCCAAATACATATTTTAAGTATTATCACTTCGCTGCGTTTTCAAATGACACACCTTTGGAAACTATTGAAGTAGTTAGGGGCGCACTTCAACATCTATCGAATACTGGTAAACTAGATGAGATTTATGACAAGTATTTAAGCTTTTAAGAATAGAATTAAAGTTGACTTAAGAGCTAGGCTCCCGCAGATATCCCAGCATTGAAAACCTTGTGAAATATCCGGCAAAGCTCAACATCATACCCGGCATCGAAACTGCACAATACGACCACTCGACTTCGGCTACATTGATAAGCTGAAAAACGTGGATTATCTGATATAATCCACGCCTCTTTATATCCCTGTTCAGGGTATCCCAAATACCGATAGCGGCTTAAAATATCTAACATGGAAACCCTACCGGAACCTGCAGGATAGTACTAAAACGCCCCTAATTGACACGGCTTAACCTTAATCCCCTGCCCTTCACATGCATTGCTGGCTTTCAACCGGGGGACGTTGAACCGGTCGGCAATCTCCCAGAGGACAGTGCAGGGCACCTTCCCATCCTTAACCGCTGCCTGGATCTCGGCCAGCAAGCCCGCAGGAGGATTGGTCTCGGCCTTCACGATTTTCTTGTCGGGCTTATAGCCGAACAATCCCAGTTGACACTTGGAAAGGGATATCTCCAGGGCATCGGCAGCCTGGCCGACCTTCAGGGGGTCGCTCTGCAGGTCTTTGGCAATTTCATGGGCCACGGCGCAAGGCAGCATCCCATCCTTTAGCTTCTCGTTGATCTCTCCAACCAGGGCCGGATCCGGTTCTTCGGTTGGTTTTTCTTTTTCTTGCAAGGACATGTTATTCACCTTTCTCTATTTTAATTGGCCAACTTCATTTTGTGACTTTATAAGGTTGTTCACAACAACTTCCACAATAAGCGAAAAGTAAACCCGCGGCAATCAATAGCGGCGTTATCAGGTTGATAATTACGTTCAACCCCATATAGGGCAACAGCTTTTCAATGTTGTCGTGGAAGCGATATACCCCGATCACCGCCGGGACGGCAATCACCACCGTCACCATGCCAAGCAGGGCCTTACCGGGCAGCCAGTGGGCAGCCACGCCGATTCCCAGCGCCAGGTAGGCCAGCAATAAAAACACCCCATACACATAACTGCTCTTTTTACGCCCTATGACGATGGGCAGGTGTTTGCGGCCAATCTGCCGGTCGGCCGCGACATCCGGGAACTGGTTGAGCAGCAGCAGGTCGCTTACCAGGAAAAACGGAACCAGGGAAGCCACAAAAGCCGCCGTGCTGTAAGTCCCGGTGAGCACGAAATGCGTCCCCATGACCATCAAGGGGCCGAAGCCGAGCCCCGGCGCGATCAGACACATAAAGGGGTCTCGGGTAAACCAGGTGGTATAGCCGAAGACCAGGATCAACCCGGCCAAGCCCAGCGGCAGTAGGGCGCGCCCACAGGTCAGGATGAATATGAAACCGATGACCGCTGTTACGGTAAACGCCGCCCAGGCCGTCACCAGGGTAGTCCAGGCCACACCCGGGTTTTCCGGCAGGGTCCCGCTGCCCCCGCTGAAAGGCGTGCGTTCGGTCTTCAAATCCAGTCCGGACTTGAAATCAAAGTATTCGTTAAAGGCATTGACGCTGATGTGAGCGGCTACGGCACCCACAAACACCAGCAGGGCCGCCGCGGTGCTCACCCGCCCCGCCTGCCAGACCGCGGTCCCGACCCCCAGCAGGACACAGGCCGGTGTCAGGGTCAGGAAAGGAACCCGCATCGGGCCAAGGATATGTTTCATAGTGGACATGGCAGCACTTTAACGATCCATTTTCTTGACGATGAAATCGGGCAGTCCCCAGAACACCGGCAGGGGCATCAGGCGTTTGAGCCAATAAAAGACTTTGGCCCGGAAACCCGGGATGATCATGAATCGGTTCTTGATAATGCCCTTCACCGGGTACTCGGCCGCATAGTCCACACTCAGGGTACCGCCCAGGTTTTTGAGCTTCCGGGTGACCGGCGGCAGGTCATCCTTTTCCGCTGCCAGGAGGGGGGTGTCCACTTCCGGCGAACAAAACACCGAGACACGGATATGGTGGTTGAGCAGCTCGCTGCGCAGACACTCGGCCAGCCCCACCAGGGCAAATTTGGAGGCACCGTAGGCGCTGTATCCGTACACCCCGAAAAGTCCGGCGCTGGAAGATACCGGCACGATATGCCCACTCCCCCGCGCTTTCATCGCGGGCAGCAGAGCGGCAATGACGTGCCGGGTGCCGTAGAGATTGGTTTGCAGCACGGCGTCGAAATGTTCAGCAGCGGTATTTTCGAAGCGACCGGCCATGGGAATACCGGCGCTGGTTATCAGGATGTCCGGGATCCCGAACTCCGCCATTGCCTGGCCACACTTTGCCCGGACATCGTCCCGGTCACTGACATCCATTGCGCTAGAATATACAGTTTGGTCCTCTTGGGCACAGGCGTTGCGGACAGTTTCTGCCGCGCCGGCCAGTTTATCCGGGTCGCGGGCAAACAGCCCCACGTGGGCACCTCGGGCGGCCACGTGACGGGCCGCGGCCAGGCCGATCCCGCTGGAGCCGCCGGTAATGTAAACGCTTCGATTCTGGATCTGGGTCATGGTGCCGTCCCATCAGGCAGTGTCGGTGTGTTCGCCAGGGTCTTTGAGATGTTTTAGAACTACTGCGGTCGTGGATTGCTTCACAGTTTTTTACGCAAGACGTCTATCTCTTCTTCGAGCTGCCGGTACTCCCGAATGTCCTCGCCCACCCCTTTGCGGGTTCTCAGGTTCTCGTTGAAAACACGCTCTTTGGTGTCTTCGCGATCATCTTTCAGATTTTGAAGGGTGGCTGGATCGGCCGAACCGGATTTTTCCAAAGCCTTGATTTCCCCGTCCAGGCGCCGAATCCGTTCGATATCCTGTTTGCCCCGGCGTTTGACGTATCTGCGCTTGGTGTAAATTCTTTCGAAGGCAGCCTCCTTTTGGGCCTCAAGCGCCTGGATTTCTTTCAGGACCTTCTTTCTATCTATCCAAGGTTTTTTGGTTTTGGACTGGGATGGTTTGGGTTGGGGGCGAACAGTGGGGGCAGACCTATGTTGCCGGGCCGGTGTCTCTACAGTGCTGTCCTTCTCTTCGTAGGAGTGGTCGACCGACACCCCGTCCGGAAGCTCCTTTTTATTCGAGAAGTGCTTGACGCCATGCTCGTCAGTCCACTGACGCAATTCTGCTCCCGCCGGTACCGCTGTGAGGAGCAGGGCGAGAACGAAAAGCAATATATAACAGGTTCTCATTTTTCGATTTCCTGGATCTCCTGCTCCAGTTCTTGGTAGCGCCTGACCTCCTCTTTGGTGCCTTTGCGGCCCCGGCCGCTTTTGCGGATAAAATTATCCTTGGTCTCCTGGTATTCCTCCTCCAGGGCCTTTATCTTTTCCGGGTCGGCGTTGGGGTCTTTGCGCAGGGCCTCCAATTGCTGGTCTATGCGCTTTAGCTTGTTAATGTCAGTCTTTCCCCGGCGCTTGATGTACCGGCGCTTTTTGGAGATGCTCTCACCCAGGGCTTCCTGCTCGGCTTTTTTGGCGTCGATTGCCGCCTGCTTGGCCTTTTGGTCCTTGGCGGCGGCTGCGTCTATTTCCCTCTGCTGGTTGGCGGCGTCGGTCTCCTTGATGATTGCTGCCTCACGGGCCGAGCGCCCCGGTGCTTTTGCCCCGCTGGATTTTAATTCGGTTCTGGATTCAACCTGGGTACCAGCCGGTGCCTGCAAATTGGAAAAGTGGCGGACACCATTTTCGTCCACCCACTGATACATGTCAGCCCCAACCCCGGGCACATATAAAACAAGCAGCAGCATAACCAGCAGCAAGTATTTTAAGCGTGTCATCTTTCCTCCTGAAATACCGTCTTCTATAAATGGTAGGAATCAGATTTAGCGGTATTTTCGTGAAGATATAACGATATCGCAGATACGGACCGCCTGCAAATCCGAGCGGTTTCCCGGGCAGGCAGCGGTCGTCAATCGGCAGGCAGTTAAAGGCATTCAACGGCAAGGCCACTTCGAGAACCGGTTCACGCCCCTTTGAATACCGGCGTGCGCTTTTCCTTGAACGCGCGGGGCCCTTCCTGGGCATCGCGGCTTAAAAAGACCGGTATGGCCAGTTCCATTTCCCGATTCAATCCGTCCTTCAAAGGCATCCCAATGGTTTCCAGAACAGCTCTTTTCACATTCTGGATGGCCAGCGGGCCGTTTTTAACGATGATCTCGGCATACTGCTGGGCTGCTTCCATCAGTCGGTCCTGCGGCACAACCCGATTGACGAAGCCCCACTGCAAAGCTTGACCGGCATCTATCAGTTCACCGGTCAATAACATCTCCATGGCATGGGCGTACGGAATTTGCCTCGGCAGGCGCACCGTCGACCCACCGGCCGGAAAGATAGCCCACTTCACCTCCTGCAGTCCAAAGCGGGCGTTTTCAGACGCTACGCGAATGTCGGCGGCATAAAGCAGTTCAAAACCACCCGCAATGGCATTGCCGTTGACGGCCGCCACCACCGGTTTGAAAAGGTCGAAATCGCGTAAAAAGGCCCGCATGGAAATTGCCGGGTCCGCCTGAATTTTCCGATCTGCATCCGTTTCCGGCTGGCGGGCGCCGGTAAAAAGAGGAATCAGTTTTGCCAGATCGGCCCCGGCACAAAAAGACTCGTTACCGGTGCCGGTAAGAATGATACAGCGCAGATCCTCATCGTCCCGGTAATCTTCCCAGGCAGCTACGAGTTCCAGTACGGTTTCCGGATCGACCGCGTTATGTGCTTCGGGACGATTCAGGGTCAGATAGGCGATATGGTCTCTTTTTTCATATAGGAGTGACATGGCTGCTCCCCCCGTCAGTTGTTTGAAGTTGATTATATTTTTGAATCTGATTCAATTCTCAGTTGACAATTCATAGGTGATCCTCTATGTGGAGTCAAGGTGTTTTTGAATGCGATTATAATTTCGAATCCTCTTCAATTCTCTGCTCATTTTCACATCCTGTTCATTGTCCATAGGGGGGCGGCCAGTGGAAAAAACCATCAACCAGGTATTCAGAAACCGCGTCCGCAAGTATCAGGACCGACTTGCAGCCGAAAAGAAATTGAACGGCCGGTGGGAATCCGCCAGCTGGAATCAGTACTATGCGCGGGCCCGGGCCGCCGGCCTGGCTTTCGGTGCCCTCGGCGCTGAAAAAGGCGACCGGATTGCCCTGCTGTCTGAAAATCGTTTGGAATGGCTCTACACCGACATGGGCGCCCTGGGTATCGGCGCATGCATCGTCCCGATCTATGCCACTCTCCCCACCGATGAAGTCGCTTATATCGTCGCTAATTCCGGCTCGAAAATTCTGGTTGTGGAGGACGGCGCGCAGCTGGCCAAAGCCCTGCAGATCCTCGACCACTGCCCCACGCTTATAAAGGTGGTTGTCATGAATGCCGCCGATATAACCGCAGTGCATCCGGCGGTGATCAGCTTTGCCGATCTGCTGGATACCGGCCGCGCCATCGCGGCTGAAAATTCGGATCGCTTTGAAAATCTGGCAAACGCGGTCCAGCCCGACGACCTGGCCACCATTGTCTATACCTCAGGGACCACCGGGGTTCCCAAAGGCGCCATGATCTCCCATAAAAATATCATGGCGGTCCTGCTGGCGCTCGACGCCATCGAGCCCAAGTTTGCCACCGACATGGACTGTACCGTCCCGTTTCTGCCCCTGAGCCATGTGTTCGAACGGGCAGCCGGCCATTTTTACGGCATGTACGTCGGCATCACCGCCTCTTATGCCGAAAACATCAACACCCTGCTGGCAGACTTTGCAGAAAAACGGCCCACCATGATCCTGGCCGTACCACGCGTTTGCGAAAAGGTGTACCAAAAAATTCTCATGCAGGTAGGGCAGCAGCCGCCCTGGCGCCAGAAAATCTTTTACTGGGGGCATGCGATCGGTATGCAGATCAGCACCTTTAGAGAAAAGAAACAGCCCATTCCGCTGCTGATGCGCCTCAAATACAGGCTGGCCTTTGCCTTGATCTTTAAAAAACTGCGCCAGGCCCTGGGCGGACGCGTCCGCTGGATGACCGCCTCCGGGGCGCCCACGGCCCGGGAGATCGTTCTCTTCTTCAACGCCGCGGGCATCATGGTCGTGGAGGGCTACGGCATGACCGAATGCTTCGCACCGGCCACCATGAGCAATTTGGCCGATTATCGCATCGGCACCGTGGGACGCCCGCTGCCGGGCGTTGATATTAAGATTGCACAGGATGGTGAAATCCTGGTGGGCGGCGACAACGTGTTCCAGGGGTACTGGCAGATGGAAGCTGAGACCAAAACCAGCTTTGACGAAAACGGCTATTTTATCAGCGGTGATATCGGGCGGTTCGATGACGCCGGATTTTTGATGATAACCGACCGCAAGAAAAACCTGATCATCACTTCCGGCGGCAAGAATATCGCCCCCCAGAAGATCGAGGGCACCTTCATCAGCGATCCGCTGTTCGCGCATTTCATGGTGATCGGCGACCGCCGCAAATACCTGAGCGCTCTGATAACCCTGAACATGGAACGCGCTGTCAGCCTGGCCGCCGAAAACGCCATCGACCATACCCAGCCGGTGGACCTGTTGGATAACCCGGATTTCCTGGCCATCGTGGACAAACATGTACAAGCCAAAAACGATAAGCTGGCCCGGTTTGAAACCATTAAGCAGTACCGGATCATCAAGAATGAATTCTCCCAGGAGACCGGCGAGTTGACACCGTCCTTAAAGCTGAAACGCAGAGTTGTCCAAAAGATGTATGCCCGGGAAATAGAATCCATGTACAATGCGTAGAGGCTATCTTAAAAATATGGCGGGTAAAGCATCCTGGCCCAGAGAGGCTGTGTCACAATGTTCAATTTGGCTCCAGGTCAAGGAAGATCAAAATTTCAACCGCAGGAATACATTGAGTATTTTGAGGTTTATAATTTTGATCTGACGCCGAGATGGGGCCAAAGGGGACATTGTTACACAGCCTCAGAGGGCCAGGCTTTGAGACGCCCTGAAAAGGGGCATCACCGTCAAAACACAATACCAAAACCATGAATCGCGCAGAGGCGCAAAGACGCAGAGAAAGGCAAGAACGGATTTTCATCGCGCTATCGCGCGAAAAGCGTTTCAGGCTTCAGGCTCAAAGGGCCTTTTGGATTTTAACCGGCGAAGCCGGTGATATTCATGGGTTCTCTGCGGCTCTGCGCCTCTGCGCGACAAACCTGTTTTACGACATAGCCAAATGCCTCTGACATGGTCCTGAGGACGAGGTTTTTAAAGGCTAAATAAAATCAGTCGCTTGATATCGAGTGGCTGCAATGTAATGCCGGGAGTTGCTCCCCGGAGCATGCAAGCAGGTACCGGGGGAGGAATCTGGTCCTTCCGGGGAGCGGTTCCCGAATAATCAGCGCATGTCCACCATGGCGCCCTGGACCTAAGTCTTTGACAATCATTGACAGAGAGATAGCAATCAACGTAAGGACCAGGTTTCGGCAACGCCCGCCGTCCTTTAATAAGAATAGAAAAGGCATCGTCCATGCCCACAACCGCTAGCAAGATCATTCAAGACACCCTGGCCAACCGACGCCACACACTCTCAGAATTTGAATCTAAACAAGTGCTGGCTGAATTCGGCATACCGGTCGCCACCGAAGTACTGGCCAAAACCGCCCGGGAAGCCAGAGAGGCCGCGGACCAGATCGTTTATCCCGTCGCCATGAAAGCCTGCTCGCCCCAGTTGCTGCACAAGACCGAATCCGGTGGCGTCGTTTTAAACATTACCACTCAAACGGATTTGCAGCAGACGTTTGAAAGCCTGAAGGCCATCGCCCCCCCGCCGGACGGCATTCTCGTCCAGGCCATGGTACCCGGCAGGCGCGAACTGGTTGTCGGTTTCAATCGCGATGCCCAATTTGGTCCCTGTGTCATGCTGGGCCTGGGCGGCATCTTCACTGAAGTGCTGGCCGACACCGCTTTCAGGGCGGCGCCTTTCGACCGGGTGGAAGCACTGGATATGATGGCCGAACTACGCAGTGCCCGGATCTTTGATGCGTTCCGGGGGGAGCCGCCGGTCGATCGTGAACACCTGGCCGAGACCCTTTTGGCCGTGGCTGACATAGCCGTTCGGTTCCCCCAGGTCAGCGAACTCGATATCAACCCGCTGCTGGTAAATCCGGAGGGCCGGTGTGTGGCCGTGGACGCCCTGATTGTGCTGGATACAGGCTTGAAGGCTGAGGGTGTTTAGAACCGATAATAAGTCAACTTCGGGGTTTTAATCAAAATCGAAATCGCCATCGGGATCGAAATCGATGCTGGGAATGTCGTTCTAACCCCGATTTCGATCCCGATACCGATTATTGACCTGAACTTTTATAAACCTGAAAGTTGCGCTAGACAACCAAACGTATAGGATCCAATAAGACGTGCCTGGTTCCATGGAAAACAGCCCCCTCTACAAAATCGCCAATCCCGAAAGCATTGCCTTTTTCGGCGCCTCCAACAATCCGTCAGCCATGGGGACCAGCATCCTCAATTCGATCCGGGCCCTCGGATTTACCGGCCGGCTTTACCCCGTGCACCCCAAAGAAGCACAGGTACAGGGCCTGGAGGCGTTTGGGGCCGTCGCGGACCTGCCCCAGGTGCCGGACCTGGCCGTACTGGTACTGCCCACCGCTATCGTGGCGGAAACCCTGGATGCCTGCGGCCAAAAGGGCATTCGGCATGCGATCGTCGTTTCCGGCGGATTCACCGAAATAGGTGCTGCAGGCGCCCAGCTGCAACAGGCGCTGGAAAATGTTGCCCAAAAACACGGCATCCGGTTTCTGGGTCCCAACTGCACTGGGATCGTGAACAGTCACCACAGGCTCAATTCTACCTTTCTGCCCTATGACATACGACCCGGATTTATCGGCATGGCCTCCCAGAGCGGCAGCTTCATTACCCAGATGTTCGACTACCTGGGGCGCTATGGACTGGGTTATTCCACCGGTTTCAGTGTGGGCAATGAAGCCGATATCGACCTGGTGGACTGTTTGCAATACCTGGCCCGGTGCCCCCACACACGGGTTATCGCGCTCTACATTGAAAGCATCCGCCGGGGCCGGGAATTTATCGAAACGGCGCGGGCCATCGTGCCCCACAAGCCTATCGTGGCCTATTATGTAGGCGGCTCGGAAGAGGGCCGGCGAGCCGGCTTCTCCCATACCGGCGCCCTGGCCGGGCCGGACCGGCTTTACACAGGCATCTTCAGGCAAAGCGGCGTCATCCGGGCCGATTCCATTACTGAACTCTTTGATTTTTGCTGGGTCCTGGGGACGTGCCCCATACCGGCCGGCAAGGAGGTCATCATCCAGACCCACTCCGGGGGTCCCGGGGCCGTGGCGGCGGATGCCTGCGGCCGGTCTGGTCTGAAGCTGCCCGCCCTTGACGCGGACACCCTTGCCAGGCTCGCACCGTTCGTACCGCACACCGGCAGCTGCCATAATCCGATCGACCTGACCTTCACCCGCAATCCCCTGGACTACTATTTGAAAATTCCCGAGATCCTGCTTGAAAGTCCGTCTTGTCGCAGCGTACTCACCTACTTCCTGGTCCCGAGCAAAACGGTGCGGCAATCGCTGGAACTGATGGGCGTGGCCGCAGATCAATTGGAATCGGAAACCGAGCAGGTCCTGGCCACCATCGCCGAGGCCATAGCGGCATTACCTGCCAAACACGGAAAACCGTTGGTCGGATTTTCGTTTCGGAACCATGAAGATCCATTTGCCCGCATGCTGTATGCGCTGGGGCTGCCGGTCCTGCCTGACCCCGGGCGGGCGGCTCGTGCGCTGGCAGCCCTGGTTGCCTACCGGCGGCTCAAAATGAAAATTGAAAAATCAGGCTCTAATTGAGGAAAACGCCCCATGAAAAAGATACTCGGCATCAGCGGTTCACCGCGCAAACCCGGTAACTGCGAAATCATGTTAAAGGCCGTCGCCCGCAACGTTCCCGAAGAGCTCGAACTGCGCCTGCTCCGGCTGGCGGACTTTGATTTGCGCCCCTGCAAAGGTTGTTATCGCTGCCTGTTCAAGGAAAAACGATGCATCCTCAAAGATGACATCTACCAGATTATTGACGCGTTGGCCTGGGCCGATGCGATCATCCTGGCGGTGCCCACCTACTTTCTGGGCGCCAACGCCATGCTGAAACTGCTGTTGGATCGGGGGTTGTGTTTTTATGGACACATCGAGAAGCTGTGGGGCAAGCCTTCCATCGGGATCGGGATCGCCGGAATCGCCGGCAAAGAAGGTTCCACCTTGCTGGGTATCGAGCGCTTTCAGCGGGTCATGCTGGCAGACGTAAAACGCGCCCTGATGGTGTACGGTGCCTTGCCCGGCGAAGTCTTCATGAACCCGGAAAACCGCGACACCGCCGCAGCATTGGGCCGCGCCCTGTTCCAGCCGGCCCCGGCCCCAGCGCCGGAAGAACCTGACTGCCCCTTGTGCGGCTCGCACACCTTTCGCTTTCTGGGCGGCAACCAGGTCCGCTGCATGCTGTGCAGCAACGACGGCACCATCGACCTTGCCGCCGGCACACCCGTATTCACCATCGCCGGCAGCGGCCATGATCTTTTCTTAAAGGAAGATGACGCTTTGGAGCATGAAAACTGGCTGGTAGGCATGAAAGAGCGCTACCTCGCGAACAAGGAAGCGCTGAAAAAGATCACCAAAGCATACCGCAAGGACGGCACCTGGATAAAACCCGAACCCCAGGCGTGATTTCAAGCTGGATTGAACTCACCAACATCACCGAGTAGGGGATATTCGCCCCCCAAAAACCGGGTGAGCGCGGTCGCGATCCGTTTACCGGCCAGACCGTCTCCAAACGGATTGGCAGCGCGGGCCATCTGCCCATAGGCGGCCGGGTCGTCCAGCAGGCGCTGGCAGGCGCTCACGATCGCGTCCCGATCGGTACCCACCACTTTGGCCAGACCGGCATTCACCGCTTCCGGACGCTCGGTTACCTGGCGCAGGACCAGGGCCGGCACACCGTAGCTGGGCGCTTCCTCCTGAATACCGCCGGAATCGGTCAGGGTCAGGTAGCTGCCCTGGAGAGCAGCCTGGAGTACCAGGTAATCCAAAGGTTCGGTGAGTACAATCCGGGGGTGCTTCCCGAGAATGGCATGCACCTGGTTGGCCACCACGGGATTTTTATGAACGGGCAGGAGCATCTCGACGTCCGGGTTGTTGTCGGCCAGAATGCGAACCGCTTCGCAAATCTTGGCAATGTCAGCATTCCAGCTTTCCCGCCGATGGGTGGTGACCAGGATGCGTCGCCGTTCACCGGGCGGTGCAGGCGGCAGTTCCGGTTTCATCAGCGCTACCGCATCAACGACCGTATTCCCGGTAACCAGGATGGTTTCGGGCGGTATTCTCTCTGCCAGCAGATTGTCCCGGGCCAGGGCAGTCGGTACAAAGTTCAGCTGGGCATAGGTGCTGATCACCCGACGGTTGACCTCTTCCGGAAAAGGATGCTGGTTGTCATAGGACCGCAGTCCGGCTTCGATATGGGCGACCGGTATCTGGTGGTAAAAGGCAATCAGCCCGGCGATGGCTGCCGAGGAGGTGTCCCCCTGGACGACCACGATGCCCGGCTGCCGTTTTTCATAATACCTGTCAATTTCCTGGATCAGGCGGGTGGTCAAAGCTGATAGGCTGGCCCCCTCCCGCATGACGTCCATCTCCACATCCGGCTGCATGTGAAAGGCATTCAAAGCCTGGCGGGCCATCTCCCTATGCTGGCCGGTCAGCAGCAGCGTAACGTCGTCATGGATTTCCCGGGCGGCTTTGACCGCCGGGGCAACCTTGATGACCTCTGGTCGGGTGCCGGCGATGAAGAGGATGTTGTTTTTCATTTGAAGTCCATATGTTAAAGGAAATATTAATCTTTTTAGCTACTCGCCGATAGAATGTCAAGGTAGCCGGATCCGGGGGAAGTGGTTGACCAACCCCTATGCGATTGTTATTCATTAAACTATGAAAAAACAATTCGATACCATCGTGGCCCAGATCGGCAAGATTGTCCTGGGCAAGGATGAACAGATCCGGCTGGCGCTCACCTGCCTGTTTGCCGGCGGCCACCTGCTGATCGAGGACCTGCCCGGGATCGGCAAGACCACCCTGGCCAAGGTGTTGTCCCGCTGCCTGGGCCTGAATTTCCGCCGCATCCAGTTCACCAGCGACATGCTTCCCGGTGATATCCTGGGGACCTCGATCTTCGAGCAGAAAACCGGGAGTTTCGTTTTTCATCCCGGGCCGATCTTCACCCAGGTACTGCTGACCGACGAGATCAACCGGGCCACCCCTAAAACCCAGAGTGCCCTGCTCGAGGCCATGGAAGAGCGCCAGGTCACCATCGAGGGTGAAACCCGGCCCTTGGAAAAACCGTTTTTCGTGATTGCCACCCAGAATCCACTGGAACAGTCGGGAACCTTCCCACTGCCCGAATCGCAGTTGGATCGCTTCCTGATGCGGATTCAACTCGGCTATCCGGACCGGGCATCCGAACGGATCTTACTGGAGCAAGGAGACTCAACCCCCCTTTTCGAAAAGATGGCCCCCAGTTTAAAGACTGGTGACGTGTTGAAGATTCAGCAGGCCATCACCGGCGTCCATCTTTCGGAAGCATTGCTGGAGTATGCCCAGGATCTGCTGGATTACACCCGCACCGCTTCCCAGTTTTCAGTGGGTCTCAGCCCGCGCGCGGGCCTGGCGCTGCTGCGGGCCGCCCGTGCATGGGCCTATTTAAACGACCGCGACCACGGTCTGCCCGAAGATCTCCAGACGGTGATGCCCTGGATCGTCGGTCATCGCCTGCGTTCGGCGGAAAATGCCGCCGAATTTCCGACCGACACGCTGATGGCCATGTTCCGCGAGGTTCCCGTCCCCTGAGCATCCGCAGGCCTTCTCGGCCGCGTAGTAATGGCCGCGGTTTAGCTTGCTTTGCCGATAGGTTTATATGACTTCTGAAACCGTCACACCGACTGGAACCAAACACCATCCGTTGCGGTCGCCGCGAGCCAAGGCGGCCCAGGTAGAACCCAAGATCCATGTCCGCCCAACCCGGTTTGGGTATGCCTTCCTCTTCATCCTGGTGGCCATGCTGGTAGGCTCGCTCAACAGCAACAACAACCTTGGTTTCCTGTTGACCTTCCTGCTGGGTAGCATGGCGGCGGTTTCCATATGGCATACCCGTCGCAACCTGGCCGGCATAAACCTGGCCTATCTGCGCGCCAAGCCGGTGTTTGCCGGCGAATCCGCGCACTTTGAAGTGGCGCTGCGCAAAACCGATCCGGCCGCCCGGGCCATTGCCGTCAGTCTGACCAGCGAGGAACCAGCCACGGTTGACCAGGTAAATGACTCGCCGTCCTCAGTGACGATCAGCATCCCGGCCGGAAAACGGGGCCTGCTGACGCCGGAGCCCCTGGAACTTTCTACCAGTTATCCTTTCGGACTTTTCAAAGCCCGGTTGACCTTGCCGCATTCGGCCGGCTGCCTGGTGTATCCGCGCCCCATCGATGGATCCTTGCAGACCGTCCCCGGTGAACCCGTATCCGGGACGGGTTCGGGTCAGTCCGGACCGGGGGTGGACGACTTTGCCGGGCTGCGCCCCTATCAGCCCGGCGACAGCCTCGGCCAAATTTCCTGGAAAGCTTTTTCCCGGGGCCAGGGTTTGCTGATCAAGCAATTCACCGGTGAGTCGGGCCGCATGCTGACCATCGACTGGCAAGCGATTAAAGAGCCGGACCTTGAACGCAAGCTGTCCCGCATGTGCGGCATGGTGTTGAACGCCCATCGGGCCGGGCTGCAATTCGGGCTCCGTCTACCGACGGCCGTCGTCCCGCCGGCCCGGGGAGAAAACCACCTGCGGGCCTGTCTGGCGCACCTGGCTTTGTTCGGGCTGCCCGGCGGCACATCCGCTTCCGACACGTATTCCCGGCCGGGACCGGATAAAATGGTCGGCCGCCACGGCGCGGACCACAAGGAGGTGCCCTGATGGGGCCTCCTTCCCCGGATCGCGGGACGCAGTCTCTACCCTACATTCTTGCCGCCCTGGTCGTGGCCCTGGCGCCACACGTATTTCGTCTGCCGCTCTGGATTCTGGCCTGGGTTCTGGGTTTTTGGGGATATGCCTGGGGCATCGCCCGGAGAGGCTGGCTGGTGCCGGGAACAAAGACGCGCCAGGTACTGACATTGGCCGGACTGACTGTCGGCCTGGCCACCTACGGATTTTCGTTCGGCCTGGATGCCGGCGTCGGCTTACTGGCCCTGATGGTCAGTTTGAAGCCCCTTGAAATCCGCAATCACCGCGATCGTATGATGACGCTTTTTTTAAGCTATTTCCTGGTCATTACCAACCTGTTCTATTCCAATGCCCTCGGCATGACCCTGTACATGGGAAGTTCGGCTTTCATCACCACAGCGGTGCTCATTCGTATCAATGACCCCGGCGGGGACTTTGGCCACAACCTGCGCACGGCCGGCCGCATCATGGTTCTCGCCCTGCCCCTGACCATCGTACTGTTCGTGTTCTTTCCGCGGCCTTACGGCGGCCTGTGGGGCGTACCGCGGCCGACAGCCGGCAAGATCGGCTTTTCCGACCGGCTGTCACCCGGTAGTGTAACGGACCTGGTGGATGACGCCACCATCGCCTTCCGGGTGGAATTTCAGGGCCCCCCGCCGCCCCAGCATCAATTGTACTGGCGGGGCATCGTGTTTACGCACTTTGACGGCCGCACCTGGACACCGGGGGGCCGTTCCTGGCGCTACCTGCCGCCCCTGCCCGACACCCAGCCGGTTGCCTATACGGTCACCCTCGAACCTCACCGCCAGCGCTGGCTTTTCGCCCTGGACCGGCCTTTTGAAAGTTCGCGGCGGACGCGGATCTACTCCGATGGTGCCCTGCGCACGTGGCGCAAGGTAAACGCCCTGTTCCGCTATGAAGTGGTGTCGCACACCCGCTACCACACCGGCGCCTTCCGGGCCGAGGATCAACCGACGCTGGATCTCCCCGCAAAAGGCAATCCCCGAGCCAGGGCCCTGGCCCAACGCTGGGCGGCCGCAGCCCAGAGGCCTTTGGACATCGTAAACCGGGGCCTGGCCTTTCTCAGGAGCAACCAATTTTTGTATACACTGCAGGTCCCGCCCGTCGGTCCGGACATGGTCGACGATTTTCTGTTTAAGACCCGGCGGGGCTACTGCGAGCACTATGCCACCGCTTACACCTTCCTGATGCGGGCGGCCGGCGTCCCGGCCCGCATCATCGGGGGCTATCTTGGTGCGGAGGAAAATCCTTTTGGAGATTACGTTATCGTCCGACAATCCGATGCCCATGTGTGGGTGGAGGTCTGGCTGCCGGAATCGGGCTGGACCTGGGTCGATCCAACGTCGGTGGTGGCCCCGGCGCGGGTGAGCCAGGGAGTGGCGGCCGCGCTGGCAGCGAGTGACCGGGAGACCCTGGGTCAAGCGTATGCTTACCTGGGCCCCCTGGCCGACACCTGGAAGCAAATCCAGTTCGGCTGGGACCTGGCCAACACCCAATGGAACCACTGGGTCATCGTCTACTCTCGTTCCCAGCAGCGGGCCCTCTTTAAAGGCCTCGGCCTGGATGCCGGCGGCTGGAAAACACCCCTGCTGGGGCTGGCCGTGGTCATTGCAGGCACCGGTCTGTACACCGTCGGACTTCTCCTGCTGGCTGCCCGGCGCCGCCGCCCGGGCTCAAACGGGCCCCCGGATGAAGCCCGGCAGGCCTACCTGTCATTTTGCCTGCGGATGGCGGCGGCCGGCCTGCCGCGGGCTCCCTTCCTGGGACCGCGGGATTATGCCCGCGCGGTCATTGCCGCCCGCCCGGATCTTGAGCCGGATATCCGCCGGATTACCAATCTGTATGTCGGCATCCGCTATGCAAACGGCAGCCGTCCCGATCACCTGCACGCCTTGAAATCGCGTGTCCGCCGCTTCAAACCGGGCAAAGCGCACCTTTCCTGAATCATTCTGAAAAGTTATATTCCCTTTTAAAACAGAATATTACACTTAGATCAATGGACATCCCCCTTGTTCGATACCCCCTAAAGGGACTGTAAATAAAGCTTGACGCGACCACTTGTTTTGGATATTGAATTTTGTATTCAAAATACAATATACAATGTAAGCGGGCCTCATTCAAACTCCAGAAGGAACCTCACATGAAGAATCTAGGCGCTGAATATGAAAATCTGGACCAGAAAGTCTACCAGATCATCAAGCAGATGATCGAAGACCGCACGTTGTTGCCCGGGCAGAAAATTCCCCAGGAAAAACTGGCCGGCGAACTGGGTGTCAGCCGCACGCCTCTGATCAGCGCCCTGAAGTTTCTGGAGCATGAGCGGCTGGTGGAGGCCAAACCTCGCCGCGGCTACTATGTCCGCCTGTTCTCCCGCCAAGAAATGATCAGCATTTTTGAGATCCGCGAGGTCCTGGAAGGCCTGGCAGCCCGCAAAGCAGCCAAGAAAATCACCGATGTAGAAATCAAAACCCTGAAGGGTTTCTTCAAAGAGTTTGCAGGATCCAAAAGCATCACCGATATCCAGGCCTACTCGAAGGAGGATAAAAAGTTTCATACATTCGTCACCGGTACCGGTTCTAAAGAACTTCTAACCACCATGCTGCAGACCTTTGATATTATCAGCCTCGCCTATCAAAACCTGCTCCACGAAGGATTGATTCGGGAACCTGACGAGACAATCAAGGAGCACCAAGAGATCATCGACGCGATCTGCAACCGGGATGCAGAAAGGGCCGAAGGTCTCATGCGGCGGCATTTTCAAAAAGGCATTGCGCGTTTGAAACAGGAAAAAGGCCGGCAGCAGATGACAGTCATAAAAGGAGGTGAATAGACCCGAAGCCATCTCAAAAAGTCTTTTTTCCCAAACTCGGCGTTGGTCGCTCGGTTCAAGTCCTCGAAATACTCCAGTATTCCTATGGGTTGCGACCCCCCATCGAGGAAATAGACCAAGCGGGAAGTCCCGCAACGCGGGGCACCTCGCGGCCGCCTTGATTTTGAACCAAAATCCGTTTTTTGAGATAGCTTCCAGTAAAACCGAGCATGGCCTGTGGCCGGCCTGCTGAACAGCGCTCACACCGGCTGCCCGGCAGCGGGCATACCAGGGGGATGTCCGATTTAACCGCCCGGCCGCGAATGTACCTTTTTTGGCAAAGGGCAAAATAGCAACCACTAAACACTTACTTGGAGGGATTGAAATGAAAAGAATCTTAGCGATTAGTCTGGTAATACTTCTGGTGGTCACAACCGGTGCTTACGCCGGCAAGGCCTTCCCCAGAAGAAACATCACCGCAGCAGTGGTTTGGGGTGCCGGCGGGGGAACCGACACCTGCGTACGCATGATCACGGCTGAAATGGCCCCTTTTCTCGGCGTAAACATCAATGTGATCAATAAAACCGGCGGCGTGGCCGGTTCGGTCGGCATGAGCTATGCCTACAAGCAGAAACATGACGGCTACACGCTCTGCGGCCTGTCCGAATCCAATGTCACCGCCGGCGTGCAGGGTGGCTGGGACAAGAAATTCGATGTCTGGGATACCTTTATTGTCGGCGGCTCCCCGGATGTTATTTCGGTCACTCCGGATGCTCCGTACAAAACCTTTAAAGACCTGATCGAAGCGGCCAAGAAGAATCCGGGCAACATCAAAGCAGCTGCCAGCGGGGCCGGCTCTATCCATCACCTGAACCTGCTGGCCATCGAAAACGGCAGCGGGGCGAAATTCAACTTCATCCCCTACAAAGGTTCCGCCCCGGCCCAGAATGCGGCCATGACCGGCGAAGTGACCGTAATCGTCACCTCCCTGGCCGAACAGCAGCAGCTGCTGCGCGGCGGCAAACTGCGCGCCCTGGGCATGCTGATCCCCGACTCCTTTGACGTCGAAGGCCTGGGCACCATTCCGTCAACCTTTGATACGTATCCGAACCTGTCCAAGTACCTCCCGATCTCACAGGCCATCGGATTTGCAGTTCCGGCGGATGCCCCGGCCGATGCCAAAGCCGCCATTGACAAGGCCTTCAAGAAAGCCATCGCCACCGATAAGGTGAAAGGCTGGGCCAAGGCCAATTATTACCTGCTGTCGGGTAAGAGCGGCGCGGAATCCAAGGCGGTCTTCAATGCTCTGGAATCCAACTTCGCCTGGACCCTCTGGGAACTGGGCGCCGCCAAAGTCAATCCTGCGACACTGGGGATTCCTAAACCGTAGGACGGATATGGACAAGAAGTGAGAGTGGGCTGGTATCGGCTGATACCAGCCCGGGAGCCGGGCGAGGGTCTCCTCGGCAGGGTATCTTCGCCCGGTTCAGCAAGAATCATAAACGTATCTAGGGGATTAATCAACCATGCTGGAAAAAGACACGCTGAGGAAAGCGGACATCTTTTCCGGGGCACTTATGTTCCTGTTCGGCCTGTTCGTCGTCTACCAGGCCCTGCAGATGCCCATGAAAGACACCTATGGCGGCGTGCAAAATGTCTGGTACGTCTCACCAGCCATTTTCCCCCTGTTCATCGGCGCCATCATTGCCCTGCTGGGCATTGCGCTTACCGCCATTGCCTTGAAATCCGTCGGTTTGCAGCAGCTGAGGGCGGTCTTTGGTTATCTGACCAGTTCGGAACTCGTCGCTTTTCTGAAGCAGCCGGCAACCATCCGGTTTTATGCCATCGTGCTGGTTTTCAGCAGTTTTATTTTTGTCATGATTCCCAGGATTGATTTCTTTCCGGCGGCCGTCTTTTTCCTGATGGTGTTCATCAGCATGTTCTATTTTGATGATGACCGGTTGCTCTTCAATATCATGTTGTTTTTCATCGCGGTCACGATCCTGCTGATCGTCTTTTTTGCCGCCGGCCTCGATGCGCTGCTCGCCAAATCCTGGAATTACCCCGGTGACTGGCTGATGCTGCTGTGTATTGCGGCCTTTGCAATATTTGCCTGGCAACTGGTGAAGGATCAGATCGAGCTGCGACGTAAATACCGTATCTGTCTGCTGCTGGCCTTCTGCGCCCCCTTTACCGTGGGTATCATCTTCAAATTCCTGCTGCTGGTCCCCATGCCCTTCGAAGGGGTGGTGGTCGAGCTGCTGGATACTATCTGGTACTATGATTATTAGGAGTCTATTGGGTTATGCAGTTGTTTGAACGCATTGGGACCTTCCTGGGCATTATCTTCAACCTGGTCTCCGATCCCGCTTCCGTCGCCATTCTCTTCGGCTCCGTGATGCTGGGGATCCTGTTCGGCGCCATGCCCGGCCTGACCTCTACCCCGGGCGTGGCCCTGTTGACCGCCCTGACCTATTCCATGGATACCTCCCTGGCCATGGTCTGCCTGCTGGCCATTTACGTCGGCGGCACCTATGGGGGCTCCTATGCCTCGATCCTGATCAATATTCCGGGCACGGCGGCCGCCGCGGCCACGGCCCTGGACGGATATCCCCTGGCCCGCAAGGGGGAAGGCGGCCGGGCCATCGGGCTGACCACCACGGCATCCGCCATCGGCACCACCATTTCCATGTTTTTCATCGTGGCCATTTCGCCGATCATTTCGAAGTTTGCCCTGGAGTTCACCTCGTTCGAATTCTTTTTACTGGCCTTTTTCGGGATTCTCATTTCAGGAACCCTGACCAGCCCCGACCTGGTGATCAAGGGCTGGATATCGGGCTTCCTCGGTCTTTTCCTGGCGTGTATCGGACGGGATCAGCTGCAATTTTTCCCCCGGTTCACATTCGGCATTTCGGAGCTGGAAAGCGGTATCGAAGTGGTTCCGGTCCTCATCGGCGCCTTCGGCATTCCTCAGATCATCGACGTGCTAAAAGACAAATTCCAGATCGGGAAAGCCCAGAAACTGCAGCGGATCATACCCGAAATCGGCACCGTCGTCCGCAACATCCCGGCCATCGGCCGCAGCGCCCTGATCGGGGTCGGCATCGGATCGGTACCGGGCATCGGCGAAGACATTGCCGGATGGGTCTCCTACGGCACCGCCAAGAACACCTCCAAACACCCGGAGACATTCGGCAAGGGTGAACTGAAAGGGGTGCTGGCCAGCGAAACCGCCAACAACGCCTGTGTCGGGGGCGCTATGATCCCCTTGTTGAATCTCGGCATCCCCGGCAGCCCGCCGGCGGCCATGCTGCTGGGCGCCCTGATGCTGCACGGGGTTACGCCGGGGCCCATGATCACCTTCGAACATCCGACCTTTATCACGGAAGTAGCCGCCATTTTGCTGCTGGCTTCATGCGCCATGTGGATCACCGGCATGATTCTGGCCAAACAGGTAGTCAAGGTGCTGCGTATTCCGACCCAGATCTTCATGCCGATCATCGGGGTGCTGTGCATCATCGGCTCCTACTCTCTAGGCCTGAACATCTACAACCTTTACCTGATGCTGCCGGTGGGTATTATCTGCTACTTCCTGACGACCATGGGCTATCCCATCGCTCCGCTGGTAATTGGCGTCATCCTCGGCCCCATGGCGGACGAAAACGTAAGGCGGGCCTTGATGGTGTCGCAGGGAAGCTTTATGCCGGTTTTTCAGCGCCCGGTATCCCTGATTTTATTTCTGATTATTGTCCTGACCATTATCAGCCAGTTTGGCTGGTACAAACGGCTGATGTCCGGTATCAAGGCGCGCCTGCTGGGTGTCCTGCGGCGGCCATAGCTTGGTTACACGAGATTGAAGCACTATCGTAAATGGAGAATTCACCTATGTTAAAAATGGCGATTATCACCGGCTTTCTGTCCCAGACCCGCGATCGCTTCCATGAATACAACACCCCCCTTGACCTGGACGCAAAGTTCGAGTTGCTCGCCGGCATCGATGGATATGACGGGGTGGAGATCGTATACCCCTATGAAGTCAAGGACCCCCAAGCCACCCGCAACGTGCTGGATAAATACAACCTGAAAACCGCGGCCGTCAATGTCAACGTAAAGGCCGAACCGGAATTTCGCAACGGGGGGTTAACCTCTACCGATCCGGTTATCCGGGCCAAAGCCGTGACCTTAATCAAGGAGGCCAAAGATTTCGCAGCGGCGGTGGGCGCGGACAAGGTGACCTGTTGTCCGTTGGGCGACGGGTATGAATTTTCATTTCAATACGATTACGCCGCGGCCTGGAAACACCTGGTGGAAACGATCGGTGCAGCCGCCGATTACAACCGGGACATCCCGCTGTTTATCGAATACAAACCCAGCGAAACCCGGGGGCGCTGTTTTGTGGATACGGCTGCCAAGGCCCTGTGTCTGCTCAACGACATTCAGTCCGACACCATGGGGGTGACCCTGGATTTCGGCCACAGTATGTACGGCAACGAAAACCCGGCCGAGGCCGTGGCTCTGCTGGCCGAAAGTCGCCACCGCTACTATGTCCACGTCAATGACAACGACGGCAAATGGGATTGGGATTACTTCTGCGGGACCAAGCACTTCCTGGAATATGTCGAGTTTCTCTACTACCTGAAAAAATACGACTACACCGATTACCTGACTTCCGACACCTCGCCGACCCGCTGGGACATACGGGGTACCTTCGAGGCCAACAGCCGGCTCACCAACAAGCTCTGGAACCTGTTGGACAGTATCGATATCAACGCCCTGGAAGCCCTGATTGAAAAAGGGGATTACCTGGCAATCTGGCAGTTCATCGAACGAAATATATTTTCGATCAAATAGGGATCTCCATGGATGCTGTCGTTCTATATAAAGAGGCCTGCCTGGCTTCCCTGCCGCCGGAGTGGCCGGAGGATCTGCTACCCGGGATTCAGGCCAGGGTAAAATCCACGAGCCAAAAAATCGTCGTCCTGGACGACGACCCCACCGGCACCCAGACTGTGCACGGGTTGCCGGTCTTGACCACCTGGTCAGTGCAGACACTGCGCGAGGCCCTGCAGGAGCCGGGACCGGGGTTCTTTATCCTGACCAATTCCCGCAGTTTGGAACGCCAGGCAGCTTGCGTGCGCGGCATGGAAATCGGGATTAATCTCCAGACCGCCGCCGAACTGGCCGGCATTCCGATCGAAGTCATCTCACGCAGTGATTCCACGCTCCGGGGACACTTCCCAGACGAAGTTGAAGCAGTAGCCAAGGCCATGGGCACGGCAAAGCGACCTTACCTGATCATGCCCTTTTTCCCGGAAGGTGGTCGTCTCACCATCAACGACGTGCATTACGTGGCTGAGGAGGAAAGCCTGGTACCGGCGGCTATGACCGCCTATGCCCGGGACGCCGCCTTCGGGTTTAAACATTCGGATCTCAAGCAGTGGGTTGCCGAAAAGACGGGCGGCCACATACCCGCCGCAGCGGTTACCGCTATCACTTTAGATGACATCCGCAAGGGGGGACCGGAGCGGGTCGCTGACCTTTTAGGCAGCGTCCGGGATAACACGGCCTGTATCGTCAACGCCGTCACGTATCGTGATGTGGAAGTCATAGTAGCCGGTCTGGCCGGCGCCGCCGAGACCGGCCGCCGGTTTCTGTTCCGGACCGCCGCCGCCTTTGTGCGGGTCATGACCGGGATCGAACCGCGAACGGATTTTCTGGCCCGGGAAGAACTGGTTACCGACACTCCGGCCGGCGGTCTCTTCGTGGTCGGATCGTACGTTCCCAAGACGACCGCCCAAGTCCGGGCTCTACTGGAACAGACCGATATCGAACCGGTGGAAATCGGTGTCGCCAATCTGCTGGCCGAGGCGGGCCCGGATGCGGAAATTGAACAGGCCGCCAACCGGGTCAACAGCTTGCTCGCGGCCGGGCGGGACGTGATTCTCTACACCAGCCGGGAATTGATCACCGGCACCGATGTCAAGGCCAGCCTGGATATAGGTCAGGTTGTATCGAACAGCCTGATCCGTATCATCGACGGCCTGGACCTGCAGCCCCGATACCTGGTTGCCAAAGGGGGGATTACCTCCAGCGATGTGGCCACCCTTGGATTGGGAGTCCGGCGCGCCTTGATATCAGGCCAGGTCCTGCCCGGGGTCCCGGTGTGGCAGCTGGAAAACGATAGCCGCTACCCGGGGATGTCCTACATTGTCTTCCCCGGCAATGTCGGCAGCGACGACGCCCTGGTCAACATCCAACAGAAACTGGCGCGAGGCTGACCGATGCTGGTGCCCCTTGAACAAATTCTGCAGCGCGCCCGCCAAAACCGATATGCCGTCGGCGCCTTCAATATCTACAACCTTGAAGGCGTTCTGGCCGTCATCCAATCGGCCGAAGCGCTGGGCAGTCCGGTTATCATCCAACTGCTGCCTTCCGCACTTGAATTGGGGGGTACCCCATTGATTCAGCTATGTCTGGAAGCCGGAGATAAAGCGCAAGTCCCCGTAGCAATTCATCTCGATCACTGCCCGTCGCAGAAAATGATCCAGGCGGCCCTGGCGGCCGGCATCTCCTCCGTCATGGCGGACGGCTCCGGATTGGAATATGCGGGCAACCTGGCCTTCACCAAGAACATCGTCCAGGAGGCCGTCCTCTATTCAGCCGGGGTGGAAGGTGAACTGGGCCGCTTGAGCGGCAGCGAAGACGGCCTTACGGTGGCCGCCGCAGCTGCTAAAATGACCCAGCCGGAGGAAGCGGCCGACTTTGTCAAACAGACCGGCATTTGTGCCCTGGCCGTGTGCATCGGCAATATCCACGGCCACTATAAAACCGAACCCCGGCTCGATTTTAAGCGACTGGCGGCCATTGCAGCAGCGGTGTCCGTCCCCCTGGTGCTCCACGGGACGTCCGGCCTGCCGGATGAGATGATCGTCCGGGCCATCGCCCACGGCGTATGCAAATTCAATGTCAACACAGAAATCCGTACCGCGTACACCCACTCGTTGAGCCGCCTGTTTGTAGGCGGCAACCTCCCGGAACTTGTGGATGTCATGCGCGACGGCATCGCTGCCATGCAGGGCCCGATTCAATCAAAAATCAGGCTTTTTGGCTCAACCAACAAGGCATGAACAGGAAAACCAACCACTACATGCATTGAAGTAGGAGAAAGACATGTCGAAACACACCGTTACAACCATCCAAGCAATGAGAGACAACAATGAAACCATCACCATGTTGACCGCCTATGACTACCCCACCGCCAAGAAGGTCAACGACGCCGGGATCGACATGATCCTGGTGGGCGATTCGTGCGCCATGGTGGTCCACGGACATCCCAACACCCTCACAGCCACCATGGACATGATGGTGCTGCACTGTGCGGCGGTAGCCCGCGCCTGCGACCGGACCATGGTCATCGCCGACATGCCGTTCGGTTCGTTCCAGTACAGCATTGAAGACACGATGAAAAATGCCGCCCGCTTCGTCACCGAAGCCAAGGTGGACGGCGTCAAGTTCGAGGCCACCCACAACCACATCGCCAAAACCAAGGCAGTGGTGGAGATGGGCATCGCCTGCGTGGGCCATGTGGGCCTCCACCCCCAGGCAGTCGGCGCTCTGGGCGGGCTCAAGGCCCAGGGCCGGGACATTGACTCCGCCCGCAAGGTGGTTTCCGAGGCCCTCGCTCTGCAGGACGCTGGTGTTTTCGCAATTATATTTGAAGCGGTCCCGGCCAAGCTGTCCGATTATGTAACCCGCAAGCTCGACATACCGACCATCAGCATCGGCGGTGGGCCCCAGTGTTCCGGTCAGCTGCTGGTCACCCCGGATGTACTGGGGCTGTACGATACGTTCACGCCGTCATTCGCCAAACAGTACGTAAATGTGGGGCAGCTCATGACGGACACGTTCTCCCAGTATGCCCAGGAAGTGAAAGCGGGCGTTTTCCCCGGCAAGGAGCATTCGTACGGCATGTCGGATGACGTTTTGGAAAGCATCGTGCAGGAATTCGGCGAGGTGTGATGAATCCTGGCCCCATGGCCCGGCTTAGGCTATCAGGCCGAAGACTGAAGACTGAAGTGCAAACAAATTCACAACCTGTTTAAACCTGTCTACTATTGGTAAACATAAACACCCGACGGACAGGGTACCGGACGTTTTGCTTAACCTTCAGTCTTCAGCCTTCAGTCTTTCTGCCTAAGTTTTGGTACGGTACAACCAACTACCTCAGACCCAGCCCTAAAGGCCAGGGCTCTAAATACGGAAAAACCATGGGCAAGCTCCTCTTTTCAATCAGTCTGGTCGTATTCGGCATCGGAGCCGGTTACCTGATCCAGGTGCTGGTGAAAAAAGGGGTGTTTACCCTGCCCATTGAAGACACCCGCAAAAGGCTCCAAAAGGCAGCGTTGCTTTTTTTCAACCCAGTGGCAATCCTGGGGGCAACCTGGGTAGCCCAGATCCACGATGTCAAAATTGCCGCGCTGCCTTTTTTAGGACTGACCGCCCTTTTCACCGGCGGCTGCCTGGCGTATGCCGCCGCCCGGATGCTGGCCTTGAACCGCAAGCAGACCGGCGCATATATCGTCTGCGGCGGTTTCACCAACATCGGATCGCTGGGCGCTCTGTTCTGCTTTATGTTTCTCGGCGAACAGGGGTTTGCCCTGGTCCCTTTCTACAAGCTATTTGAAGAAGCCTGCTATTATGCCATTGGATTTCCAGTGGCCAAATCCTACAGTGACGACCTGACGGACACACCCTCGTTTTTTCAGCGCCTGAAGAACGCGGCAACCGACATCTTCGTCATGGTGGCGGTTGCCAGCATTGCCATTGGCCTGATCCTGAATCTGTCCGGCTTGCCGCGACCGGCCTTTTATGCCACCGTCAATACAATTTTCAGACCCCTGGCGGCCCTGCTGTTGCTGATTTCCATCGGCATGGCCATGCGCTTTTCTAGCGTAATGACCTTTTTCAAGCCCGGGTTGATCGTCGCTCTGATAAAATTTGCCCTGGTGCCGGTGCTGGTTGTCAGTCTGGGGTATCTGCTCGGATTAGACCGCATCGACAATGGCCTGCCTTTGAAAGTAGTCCTGATCCTGGCGTCCATGCCCGTGGGATTTATCGCCATGGTTCCACCCACCATTTACGACCTGGATATCGATCTGGCCAATGCCTGCTGGCTCATGACCAACGCCCTCTTATTACTTCAAGTGCCATTGATACTGACACTGACCCGGTTCATCTGATTGCCGATTTCCATATTTGCTTGCTGGGGATTGGCATGGCTTAAACGGGAGTCCTTGACCTTGGGCCGAAATCCGCACTGGCGAAAGCTTCTACGGAAGAGACCAGCGTGAGCATTCCCCGCTGCCTATTGTGGGGCTAGTGTGTGAATTTAAAATGGCGAGTTCCATGCCGGGGACGATTCCCGGCAGTTTGCTGTGGGGAGTGTTCAACAATGTAGGTGCCGGGTGAACTATAAGCTATCTCAACAAAGTCTTTTGGCCTAATTTCGGCGTTGTACGCTAAATTGGCGAGTAAATCGCCCCCGTAAGGCATACTGCTAATTGTAGGGCGGACCAACTCCTCGAAATACTGAAGTATTCACCACGATAGGCATTGGCTTCGCTGGCACCTCCGGTTCGAATGTAGCGCCCGCCTGGCTTGTCCGGCGTGGCCTGGAAGGCGTTGACGGGACCGTGAACCAAAATCCGTTTTTTAAGATGGCTTCTAGTCAGTCGGTTTGCGAATGGCGGCGGCCAGTGTTTCAACCCGCTGCGAAATATCCCTGACGGTCATCTTCCGATTGTCGATCCACCACTTCGCTGCCGTTTCCTGCCGCCATTCATCGAAGAACTGATCAAAGGCCTGGCTGGAAATTTCTTGCTCGTCGGCATCTTCGATCCGCAGGCTCTCTTTCAGATATTTGACCTTGTTGATCAATTCCGCCCTGATCTTTTCCGCCCAGGTAATCATCTTGCGGGTACCGGTCAGTTCCGGGAAGCCAATGGCCTGGTGGGCCTGGGAAAGTTTGGCCGTCTGGTTGTTGGCATACGTCTTTTTACATTTGTCACAATACCAGTCGCGTTTGTCGACCAGAAACAGATTCTTTGCATGGCTCTCGAAAAGCTGCACCTTGAAACGGGTGCGACAAGTCTTGCATCGAACGGTATGGGTAAAGTTGTCCTGACCCATGTTTGCCTCAAAAATTATTGTACGAAGCGGCTTGAAAGCCTTCAATCGGAATCAATGTCAAGGCGGACGTATGGTTTCCACCGGAGGAATACACACAGTATTTCGAGGATGTAAAACGGACGCCAACGCCGAGATTGGACCCGATAGAAGGCTTTCAAGCCGCTTCTAGTTTCCTTTAAAGTCTGGTTCCCTCTTCTCCATGAAAGCCGTCACCGCTTCCATAAGGTCCTCCGACGGCAATTGGGCACAATTTTTCTGGGCCACGTACTGCAGGCCCGGATAAACCCCATTGTCTCGATTGTACAGGATGACATCCTTGACCCCCTGGACGGTCAGAGGCGCATTGGCGGCAATTTGGCCGGCAAGTTCCCCGGCCTGGGCGTACAAGTCTTCCTGGTCCTTGCAGATTCGGGAGATAAACCGCATCTGCAAGGCTTCCTCGGCCGAAAAATCCCGTCCGGTGAAAGCCAGTTCCCGAAACCAGCCGTCGCCGATGATGGCCGGCAAGCGCTGGAGTGTTCCCAGGTCGGCAATAATGGCAATCCGGGTCTCCCGGATGCTGAAGACGGCATCGGCAGTTGCCAGGCGGATGTCGCAGGCACTGAGCAAATCGATGCCCCCGCCGATACAGTGACTGTGCACCGCGGCAATGACCGGCTTGCGGCACTGCTCAATGGCATTCATGCTTTGCTGCAATTCGATGATTTTTTGGCGCAAGGCTTCCCGGCCGGCGGCGGTACTGTCGGTCAGAATCCCGCCCGCTTCCATCAGGTCCAGGCCGACGGTAAAAGACTTCCCTTGCGCTTTAATAACCACCACCCGTACATTCGGGTCCTGATCAAATTCCCGAAAATGCTCTGTGACCGCCGGGAAGAAATCCAGCCCCATGGCATTGCGCTTGTCCGGACGATCCATTATCAGCCAGGCAATATGGCCGTCTATATCCACTTTGAAGGGCGCTTTATCAGTGTTCATATCAACCTCCTGTGTAGCCACACAGCCGATCTACGTTATCCGTCATCTCATTCAACAGTTTCCCTGTGCGCTGTCGCAGCGTTTCCAGGCTTTCCCGCGTGCTATCCGGGGCAATGAATACCGGGGCAGCAAAGTCCATTACCACTTTACTGAACGGTTTGGGAATGATGGTGCGGTCCCAGGCCTTTGAAAAAGTGAGGACGTTGTTCCCGGAACAGGCCATGGGGATGAACCAGGAACCGCTTTCCTTGGCAACCGCCAGCATCCCGGTCTTCATGACCCGGGCCGGACCCCGCGGTCCGTCAACCGCCGTTCCACTGAAACGCGTCCCGCCCCGTACGCGCATAAAATCGATCAAGCCTTGCAAGGCCTGCGTCCCACCTTTCGAGGAGGAGCCGCGGATGGGCGTGTAGCCCAGGTAGCAGGCAATTTTGGCCGTAAATTCACCGTCGACGCTCTTGCTGATCATGATACCGCGGGGGCCCAGGTTTCGAAAAAAATAAAAAAAGAAGATGGCATGGCGGTGCCACGACCCGGCCACCACATTCCGGCCGCTGGTATTGTTCAGAAAGTACTTCCGGTAGACCTCCGGGTTGAGGATTTTCACCCGGACCGTACCGAACCAGATCTTCACAATGACATACACCAGCCAGGCAGCGGTCTTGCTTTTGAGCCAATTTTTTAGGAGCAGTTTGAAAGGCATCGTTAAACCGCCGTTGCTCCGCCATCCACCACGAGGGTCTGGCCGGTAATGAAATCGGCGGCTGAACTGCATAGAAAAAGGGTTGGGTGGGCCACATCCGCCGGTTCCGCTATCCTTCCGAGGGGAATTGTTTTGACAATTTGTTCATGGATATCCGGATTCGACCAGAACGGTTCACTGAACTTGGTGCGGACCATGCAGGGCGCCACGGCATTGACCTGGACGTTGAACGGCGCCAGTTCCTGGGCGAGGACCTGGGTCATCATCTCGATGCCGGCCTTGGCAATCCCGTAAACGCCCATGAACGGGGCGGCCCGGCGGGCGGCAATGGACGTAATGCTCACGATTTTGCCCTGCTGCTTTTCACGCATGATCTGGCCGGCCTTGCGCGCACAGAGAAAGGTGCCGTTGAGATTGGAATCAACGATCTTTTGCCACAACCCGAGGTCCGCATCCACGGTCCCGGTGACGATATTCATGCCCACATTGTTGATCAACGCATCCACGGTGCCGAACGTCTCCAGGGTCTGATCAAACAGGGCATTGACATCATCCTCTTTGGCAATATGGGCCGCCACGGCCAGCAGATTGTCACCCCCCTTGAGCGCTTCCGCGGCAGCCGCCAGTCCTTCCGGTTTCCGCCCGCAGATCACCACACGTGCGTTCTGATCTAAAAGCTGCTTGGCGATCTCCAGGCCAATACCGCGACTGGCCCCGGTAACCACAAACACTTTTCCATCCACTCCGTAAGCAAGGTGCCCCATTTTGGCCTCCCCATTTCACAAATATTACATCCATCAGA
Organism: Olavius algarvensis Delta 4 endosymbiont; assembly: GCA_905176665.1. Lineage (GTDB taxonomy): Bacteria > Desulfobacterota > Desulfobacteria > Desulfobacterales > CAJINA01 > CAJINA01. The sequence goes on along the minus strand of CAJINA010000072.1, from coordinate 40,561 downwards.
ACAACGGAGGTTACCGTCTCATAGAACGGCGAACCCGTCAAGATATCCCTTGACAGCCGCACTTTAAAAAGCCATGAGACCTTGTCACCGAACCGAATGAAGCCGACCGCGGGGAGTTGTTGCGCAGCTCGGGGAGAACCAATTGGATATAGATGTAAAAATTGACCGCATGCGGGTTGTGTACGACCGGTTTGAGGCAGAAACGGCCGACTTTCGCCGCGACGCAGTCTGTGAACCCGGTTGTGCCTTCTGCTGCACGAATATGGGCCCGGTGGACGTCACCACCCTGGAAGGGCTCTTGATCCGTAAACAGATGGGTAAATTAAACCGTGCCCGGGCGGCGGCTCTCGCCAAACAGCTCAACCGCGACATTCGCAAACGGGAACAGGGCCAAAAAAACCAGTGCCCGTTTTTACAGAAAAACAAGCGTTGTATGATTTACGCCAGCCGCCCTTTCAGTTGCCGGCAGCTCTACTCCTTGCAGCCATGCGGGGCGCAGGGACCGACGGTCCATCGCGAGGTGGTCGAACTTGCCCGGGCTGCGGTCGCACGCCTGCAGGCAATCGACGACAGCGGTTACTCGGGCCACCTGAGCTACATCCTGCACATGCTGGGCTCGGAAAAATTTTTACAGGTATACCGTGCCGGGGGTTTCAAGCCGGAAGAGGTCATGGTGTTTGGCAAGCGCCACCAGATCGTGATCAATCGGATGATGCTGGCGAACAAGCGATGATACAACCGCTAAGAGCGGTGGCGATAGAAAAAAGCTGAGACCGTACCCTTCTTGATGGTTGTCTGGATATTGCGGATGGGGCGGGGCTGATTGGGCGTGTGCCCGGGACCTATGTGGTTTATATGAACTCGGGGGCGACTCCCGCCGAATTTACGCAGGCACTTTTTATCGCCCCGAATCAGAGCGCAGACCCGCGCGTTTCTGAATTCGGGGCAGTTTCGGGGAATGGCCAGCGGACATTCCGGATGCTTTTTGGACATAGGGTGACCACCTGTATGCAGACCGGGCTGCAAGCGAAACGCTGATATGTAACTTTACCTGTATTCCCAAGCTGTTGTCAATCCAGGCCTAAACGCCGGGCCGCCGCCGGTCCAATGCCAGGCCGGCTGCGTTGCCGAACATCCTTCCGGGCGCCTACCCCCTGACGATGTTCTCCAAAAATCCCCTGATAGCCCGATTCACCGCTTCCGGCTGCTCAACAGGTACCACATGGCCTGCCTCCGCTATACGGCACCTTACCGCCCCTGGAATGTTTTTTTCCATAAAGTCACTGTATTTTGGTGGGGTCAGCTGATCATCATCGGCGGAAATGATTAAAACCGGCCGGGCTATTTCGCCAAGGCGCGCCATGACGTCAAAACGATCACAGGCCCTGAAATCCCCGGCGGTCACCTGTGGGTTGCACTGGGCGGTGGCTTGCAGCAGCGGTTCCAGTAGGGCCGCGGGGGTCTTGGGCGAAGCTGCAAACAACCGGCTCAGGGCCACAAATTGTTGGTAATCTTTCTCTATTGTTTCAAATATTTGCGGCATTACCCGCAGCCGTGCCCCGGTGCTGACCAGGACCCCGGCCAGCAGTCGGTCGGCGTAATCCAGCAGCGTCTGTTGGACGATCGCCCCGCCGATGCTGAGCCCGCAGGGTACCAGATTGGCGAGACCGATCTTGTCGACAAACCCGATCACGGCCGCGGTATAACCAGCTATGGTATCCAGACCGGGACCGACACTGTCTCCATGGCCGGGAAGATCCAGGGCAATGGTATTGTAATCGGCGGCCAGGGCCGCGACCTGGTTTTCCCAGAGAAGCGCGGTCTCGCCCGAGCCGTGGATAAACAGGAGGGTGGTCCGGGTAGGGTCAACCGGCCAATTGCCGGCCGCGAAACAGATACCGTCACTGCTGTGCTTTTCCATCTTCCTTTGCCTTCCGGCATGTTTAGAGGCTCACACCAAAATGTCTTGTGGCCCAATCCTGGCGTTGGGCGTTCGGTTTTGGCACCCAGGGCCGGTTTTCAAACCGTCGGGCGCAACCGTCCGCGCTATCCTCGAATTACTTGAGTATTCCTCCGGTTATAACCGCACGGCCGCCGCACCTTGAACCAAAATCCTATTTTTAGATAGCCTTACGTATTGCCGACTGTTAATTTTAGCGCCCCTGTGCTAATTATACCGACTTAACGCCTGATTTGAATCCCGGGAGACCCCATGCGTATTTACGCCGTTGCCGATATCCATGCCAAACGATACCGGCTGGACCTTATACGGAAAAATATTGACCGGCATGCGCCGGACGTGCTCATCGCCGCCGGCGATATTGCCAATTATTTTAATCCGCTGCCCGTCTTTCGCGAACTGAATAGTCTCCCTGTACCAGTTCTGGCCGTACGCGGCAATACCGACCCGCGATCCGCCAACCGAATCCTTAAAGACGGATCAAATCTCTACAACCTCCACCTGAACCCGATGACCGTCAACCATATTCGCTTTGTGGGTATCGGGGGCACCATTCCGGTACCGTTCAAATCGCGTCTGTGTCTGTTGGAAAACCGCCTCATCAACAAACTCAAGGCGTGCTGCCTCACCCGGGAAACCGTTCTTGTCGCCCACCCGCCGCCCTATGGAATCCTTGACATGGTGCTGGGCCGCTTTTCAGCCGGCAGCAATGCGGTCTTTTCAATCCTGCAGGATCAGCCCCCCCGGCTTTTGATCTGCGGGCACATCCATGAAACTCCCGGTGTGGTCTCCTACAACGGCACCGCCGTGATCAATTGCACCATGGGTAAAAAATCGGCCGGTGCGCTCATCGAATACGATGGCCGGAACACTCCCGATGTAGAAATGCTATAAAAACTGCACCTGCTGGACCGGGGCTTGATCCAGGATTAGGGCGCTGATGGATTTGCGGACAGCCGCATCCCGGATGGGTCTCACCCGGGACTGCCATCTGCCGGCGGCGTCCTGCCGACAGTGGTACCGGTCGACAAATCCAGGTACCAGCGCATAGGCACAACCGGCCGCACCGCAGCAGGCCGTATCCAGCACGGCATGGCCGGTAAATACCAGTATCTCTTGATCCTGATGGGCCATAATTTGTTCCTTGATAAACACATATGACCCTCCGATGGCCGTCACCTGCTCGTTCAGGGCGGGATGCGTGTAAATTTCCGGCTCGCTTGGCATGGTTCCGGATAGTACCAGTTTCCAGTCTGCAATGCAAAATCAGACCACCCTTCTCTGCGGTCCGGTGCAACCTGCCAGAGTGTCTATTCAGCCTAAAGAAATGCGGTTTCGTGGCCGATAAGGCTATTATCTGCTTGTGTTTTCGGAATATACACGCGCCTGGTTGAGGTCGCCGGATACCACAACATATAGTTTTTTCCTTGACATAAGTACAACATGTTGACAAATAAGGGAGATACGGTGGATGAGAGGAGTACTGGTGGCCGAAACACCCCTACAAGAGCTCTTTGATGCTTGCCTGGTTCTGTTCGGCCCTGAAACAACTGTTTCAGAGGAGTACCTCAAGTATCTCCGGCCGGCTGGATTGAAATCCGCCTATCGTAAAATAGCGCTGGAAACCCACCCGGACCGCGCTCGCACCCTGGGCAAACAGCCTTCCGAATTGAATGCCCGTTTTGCCGAAGTATCCCTCGCCTATCGCAAACTCAATGCTGCTATCAATACGGACGGAATTCTGTGGGCCGATCCGCCACCTGATTACCGCTCTGCGGATAGGCCCCCAAAACGGCAGGCAAAGAAAAAACGCCGCCGGAAGAATCCAGATCACTTTTTCAGCGGAAGCGTACCCCAACGGCACCTGCTATTTGGTCAGTTCCTGTTCTATTCCGGAATTGTGTTCTGGAAAACGTACATCCGGGCGCTCCTTTGGCAACGGCGTCGGCGCCCCCTGCTCGGTCAGCTCGCCATGGACTGGGGTATGTTGACCCTGCAGGATATCCGTAAGATACTGGCCGCCCGGCGCCTGGGCGAAAAGTTCGGCGAAAGTGCTGTCCGCCAGGGCTACTTGAAAGCCTACAATTTACTGGCCCTGCTTGGAAAACAGCGCCGCCTGCAGTCCCTTTTTGGAGAATACTTTCTGCAAAACGGATGGTTTACCAAGAGTCAAATCGATGCGTTCCATAAAATGCAGCTGCACCATAACCGCAAAGCCCTATACAACAAATGGCAACAACGGGCACATTGTTGACCAGCAATTCCCCTGGAAATAAACTCCCCCGGGTGATCATCCTTGCTACGGGCGGTACCATTGCCGGAGCGGCCGAATCGAGCACCCAGACCGGATATGTCTCCGGCCAGATGACCGTAGCCGCCATGCTGGCCGCCGTCCCTGAAACCAATGACATCGCCCGGCTCAGCGGAGAACAACTGGCCAATGTCGGCTCCCAGGACATGACCTTCAAAATCATGATCACGCTGGCCAAACGCATCAATGAGCTGCTGGCGGATGAAAATATCAGCGGCGTGGTGGTGACCCACGGGACCGACACCATGGAGGAAACCGCACACTTTCTGAACCTGACCGTCAAAAGCCGTAAACCGGTGGTGTTGACCGGTGCCATGCGGCCCGCCACCGCGGTGAGCGCCGACGGTCCTTTGAACCTTTTCAACTCGGTCGCCGTGGCGGCAGACCCCCAGGCAGCCGAACGCGGTGCGCTGGTGGTCATGAACGACCGCATCCACGGAGCACACTCCTTGACCAAAACAAATACCACCTCCGTGGAGACGTTCCTGTCCCCTCTCAATGGCCTGATCGGCACCGTCAATTACGGCCATACCCGCTATTTTCGCAAACCTTTCCGCCGGCACACCTTCCTGAGTGAGTTCGACGTTGATGGGGTCGCTACGCTGCCCCGGGTGGACATCATTTATGCCTGCATCGACATGCCGGCCGACCTGATCGACGGATCCGTGGCCGGGGGCGCCAGGGGTATTGTCATCGCCGGTGACGGCAACGGCAACATGAACACAGCCACCCTGGAACGGGCCGCCCGGGCCGCCCAGCAAGGCGTGGTTCTCGTGCGCAGTTCACGTGTCCCCACCGGTCGGGTGGGCCGCAACGTGGAAGTGGACGACGACCGGCACGGTTTCATTGCCTCGGATGAACTTAACCCCGCCAAAGCACGGATTCTGCTCATGCTGGCTCTGCTGAAAGAGCGGAGCCTGAAGGACATCCAGCAACTGTTCTTCGATTATTAGCCAGCTTCATAGGCAACCCGCCCCGACAGAACACGATCAAACAGGCCACACCTGCGTTGGCCGGATATAAAGCCTGGCAAGACAGGGACAGCGGCTTGCAGTCCAGCCAAATCAGATCGGTGGAAACTTCATCGGCATCATAGATTGTACTTCTTTCTTTTTCGCCAAAGCGTTACCCTGGAAATGCCCAGGGCCTGGGCGGCTCCGGACAGATCGTCTTCGTACCGCGCCAGGGCAGCGCTTATGGCCCGGTATTCACGCTCCTGCTTCTTTGTTTTGCCGGACGAGACTGGTACCGGACCATCTATATAGTCCCCTGCCGGGGCGCCGGCGTTCGGGTCCAGAATCTGGAGGGGAAAACACTCCGGGGTGATAGCCTGCCCCCGACTCATGGCCAGGGCGTGTTCGATGGCATTTTCAAGTTCCCGGATGTTGCCGGGCCAGTGATAGCGGCGTAGCAGCTGCTGGGTAATCAGCGTGAGGGTTTTCAAATCCCGGCCATCTTTTTTTTGATGTTTGTGGATGAAGTAGTCGGCCAGTTTGAGGGTGTCCTGGGGCCTGTCGCGCAAGGGGGGGATGACCAGGGGGATGACAGCCACCCGGTAGTAGAGATCCATCCGGAATTGCCCCTGTTGGGCAAATTCCTGTAGATTGCGGTTGGTGGCACAGATGATGCGCACGGCAACCTTGCGGGAACGGTCCGACCCCACCGGGCGTACTTCCCCTTCCTGCAGAACCCGCAGCAGTTTGACCTGCATGGCCTTGTTCAATTCTCCGATTTCATCCAGGAACAGGGTCCCTTCGTGGGCTTCCGCAAAAAGACCGGCCCGATCGGAGGTCGCACCGGTGAAGGCCCCTTTTACGTGGCCGAACAGCTCCGACTCGAGCAGGGCTTCCGGCAAGGCGCCGCAATTGACGGTCACGAACGGCTGGTCCTTGCGATGGCTCTGGACATGAATCGCCCGGGCCGCCACCTCTTTACCCACGCCGGTCTCCCCCATAATCAAAACGCTCGAATCCACTTCCGCACACCTCAAAATAGTTTCGAAAACAGCCTCCATCTGCTTGCCGGAACCGATCATCTTGGTTTCAAGTTCCCTGCGCCGTACCTGCCGTTTGAAGTGAAACAGTTCCCGTTCCTTTTCAGCGAGGTGAATGTTGTCAGTGATGTCGGTCAAGGTTTCGGCGTGGGCAAACAGGTTCCCGGCATGGTCTAAAATCGGGCGGATCTGCCCCAGGAACTGCCGTGTTTTACCGTCCACCGATAATTCCAGTTTCACCGGCCCGTCGGAACCCGGCGGCAGCAAGGGGGTTTGACGACCGGTATGCAGGCGCGCGCTTTCCGAATTGCCGAACATAAACCGACCGTTTTTATCGAAGATTGAAACGCAGTCCCGAATTCCGAAAAGGATGCTCTGGAGCATCTTTTTTTCCTTTTCCAGTTCATCGCGAATCTTTTTCTGTTCGCTGATGTCCATTAAAAGCGCATTGACCGTCAGCGGTTGCCCCCGCTCGTCCGTATTCATTGACAGGTGGTACAAAACCGGGATTTTTTTCTTATGCTGCGGCCCGTAGACGTAAAGTTCAAATTGGACCGACTCCTTGCCTTCGGTGAGTAGATTGTTGTAATTTTTTACTATTTCAAGTTCTTCGGCACTAATTAGGGTACGCATATCCCGCCCGATCAGAGTTTCCCGACGGGCCCCGGTCAATTCCAGAAAGGTCTCGTTGACATCCAGCAGAACGTAATCGAGATCCGTCAGCCAATAGCTGATTTTAAGATAATCCAGGATACGTTTGAGGTTGTCATTACCCGGCGATGCTGCCAGGATTGGTTTCATTGCCTGTCTCCTCTTTATTGGGGCAGTACATCCAGCGATGTTTCAATTTATTTCAACAATGTTTCTTTTTGTTACATTTATGTTACATCATAATTGAAACAATCTTGAATGTCAACCTGTTGCATAAGGAAATATTAGCTTTCAATATCAATCGGTTAGATATTAGTCCGATCATTGGCACCATTCTTGTTTATATTGATTGTCTGGTTTGTTGGGTCTACTTTTAACGCGACGAGTTCCGGCGCGCGGTAACGGTCCTTTTAACTGCCTGGACAGACGCATTCAAACAAGAGGAGAAGCAACCCCATGCACCCCATTGAATCCCGGATTGACACCCAATCTGATGAGTACCGTGAAAACTACGCTGCCATGGCCGCCCTGGTGGATGATCTGAACACGGAAATGGATAAAGCGCTGAACCAGCGCAGTGAGAAATCCCTCAAACGACTGGCTGAAAACGGCAAGCTGCCGACCCCGAAAAAACTGGAACTGCTGCTGGACCCAAACTCTCCGTTTCTGGAAATCGGGCCGCTGGCAGCCAAGAGCATGTATGACGGTAAGATCCATAAGGCCGGTATCGTCATCGGCATAGGTCTGGTGGCCGGCAAAGAGGTGCTCGTGTCGGCCAACGACCCGACGATCAAAGGCGGGTCTTCCTATCCCATGACCGTGAAGAAAACCATCCGCAGCCAGATCATCGCCATGGAAAACCGCCTGCCCATGGTCAACCTGCTGGACTCGGCCGGGGCCTACCTGCCGCTGCAGTCCGAAATTTTCCCGGATGCCGACGATGGCGGGCGCGTGTTCTACAACCAGGCCATGTTGAGCAAGATGGGCATCCCCCAGATTACGGCCGTCATGGGACTGTGCACGGCCGGCGGCGCCTATGTCCCGGCCATGAGCGACGAGGTGGTCCATGTCCGCGATCACGGGGCGATCTTTTTGGGCGGCCCGCCGCTGGTCAAGGCCGCCACCGGCGAGGAAGTGTCCGCCGATGAACTGGGCGGGGCGGAACTGCATTGCAGCGAATCCGGGGTTTCCGACTATTACGCCGATGACGACGCCCATGCCATCGATATTGTCCGCGAACTCGTTGGCAACCTACCCGATACCGACAAAGCCCGGCTGGCCACCCGGGACCCTAAGCCGCCCCTGTACGATCCCAAAGAGACCTACGGCATCGTACCGCGGGACATCGCCGCCCCCTATGACATCCGGGAGGTCATCGCCCGCATCGTAGACGGCAGCGAGTTTACGGAATTCAAGGCGATGTACGGTACGACCCTGATCTGCGGTTTCGCCTACATCCACGGCTATCCAGTGGGCATCCTGGGCAACAACGGCATCCTTTTCTCGGAAAGTGCGTTGAAAGCCACCCAGTTTATCCAGCTTTGCGACCGTCGTAAAATACCCCTGGTGTTCCTGCAGAACATCACCGGTTTTATCATCGGACAGGATTACGAGCGCGGCGGGATCACCAAAAACGGCCACAAAATGGTCAACGCGGTGGCCACCGCCACGGTACCCAAATTTACGGTCATGGTGGGGGCCTCCTTCGGTGCCGGCAACTACGCCATGTGCGGCCGGGCCTACAGCCCGCGCTTTCTCTGGACCTGGCCCAACCACCAGATCGGCGTGATGGGCGGCGCCCAGGCGGCAGACGTTTTGATTTCCATTACCAATGACCAGCGGGAACGGGCCAGGCAGCCGCCCATGAACGCGGAAGAGCTGGCCTTTATCCGGGAACCGGTTATCGAAGCGGCGCTCAAGGAGGGCAATGCCTATTACAGCACTGCCAACCTGTGGGATGACGGCATCCTCGATCCGGCCAAGACCCGCGATGTGCTGGGCCTGGGGCTGTCCGCGGCCCTGAATGCGCCCATCCGGGACGATGCAACCGGTTTCGGCATATTCCGGATGTAGATCTAAAACCATGCCTCGCGCAGAGACGCAGAGGCGCAGAGAAAGTCAAAACCACATGTTACCAGCTACGCTGCAAGGCCAATCCAAAACCAGCCAGGCGCACAAGCGCCAAACATTCTGCTTTTGGTTTTCTCTGCGCCTCTGCGTCTCTGCGCGAGGAAAACATTCTCGCGCCTGAATTAGATTAGAGGAAAACTTATGTTTAAGAAAATTCTCATCGCGAATCGAGGCGAAATTGCCCTGCGCGTCATGCGTACCTGCCGCGAAATGGGCATTGGCACCGTGGCCGTTTATTCGGATGCGGACACCCGGGCCCTGCATGTGCTGGAAGCTGATGAAGCGGTTCATATCGGACCGGCAGAACCTTCGCAGAGCTACCTGGACATTGACCGGATTATGGCGTCTGTCACGCAAACCGGTGCGGAAGCTGTTCATCCCGGCTATGGATTTTTAGCGGAAAACGCCGCGTTCGCCGAACGTTGCGCCAAAGAAGGGGTTGTCTTCATCGGCCCCCCGGCCAACGTCATCCGCGATCTGGGCGACAAGATCACGGCGCGCCAGATCATGCAAAAAGACGGCGTGCCGCTCATCCCCGGCATGACCGAAGCAGCGGGGGACCCGGCCGCCTGGGCCGCCCACGCCGATCAAATCGGCTACCCGGTCCTGATCAAGGCGGCGGCCGGGGGCGGCGGCAAGGGAATGCGCATCGTGACGGACCCCGCCGAACTGGCTGAGTCATGCGCAGCGGCCGCCCGGGAAGCTGAGGCTGCCTTTGGCAGCGGCACCATTTACATGGAAAAGTTTCTGGCCAAATCCAGGCATGTGGAAATTCAGATCCTGGCCGACAGCCAGGGACATGCCATCCACCTGTTTGAACGCGAGTGTTCCATCCAAAGGCGGCACCAGAAAATCATCGAAGAAACGCCCAGCCCGGCCTTGAATACCGAGTTGCGCGCAGCCATGGGCCAGGCGGCCGTTGCGGCGGCAAAAGCGTCAGGGTATGTGAATGCCGGCACTGTGGAGTTTATCCTCGACCCGGACGGCAATTTCTACTTTCTGGAAGTCAACACCCGCCTGCAGGTCGAACATCCCATCACGGAAATGATCACCGGTGTGGATCTGGTCCGTCACCAGATTGAAGTTGCCGCCGGCAGTCCCCTTGCCCTGGCCCAGGAAGATCTCTCCATCCGCGGGCATGCCATCGAGTGCCGGATTTACGCCGAAGACCCGGAGCAGAATTTCATGCCGTCGCCGGGTCGGATCACCTTTCTCCAGGAACCAACCGGTCCGGGCGTACGCAACGATTGTGGTGTCTATTCCGGCGTCGAGGTTCCGGTGGAATACGACCCCATCCTCTCCAAGCTGGTGGTCCATGCCGAGAATCGTGATCTGGCCATCCGACGCATGCTGCGGGCCCTGGAGGCGTATGCCGTGCTGGGCGTAAAAATCCCCATCGGCTTTTTGCTGGACGTCCTCGCCTCCCGTCCTTTTGCAGAGGGAGACACTTTCACGGATTTTATCGAGACCCATTTCCCCGCCTGGGCTCCGGACAGCGCCAAGCTGGATTTAGCGGCCATTGCGTACGCAGCGGATACCATGGCGCCCAGGATCCGGATAGGGACTGCCGACACTGCCGCGGCCGTTCACCCCGGCCCGTGGCAGACCCTGGCGAATTGGCGGCTGTAAATCAAGTAGATCGGCTGAAGGGTTTTAGACTGAAGCAACACTTTCTCGCACAGCAAAGCAAAGATATAAGAGGGAGAACCATAGGTGGAATATAAACTTAGATACAACGAGGAAAAGGTGGCCCTGGCAATCGAGTCCGATGGTGAGGGGCAGTTTAAAGCAACCATCGGTGACAACCAGTTTGAAGTGACTTACCAGCGGATTTCCAACAGCCGCCTGAACCTGGTCGTAAACGGCCGGCAGGCCACCGCCTTTGTAGCCGATACATTCGGGGGCAAGGCCGTTACGGTCAATGGCCGCACCTGGTTTCTCGAAGATGAAAGCGCCCGCAGTCCCCGGCCCAGGAGCGGCCCCCAAAGCGGTCCCAAGGCGGTCACCCCGCCCATGCCCGCGGTGGTCACCAAAATTCTGGTGTCCACCGGTGAAACGGTCGAAAAGGGACAGGCGCTCCTGGTGGTATCCGCAATGAAAATGGACACCACGCTCTCAGCGCCTTTCGACGGAGTGGTGACGCAGATCAGTTGTTCCGAAGGCGACAAGGTCACCCCCAAACAGGTACTGGTGGATATAGAAGCCGCCAATACAGCCTAATAGGCTGTAGGCGTTTAAGCTGCAGGAAAACCTTTAAACCCAATTAAAGGAACTGCACAGGGTGGCTACAAATTATTGAAAAATCGCAGATTCAATGGTCTGCCTAAAAGCCTTCGGCCGACAGCCTAAACAACCTAATATAAGGAGACCACCATGACCGACAAGGACCTGCTCTACGAAGTCGAAAATCATGTGGCGACCATCACCATCAACCGGGAGGCGCAACGCAATGCCATCAGCCCCGATGCGCTTACGCTCTTTCACGAGTACCTGGATTTTGCCGAAACTGATGAATCCGTCCGCGTCGTCTGTATCACCGGCGCCGGGGAAAAAGCTTTCTGTTCGGGGGCGGACCTGGCTGGCAGCCTGGGGGGCGATTCTGATAGCCAGGCCCTTTTTGACCGCTATGCAAACCTTATCAGCCGCCTGGCCGCCTTCCCCAAACCTACCGTGGCAAGGGTCAATGGATACTGCCTGGCCGGCGGCACGGGCTTCATGCTCGGCTGCGACATTGTCATCGCCAAGGCCTCGGCTAAATTCGGCACCCCTGAGGTGAATGTGGGCCTGTTTCCCATGATGATCGGTAACTTGATCTTTCGCAATGTCCCGCGCAAGAAAGCCATGGAGATGATCCTGCTCGGCGAGAAACTCACCGCCGATCAGGCCCTGGATATGGGGCTGATCACACGCGTGGCGCCGGATACGGAATTTGATGTTGAAGTCCAGGGTGTACTTTCAGCCCTGGCCGGCAAAAGCCCCATCGGCATGCGGCTGGGCAAGGCGGCCTTTGCCGCCGTCGAGCAAATGCCGCTGGAAGAGGCGGTGCTGTTTTTGGGTGGTAAACTCGCCGAAGTGGCTGCCACGGAAGATGCCCGGGAAGGGATCATGGCCTTTTTGGAAAAACGCGCGCCGCAGTTTACGGGAAAATAGAGACCCAGATTGAGCGATTAGCGGTAAGCTTTTAGCTGTTGGCCCTTTAAGAACCGGGCATTACCAACCTTCGCATGCACTCGCTTGGTCTATCGGCCAACTAATCTAACGCATTGCATTGTTTTGGCTAACGGCTAACAGCCAATAGCTCACAGCTTATCTTGGGAGAGTTATGTTATATACATTCGAAGGGCGCCAGCCCACCATCGGCAAAGACACCTACGTCAGCGAACTGGCCCAGGTCATCGGCGATGTTGTCATCGGCGACAACTGCTACATCGGCCACGGTGCCATTTTACGCGGGGACTACGGCCACATCGAAATCGACGACGGCACCGCCGTCGAGGAAGGGGTGATCATTCATGCCCCGCCGGATCATAACAACCGGATCGGCCGGCGCGTCACCCTTGGCCACGGAGCCATCGTGCATGGCAGCTTAATCGGCGACGAGGCGGTTATCGGCATGGGCGCAGTGCTGAGCATATTCAGTGAAATCGGGACCGGCGCCATCATCGCCGAAGGGTCGCAGGTGAAGTGGAACCAGAAGATCCCGCCCCATGTTGTGGCGGCCGGTAATCCGGCTTTCGTCAAACGAGAGGTCAGCGCAGCGGACAAGAAGATCTGGAACTACGGCAAACAGCTTTACGTGGATCTGGCCAAGCGGTACCTGAAGTCCGATCTCGAACCGATGACTATCGATCAATGCCGGACGAAATGAATAACAAGGGCATGCATCGCGCAGAGACGCGGAGGCGCAGAGAAAAGCATTAAAATCTCCGGCTTCGCCGGATAAAACCTTAAAAGCCTTTGTTGCAGAAATCTTAAAAGGGGTTTTCGCACGATAGTGCGACGAAATTCTGGTTCTGCCTTTCTCCGCGCCTCTGCGACTCTGCGCGAGAAATCTGGTTTTAGAGTCTTTAGGAAATATGAGGTGATAAAAACATGACAGACGCCAACAACGACGACAAACTGATTATCGCCAATTGCAGTGGTTTTTATGGTGACCGCCTTTCTGCTGCGGAAGAGATGGTCACGGGCGGACCCATTGATATCCTGACCGGTGACTACCTCGCCGAACTGACCATGGCCATCCTGTTCCAGAAAAAACTCAAAGCGCCGGAAGCCGGCTACGTTCCCACCTTTCTCAAACAGATGGAAACCATCATGGCCACCTGCCTGGAAAAAAATATCAAGGTGGTCACCAATGCCGGGGGGTTGAACCCGGCCGGTATGGCCCAGGCGCTGCAGGAGATGGCCGCCAAGCTGGGTCTGTCGCCCCGGATCGCGCACTTGACCGGTGATGACCTGATGCCGCGCATGGCCGAATTACAGGCCCAGGGAGAGGCCTTCACCCACCTTGATAAAGGAACCGGCCTGGCTGATGCCGGGGCGCTGCCCATAACCGCCAACGCCTATCTGGGCGGCTGGGGCATTGCCCGCGCCCTGCAGGCGGGTGCCGACATCATCGTCTGCGGCCGGGTGGCCGACGCGGCCCTGGTGGCGGGCCCTTCCGCCTGGCACTTCGGTTGGGAGGCCACCGCCTGGGATAAGCTGGCCGGGGCCTATGCCGCCGGGCATATTATCGAGTGCGGCGCCCAGGCCACGGGCGGCAATTATTCTTTCATCCACGAGGTGCCAACCTATCAAGATGTCGGTTTCCCCATCGCGGAGGTCTACCCGGACGGCGACTTCGTCATCACGAAACACCCGGGCACCGGCGGCATGGTTTCCGTGGGCACGGTCACGGCCCAGCTTCTATACGAAATCGCTGCCCCTACCTATCTGACGCCGGATGTGTCGGTCCGCTTCGACACCCTCACTTTGGAGCAGGAAGGGCCGGACCGGGTCCGCGGCAGCGGTACCTGTGGTGAACCGCCCACCGACACTGCCAAGGTTTGCATAAACACCCTGGGCGGCCATAAAAATTCCATGTCGGTCATTCTCACCGGCCTGGACATTGAAAAGAAGGCCGCAATCGTCGAAAAAACGCTGTTCGACAGCCTGGGGGGCCGCGAGCAGTTCCAGACCGTGAACGTACAGCTCGTGCGCTCGGACAAAGCAAACCCGCCCGCCAACGATGAAGCCTTTGCCTTTTTGCGCATCACGGTCATAGACCCGGATGCCAAAAAAGCAGGGAAACTTTTCTCTTCCCGGGTAGTAGAAATGGCCCTGGCCAACATTCCCGGTTTTACGTTGCCGGCCCCGCCCGGCAATGGGTCGCCGTCCGTGGTTCACTGGCCCGCCCTGGTTTCCACGAGCCGGCTTCAGCCGGAATTGCACATTGACGATGAGAGTGCCACGGTGCCCACGGCCGGGGGACCGTATGAACCGGTAACCGTGTCTCCGCAGGAGCCGACTGTGCCACCCGTACCGGAAGGTCCCACCGTTCAGGCGCCGCTGGGACGCGCTTTCGCTACCCGGGCCGGTGATAAAGGCGGTAATGCCAATCTCGGGATTTGGGCTCAAACCCCAGAGGCCTATGCGTTCCTGGAGGCGTTTTTGACCACGGACAAGCTCAAAGAGCTGCTTCCGGATTGCGCTCCCTACGACATCGACCGTTATTCGCTGCCCAACTTGCTGGCCGTAAACTTTTACATTCATGGATTGCTGGGCGACGGTGCGGCCGCCTCGGTACGCAGTGATCCGCAGGCCAAGACCCTGGGGGAGTACCTGCGGGCGAAGATTATAGAGATGTCGGCATCCATTGTGGTGGCGTCCGGAGATAAAGAGGAGCGGTCATGAAACAAATCTGTACTGATTTAACCCGGGAGCAGGACTCCCTCGACGAACTGGTAAGTGCCCTGCCGCCAGAGGACTGGGAAAATACAACCCTGTGTCTGGACTGGACCATCAAGGATGAAATCTGCCACCTGGCCTACTTTGACTACACGGCGCGCCTGGCCGCCACCGATTCCGAAGCCTTTACCCAGCACCTGATCGAAGACTTCGGCCAGGTGAAAGACATGGAAGAGGTCACCAACATTACGCTTGCCCGGGGTAGGGCTATGGATATTGAAGGCTTGCTGGCCTGGTGGCGGACCGAACGCCGCCTGCTGAACGAAGCTTTGGCCGGCCTGAATCCCAAGGATCGCCTGCCCTGGTACGGACCGCCCATGAGTGCGCTCTCCTTTGCCACGGCGCGCCTGATGGAAACCTGGGCCCACGGCCAGGACATCTACGATACCCTGAAGCAAAAACATCCCGTCAGTCCCGGTCTCAAACACATCGCCCATATAGGCGTCACTACCTTTAATTGGAGTTTTACCAACCGCGGCCAGGAAGCGCCGGACACCCCCGTCTATGTGTCCCTGACCGGACCTTCCGGTGAAACCTGGACCTGGGGCGACACCGCTGCAACCCAAACCATTACCGGCCCGGCCGAAGACTTCTGCCTGGTGGTCACCCAGCGCCGGCACGTGGATGACACGGTACTTGCTGTCGTGGGTGACACTGCCCGCCAGTGGATGCTGGTCGCCCAGGCGTTCGCCGGGCCCCCGGACAATGGACCGCCGGCCGGAATGTTTTCCTGACCGATTGAAATTCATTCAAACTGTATTGAAATGCGCCAATTAAGTGTGACTACAGGGCACCTATAAACTTGTAGACACCGCCGACAGACTGTGTATATAGGCGTTTCGTTTGGCATGTAACGTCTACGAAATAAGGTCCTGCTTCAGGTCACGCACAATGTCGGAAGTCTATTTTCACAATTACCGCATTGACCCGGATACCCGCTATTTTTTGTATATCGGCGAGCTGAAGAACTACGGACTGAATATTTTTCTGAAAGACGCCTTGAGCCGTCTGAACAACTGCCCTTATGATTTTATTGCCATCGTTCCCGACATCCTGGAACAGTACGACTACGCCAATGTTGCCGTGATCAATCCCGTGGCGCGCGAAAACTTTCTTAACATCAAGCGTAAATACAGCTGCCGGGTACCCGGCCCCACCTTCATGCAGGCTGTCAGCAAAAGCCCGCATGTCATCAAACTGATCAAAGACCTGCTGACGCGGCAGGCACAGGTCTACATTTACATGTATGAGAGCTATCGGGAAATGACCCTGGACGATATGGACGGCGTCTCCATACTGGGGCCTTCCAGCCGGGTTGCCAACCGGCTCAACAACAAGATCTATCAGTACGAGAATTTCCAGGATGTGGCCCCCATCCCGGAATTTAAGGTGTGCCGCGGACTGGACGCACTGCAGGCCGCAACTGAAGAACTATGGCCGGTGTGGACGGATGGGATCTTCGTGACCACGGCCTACAGTGCTGCCGGCACGAACAGCGTCATTGCCCACAACTGGACGGATATCAGCTCGAAGTTTAAAACCGGGGACTATGTGTACCTGATAAGCAGGTACCGGCCCCACCAGTATGACCCAACTGTTTTGGCCGTGGTGGCCAACACGTCGGATGTCTATGTGGCCGGGGTGGCTGATCAGCGCATCGAAGGGGGCAACCGGTTTACCGGTTCGACCTACCCCTCTGTGCTGCCCCCTGAGTTGCAGAGCGAACTGTACACCCTGACCCGCCGGGTCGGCTGCCGCCTGGCCGAGGAGGGATATCGGGGCATCTTTGGCTGCGATTACATCATAGACGATCAAAACAGGATCCTGTTCGTAGAAGTCAATGCCCGTAAACAGGGGACCACCCTGGAATTTTGCTGCACCCTCGAACAACTCCTGCCCCCGGGCGTCCCCATGCTGCCGGAGCTCGAATACCATGCGGTGGTTGCCAACCGCTTCCCGGAAAACACCCGGGAACCGGCCGTCGGACTCGAAGGGGCGATCTATTGGGGGACTTACAACCTGAAGCTGACCGAAGATGCCTGTGTCGCCGGATTTATGCCCTTTTGCGGTGACGAACGCCAGTGCTTCGGATTGGCCGCCCGCGAGAAAGTTTCGCGGCAATTTGTCATCCTGGAACACATCGGCAATGATTTTGTAATCGCGGCCGGGTCTTTTCTGGGACGAATCGTGGCCCTGGGCCAGGACCACCGCAGTGTGCAGCAAGGTCTTGCCCAGGGTAAAAAGATGCTGGAAGCGACCATCGCCCGGAGTTGGCAAACCACAGCGCAAACAGTGGCCGCAAAGGCGGTTGAATAACCAGGCCAGCAATCACAAGGAGTAACCGTGACCACACATCCAGAGTATATGGACGCATTTACCCTCGATCTTTTCGAAGAACTCTTTTCCGGCGCGCAGGAATCACCAGCTCCCGAGGTCGCCGCCAGCGTCGCTGCGGCGCTTGAGCAAGCCCAGACTGAAAAAGCGACCGCACCGGTCGTACACCTCTTTATGTTGCTGTTGACCTGCCGGCGCGACCAGGGACTGAGTCCGGACAGTTTCGCTCTTTCGCGGGGGAAACTGGAAGCCCTGGCCCGGGCCCATACTGCTGCAGATGAACACAGCGTCACCATCGGTGGCCGGGTTGACAAAGCCCTGGCTATTGTGGACGCCGCCAATCGCCGCGTGGAAACCTACCTGGAAAGAAAGGATACCGAAGCGCCCAGCGGGATTTATCTGTGGGATGAGATTCAGGCCAACATAGCTCGCATCAAGGCCGCCCTGGGGATGACGGACGCTGATTTCGACACCTACAACGGGCAGCTGAAATTCGCCATCAATGATGTCGAAACCCTGGGGCGTGCGATCCCCCTTTCCGGGAACGTACTGGCCCAGGTTGCCCGCATCACCGCGAAATACCGCATGCGGCTGACACCCTATTACGCCGCCCTGATCCGTCCGGAGCACGTCAACGACCCGGTCCTGCTCCAGGCGGTGCCCACCGGTGAAATGATCGATAACGCCGGCATCGAAATCC
The DNA here is from genome assembly GCA_905176665.1 of Olavius algarvensis Delta 4 endosymbiont. GTDB lineage: Bacteria > Desulfobacterota > Desulfobacteria > Desulfobacterales > CAJINA01 > CAJINA01. The sequence goes on along the minus strand of CAJINA010000072.1, from coordinate 22,536 downwards.
CGCCGGTCGCGGCCGACCATTCACCGGCCCGCCTGATCGACCAGTTCTACCCCCGGACGCTGACCATCAAGGCCACCAACATGTGTGCCATGTACTGCACCCACTGCCTGCGGATAGCGCATATCGGCAAAAGGGACCGTATCTATGGCCAGCAGACTTATGCAGAAGCCCTGGACTATATCCGGGCCAACAAGCGCATCCGCGATGTCCTGATCACCGGCGGCGATGCCCTGGTGTTGTCCAATGACATGCTCCAAAAAATCCTGAATGCCCTGGATGAAATCGACCATGTGGAGGTCAAACGGCTGGGTACCCGTATTCCCGTAACAGCACCCATGCGCATCGATGACGAGCTGCTGGAGGTCCTCGCGGCCAGCAACGCGCGCAAGCCCTTGCGGGTCGTCACCCAGATCAACACCGCCCAGGAAATCACCCCCCTTTCCAAAGTGGCCTTCCGGCGTCTGTCCGGCGCAGCCAGTGCGGTCCTCAACCAGGCCGTTCTGCTCAAGGGCATCAATGACAGCCGAATTAAAATGTGGCAGTTGTGCGAGACTATCCAGGCCGCCTATGTACGCCCTTATTATGTATTCAACTGCAGTTACCGCAATCCCCAGTTTGCCCATTTGCGGGTACCCATCGAGAAAGGGCGCGATATTATCGAAAGCATGTACGGCAACATTTCCGGGGATGCAATTCCGCGCTATATCGCCACGGCCGGGGGTAAGATTCCCCTGCACCGCAGCAATGTGGTCGCTACCACAGACGACGGAATCACCCTTATAAAACCCTGGAGCGGTGAAGAAGTCGTCTATCCGGATGCTGATGCCGAGCTTTACGCGGATGATAATTTTTCGTTTGAAAAGTGGTAGACCGGCGGTGTCCGGCCTGCGCTGTAGATGGGGAGTTCGGGCTACGCCGGCGAGGGCTTGGTCCCGGCTGCGTCCCGCGCTTTTTGCAGGCCCTATTTTGAGTTGTCCAGAATTTCACGTACTTTGGCGGAAAGATCACCCATGTTATACGGTTTCTGGATGAAACCGTCGCAGCCCATTTCGATAATTTCGGCCGCTTCCCCGTTGATACTGTAGCCGCTTGACAAGAGTACGCGGGCCTCGGGATTCATTTCCTTCAGGCGGGTATAGATTTCACGCCCGTCCATACCGGGCATAATCAAATCGAGAATTACCAGGTCGATCTTGTCGGCATGCGCCCGATACAACTCCAGGGCCGCCTCACCGTTGGTGGCTACAAGGACTTCATAGCCTAAAATTTCCAGGATCTCCTGGCCAACATCCAGAATCATCTTTTCATCATCGACCAACAGCAGCGTCTCTTCTCCCCGCATGATGCTCTCGTGCGACGATTTCTCAGTTACCACCACCTTATCCGTCGCTGGTAAATAGACACTGAATGTGCTGCCTTTGTATTTCTCGCTAACCACTTCAAAAAAGCCCCCGTGATTGTAAATAATGCCGTAGGCGGAGGCCAGCCCCAGGCCGGTACCCCGACCGATTTCCTTGGTCGTAAAGAAGGGGTCGAATATGCGGTCCACGACCTCCGCATCCATACCGATACCGGTATCTGTAATGGCAAACTTGGTAAACTTCCCAGGTGTGGTATCATGGCCCCGGGCGGTATCCGGGTCTATGACGCAGTTTTCCGTCCGGATAAACAGATCCCCGCCGCCGGGCATCGCCTGCCAGGCATTCACCAATATATTCAGCAACACCTGTTCGATCTGCCCCTGGTCGACCTCAACGGCCCAGAGCCTGGGTTCAAATGCTTCCTGGATGGTCACATCCTTACGGGTACGGCCGAAAAGGCGGCTTTGCTTTTGAATAAACTCGTTCAAATCTATGGTTCTAATTTCGTACTTGCCGCCGCGGGCAAAACCGAGCAACTGTTTGGTTAAAGCGGCGGCGCTCTGGATATACTCCTCGATGCCATGCAGGTGATCCAGCAGGCTCGAAGAGGGATCGACACTCATCTTCATGATGGAGGCGCGCCCCTGAATACCCATGAGCAAATTGTTGAAATCGTGGGCAACGCCGCCGGCCAGGGTTCCCAGAGACTTCATCTTCTGGGCCTGGTAAAGCTGGTTTTCCAGTTTTTTCCGAGTGCTGATGTCCCGGAAGGCGGCCACCCGGAGTGCTTTACCCCGAAAATGATAGGAGCGACCGGCCATGACACAGTGAAAAGAAGCGCCCTCCTTTCGAATGCCGATACCTTCAAAACGGCTGTCAGCCGCAGCGGTGATATTTTCAATAATTTTTTTCCAGGTATCCGCGCTAACAAGTTTTTCAATTGACAGGCCAACCAGTTCGGCCGGTGAATATCCAAAAATCCGGGCCATGGCTTCATTGGTGTCGACAATGATTCCCTTTTCATGGATCACAATCCCCTCTTCCGCCAGTTCCGAAAGCAGCCGAAACCTTTTTTCGCTTTCCAGGACAGCCGCCTCTGCTTTTTTACGCGCGGTAATGTCATGTACGACGACGGTCGCCTCCACCGGGGTGGATCCTGCATAGGTATATTTCGCGTTCAGACTCATGACAAACTGGCTGCCGTCTTTTTTTAAAGCCGTATATTCGGCGGTCTCAGGCACCGCCTGTCCGGCTGCCATTTTCTCAATCCGTTCAAAATACTTCTGCTGGCTCTCGGGGGTGAGCAATTCAAGAGCATTGAGCGACAACAGTTCCGCCCGGCTATAACCGGTATACTCGCAGATACCGTCGTTCACGCTGAGCAGTCGGCCCGACTTTAAATCTACCTCATAAATTCCGGCCGGCGCGATATTGAAAATCTGCCGGTAACGTTCCTCACTTTTTACCAGATCTTTTTCCGCATCCTTCTGCTGGGTGATGTCTTCGCCAATCCCGAGAATGCCGACAACCTTGCCATGGGCGTCAATCCTGGGGCTGAGGTGCAGTTTCATCCACAACTTGCGCCCGTCCTTGGTTTGCTCAGCCAGTTGACAACTCACCGCTTGCTTGTCTTTCTGCATCAATTGCCGGATTTCATCAGCCAGTTGTTCTTCCGCGGCACCGGGGTAAAGAATTGTTACCTTTTGTTTACCCACCACTTCCTCGGCACTGTAGCCAAAGAGTTCTTCGGCGCCCCGGTTCCAGAAGGTGATGTTTTGGTCCAAATCGGTCGAAACGATCGAGATGGAATAGGCGCTGTTTAGAATGCTTTTGAGAAAATCATTCGCTTTGGTCAGGTCGTGTTCCGCGTGCTTGTAATCACTGATGTCATTCAGAATAATCAGGGAATGGGCTTCCTTTGACTTCAGGGGGACGACCTTCAGGTTGACGAATCGTGCGCCCATGGAAATCAGGACCTCAGGGGCGCCTGACTTGCCGCGTCCACCTTTCCCGTTTATCAGATCCTCCACCATGGAAGCCTGGTCCGGAGGAAAGAGCGCGGCGATTGCACTGCCCAGGATGGCGTCGCGGGGAAGATCCAGCATCCCCTGGGCAGTCGGGTTAACGAAGACAACCCGCTTTTCATTATTTATCTCGAAAATTCCCTCGGACATCCGGTCAAGGAGCAGTTGAAAGTGCTTTTTTGAATCGAGCAGCTCTTTGGTAATCAACCGCGGATAGACATCCTGTAAACCGATAATGTTGCCGGCCGCACAATATTTCCGGGAAGCTTCCGGGTTTTGGACGACCTCCGCTATATAGCCTTTCATATTGTTCAGCGGACCTTTGGCAATGCAGGCGTCCGCCCCCATAACTTTCAGGTTGGTCCATTCTTCCGCGGCTATGGCGGATAATATCACCAGAAAAGTGGATTTATATTTGGGGTCGTTCCTTAAAATCTGGCAAAACACCTTGCCGTCGATATTCGGCATCACGTAATCTACAAAACAGATATCAGGGGTAAAGTTGTCCAACAGATCCAGAGCACCCAGGCCATCCTGGGCCGTCACAACCTTATGCCCGTCAGAGGTGAGAAATTTTTCGATGAATTTTAAAAAGATGGGGTCGTTGTCAATAACAAGAATATTCATTTAGCTCCTGCTCGCACTCAAAATTAAGCACCCTGACTAGTTGCCGGCAGCTGTTTATATGAAAACACTGGTGTCGCACTTTTGGCGGGGGAAGCACGTACAGGTGAATATTATCGAAATAATCGAAAAGGTGCTACTAAATTTTATGGCTAGCGGTCAGAAATATGGGGTGGGGTAGACATTCCGACCATGGTTATTTCCGCACCATGGTATTAAAAACATTTGTAATCGAACGGTTTCAATAATTATACGGATCCATCGAAAGTGCCCGGGACCTGATTTTCGCCACGACCTCTCGGTCGGGTTTAAAAGGCACCTTTGGGGTACGCGGCGGTTCAAGCCGGTTCGTTTGCGCGAACGGTGTCGTGGCTAACTTTAAATTGTAGGCTTTTACCATCAGGGTTTCCAGGTTGACCACATCGGCAATGTTATATGCCAGCAGGGTTTCCAGGGTCGCCCGATCGTTGCGGATCTGATATTCCTGCCAGAGCAGGGGTGCAAAAGCCCCGTCGATACCATCCAGGTCTGTGCGACCGATGCCCAGGGCCCGCTCACAGCGTTTCAAACCGCCCTTATAACCGAGGCTGGCCAGAATGTAGCGCAGATCGATGTGGGCCTGGGGCAACTTTATCCGCAGATAGCTTTGAATGAACGGAATGTCGAAGGTCTTTCCGTTGTAGGTCACCAGCACCTGGTATTTCTGGATATCCTCAGCAAAGGTTTCCAGGTTACGGCCGTTGATATACCAGAAAATGTTGCGACCGTCATAGAGCGCAATGGTCGTGATGTGACCATAATAGCTGTCCAACCCGTCGGTCTCGATATCCAAATAGGCCGTCCTGTTTCTGAACTCGGGGAAAAAGCGCCAGCCCAGGGCGGCCGTCAGCAGGTTTTCGAAATAAACCGGGTTGCCCCGGTCAAGCTGCACTTGGGATTGAGGGCAGTAGACCTGTAAAGCGGCCATTGTTTTGCGAGGCAACGGGCCGTTCGAGAATGCCGCAACCGCCTGCCAGTCCCTCAGGCCGGCAGCCCAGATCTTTTCTTCGGTTTTACGACCGATGCCGGGTATGTGCTGAAAGGTGTTTTTTAGCATAAGGGTTCCACGTCCGCCTTAAAGGTCAAGGGTGTTGAAAAGGGACATCGCACTGGTGGTCAGTTTCGCGCGCATTTGACGCACGTACGCCGGCCGCGTTTCGTCCTTCCAGCGCGGATAACCGCCCTGCCAGACATAGCGGATCAATGCTTGGAAACCTTCGAAGGTAAAACGATAGTCTCCAATCCAAACCGTTTGGCCGGCTTCCTGGACCGCAACTGAAATGGAGCGTCTGGTAGCATAGGGTTCGATCAGGGTGGTGACTATTTTTCTGTTCTTATGTCCCTCAGGCTGCTGTTTGAAATCTGCGGGCCGGCTCGGAAAAGGAAAGCGCTGATAGACCGCCCCGATGAACCCGCTGTAGCGGATGCCGTGGATAGCCCCCATTAGGTCACCGATCTGTTCGGGCGGCTGAATATCATGGACAACCCAACTGTCCCGGCAGGACGCCGGATCTTGGGCCCGGGCCATACCGGAGATACTGGCGCAAAACTGGTCGGCAAACAGAAAATAATGCTCCAGCAGCAACATATCTGTTTCTATGTTGAAAAACCCGAAGGCGATCTGGCCGTGACTGATGGAATCGAATGCTAACGGCATGGGCTAGTCATCCGGGCTGGAATCGAGGGAAAAGTGCCACCGACAAAACAGATCGTCCGGATGGGGATCCGGCGGAGCAAAATCGCAATGCACCTGGATCCGGTCATCGATGACCCGGGCAAAGTTGACGAACTCCCGCCGGTGCATCTCCTTGCAGTTGTATTCGCCCAGGCCGCGATCCAACCGGGCCACCTGGGTCGGGCAGGACGGCACCGTCAGGGTGACCTGCTCCTGGGTTTGTTCGATCTGGTATCCGACCAGGATGCACCAGGGAAAAAAACGCAAGGCCTGCACAAATCCTTCCAGACCGGTCGCTTCTATTTGAAACCGATTGCGCAGGTCCTTGGCAGCCATGCCGGCCGCCTTTTCCCACACCTCCTCGTTGATCTGCTCGGCGGTCTGCTGGTCAAACCGCTCGCCAACTTTGATAAACCAGAAGGCATCCACCACCCGGTAATGCCAGAGCAGAAAACGGATATAGCTGCGCAGCTGATCGGCCTCCATCTTTTCGAACAGGCTGAAATCCATGCCTGGCACCTCCTTGTTGACGACACTATCGCAGTCCGCTGAAAAGCTGTCAACATTGATCCCCGTTGCCGGCCCCCGGGCTACTTATAAAATTATAAAAGGCGCTCCACCAAATGAAGCGCCTTTCAAATCCCACCTCAAGCGCACAAGCCTGCCGCCCGCCATTATCTATAGGGCAGCCGGATCGATCTCCATCACGGCATCGTCCGCCGCGGCAATACCGTCCATTTTACCCAGGGCTTCCGGCAGCAGGGCTTTTAGAAAATAGCGCGCGGTCTTGATCTGCCCATTGTAGAACATGGCGTTCTTATGCTTAGCCAGCTTTTTTTCCCGGGCCGCAGCATCCAGACCGCTCAGCAGCTTTTCCAGCTTTGGCTGGGCCGCCAGTGCCCGCCATAGATGCATCCAGCCCATCACAACCTCTCCCGTAATATCGAGAAAAGGTTTGGCATAGGCAAAGGCAGTCAGCACCCGCGGCGACATGGCGGTCTGCCCGAGGCCTAACGCCACCTCGCCCAGGCGGTTGACGGCAGTTTCCACGGAAGTTGCCATTTCGGCCAGGTCCGGATATTCACGGGCCTGGCCGATCGTTTTTTGCATCTCTTCCAGCAGGGTCATAAAGTACAGACCCTTTTTCATACCCATTTTCCGTCCGAGCAGGTCCATGGCCTGGATGCCGTTGGTCCCCTCGTAAATGCTGGTAATCTTGCAGTCCCGCAGATACTGCTCTACCGGATATTCCCCGATATACCCGTACCCGCCGTAGACCTGGACGGCCTGGGTGCAAACATCGAAAGCACGGTCGGAACAATAGGCTTTCACAACCGGGGTCAACACTTCGACAAGGCCTTCATAGCGTTCTCTTTCGGCAGGATCGGCCGAGGTCTCGGCAATGTCGAAACAGCGACCGACATAATAAATAAAACTGCGCATGCCGCTCACATAGGCCTTCATCCACAGCAGCATCCGCCGGACATCCGGATGTTCCACTATCGCCACCGACGGTGCCTCGGGATCCATCATCTGCAGCAGGTTTTTGCCCTGTTTGCGCTCTTTGGCATAGTTCAACGCGAACTGGTAGGCGGCGCCCCCCATGGACATGCCCTGGATGCCGACCCCCAGCCTGGCCTCGTTCATCATGTGGAACATGGCCCGCATCCCCTTGTTGGCTTCACCCAGCAAGGTGCCGCTACACCCGCCCTGGCCACCCAGGGTCAGGCTGCAGGTACTGCTGCCGTGGATGCCCATCTTCTCCTCGATACCCGTGCAGACCACATCGTTGGGTTCGCCCAGACTGCCGTCCGGATTGACCCTGATCTTGGGAACCAGGAAAAGTGAAATGCCCTTGGTGCCTTCGGGAGCCCCCTCTATGCGAGCCAGCACCGGGTGGATGATATTCTCCGTCAAATCCTGTTCGCCGCCGGTAATGAATATCTTGCTGCCTGTTATGGAATAGGTACCGTCGCCCTTGTCTACCGCCGTAGTCTCCAGGGCGCCCACGTCGCTGCCGGCACCCGGCTCGGTCAACAGCATGCTGCCGCCCCACTGGCCGGAGTACATTTTATCCAGGTACAATTCTCGCTGCTCTTCGGTTCCAAACAGTTCCACCAGCTTTCCGGCCCCGTGGCACAGGGCAGGATACATACCGAACGCACAATTGGCCCCCGTAAAATACTCACCGATGGCTGTCGCCGCGGTAATGGGCAGGCCCTGCCCACCGACTGCGGGATCGTCGATCATCGTGATCCACTCGCCATCCCGGTAGAGTTCAAATGCCCGGTGAAACTCGGCGGGCACCCTGACCACACCCTTGTCGAAGGTGCAGCCTTTCCGGTCACCGGGCCCGTTGGTTGGCAGGATCTCCTTTATGGCCAGGCTGCGGGCTTCGGTAATAATCAGGTCGATGGTTTTTTTATTCAAATCGGAAAATTTTTCATTTTCCAGAATGGATTCCAATGCCAATTGCTCAAATAGAACGAAATCAACATCTCTACGGTCTGCCAGCACTTGTGCCACGGAAAATTCCCCCTATGGTAATTTTGAAATGATCTCTTTCATAATCTCGGTGGTGCCCCCGCCGATAGAAAGAATGCGGTTGTCCCGAAAAAGCCGTTCCACGAGGGTGCCGCGCATATAGCCGCAGCCCCCAAAGATCTGTACGGCTTCGAAGGTGACCTTGTCCCCGGTGCGGCAGGCGAAATTCTTGGCCATGGACACCTGTTTTATCTGGTCGATCCCGGCATCGATTCTGGCCGCCACCCGGTAGGTGAACTCGCGACTTACTTCCACCAGCGTGGCCATGTCGACTAATTTATGCCGGGTGACCTGGAAGCCGGACAGGGGCTTTCCGAACGCCTCGCGTTCCTTGGCATACCGGGCTGCTTCCTCGTAGGCCAGCTGGGCGGTCATGTTGGCCATCACAGCCAGGGCCAACCGCTCCATCTGGAAATTTTCCATGATCAGGTAGAACCCCTGGTTCTCCTCCCCGATCAGGTTTTCCACCGGAACCCGGCAGTCATCGAAAAACAGTTCCGCTGTGTCGGAAGCCCACCAGCCGGTCTTCTTCAGTTTTTGGGATGCCCTGAAGCCCGGGGTGTCTTTTTCAACTACCAGGAAACTGATACCGTGGGCCCCTTCCGGGCCGGTCCGGACGGCACAGGTAACCTGGTCGGCCCGGCAGCCGCTGGTAATGAAGGTTTTGTTCCCGTTGACGACATAATGGTCCCCCTCTTGGACCGCCGTAGTTTTCAAATTGGCCACGTCACTGCCACCGCCCGGTTCAGTGATGGCCAGGGCTGCAATCCGCTCGCCGGCCAGCACCGGTTTTACGAAGCGTTCCTTCTGCGCCTCAGTGCCATGCCGTACGATCGGCGGAATGGCAATATCCAGTGACCCCAGCCCAGCTACCAGGCCTCCCGAACCGCTGCGCATCAATTCCTCGCTGGCAGCTATCTTGAAAAAAATATCACCGGGCGTGCCCCCCACCTCTGCAGGGTAGCCAATGCCCAGGATGTCTACGGCTGCAGCCTTTTTATAGAGTTCGCGGGGGAACTCGCCGGCTTCCTCCCAATCATCGATAAACGGTTTGACTTCTTTATTGACGAACTCTTTCACCGACTTGCGCACGAGTGCATGGGCCTTGCCGAAATACTCCTGGACCCCCGCTGTTTCAGAAAATTCAAATGACATGAAACCCTCCGGTTTCAGGTTTTAAGTTCTTACTCAACTTTCGGGTCTAACCTAAATCGAAATCGATATCGGGATCGATTCCAGAAATGTATCGCAGGCAACGATTTCGATCCCGATACCGAATACTGGGCTTACACTTACATGCCATCCGAAAATTGAGTGTTAAGTTAAAGACCAAACCCCAATACCCCATTCGCCGCTTGACAGGGTGCACCCGCAGGGCGACCCTCACAGGCATCCGTTAGCATTTAGCCGGGACGGTGCGAACTGAAACGCTTTTGCCCGGCTAAGCCTTCATAAGATTTTTTACACCGCCCACGATAAAGGTCACGGCATCCTGTCCGATGGCGGATATATCCGCGGCCCGATTGTCCTGCCAGATGAGATAGTGGTAGGCAATCCGTTCGTACATTCCCATAATGCTGACGGCCATAATTTCGGCCGACAATCTGCTGGGAAACCGCCGGCCGGCCGTTTGCTGCAGCTTAATGAGGGCTGCTTCTACATCCGTGATGATTTTATTGAATAGCTTCTTCCGGTGAACCTCGACCGCTTCACTCTGTCCGGCCGACTCCCGGAAAAAGATGGCCAGTCGCTCCGGATGTTTGGTGCAAAATTCATCGAAGAACACCTGCCCGGCCCGGGCCAGGCCATCCAGGGAGCCATCGGAACGGGTAAACTCCTTGCCCAGCAGGTTTCTGAGCTGATAACCGATGGCATCGATCAGGTGAACCAGCAGGTCTTCCTTGTTCTTGAAGTAGAAATAGACGGTCCCCACGGACACCGCGGCCCGGTCGGCAACTTGTTCCATACTGGTCTTGTGGAATCCCTGCCGGGCAAAGAGCTTTTCCGCCGCCTTGAAGATGGTCTGGTACCGTTTTTCCCTCTCCCGCTGACGCCGCAACGCACTTTTGGAAAGCGGCTTGTCCGTGTATTGCGGCTTTCTCACCGCAGCTTTCTTCGTCATCGTCTTTGCCGCCTTTTCAATTTTGTTAATATTGCGAGGTCCATTCACAGATGGTGGCTTTTGGTTCAGCGCAAGGCTTGAGCACTTTTGGGACCGGAGGCGTAGTAGACGCTACGGCGAGGATCACAAAAGTGTGAAAACGACGCCCTGGGGCAAAAGATGCCATCTGTATATGGACCTTACTTATAACCCAACGCTTGATCTCCAATCTTGACCCGTGCGATTTCAGTGGATGTGCCGTAAATCTGCCCCAGCTTGGCATTGCGGTAAGCCCGTTCGGCCGGATTACCGGACAAAAATCCTTCGCTGGAAAGAATCTGCAAGGCATAACCGGCTACTTTTTCGGCAGCTTCCGTGCAAAATACCTTCGCACACCAGATAAGCGACTCAGCCTCCTTGGGAAGGGTGTCACAGGTCCAGGCCGCCCGATAGGCAAGAAGCTGGGCGGTCTGATAGAGCGTTAACACTTCGGATAACTTGAAGGCCACCGCCTGGTAGGCAATCGCTGGTTTACCGCCGGTCCGGTTGATCTTCGCGGAATCCCGCGCAGTCTCAAAGGCGGCTTTCAAGGCGCCGAGGCTGGCACCGATCATAACCTGGTTTTCCCACAATCTGAGGGTGGGCAGCAAATCGTCGGGATTTGCCGGTACCATCACGTGGGTGGCGGGCACACGGCAGTTCTCCAAAGTCAGCATGCAGATGGCGGCACCTTCATAGCCGCTGGTGACAAACCTTTCCCCCAGGGTCAGCCCCGGTGTATCGCGGGGGATAATAAATAGAGCACCCTGGTCTTCAAACTGTCCGGCGACTGCGATCCAATCCGCCAGCGGGCCATTGATAACAAAGCTTTTCGTACCGTTGACCTCCACCTGCCCGTCCTCCCGGCGGCCATGGGTTTCCAGGGCCTGATTTTCGGTATTCATCGATTCCTCGGAAAGCGCTACCGCGCCAAGGCCCCGGCCTGATTGGATCCGCGTCAGGACGGTATCGTACAGGTCCGGGGTCTGGGCCCAGGCAGCCACTGCACGTCCGAACACCCGGCTACTCATTTCAAGACCTAAAAAGAGCGAAGGCGCCGCCGCCGCAACATGCTCCATGGCGGCAACCAGCGTCTGCGTTCCGATCCCGGTAGACCCGCATCCGACACCGGTATACCCGGTTTCAGCCAGAACGGGCAGCACCCGCCCAAGATCCTGCTCACCGGCCGCACGGTCAGAATCCTGAGGGCCGGCCTTGTCCGCAAAGGGCTGGATACATTCTGCCACGGCCTTTATAAAATTCTGTTCCTTCTCGCTAAAATCGTAATTCATTTTATCTTTCCTGTTCCTTTTAATGCCGTGTCCTGTCACAAGTGGTAGCTTTTGGTTCAGAGCAAGGCCTGGGCGCTTTTGAGACCGCCGGCGTAGTGATCACTACCTTGAGGATCTCAAAAGAGCGAAAACACCGCCCTGGGTCAAAATATGCCAATTGTAAAAGGACACTGACTACATGAGCTTCGAAATGATCATCTTCTGCACTTCGGACGTTCCGCCGCCGATTGGAGCCAGGCGGGTATCCCTGAAAATTCGCTCCACATCAAACTCATGGGTATAGCCGTAACCGCCGTGCAGTGTTACGGCGTCATTGGTCACCGGCAAACTCCAGTCACCGATGAAGAGTTTGGCGACCGCGGCCTCGAGATGGTTCAAGGGCCGCCCCTGGTCCTTGCACCAGGCAATCCGGTATACCAGGCTCCGGCTGGCTTCCCCGAAAATGCGCATGTCGGCCAGCTTGTTCTTAATGGCCTGAAACTTGGCAATCGGCCGGCCGAACTGAACCCGTCCCTTGGCGTAGTCGGCACTCCTTTTCAAAAGGTAGGTGGTGGAACCCACGAAAGGCGCCAGCAGGGCGCTGCGGTCCCACTCCACGGTCTGCATGGCGTACAGGAAGCCTTCACCTTCATTACCCAGCAGATTTTCAGACGGCAGACGGCAATCTTTAAACACCAGTTCCGACGTCTGCGAGCTGCGAACCCCCATTTTCAACAAGGGTTTTCCAGCACTAAACCCGGGGGTGCCCTTTTCAACGATAAAAGCGGATATACCGGCGTGCTGCTGTTCCGGATCGGTTTTGGCATACACTACCGCTACATCGGCAATGGGACCATTTGTTATCCACATCTTCGTGCCGTTGAGCACGTATTGGCCCCCCTCTTTAACGGCCGTGGTAGACAGGGAGGCGACGTCTGAACCGGCATCCGGTTCGGAGAGCCCCATGCAGCCGATCCATTCGCCGCGCGCCAGCCTGGGGATGTATTTCTTTCGCTGCGCCTCCGTACCGTGGCAAAAAATGGTGTCCGCGCATAAAAACGAATGCGCCCCGTAGGCCAATGTCAAGCCACCGTCAACACCCGCTTCGCCCAGGGCTTCGCCGGCCAAAACGGTGGTGACGACATCGGCCCCCTCCCCCCCATACGCCTCGGGAAAGTGGAGACCCAGGATCCCGAATTCGCCCATCTTGCGAAAAGACTCAAAATCGAAGGCCTCTTTCAGATCGTGCTCCTGGACGCGGGGTACAATCTCCTTTTTCGCGAACCGAATCACCTCTTTTTTAAACATCAACTGTTCTTTTGAAAATTCAAAATCCATGGACGCTCCCTGGCTGCCGGATTCCTCTATTGAGATTGAACTTAATTATAATTTCGAATCTGATTCAATGCATTAGATTTTCATAAAATCTGGGTTTACAGTTGTCAAGACTTATTTGAAGTTAGTTCTAAATTCGAATTTAATTCAATTTATGAACCATATCGGAACACTATTTTTCAATATTTCAACCTAACGCAGACAGAAAGAAGCCTGGTCCAGAGGGCCAGGCTTTGGGTTGCCCCTGAAAGGGGCTTGCAACCAAAACACATCGCCACGGGGCGACCGGATTCAGGTTTAAAGGCCAACGACTGCAGGGAAAAGGCAATTTGAGAATGTAAAATAACCGTCGGTAAAGATCCTGCCGGTTCTTGGTTAAACCGGAATCGAAGGGCGCTTAAGGGTTGAATTCAGTCCTTAAATATGCAATACTTTCAGCCTTATAGGACCTGAGAGCTGTTTCGCGGGCCGCGATCGGTTAGGGCTGCCGGCAAGCGCTCTCATTATAATTTGCTGATATTTTAACCCTTTTCAAGGTAGACCGGATTAAGATGGCAAGCGGCGACACCATAGAGGGCCGGCAGCGGGAGGGGCTGCTCCGACAGTTGATCCGGGCCAACACGCTGATTACCATGCGCGTCAGGGGCATCGAAGGGTACCAGCGGCTGACCATGATCACGGATATACGCCAAACCCGTGGATACCATTCGTTTGCCATTGACCCACCGGCGCAATTCAGTGAAAAGGTGAGCGCCCTTCCTGACTGGAATATTCTTTTCAAATTTACCGGCCCGGACAAAATCGAGTATTCCTTTACCACCCAGGGTGGCCAGATAGAAGACAAGGATATCTGGCTCCCTTTTCCGGAGAAGATCGAGCGCATCCAGCGCCGCCGTCATTTTCGGATCGACACCCCGCCCGGTACCCAGATCAAACTCATGGTGAAGAAGACCCCGCGCCTGGCGGATATTCTGAACCTCAGCCAGGGTGGTATGCTGTGTGTGCTGGTTCGGCTGAAAAAGGAGATCAGGACGGATCCCCTCCTGCGCGTGGGGGAGTCACTCAGCAATTTGACGCTGTCATGCCCCAACGAAGAGGGGCCGGAGGATACCGTTCCGATCAGGTCTGCCATTGTCCGCCGGGTCGAAGTCGATCCGAACCACTACCGCCATAGATATGCCATTGAATTCATGGATATGACCTTCAGTGAAAAAAGCGATCTCACCCGGATCATCTACCGGCTCCAGCGCGAATTTTTACGAAAACGGTAAACCCGCTAGAACCTATCTCAATAACTGAATTTTGGTTCAAAATGACGCGAAGCTAATGCCTAACGTGGTGCAAGGCGGCCGCGAGGTTCCTCGCGGAGACGCCAGCGTAGCCAATACCTTGCGTGGTAAATACTCGAGTATTCTGAGGACTTGAACCGAGCGTCCAACGTCGAGTTTGGACCAAAAGACTTTTCTAAGATAGGTTCTATACTGATTCGCGGAATCGATACCTGCTCCCCGCTAAACTGACCCCGGCCACCGGCTTGCCGCCTGTGTGCGACCCACGCAGCATAGATGTTACTGAAATTACATCATAAAAAAAATGACATTTATTGAAAATGAATGCAGCTTCAGTCTGGCAATTTCTCTGAGTTTTTGGTATTCGCTGATAAAAACACATACTTTTACGTTAACGGCAGCTTGAAGCGCCCGGCCTGGTTCCGGGAGCGCGCTTTCGGATGTATGCGCAGGTTGCTAAGTATTCTAAGACAAGGAGATACATGATGGCGCAACTGATCTCTGACCGGCGGGACATCGATTTTGTATTGCATGAACAGATGGGCGTGGACTGGCTCCTGGAGACTGAGCGGTACAGCGGCATGAACCGCAAAATGTTCGACATGATTATCTCTGAAGCCCGCACGTTCGGCCTTAAGGAAATCCTGCCCACCTATGCTGAAGGCGATCGTATCGGTGCCCAATTCGAGGCCGGCCAGGTAGCGGCTCCTGAGTGTTTCCGCCGCCCCCACAGCCTCTATGTTGAAAATGAATGGCTGTCTCTCACGGAAGATCCGGAATACGGCGGGCAGGGCCTGCCGCAGATCATTGCAGCGGCCGCGTCCGAATACCTTGTCGGGGCCAATTTTGCATTCACCGCTTATGGCACCCTGGGACATGGTTCCGGTAAAATGGTCGAATTGTTCGGCACCGCGCGACAAAAAGAGTTGTTTCTAAAAAAACTGTATACCGGGCGATGGGGCGGCACCATGGTACTTACCGAACCCCAGGCAGGCTCCGATCTGGGTGCCCTGACAACCACCGCCGTAAAAAATGACGACGGGACCTATGCCATTACCGGCAACAAAATTTTCATCACCAACGGTGATCAAAACCTGACCGAAAACATTATTCACCCGGTGCTGGCCCGGATTGAGGGGGCCCCGGCCGGCCCCAAGGGCATCTCCATTTTCCTGGTGCCGAAAACCTGGGTGAACGACGATGGCAGCCTCGGCGAACCCAATGATGTCGTCTGTACCGGTATAGAAGAAAAGATGGGCCTGCACGGCAGCCCGACCTGCAGCCTGGCCTTCGGCAGCAAGGGACAATGCCGGGGGCAGTTGCTGGGTGAAGAGAACCAGGGTTTGATGATCATGTTCTACATGATGAACGAAGCCCGCCTGGGGGTTGGCCTGCAAGGATTCCTGCACGGCAGTGCGGCCTATCTTTATGCACTGAATTATGCGCGCGAAAGAAAACAGGGCCGGGATATCGCGGAAGGCAAGAATCCCGATGCCCCGCAGACCCCTATCATCAACCACCCCGATATCCGCCGGATGCTGATGTGGATGAAGGCCCACGTGGAAGGCATGCGCAGTTTTGTCTACTATGTGGCCGCCTGTTTTGATCGGGCTGAATGTACGACCGATGAAGCCGAGAAGGCTCACTGTGAAAATCTGATCGATTTGCTGATTCCCCTGGTGAAGGGGTACTGCTCGGACAAGGGCTTCGAGATTTGTATTCAGGCCATGCAGATTTACGGCGGCTACGGATACACCAAAGAATACCCGGTGGAACAACTGGCCCGGGACTGTAAGATCACCAGCATCTATGAAGGCACCAACGGCATCCAGGCCATGGATCTGCTGGGCCGCAAGCTGGGCATGCACAAGGGCGCCACCTTTCTCGATTTTATTACGGAAATCAAAAAAACCGTAACCCTGGCCACCGCTATTCCCACCCTGGCCGACCGGGCGGCCAACGTGTCTGCCGCCGCCGACGAACTGGCGGCCACCGCCGTCCGGATGGGCCAGACCGCCCTGAGCCCCGCTTTCCGGTCGGCCTTTGCTACGGCCTATCCGTTTTTGGACGCCATGGGGGACGTCATCATGGCCTGGATGCTTCTCTGGCGGGCAACCGTGGCGGCGCCGGCGCTCGAAGACATTCTCAAGGACCTGGATGCAGAGGCGCGTTTGAAGAAAATCTCGAAAAACAAGCATGCCGCCTTCTACGACGGGCAGTTGAAAACCGCCGCCTACTTCATCGATTCCCTGCTGCCGATTACACTCGGCAAATTGCAGGCTATTACCGGTGAAGACCACTCGGTCACCGACATGGCGGATCGTTCGTTCGGCGGCATATAGAAAAACCCTATCGTTCCAGGTCCAGGGGTTCAACGTTCAAGGTTGAAAAACGTAAAACCTCTGAACCCGGAACCTTGAACCTTTTTAAGGAGTTTTATCATGAAAGATGTCGTTATCGTATCTGCGTGTCGGACCGCCATTGGCGCGTTTGGCGGCTCTTTGCGCGATACCAATGCAGCCGTGTTGGCCAGTATCACCATGCAGGCGGCTGTCGAAAGAGCCGGCCTGGACCCGGCCCTCATAGATGATATCCGCTACGGCTGCTGTATCGAACCGGCGGACGCCCTCAATGTCACCCGGGTCGGTGCCCTCCTGGCCGGCATCCCGGACGCGGTGACCGCGGCCACTATCAACCGGGTCTGCATCTCCGGAATGGAGGCGGTCATTTCCGGCATGGCCATGATCCAGGCCGATATGGCCGAGATTATCCTGGCCGGCGGTGTGGAGCATATGTCCGGTGTGGCCTACCAGGTCCCCAATGCCCGCTGGGGGTGCCGCCTGCAGGACCACACCTTTGTGGATGCCATGATTCACGCCCTCCACTGCGGCTCGCACATCATACCCCATCCGGAAGACGGTCCCGTGGATGCCGAGAAACCACCCTTGAGTTTCTATAAGGGCAAACCGTACATCATGGGGCTTACTGCCGAATTTGTAGCGCAACACATGGACATCTCGCGGGAAGAGATGGACGCGGTCGCACTCCGGAGCCAGAATAACGCCGAACGGGCCAATGACGATGGATCATTCGCCACCGAAATCGTGCCGGTCGAGATTCCCAGAAAAAAGAAAGATCCAATCGTCTTTAAACGGGATGAACATTTTCGGCCCGGCCTGACCCTGGAGCAGCTGCAAAAACTGCCGCCGGCCTTTGTCCCCAAAATCGGCAAGGTTACCGCCGGCAATTCCAGCGGTATCAACGACGGCAGTGCCGCCCTACTGATCATGTCGGCCGACAAAGCGGCCGACCTGGGCCTGCAACCCCTGGCGCGCATCAAGGCCATCGGCCGGGGAGCCTGCCATCCGTCCGTCATGGGGCTTTCGCCGGTCCCGGCCGTCCAGGACCTTATGAAGCGCAGCGGCCTAACCATAGCCGATTTCGACCTGGTGGAAGTCAATGAAGCGTTCGCGGCCCAGTATATCGGGTGCGAACGGGACCTGGGTCTCGATCGCGAGATCACCAACGTCAATGGATCGGGCATCGGCCTGGGTCATCCGGTCGGCGCCACAGGCGCCCGCATCATGGTGACCTTGATCAACGCCCTTAAACAGAGGGACAAGACCCTCGGACTGGCCACGCTCTGCGGCGGGGGCGGGGTGTCCATGGCGTGTGCCCTGGAGTTGCTGTAGACCCCGCTGGTTCCGCGTTCAAAGGTTCAGAGGTTCCCGGTCTATTCCAGGGACCGGAAACTCTGAACCTTCGACCCTCGCTGCAAATCCTCATCATCCGGTTGGGCCTTCTCAGGTGCGGACAAACAAGGTCCGGCTCACAGGTCTTTCCGACCGTATCGTTTTTTTCCGCCTGGCGCTTGGAACCCAGGAGCCAAAATAGACAATCCTCAACGGTTGCTTTATACTGAAGCCGGTCATAGATTCAGATGACAGGGTCTCGGCATTTTCCACTTAGATATGCAATATTCGTTTGATCGAAGGGATAGAACCCATGACAGCCGGTGTCAGAATTCTGTTGATGGATGACGATGAGGTGCTGCGCAAACTCACCTCCAAGAAACTCAGCCGCATGGGGTTTGACATCGAAACGGCCCGGGAAGGCAATGCGGCCGTAAACATGTATCGTGATGCCCTGGAGACCGGGCGGCCCTATGATATCGTCATTTTGGATCTGGTCATTCAGGAAGGGGTGGACGGCAAAGAAACCATCGCCCGTCTGCTGCAGATAGACCCCAGGGTCCGGGCCATCGTTTCCAGTGGATTCGTCAACGATCCAACCATGTCGGCTTTCTGGGAAAACGGTTTCATCGAGATTTTGCCGAAACCATATAAAACCAATGAACTGGAAGACGTGATCAGAAGGGTTCTGGAGCTGCCGGGCCCGGATTAACAACTCCGGCTCCGGCGACCCGGTGGTCTGCGTTCAATAATTCTCTATATCCTCACAGCGCGCCACAAAATCCGCCAAATCGTTCGCCGATAGTCCGCAGGCAGCCACGGCCGTTGCCAGCTTCTCACAAAAGGGATCATCAGCCCCCAGGAGTTTCCGGGCATCTTCAAGAAGCTGCATGCCGTTTCGGCAGTGTGCATTGACTTCATACAGTAATTTTTTGCGGATACGATGCCGTTTTTTTTCGCGCTCGATGACCGGCAGCAATCTTTGGACCGAGTATTCCACAATCGCGTCCCGGGGAGCGGCAAAATGTTTCGATATCTGATCCAGGATGGACAGCGTTCGCCGGCTGAGGACGAAGGTCTTCTGTACGCGATCAAGGGTTTTGAATTGTACCTTATTGACATCCTTAGCAATTGTATTAAGAGAGCCGGTATCCTCAAGGAGGTGGTCAAACAATGATTTCTGTTTGATGCCCAGATGGACAGCCACAACGCTGATCGTCTCAATCGCTTTTTCGGTCAGCTTGAAGGTGGCCCTGACCGACTGGCGTCCCCGCAGTTCCGCCGTTGAAGGGTGCGGAACGGAAAGTTTGAATACCCAGTCTGGATTTCCATTACGTGCCATGATTAGCCTCCCAAAACCGAATTTTTTCAATATTACCAGAACACTTATTTCTTTAATAGTAATACAGATTTTTTGCCAGTAAATTTTTAACTGTTTTTGCTGGCAGAGCCCGGACAGTGTGCCGCTCAGTACGATTAAGTGCTCGTATGGCGCCTTTTTTGTATATCAGACTAATCGCACTGGAAGCTATCTCAAAAAAGAATTTTGGTTCAAGGTCCGGGCGGCCACGAATATCAACCCGGAGGCGCCCGCGAAGCCAATGCCTTGCATGGTAAATACACCAGGCATTTCGAGGAGTTGATATAAACGCCCAGCGCCGAGATTGGGCCATAAGGCTTTTTTGAGATAGCTTCTAAAGTTATGCCCGGAATCGCCGATAACCTTTCATGAAAACCAACTATCTGCGTCCCAATGCCGACATCACTGCCCTGAATCACAGCAGCACCGTTTCCGACGAAAGGCGGGTTTGTCATCCAAAGTTGGGTAAATCATGCAGGGAGGAGAAACCAATGGCAGAAGCAACCGACACAATGGACCAGGCCGTCAAAGTGATGACCGACCGGGAGGGCAAGTATCTGACTTTCAGCCTCGCCGAGGAGGAATACGGGATCGGCATTTTGAAAATAAAGGAAATCATCGGGATGATGCCGGTCACATCGGTACCCAAAACACCCGAATTCGTCAAGGGTGTCATTAATCTTCGGGGCAAGGTCATACCGGTGCTGGATTTACGGCTCAGATTCGGCATTGCGGAAATTGACTATACGGAACGGACCTGTATCATCGTCGTTGAAGTGGAGGGTCAGTCCGGCCGGGTTGAAATCGGTATCGTGGTCGATTCCGTGTCCGAAGTCCTCAACATCAAGGGATCGGAGATCGAAGATACCCCGGCTTTCGGAACCAAGCTGGATACCGAATTCATCCTCGGTATGGCCAAAATGGAAGGCGGCATCAAGATTTTACTGGACATCGATTGCGTCCTGGCCACGCGGGAAGTCGAGGCACTCCAGAACGCGGCCTGACCCCATCCAACTCGCCCTGATTTCTGCTGAAAACCATGCTTACCGGCACGGGCAGGGCCCGGACCCTGTCCGTGCCGTTTGGCACCCTGCCCCTCCCTTTTCCGGTTTCAACCTTTTGTTATAAAGCAGTTTTTTTGATTTTCTCGTAAAAGCAAACTTGCATTTTCCAGCACTTGGGCTACCATACAGGGCATTGGTTCGCTCGCGGACCGCCACCTGTAATCGAGGAGTGTCTTGCATGGTAAGAGCTACCGGCGCAGCCGTCATCGCCCTACTGGTCCTGACAACCACATGTTTTGCAGAAAATTATGTCGTCATCGGCGACATGAGTTCCAAACTGCGCTACGAAATGCAGCAGCACATCTCACCCGATCCCGGCATCAGCCGCATGAAACTCAGCTGCGTCATTCCCACCAGCTCGAAATCGATAACCTTTGAACAGGAAATCAGCGCCGTCAAGCTGACGTTCGTGCCACCGCCGCAGGACCGACAGGAAAAAACGGACCGGCATGGCAACCGGATTATAACAGCCATATGGGAGCAGCCGCAAGGCGCCGCCACCGCCAAATTGGCCTTCGACGCCCGCACCCGGACCCGCCTGGAACTCCTCAACACCCAAAGCCCCTTTCCATTGGCCCCTGTCGGGCCGGACAAAGATCTTTTCCTGCAGCCAACCAAGCAAGTCCAATCACAGGATGCAGCGATTATAAACCTGGCCCGGAAATTGACCCAGGGTGCGACCTCCCAGTTCGATGCGATTCAACGGGCCATCACCTGGGTGATCAATAATGTCCGCTATGTCAACCCGCCGCCCCAGTATGATGCCCTGTTTGCCCTGAAAACCGGGAAGGGCAACTGCCAGAACTTCTCACACCTGAGCGCCGCCCTGCTGAGGGCCGTCGGCATCCCGACACGCATCGTCAACGGCATAACCCTGAATAAAGCCTACCATGTCTCGCGGGACCAAGGCCCCCTGACCTTTAAAATGGCCCAGGGCCGCCACTCCTGGATAGAAATCTGGTTTCCCGATCTCGGCTGGGTGCCGTTCGATCCGCAACAGACCCAGTTGTTTGTCTCCAACCGGTATATCCGGGTGGAAATCGGGGTGGACAACAATGAAACCATCAACGACGGGTTGGTGCGCTGGTCAAAGATAAAGGGCAGCCCGGCCCGGCTCAAAATGCAGGAGGCGATCAATGCCGCCTTCGACGATGACAGGATCGTGCTGCGCGGCCGGCGCCAGGAGTATGGCCCCCAGGGACTGCTGCTCTCTCCCCAGGTAAGCTCGGATTTCAAGACGGTGGCCCTCGCCAAAAAGGCCGATTTGCCCCGCTATACCGATCAGCAGCTCAAAGGCATGCGGTTTATCCTGCCTTACATTTTCGGGAACCTCTCCTTCCCCATCAACGTGGATTTTGCTTTTCCGGGCGAAGGACTGGCAAAAGGATCCCAGCAACAGATTACGCGCAGTTTCCTGGTGGAAAGTGCCGAATATGTCACCGGCCGGGCCACCCAGTACGCCCAGGTCTTCCTGCTGAAAGAACCGATCCGCCTGGATAAAATTTCCCTGGCCCTGCACAACTTCGGCGGGGATGGCATGCTCTGGATCAACCTGATGGCGGACCAGGATGGAAAACCCGGCAAGCAGATCGATGCCAGCGACCTGGTTGAACTGAGCAGTATTTCCATGCGGCCGGGTTATCGGTGGGTCGATTTTAACTTTAAAAAGGAGCCCACAATTCTCAAACCCGGCTACTATTGGATTGCCCTGGGATTTTCCGGCGGCCCCATCGTGAACTGGTTTTACACCTACGGCAAACCCGTCGGGCCGGTGGAAGGCACCCGGCACAAGGGTGTCTTTGATGAACAGTGGAGCGGTGCCCTGAGTTACGAGTTCAATTACCGCGTTATGGGAAAAAGAGCCAAGCGGTAACACCCGGCGTCTGTAGAATCCGTTTCAAAATCCGTCGCTGCGCCTGGCTGCCGGCAGAAGTATTCAGTGTCGGCAGTCAATGCATTTCATCTACACCGCACAATACCAAGATCATTCCGTCGTTTCGTTAAAAAAGCATCAGGCGAGGACTATTGGCAACTAGACGTAATAAGGTCTGATTTTTCTATTGATTAAGGTGGGTTATCTACCACTTTCCTGTTTCATTTTTCCCCTCTTGTCAAGTT
>CAJINA010000071.1 GCA_905176665.1 Olavius algarvensis Delta 4 endosymbiont | reverse complement strand
TTGGCAAGCAACTATGCTGCAATTGAGAATTTAGGCTTTTTATATCTGATGGTATATTCAAGCGAGCATTGAATAACCAACACATATAGGAGGCCACCATGGGTAAAGCGCTAAAGCAAAAGGCTGTAGAGCAGCTATTTGTTGGGATTGATATCCACAAACGCAAATGGCATGTAACAGTTCAGACGGATGAAGTTGAGCTTTTTTGCGTTAGTATTCCAGGCAATTGGCCGTCGTTAAAGCGGATATTAGACAGGTATCCTGATTACCGGATTAAAGCTGTTTATGAGGCGGGATATTTTGGGTTTTGGCTTCATGATCATTTGCAAGAATCCGGGATTGATTGTCTGGTAACACCGCCGAGCTTACTGCCGATGGAATATGGGAATCGCGTAAAAACCGACAAGAGGGACAGCCGCAAGTTGTCCCGTCTTCTTAGCAAGGGTATGCTTAAAAGGGTTCATGTACCCAGCAAGCAAGAGCGCTATCATCGTCAGGTGGGTCGCCGGCGACGGCAACTGATCAGAGATCGTGTTCGTTTTCAAAGCCGTATTAAAGCAGAGCTGCGGTTTTATGGTGTTCAAATACCAGAGCCACCCGGCAAGTGGAGTCAGGTCTATTTTGAGAACCTGAATCGGATTCGCTTCAGGAACCGTTTTATGAACCAGAGTTTCAAGCAGCTTTTGCAGTGTTATGCCTATATGGATAAACAAGTTGCCAAGCAGACAAAGCTGCTTAAAGAGCTTTCCCTAACAGAGCAATACAGAGACCGTGTAAATATATTGACCAGCATACCAGGGGTCGGATTGATCACCGCCATGGAGGTATTGCTTGAACTTCAAGACGTAGATAGATTTCAAAAGGCCGACCAAATTACCGCTTACGTTGGCTTAACTCCATCGCAGTATTCCAGTGCCGACAAGGTCAGGATGGGCCGTATCACTCGCATCGGAAAAAACTCGCTTCGATCCGTTTTAGTAGAAGCCTCCTGGACATTAATCAGAAAGGATAAAGAGCTTAGATTGAAATACGAACGAATCAAGCGCCGCGCAGGCGGCAAACGTGCGATAGTCGCGATTGCCCGGACATTGTTGATACGAATGCGACGGATTCTTATCAACGAGGAATTTTATATCCCTCGATTATCTAATTAACATCTGACCCAAAGTCGTTATCACGAGATATGGGGTATGGCGCCGAGGACTCGGTGAGCAGCTAACAGCTTGACCACGTTGGCAAGATTGCCAACCCCCTTTGAATACCTCGAATTATTTGCATGTGGTTTCTCTATAAGGGAAAACC
>CAJINA010000070.1 GCA_905176665.1 Olavius algarvensis Delta 4 endosymbiont | reverse complement strand
GGCGAAGGACAGTGTCTGGTGGGTAGTTTGACTGGGGCGGTCGCCTCCCAAAGAGTAACGGAGGCGCGCGAAGGTTCCCTCAGGCTGATTGGAAACCAGCCATGGAGTGTAAAGGCATAAGGGAGCTTGACTGCGAGAGAGACATTTCGAGCAGGTACGAAAGTAGGTCTTAGTGATCCGGCGGTCCCGTATGGAAGGGCCGTCGCTCAACGGATAAAAGGTACGCCGGGGATAACAGGCTTATCGCCCCCAAGAGTTCACATCGACGGGGCGGTTTGGCACCTCGATG
>CAJINA010000069.1 GCA_905176665.1 Olavius algarvensis Delta 4 endosymbiont | reverse complement strand
GGCGAAGGACAGTGTCTGGTGGGTAGTTTGACTGGGGCGGTCGCCTCCCAAAGAGTAACGGAGGCGCGCGAAGGTTCCCTCAGGCTGATTGGAAACCAGTCGTAGAGTGTAAAGGCACAAGGGAGCTTGACTGCGAGAGTGACGGTTCGAGCAGGTACGAAAGTAGGTCTTAGTGATCCGGCGGTTCTGAATGGAAGGGCCGTCGCTCAACGGATAAAAGGTACGCCGGGGATAACAGGCTTATCGCCCCCAAGAGTTCACATCGACGGGGCGGTTTGGCACCTCGATG
>CAJINA010000068.1 GCA_905176665.1 Olavius algarvensis Delta 4 endosymbiont | reverse complement strand
GAGAGGACGACCGCGCGCCATACCCTGGTCTTCTTTTGGGACCAGGGATGGCGCTTATCGTCTATCTCAAACTGTTTGGGAAGATCTTAACTTTTTCAACTTATT
>CAJINA010000067.1 GCA_905176665.1 Olavius algarvensis Delta 4 endosymbiont | reverse complement strand
GAGAGGACGACCGCGCGCCATACCCTGGTCTTCTTTTGGGACCAGGGATGGCGCTTATCGTCTATCTCAAACTGTTTGGGAAGATCTTAACTTTTTCAATT
>CAJINA010000066.1 GCA_905176665.1 Olavius algarvensis Delta 4 endosymbiont | reverse complement strand
GAGAGGACGACCGCGCGCCATACCCTGGTCTTCTTTTGGGACCAGGGATGGCGCTTATCGTCTATCTCAAACTGTTTGGGAAGATCTTAACTTTTTCACGTTAATGAATCGTTAATGGAGTTTGACTAAAAATAACACTATCGTAGTTCCCTACCTTCTCTCCACCAAACAGCTTTCTATATTTCTTATTAAGATCCTTAGGGACCTCTGCAATAAAATTTTCCTCAAACCTGTAACCTTCCTTTTCTTTTACAGTATATATTTGGGCGAAGAAACTTTTGTTCTCGTTAAGTTCACTATAAATCTGGCCAAGCTCCATTCGGTATTCACCTACTTTGTTTAATGTATGGAGACCTTTCCTGAGTATTTCTTTTCGATCTGAAACTGCCAATTCATTTCTATTAAATCTGCCCATAAAGAATAGTTTTTCTTTCACGGGATATTGAACTTTGCCTATGTTCATTGCATTTAGATCAATCCATAAATATGTATCTGGGAAACTGCCCTCATCATGTGCAGTCTTTGTCCTACGTCCAGCAATGAACAATTGATCAGAGATTGTTAATATACTTGTATAACTATAAATATGTGTACTTAGATCTATTGTTTTAATGTTGTCGAGGTCTAATAGTTTTATGCAAGTTAAAGTTAACTGTCGCTTCGTTTTGGTTTCATTGTTATATCTACCAACAAGGCAAAGAGTATTATAATCTTGAGACAAGGCTGCTTTAGAATGTGAATATTTCCCAATGACTTTGGTTGAAAAGATAGGTTCTGAAAACTTTTTTTCATCAGCGCCAATTGAATACACTTCCACCCTTTCTGATGCAATGGAGCGTGTAATGATGAATTTATTGTTAGTAATATTAAAAAAAACTTCACTCCTAAATTTACGAGAGAGTTTTAGTGGAGACCGAAATATTTTTTCATTCATTAAATCTACGATAATTGGACATTTCGGTTTAGTGGAAGATTTACCTACCAAGTAAGGATTTATTCTCTCGGCAGCGAATATTACTGTTGTTAGAGAGCAAAGTAGAGACAGCAGGAAAACTATCTTAAGCTTTTTTATATTCAACATCAGTCCCCTCTTAAAACCTCAAGGTCATACTTTTGTTTTGATTTCATAATAACGTCATCTACCCAGCTTTTACAATTTCGTTCTCCCATTGCACATGGCCTATCTATTTTATTTGGACTTTCACAAGCACGAATATTATAACGGGGCTCATAATTTTGTGCGACCTCTCTTACTATGGCATCAAACCTTTCATCATCCGATATTTTTGTGTGGCATTTAGCCCCGAAATCATTTTCTGTATTTATTAAGACTTCGCCGGGACCTTTTGTAGCGTTTATCATTGGGCCAAACGAATAATAATCATCAACAACTTTCAAAAAGTCGTGCCTTAATTTTGTTTGACTATCTGTTGCAGCTCTATATGGCCCTCCGAGTTTTCGTGAACACCGCCACGTATCTAAGCCAAAGGGATCTATCCAATTAATTGGATTTGCATTTGAATAGTGAAACAAAATCATCCCACCGATCAATCCAATGGGGTCAGCCCGGAGGTAACGTCCAATGGAAGGATCGTAGTACCGGTGGTAATTGTAGTACAAGCCTGACTCGGCATCGAAGTACTGCCCCGGAAACCTGAAATTGTTATCGATGGTATTAGCTGTTACGGCTGTATCACCAAAAGGCGAATGTGCTCCCTCCCAAACAATTTCCTGGTTTTCATCGACGATCATCATCGGTGTCCCCAGATGATCATTGACGAACCAATATAGCCTATCTTTGCTAACTGCCGCAACCGCGGATTGCGTCAGGATTCCCGAGAGGCCCGCCAGCGAGGCCAGCATGACCGGTTCTTTTTCGGGGGGTGTTCCGTCAAACCGCACTGGATTCGGGTCGAGGGTCTTATCTTTAGCCAAGTGCTCCAGGGCCAGTTTGACTTCCGTTTCTTCGTTGGGCAGGGTGTGCACCACATGCGACCATGTGCGGTCCCCGCGATGGTCGACACAAAACTTGTATGATCTGGCGGGAACAACGAACGTGGCAATGCCCGCCATATTAGTTCGTGCCTGCATATCCAGGCGATCTCCGGACGGTGTGAAAACTGAAACGCCGGCATCCGTTACAAGAATGTCACCTTCCGTTACCTTCAGTGTGATTCGTCCGGCCTCCGCCCCCGCCGTTGCGGTTGCCAGTAACACCAGCGCAATCACCAGAGCCGGTGCCCAGAGTGAACGTTCTCCGGCGACCCGTGATGCAATGGTATTGATAGGTCTGCCCATTTAATCAACTCCTCCGAGGTTAGGTCAAAAGCGGTATCTGGTTTGCTCCATTCCTCGTATCAGCAATTCGCATACCAATCCTAACTACCTAAAATTACTTAGAGGGCAGACGGACGATGCACAGAAAATCGTGTGGCGTTGCACAGTTTTCAGTGCAAAACCGTGCAATATGAGAGGGGCGATTCTCCGGGGAGACTGCCACTTAAATGCTTTATATCTTGGGCCCGACCGTATTGAGACTAGGTTTTGACACTAAACAAAATCGACCTTATGTTGATTTTCAAGTTCAACCCATATTGGGCATTAGCTTTGAGCATTTAGCTGTTAGGTTTGAAGAACCTGTCATCACCTGGTAGCTCTTGAACCGGTTTTGTATATCCGCAAACAAGTCTAACGCACTGTAAAATCTTTGCTAACGGCTAACAGCCAATGGCTAATCGCTTATTGTGAATTCAACTAACCGAGTACGATACCAACATGGAACCAATGGGCAGAAGAGCATTTTTCAACAGAATGATCAGGGGGATCAGCGCAATTCCCCTGATGGGCATGCTGCCTGCGTCCGCGCTGCAGGCATCTACCGGCGGTGATGCGTCCCCGCCACTGCACTATCGTCCGCTGAACGGCACCAGCTTGCGGGATGTTGCCAGCCAGAAGCTGCACCACGGCGATGGCCGGTTTACCAATCCGCTGGGCATCCACCAGGCCGGCCGCCTTTACCAGCTGATGCGGTGGAAATTCTTCAGCTTCAATGAATTCGGAGATTATCTGGACGATCAGCCGGTGACACCGCTGGCGGTCAACTGGGAAAAGATCAAAGACGGACCGGACCTTTCGATCACGTTCCTGAAACATGCCGGGTTATTCATCAAAGACGGTGATTCGCACCTGCTGATCGACCCGATTTTTGAGGATATTTTCTGGTTTATCGAGGATTTCAGCCCGCTGTCGTTCAAACTTCAGGACATGCCGAAACCGGATACCCTCCTGATTACGCACGGCCACTATGACCATCTCGATCTGCCGTCTCTGGGAAAACTCGACAAAGATACCAGGGTGATCAGCCCGCTGGGCTACAACGATGAATTCAATGAACTGGGACTGAATCGACGAACCCAGCTCGACTGGTTCGATAAGGTCAAAGACGGTCCCCGGGAAATCACGTTTCTGCCGGCCAACCACTGGACCATGCGCAGTCCCATCATAGGGCCGAACACATCCCTGTGGGGAGGGTACCTGCTCCGCACCAGCGGTGGTTACACCATTTACGTGTCCGGCGATACAGCCTACTTTGACGGGTTCGATCAGATCGGGGCCGAGCACAATATCGACCTGGCGATCATCAACCTGGGGGCTTACGAACCCCGCTGGTTCATGGCGCCCAGCCACATGAATCCCAAGAAAACGGTCGCGGCCTTTAAGCAGTTGAACGCCAAGAAACTGATCGTCATCCATTGGGGCACGTTCCGCCTCGGTGACGAACCCGTCCATTTCCCGCCTATGCATATCCGAGAAGCCCTTACGCAGGAAAACCTGCTGGACAGGTGGGTGGACCTGGGCATTGGCCAGACGTACTTTCCTTCCTGATAATCCAACCCATGCTGTACAGAGACCTGAAGTCTGACATCCGACGTCTGATCTTTGATATCCGCGCGCCGGCATCTTGCTTTCCCAGACTTCCGATCTCTGACCCCTGGGTCTTCCTTTCACATTATACCTTCTGCCCATAGAAAATTCAGCCCATAAACCTTACTCGGCCCATCCCCTTTTCAGTAACTGTTCCATTGAGACAGTTGAAACTACAAGAAACTGTCCTTAGGTTGGTTTTATTGGATAGTTGAAATAGTTAGAGAAGACTGTGTTTATGACCGGGAACGATGAACCAGGAGGTCACCATGAAAATCGTCACCTTGTTTTCCTTGATTTTGATGTTGCCTGTTCTGGCAACTGCCGGGACCGTCAACGACACCCGGGCTCTAGAAGGCTTGACCACCGTGAAAGTGGTTGTCGACGTAAACGTGGGGAAACCCAAGCTGTTGCTCCGACGCATTACGCTCATAGACGAAACCTACACCCAGCTCCTTGATGCCGGCGCCCGGCCGGTTTTCGTGGTGGCTTTTCGGGGACCGGCAACAAAGTATGTCACCCGTGGCGAGGGGCATGTGGCTAAGGAACATCTGGCTGTGAAAAAGGAGGTCCAGGGCTGGATCAGCCAGTTTGCCAAAAACGGTTTCTCCCTCGAACAGTGCGCCATTGCGGCCCGGGGACAGAAAGTGCCGCCCGGCGATATCCTTCCTGAAATCACCGTCGTGCAAAACGGCTATATCAGCCTGGTGGCCTACCAGAACAAGGGCTTTGCGTTTTTACCCATGGACTGATCCGGCGTAGCCTGGAAAGCAAAGACGGAAGTTTTAACGAAGCCATATCTACTGTTAATTACTGATCGTTTTTGAATTAGCCGCCCTCTCGCGTTGCTCGCTCGACACACGCGGACTAAGCCCGGAGGGCATGACCGTGTCAGTCGGACAAGTCGGCCGGCACAAATTTGCACTTGTCTGTGTTCGCCTGTGTTCACCCAGTTCAATAGCTAAAGCTAAGATTTGAGAAATACCCAAATCTTATTTAACAGGGTAGATCTGTGGCTTATTTATTGATTTTGAATTTGCCCTTCAACGGAATGAATATGGCAGATTAAGATTGCAGGAATTGATAAATTTAGTTTTAATAAACGTGTGGGTTTTCGTCTAATGTCTGTCAGGTGACAGAGTAAATCTGGGCCAATTTTTGGCACCCCTGGTCAAGGAGGGAATCATGACAGTAGACGATGTGATTGCCCTATGTGTAACACTTTTTGTTATGGGAACTATTGGACTGCTTACTTTTCTGGGCTTAGCTGGGTTCTTTAGGGCGTGGTGATAGAAGAGGGCAACGATAAAATATAGCGACATCGGAATGACTATCGTGCCGCCGTTTAGGTACCTGTTCCGCCTTGGTAATAGGTAGACAGTCACGGCATTGATGGCAACGGATAAGTGTGGCCGCTTTAAGTGTAAAAGTCAAAGACCTCCCGGACAGTCAGCCCTCTCGGGTCAGTGATTATTAGGCGGCCTCCTTTGACAATTCTTCTCGACGTTTTTTACCAAG
>CAJINA010000065.1 GCA_905176665.1 Olavius algarvensis Delta 4 endosymbiont | reverse complement strand
TACAGTAAGGATAAGTGCGCTTATTACGCAAGCAGATTTTTAAGTAGCTGTTATTATTGCTATTAAGACCATGTTGACAAGGGGGATATAGAATGTGCACCATCAGCCCGAAAAAGCGCTGAGCGACGGGGCCCAGTCGCTCTACCCGGAGCAGTTTACAACCCTTTGTCACCAGGTCCGGGAGATTTTTAATATTATGCAGGGTTAGCCTTCCGGGAGGTATCCAGGCGCCTGGTTCTGAACGGGCGGTTTGCGGTTCCTGTCGGCATCGGGATTAAATGCCATTTGATTCATCTTGCGGCTTGCTATTTTAATTTTTCGGTCCTATTTTGTTGCTTCGAAACGACACTTTCAAACACCGGTATGTGACTCAAAAAAGCAGGCTTGATGAAGAGAAAAATAGCAGGCGGCGGTGCCAAAACCCGCCGTAAAAAAAAGCACGCCCCTAAATCTCTGGAATTGGATACCATCGCCGTCAAAGGGGCCCGCGAACACAACCTCAAGGATATCGATGTCGAACTGCCCAAAAAGAAACTGATTGTGTTTACCGGGGTTTCCGGCTCCGGAAAATCGAGCCTGGCGTTCGACACCATTTTTGCCGAGGGGCAGCGGCGCTATGTTGAATCCCTTTCCGCTTATGCCCGCCAGTTCATCGGTCAGATGGAAAAACCCAAGTATGAAACCATCCGCGGGCTCTCCCCCACGATTTCCATCGAGCAGAAGGCCGCCAGCAAGAACCCCCGCTCCACCGTCGGCACCATCACTGAAATTTACGACTATCTGCGGGTCCTGTTTGCCCGGGTGGGCGAGCAGTACTGTTACAAGTGCGGGAAGAAGGTTGGTCGGGGCAATGCCCAGGGCATGGTCAGCCAGATTCTGGAGATCCCCGAATCTTCGCGGATTCTGCTGCTGGCACCCATTATCGAAAACCGGAAAGGGGAGCACAAGGCGCTTTTTAAAAAACTGCGCCGGGAGGGGTTTGCCCGGATACGGATCGACGGTGTCGTCCAGGATATTGAAGATGTCCAGAGCCTGGCCCGGCATAAGAAGCACAACATCGAAGTGGTTGTGGACCGGCTTCAGATGAAGTCCGGCCGCGCTTTTCGCAAACGGTTGACCGATTCTGTGGAAACCGCCCTGCGGGTCGGCCAGGGCAGCCTTATCGTTCACATCCTGGGACGTGAAGACGTCCGCATGAGCGAGGCGCGCTCCTGCTGCGGGGTGGCCTATCCGGAACTGGCGCCCCCGCTGTTCTCTTTCAACTCCCCCCTGGGGATGTGTCCGGATTGCAACGGTATCGGCAGTCTGCTCTCCATGGACGTCGATAAGATCATTCCCGACAGGACCCTTTCCATCCGGGAAGGCGCGGTGCGCCCCTGGCAGAACTATTTTCTCAAACCCAATGGCAGCAACGGCTCCTGGGGT
The DNA here is from genome assembly GCA_905176665.1 of Olavius algarvensis Delta 4 endosymbiont. GTDB lineage: Bacteria > Desulfobacterota > Desulfobacteria > Desulfobacterales > CAJINA01 > CAJINA01. The sequence goes on along the minus strand of CAJINA010000065.1, from coordinate 57,509 downwards.
GCCCAGCAACTGGTGGCGGTCGAAGAGCAGTGCGGGGTGAACTACGACACGCCCTGGTACAAATTGCCCAAAAAGCACCAGAATTTGATTTTGACCGGTTCCCGTGGCCGCGAACTGATCGTCAACTGGAGTTCGGAGAAGATCCAGGGGGAAGTCACCATGGCTTTCGAGGGGATCTTAAACAGCATGATGCGGCGCTACCGGCAAACCAAGTCGGAGAGCGCCAAAAAATGGTATTCGAAATTCCTGTCGGAAACGAGCTGCGGCACGTGCGGGGGCAAACGCCTCAAAACGGAAGTGCTCAATATCAAGATCAAGAACAAGTCCATCATTGACATAACGGAGATGTCGGTCCAGGCGGCCTGGCAGTTTATAGATGCTATCAAACTGACCGGGAACCGGAAGATTATCGCTGAAGAACTGCTCAAGGAGATACGCGGGCGCCTCAAGTTTCTGATCAATGTCGGCCTGGACTATCTCTCCCTGGACCGCAAGGGGCCGACCCTGTCCGGGGGCGAGTCTCAGCGGATTCGTCTGGCATCCCAGGTAGGTTCCGAGCTTACCGGGGTCCTTTACATCCTGGACGAGCCCTCCATCGGACTTCACCAGCGGGACAATATCCGTCTGCTGGACACCTTGTGCCATCTGCGGGATATCGGTAATACGCTGATCGTGGTGGAGCACGACCGCGAAACCATGGAGACGGCCGACTGGATTCTTGATTTCGGTCCCGGTGCCGGTCACCTGGGCGGGCAGATCGTGTCTCAAGGAACCCTGGCTCAGATCAAAAAGAGCCGTGCATCGGTTACCGGCCAGTACCTGCGGGGTCAGAAGGAAATCAGCGTGCCGGCCGTGCGAAAGAAACCGAAAGGCAAAGGCCGGGGGTGGATCACCATCAATGGGGCCCGGGCGAATAACCTGGCTAATATTAAAGCCAAAATTCCGCCCGGCCTTTTAACGGCGGTGACCGGGGTATCCGGCGCCGGGAAATCAACCTTGGTCAACCAGATCCTTTACCCGGCCCTGGCCCGCAAGCTCCATGGTGCCACCATCGAGGTCGGCCGCCATAAAAATGTGACCGGTCTGGCAAGTATCGACAAGGTGATCAACATCAATCAGAAAGCCATCGGCCGGACACCGCGCAGCAATCCCGCCACGTATACCAAGGTCTTCGACCATATCCGTGATTTCTTTGCCCTGCTGCCGGAATCCAAGGCACGGGCTTACAAAAAAGGGCGTTTTTCCTTCAACGTCAAAGGCGGGCGCTGTGAATCCTGCCGCGGGGATGGATTTCTCAAAGTTGAAATGCATTTTCTGGCGGATGTCTACGTACCCTGCGAAAACTGCCACGGCAAACGCTTCAATGATGCCACTTTGGAGATCCGCTACAAGGGCCATTCAATCGCGGACGTGCTTGGCCTTTCGGTGCACCAGGCCCGGGCCCTGTTCACCAATCACCCCCGGATCAAGTCGATCCTCGACACCCTGATGGATGTCGGGCTCTCCTATATCAAACTGGGGCAGCCGGCCACAACCTTGTCAGGCGGCGAAGCCCAGCGGATCAAGCTGGCCCGGGAGCTGGCCAAACGGGATACCGGCAAGACCCTCTATATCCTGGACGAACCGACCACCGGGTTGCACTTCCAGGATATCTCCATGCTGCTGGCGGTCCTGCGCCGCCTGTCGCGGGCCGGGAATACCGTTGTGGTCATCGAACACAATATGGATGTCATCAAGACCTGCGACTGGGTCCTCGATCTCGGGCCCGAAGGCGGCGCCGGCGGGGGGCGAGTGGTTGCCCAGGGAACGCCGGAGGACCTTGCCCGTGTTAAGGAAAGCTATACCGGGCGGTTTTTGAAAGAAGTACTAAGGCCTTAGCCTTTTAGGCTGAAGACTGTCGTGGTAACTATTTAGCGTGATCAAGCCGGTAGCCGGCTTGTCAACGTGTTGGGTTGATCCGATGGCTTTATGTCTACGCAAAAGGTGGGTTATAAATGGTCAAGGCCGCCTTTTGAATTGGGGTGCCGTATCAAAGAGCTTATCGATGCCCTGGTATCCTGAATACGGCAACGGGCAGTATAAGCCTTTCCCCATGTAAACAGCCAGCCCCATGAACGCGCCTTTCTCATCGTAGAATTCAGCCACATCGCCGTGGGTTCGTCCGGGATCGATACGGTCCGGGTAGCAGGTCGACAGTAGATTGTAGTAGGTGCGTACACGATGCCGAACCATTCCTCTGGACGTTTGCGCCGCCATGGCCTTGATCTCATTTTTCCAATGATAAAATTTCGGATAAAGTACACAATTGGGAAATAATCGGCGGCACTGCATGCTAAATTCGGATAGATTGACGTTTTGACCATCCAAGGTTTGGAGGCGGTCCTGTGCCGGTGCGGCGTCTATCCTTTGTCCTTCAATCCCCAGGCAGCCAACCGGCGCTGGAGAAGGTGAAGGCCGCGAACCGCAGCTCCCGATTAAGAGGCTCAGTCCCCCCAAAAGCACCAAACACGCGTATCCGAATTTGCTTGGTGTACACTCACCGTCAGTCAGGCACATCCTTCTTCCCCCGGCGCAGTGCTAAATGCAAAAAAGCGCTGGAACCATTTCCCGCAGGCTGGATACGCAGCCAGAAAGAGCCGGCTCCGATCGTATAGTTGTTTGGAATGCCGTTTTATAAGATTGATGTTAAACGGGCCTCGATAAGGACTATATTCAACGCGGCACAGAGTCAATAATCTCTCGGGTTGTGTCCATCAAGGCGCGTATATGCTGATGGTCAAAACCGGAAGTGTCCAGCGGCGGGTGGATGGTCATGGTCGCCCGGCCCGGGAAAAGCGCGGTGGACTGCGTGGGCAGGATCTCGCGAGTTCCGGAGATGGTGATCGGCAGGATGGGGATACCCAGGTCAATCGCCATCCGGAAAGCCCCTTTTTTGAATTTTCCCAGTTTTCTTTTGCGGCTGCGGGTGCCTTCCGGAAAAAAGATGACGGACGTCCCATTGACGATTTTACTCTTGGCATCATCCAGGGAACGCAGGGCTGCTTCGGTGTTCGAACGGTCGATAAATATATGGCCGATCCTTTCACAGGCGACGCCCAGGGCGGGCACTTTGCGCAACTCCTGTTTCATGACCCATTTGAAATCGATGCCCAGCCAGCCGTAGAGTACGAATATGTCATATTGGCTCTGGTGGTTGGACACAATGACATAGGATTGGTTTTTATCGATGTTTTCCTTGCCCCGCGTTTGCACCAGGATCGGGGTGGCCCAGCTGTTCAAGCGGGCCCAGACAACACCGAAAATGCTGGCGGCCCGGGGGCCGGCCAGGGTAGCACAACCGATAGCCGAAGCACCCATTACGAATGTGGTACAAACCATAAAAGGGCCAAAAACAATCCATTTATAAGGTTGATACAGGATTCTGAGCAGCAGTTTCATGGCGGGTCCTATACCTTGTCCTTAATTTCATTCCAGAACGCCTCCACCCCTTCTTTCCAGCCGGCCAAAAAGGTGCGGATGAACTCGCTGGCTGCCATATCCCCTTCCGGGGCGATGCCCTGCAATTCGCGGTTGGCGGCAAAGAGGTCGGTGAAATATCCGCCCAGGATTTCGTTACGCCGTGGCTGCGTGTCCGGCTGCCAGGTGAGGGCGTATTGTAATTCCTTATAGTGGGCCGAACGGGCCCAGCGGGCGCCTTCCTTGCGACCCAGTTCCGAGCTTTCCGTCTGCGATTCCAGCTTTTCCCGGCGCAGCCGTTCGGCAATTGCGGCCATATCCATGCTGCTGCGCATTCGTTTCTGGAACTCTTCTTTGCGCTGGATCATCGTGGAGACGGCTTTCTGGAAAATCTTGGAAAAGTTGAAGGATTCACGCCACTCAGCCATCTTCTGGTGCAGGTCATCCGGGACACTGACGGTGATTTTTTTGGACATGGTATCCCTCTCGATGGTTGAGGACGTACTCCTAAAAAAGTATGTATCTGTTGTGTGTGGGCGTGTCAACCCAAGAGTCAGTATGTTTAGAACTGTGCGATGGGTGGATTGATGAAATAAAGCGATAGGCTGGGGGTGGCAAATCAGCTAAATGTTTGCAGCGGTTCAAAATCCAGTCTTCACTCTACGAGCTGCGCCCGACAGGCAAGGCGGCCGTGATAATCAAAGCGGAGTAATACGCATACTATTTCGAGGATAGCGCGGGAGATTGCGCCCGGCGGCTTGAAAACCGGCACGTCGTAGGGTATTCACGGCCAACGCCGAGTTTGGGCCAAAAGACTTTTTGAGGCCTCTAACGGAGTTTTTCTTCGTAGACGATGGCCAGAAATACAGTCGCAAGCGGTTGGGTCAGGAGCGTCCCGATCAACGTTGACCCGCCAATGGTGACAACCCCGATAAAAATGACCGCGATGATGATATTGTCCGCGAGGTTACCCGTTGTCGTCATCCGCCAGCTTTCCTGAACGGCATCGATCAGGGGCATCTGTTTATCGGTCATGAGCGGCAGCATGTAGAGGCACGCATAGGTAATCAGGCCGGCCAGAATAATCCCGGGCAGGACCAACAGCGCGTAGCCGATCAAAACGGCAACGGCGGTAACGATACTAAAACCCAGCAGGGGCAGAAACAGATGCATGTGTGAGAAGATATCCTGCATCCGCGGCTCGCGGCCTTCCCGGGCCAGCCGGATGATGGCCTGCACATAACCGGCGGAGGCAACCGCTGCCAACAGGCCGAAGGATAAAAAACTGATGACCAGTAAGAGCAAGGTCAGGAGAATCAACGCAACGATGTTCTCCAGGGTCAGGTTGAACGATTTTTCGATGAGCTGTTTGAAATCCACGTGTGCCTCCATTGGTTTGAACATTTGGCCAGGCTGGGTACCGAGGCATCATAGCCAAAAATGTCAAAAAAGCAAACGGACATTGATTTTGGCGGTTCGGTGTATTAACTTTTCCCCAGCAAATTGACGCGGCGCCAGGTAGCGGCGCTTTTTTTATACCTTTAATTGGGGGCTGTGGCTAAAGTTGGATTTTAGTTCAAGATGCGGCGGCCGTGAGGTTGAGACCGCAGGAATACATTTAGTATTTAGAGGATTTCAGCTGAGCGCCCGACGCTGAGATTGGGCCAAAAGGCAATTTTAGACAAAGCCCATGGAAGGAGTTTTCAACATGGCAAAAGCACAGGCTCGACACATCCTGGTGGACAAAGAAGCGGATTACGCAGCACTTATTGAAAAAATCAAGGCCGGCGAAGATTTCGGCGATTTGGCCAAGCAGCACTCCAAGTGCCCCTCCGGGCAACGAGGGGGGGATCTGGGTGAATTCGGACCGGGCATGATGGTTCCGGAATTCGACAAGGTCGTGTTCAGTGCAGACGTCGGCGTCCCCCAGGGGCCCGTCAAAACCGACTTTGGATATCACGTGGTTGAGGTCACCAACAGAACAGACTAGCCCTACCACCTTAGCCGATTCTCGCCCGATCCTGCGGTTTCATCCCGGGATCGGGCTCTGTTTTCAGGCTGCCGGTTCGATTGCGACTACCACAACCCTGCCGTTTTGCACGCGCCAGTGCACATCTACATCGTAAATACGAAAGCCGTACATCCTGCCCGGATCACTGTCGCCGCTATAGGCTGGTCGGGGATCCAGAATCAACATTTGCTCAATCAGATCCAGAATGTCCGGGTGCGGGCCGGCTGCGAGGCGCTCACCAACCGTGTGGGCCTCCGGTGTGAATTCTACTGCCAGTCTCTGCTCAGGGGCATCCGATGCAAACCCGCCGGTGGCATCCGCTATTTTGTCGGCATAGGGCAGATAGGGTTTGATATCCAAGACCGGTGTACCGTCCAATAGGTCCACCCCGCTGAGTTCCAGGCGGACATCCGCACCATTGGTGATGATCTTTTCTGTCTTTACCACTGACAGGCCTATCGGATTCGGGCGGAAATTGGACCGGGTGGCAAAAACCCCGGTGCGTCGGTTACCCCCCAGTCGCGGCGGCCTGACGGTCGGTTTCCATTTTCTCTGTTCAATGCCATGCAAAATATAGATCAGCCATATGTGGCTAAATGCCTCCAGGCCTTTGAGGGCCCCCGGCTGATTGTAGGGTGCCTTGAGTACCAGGGTGGCTTTGGCAGCCGGTGCCAGGCCGGGCTGTCGGGGGATACCGAATTTTTCTTTAAAACAGGACGTAATCGTCCCGATGGGTTCAAGAGGGTACATGCCGTGCCGTGTCGAGGTGATCCCGGGTCATGAACAGCCCGGTAATGGTTTTGGCATCCTGGATTTCACCGCTGGATATCATTGCCAGCGCTGCAGAAAGGGGGACGGGTTGAACCGTGATCTGTTCGTCGCGATCAAGGTTTTGCCCTGTCAGGGTCAGGCCGGTGCATAGATAGAGGCTGATGGTTTCGTCGGAATATCCCGGAACCGGGATGATCTGTCCCAACCGGACCAGGTGGGCCGCCCGGTACCCGGTCTCTTCTTCTACCTCACGCCGGGCGCAGGATTCATGATCCTCTCCCGGTTCGAGGGTGCCGGCCGGGATTTCCCAGATGTTCCGCCGTATTGCATGGCGGTACTGCCGCAACAGAATAACCTGGTCGTCGTCGGTAAGCGGAACCATGGCCGCCGCCCCGGGATGGTGAATCACGTCCAGTTCCGCGGTGTTGCCGTTGCCCAGCGTGACATTCTCTTTTTCAAGGGTAAAAACCCGCCCCCGATAGAGGGTTTTTGTATGGTTGATTCTTGCGGACATGGTCAGGTTGTTCAGGTTAAAGGTAGAAGGCTGAAGTGGTTGGTAAAGAAGCTTAAACCACACGCAAACACAGTGACCACAGTGTCTACTGCTTTTGACGACTTTCAAACTGACGAATCAATTCATCGACCGTCTGGCCGTTGGGCGCCATGGCCAGGGGATTGATCTCGAGCATGCCCCGCCAGGCGGCGATGGCCCCTTTTTCATCTTTGAGGTCGTGCAGCAGGACGATGCCCTTGTTGAACCTGGAGGTTTCATGTTTGGGGTCCACCGCAATGGCCCGGTCAAACATCTCCACGGCCTTTTCGGAGTTGCCGGACCGCCGATACATGACGCCCAGGTCGGTCAGGACATTGGCGTTGTTCGGATTGATGTCAAGGGCGCGGGTATAGGCGTCAATTGCCTCGGTATGCTGAGCTGTGTCAAAATAGAGATTGCCCAGTTCCACCCAGGTCTTACCGTCTTCTGGATTATTTTCCACCGCCTTTTTAAGCATGGCGATGCGGCTCATCTTGTCGGGATTCAAGTTGGCGGCTACCCCGGAAGAGGCCGGCGGTATGCTGGCCACGGTGGTACCGCTATCGAGTTTATAAACGGTAAAAGCAGCGCCTACCATGAACCCGAAGGCCATGGCGACGCAGATGGCAATGACCAGGGTTTCAAATTTATAGCGTTTCTCCTCCTTCTTTTCCGGCTTGCCCATGTGACTTTCCTTCACTTTGCAGTTATCCCGCTTTAAGGGGGGCTTTACAGGTCCTCAGCAGGTAGTGCCCATTTTGATTGGTGCTGGGCTACCATTCTCATTTTTTATGGTTTTGTCAATAGGCGTCTGGGCCTGGTCCCTGGTTTGTCCAGGGGAGCAAAGAGCCGGCCTGCGGGTTGCCTTTCCCCGATTGACGGATGCAAGACGAAGCCGTATAACCCAAAGATCATACACATAAAATCAGGGGGGAGGAATACATGCAAAACCTGGCCGGCAAGACTGTCCTGATTACCGGAGCGGGCTGTGGTATTGGGAGATTGATGGCCCTGGAGGCGGCCGTAGAAGGCGCCCGCGTGATACTGGTGGATATCGATCCTGAAAACCTGGATGGGACCAGGGCAGCCGTGGAGCGGATTGCGGGCGAATGCGCGGCTTATGATTGCGATATTTCCGCCCGGGAGGCAGTCGCGAAAGTGGCTGTCGCCGTGTTGGAAAAGTTTGGTGGGGTGGACGTGCTGATCAACAACGCCGGGATCGTCACCGGAAAGCCGTTTGTGGATCTAACCGTTGAGGACATGCGCCGCAGTATGGATGTGAATTTCTGGGGCCACGTCTATTTCACCCGACAGTTTCTGCCCGGCATGGTTGCCCGGGGGCGGGGGAACATCGTGAACCTGGCATCTTCTTCAGGCATGCTGGGAATGGTCAACCTCTCTGATTATTGCGCCAGCAAGTTTGCCGACGTGGGCTTTTCCGAAGCGCTCCGGCGAGAGTTGAAGAGCCAGGGCCACACCGGGATAGTGGTAACCTGCGTCTGCCCCTACGTAATAGACACCGGCATGTTCAAAGGCTTCAAGCCGTTGTTGTTCAATCCGGTATTAAAGCCCGAGAAAGTCGCCGCAGCCGTCATGGCAGCTGTCCGCCATAACCGGCCGTACGTGATCATGCCCTTTTTCATGATTCAGGTTATGCGCCTGCTGAAAGTATTGCTGCCCACCGGCCTGTTCGATTGGATCTTGCACATAACCGGCGGCTCGAAGGCCATGACTGCGTTTAAAGGTAGATAGACTGAAGACTGAAGGTATAAGGTTGAAGGTAGAAGTTTTGGGGCTGCACCCCAGGCAGGGTTCAAGCGAAGCGTAAAAACCATAGAAGCCGTTTTAAACATGGATTTTGGCCCGAGGTCAAGGCGGCCGTAAAGTTCAAACCGGAGGAATACAAGGTGTATTTCGAGGATTTGATCTTTGCGCCCAACGCAGAGATCGGGTCAAAAGGCGTTTTTAAAACGGCTTCTACTAGTTGATGATGTATTTCTCGGGATTAACCGGCACCCCATTGAGCTTTATCTGGTAATGCAGATGTGGGCCGGTACTACGGCCGGTGTTACCCATCAACGCGATGATATCGCCCCGTTTGACCTTATCGCCCCGTTTCTTTTTGAAACCTTCACAATGGGCATAACGGCTTACGAAACCATGGCCGTGGTTGATCTCGATCACCTTGCCCAGCAGCCAGCGGCGCCCGGCGTAGGAGACTTTGCCATCGGCCGGGGCAATAATCGGCGTACCGATGCGATTGGCAATGTCCAGGGCATTGTGGAATTCACGGCGCCCGGTAAAAGGGGAGACGCGGTGAGCGAACCGCGAGGTAACCCACCCGCGAGCCGGCCGAATCGAGGGGGTAGAAGCCAGCAGGTCGACCTGGGTCTCGAGATATTTCAGTAGCGAGTCAAAGCCGGTCGCCTGGTTGCCCGAAGCATCGCTGAGTTGGTTGGCCTGATGGTGCATTTCACGGATAAGCGAGTTGTGTTTCTCGGTCAACGGGATGCGTGGGTCCAGATCATCCGGGATCGCCCCGCCCATGCCGAACAGGCCGGTGTTATCGCCGGTGTTTTCAATGTTGGCGATGATCCGGATTTTTTTTTCGAACGTATTCAGCTCCACTAACCGCGATTTAAGGGCGTCGATTTCCCGGGCGAAATTTTGAAGCTGGGATCGCTGGGTCGCGATGGTCTGGCTTTGGGATGTATTCTGACGCGAAATGGCCAGCGTATTCTGATATGCATTGCGAACCTGGATATAGTCATATAGGCCGGCACCGGCCAGGGTTAGGCTGGCGATGACCAAAAACAGGACGGTCCAAAAGAACTTGCGGGAAACGCTCAACTGGCGGACCGGGGCATGCGTATTGCTCAGCAGATAAAATGTAAACGTTCTGTTCATAGAAACAACTGTAATACTTCGGGCTGTTACTGCCTGATAAGGGCAGTTTTTACCCCGGTTCTTCCATCATGGCCAGGCCAACCAGGTAATGTCCCTTGAAGCGGCCGGTCTGTTCCTGGATAATGTAGCGTATCTTCGTTTTAATATAGTCGCCTGGTTTCCTGCGGTTCATCGGTGTGTAGCGAGCTTTGATCTCATCACCGGAGCGCAAGTGCGCCAGGACAGAAGATCCCTCTTTTACCAGAAAAAAGAGTCCTTTTAAAGGGACTTCCCAAATTTTTGATTGATAAACCGCCCCCATGTCCTGGATGTGAAACTCGACACACGCATAGCCAGGTTCACAGGCGTGTTCGTCTGGACTGGTTTTTTGGGTTGATTGAATTAAGGCCATCTTGGTTCCCCTGTTCGATAATTATGGTGGCACCCGGACCGGGAAGCCCTGTGGCTGCTCCGGTCTATTTTATTTATCGGGCATTTTCGAATTTACATTAGTGAAAAAGATTATAAATTCAAATATTTCTTAATCTAAACAGGTGAAACCACGCAGGCCTTCGAATTGGTTGCACAAACTGCTTTGGCAACATTATTCGTCGCACCGGTGTGGTGTGGGTAGAAGCTACCTAAAACCCGGGTAGCGCCTACAAGATGAAAACGGTGCAATGCAATTTTCATCTTTAATGTAAGTGCGGGTTCCCGATTGATCTGAACACTCGCCGGAAGAGATGCGGTTTGGCTTGCGATTGAAACCGGGTCTATGTCGGAGGTGTCAAATTCACCGGGAAAGGGGTGGCCGTGGGATGAATCGGCCACCCTTCCCGACAAACCCTTAATTCCCAGATGCGTCATCGGGCGAATGATTTGGTTATATTCCGTGAATTAAGGGTACTCATAGCTATATCAATTAGCATGCCAAAACACGCAAAAAAATTTAAACACTTGAATTTATAGAACATAGTATTTTCGTAAAAATTCAGAAAAGACTTGATGTTGATATTTGACGGGTGTATGGTGAAATATCATTAAAACATATGCTGAAATATCGATACTTACATGCGACATTCCGACATAAGCCTGTTTAAATCCCTCTCTGAGGAACTGGACCCGAAGGTCCTGCAACGGAAGTTCCTGCTGTCTTTACTTGAACTCCAGGGCGTCGGTCGGGGATCTATCTGGATCAAACGCGAGGACAAGATCCTGTGCATCGAAGCCGTGGGCGTGGAAAGTGAAAACGTTAAAAATGTTGAGATCGATGCCGGGCGACCAAGTGTCGTGGGGTGGGTGATCGAGCACGGTAAGATGACGATTGCCGAGCCCAAGGCAGACAAGCGTCATTATCGTGAACTCGAAGAGAAGCTGGCCATCAAGGGCAGCCTGATTCTATGCTTACCTCTGTTTCTAAGGGATCAAACCGTATACGGTGCCGTGCAGATAATCGATACTTTCCCGGAAACGAGCAGGCTGAACTTGGACCAGGAGTATCTTGACCACATCCAGGACCTTGTCAACATCGGATCCACCTCCCTGGCCAATGCCATTTATTATAACAACAGTTTGAAAGAAGCCGATGCCCTGCGGCAGACTTTGAACATCATCCGCAGTGAACAGGTTGTCCTCGGGCAGAGCCCTGTCTTTCTTAAGGTGCTTGAGCGTATCCGTACTTATGCCGTAACCGATTATCCTGTGCTGATTACCGGCGAGAGCGGCACCGGTAAAGAACTGGCTGCCAATCGTATTCATGAGTTGAGCAATCGGCGGGATAAACCCTTCCTGGTCCAAAATTGCAGCGCCATTCCGGAAAACCTGTTGGAAAGCGAACTTTTCGGACACCGGAAAGGCGCCTTTTCCGGTGCCATCGAGAACAAGATCGGACTTTTTGAAGCTGCCGATGGCGGAACCGTATTTCTGGATGAAATCGGGGATATGCCCCTCAGTCTCCAGGCCCGGATCCTGCGGGTCATCCAGAATAGCGAAATAAAACCGGTGGGACAGACCCGGGTCAAAAAAGTCGATATTCGCATCATATCAGCCACCAATATCAACATCCAGGAAGCAGTGAACACGGGTGGGTTCAGGCAGGACCTCTTCTTTCGGCTTTCAGTGCTGCCCTTGCAGCTGCCCCCCCTCAGAGATCGGAAGGAGGACATTCCGCTTTTGTTTCGGCATTTCATGAAGCGGGAGTCTTTGCGCATGGGGCTGCCGGCCAAGCCGACCATGCCCGAGGCGATGCGTATGCTGATCGATTACGCCTGGGACGGTAACATCCGGGAACTTGAAAATATCGCCCGCTATCTCTTGGTTGTGGTAGATTCGGACATCATCGAACCGCAGGATCTGCCCTTTTTCTATGACCTGGGCCGGGTAATGGCGCCGGTTTCTCCACCTGGGGCCGGTGGCCCGCCGGCCGCTGTTGGTGCCATAGCGCCGGATCCTGGCCGGTACCTTGCATTTGGGGAGCGGACCTGGGAGCAGGTTGAAAAAGCGTATGTGCGCTACCTGCTGGAGCACTACGACGGCAATGTGACCCGGGCCGCCAAGGCCGCGGCGATCAATCGGTCGACGTTTGCTTCGCGGATGCGCAAGCTAAACATTACCAAGGCTTAACCACCTTGGGAATGAAGGTGTTTCAGTATCAGCCTGATTCAAGCCCGCTGTTTGAAACCCGCGTCCACCACGATAACGTTCTTGCGCCCCTTTTTTCTCAGCTTGCGGAGTCGCCGCAAAACACGCTGGAAATCGGTGGCCCTGGTGTCCTGCTCCCAGCCCGAGCGGTCCATGTATTTGAAAAGGGCCTTCCCATCACGGGCAGACCGGGTTCCCCGGATGAGCTCCCGCCTGAAGTTGTCGAGTATCTGCCGGCCTTCTGCCAGGCTGGTTGCGTAAGAATAGGGGTAACCGGTCGTCAACCCGTCCAGAATCCGGTAGGCTGGCGTATTGAACTGGCTGGGTGTCAATACCCGGACAGCCTTGCCGATTCCGACTTTTAAAAGTTGCTGTTGGGCTTTGTTCAGAAGGTCGCCGTTTTCCAACAGCAAGTCCCAAGCATTGCGAAAATCCGTTAAACAGGTCAGGTCGGGTTCCAATTCAACCGCCGCGGCTTTTACGGCTTCGACAACCCGGGCCAGCTCGTCCCGGTTTCTAGCCTTGAGGGTAATGGTCAAACGATTGCGTTTTTTATCTACCTTTACGCTGCTCACGATTCCTCCCGGGCCACGGACGGAAAGAGGCCTGCGTTGGTGTGCGGTAAGAACTTGGCTGCTGAAAACCGGTTCATGAAATCCTGGTTCACATTGAGTTCCAGGTACGTGATGCTGTCCCGGATGTGATCGATCTCCGCCAGGCAGTCGGCATGGTTCAAATAGTGGGTAGCGCCGCCCAGACTGCTGTTGCCCAGGCTGTGGTAAGTGGTCAGGGGCAGGTCGGGCAGCATCCCTATGGAAATGGCCGCCCGGGGATTGATAAAGGAGCCGAAAGTGCCGGCCACGTAAAAAGAAGTGAGGTCGGACAGGGCGGTACCCACTGACTGGCTGATGGTTTCCAGGATGGTGTACATAGCTGCCTTGGACCTGATCAGGCTGTCGAGATCCGCCTGGCTGATGGTCAGGTCGCGGCCGGTGCCCGAATTTTCCCCGTTAACCAACATGAAGTGAGCCAGTTCCGCCTGGTACCGAATGCGGTCGTCACATTTTTCCGGAACCAGTTTGCCGCGGATGTCGAGCATACCTGACATGAACAGGGCCGCCGCCAGGTCGATCACCCCGGAGCCGCAGATACCGACCGGCGGCAGATCGTCGATGGTGCTGATGCGCAGCTCTCTGGAACCGGGCACCCGCTGCACCTGATCGATGACCCCGGGGCCCGCCATCATGCCCATTTTGGTCACGCCGCCTTCAAGTGCCGGACCGGCAGCCCCGGCGCAGGCAATCAGCCAGTTTCGATTACCAAGCACTACCTCGGCATTGGTGCCGACATCCACCATGATAGCGGTTTCATCCCGGTGATGCAGGCCCGCATACAGGATTCCCGCGATAAGGTCACCGCCGAAATAGCTGCCGATGTTCGGGAACATAAAGACCCGGGCATGCGGATTCAGTTTCAGGCCCAGATCAGAGGCTTTTACCAGGTTGGGCCGGTTGACCGCTGGAATGTAGGGTTCGCGGATAATCCATTGCGGGTCGAGTCCCATGAACAGGTGCGTCATGGCTGTGTTACCGGCCACTGCGGCCAGCAGCACAGTCTCAGGTTCAACGCCACAACTTTGGCACAGGCGGGCAAGTTCGCCATTGAGGCCGCCCACAATCAAGGCCTGCAGGGCCGCCCGGCCCCCGGTTTCAGTTGTGTGGTGAATTCGGGCCAGGATATCCGGGCCAATTGCAATCTGCGGATTGTCAAAAGAACTTTCTTCCAGGACATCACCGGAGATCAGGTCGACCAGCCGCAGGACCACCCGGGAGGTCCCCAGGTCAATGGCCGCCCCAGTCAGCGGTGCGGGGTCACTGGCCGGTGATAGTCCGAGCACGGTCCAATGGTCCTGACTGCAGCAAAGGGTGCAGTTGAATTCTCCGTCTTGTTTGCGTAGAAGCCCGGGGAGATTCCGCAGCAGACTTATGTCGATGGAAACGGTCCCGGTAGAAAGGGCGGGTTTCAGGGCGGCAATAAGGCGCTCAGCATCCGCTGTGTTGTTTTGCAGGCTGGCGGCCGGTACCGTGATTTTCTTTACCCATCCACGTAACGATTTAGACATAATGCGTTCCGTCAAGCCGGCGGTTCTATTTCCTGGAGAAGTGCATTCATAACGTCTCCAGCGCGGCCTTTCAACAGGTAATCGCTGGTAGTATGGGTAAGGGGGGTGGATTCCGGATTGATCTCAATGACTGTCGCCCCACTTTGCTTGGCAATCACCGGCATGAAGGCCGCCGGCTGCACCACGGCGGAGGTGCCGACGACCAGCATGAGATCGCACCTTGCAGAGATCGCCTGGGAGCGAGTCAGGTGTTCGGGCGGAATCAATTCGCCGAAGAAGATGCAGGCGGGCCGTAAAATACCGCCGCACATGCATTTCGGCGGCATTTCTTCAAGGGTGACATCGGCGGTGTCTATTTCCCGGCGACACTCCAGGCACTCCATGACCGCAAAGGAACCGTGAAACTCGATTACATCACTGTTGCCGGCCATCTGGTGCAGTCCATCCACGTTCTGGGTGATGACTGTCTGCAAATACCCCAGAGACTCTAGGCGAGCCAGCCCCAGGTGGGCATCGTTGGGGCGCGCCGTATCCAGGGTGCTTTTCATTTCACCGATGAGGGCCCGCCACACCTTTTCGGGGTCGCGCATGAAAGCATCAATGTGGGCGTACTCCATGGGGTCGAATTTTTCCCAGACCCCGCCTTTGCCTCGAAAAGGAGGAATACCGCTCTCAACACTTATACCGGCACCGGTGAGAGCGACAATTTTTCGGCTGGCCGCAATGTCCCCGGCAGCTTTTTTAATCAGATCGGCCATTGTATTAGGTAGCGGGTTTAAGGTTTAAGGTAGAAGCTATAGGGGCTAAGGTTGAAGCCTGAAGGTGGAAGGTAGAAGGTTGAATTCACCTCTAAGAGGGATTTTAATTGATTTTACTTCAGCCTTCTACCTTATACCTTCAACCTGGCCTTCCTACAATTGGAACGTGTCGTCCGCCGCGACGGCAAAACAATCCATACCTATCTTTTCTTTTTTAAGGCGCTCACGGCACTTGGCAACGATGGCGTCCATCCCGTCATCGGATCGATCCTGGTTCAGGTGAAACAATCCAAACTGTTTGACTTCAGCCTTGATGGCCAGATCAAGGGCCTGGGTATAGGTGCTGTGGCCCCACTCGATTGTTTCTTTATATTCTTCCTCGGTGTACTCGGCATCGTGAATGAAAAGATCCGCCCCCCGGGCAAATTCCAGGTAATCGTCCGGCACCAGGCCGCCGCCATGTTGAAAGCCGAGCTCATTGTCAGTCAAATACACAAAGCTTTTACCGTTCTCCGTGAATTTGTAGCCCGCACCGCCATTGGGATGACTCAACGGAATAGGTTCAATGGTGAGCGACCCGATGGAAAATATCTCCGGACAGGCATCGGGATACGCGATGCTGGCCTTTATTTCGGAATACTTCACTGGAAAACTGGGTGGCGACATGACTTTGTTGAGCATTTTTTCTACAAAATCAGTATGAAATGGACATTTATGGATGGTCAAATGCGTGCGTCCATAGAAAATCGGTTTGAAAAAGGGGAATCCCATGACGTGATCCCAGTGGGCGTGGGTGAAGATCATGTGGTAGGCGTAGCGCTTTTGATCCATCAGGCTGTTGCCGAGGCGGCGGATACCGGTACCGGCGTCGATGATAATGATTTCATC
Source organism: Olavius algarvensis Delta 4 endosymbiont (assembly GCA_905176665.1). GTDB lineage: Bacteria > Desulfobacterota > Desulfobacteria > Desulfobacterales > CAJINA01 > CAJINA01. The sequence continues at coordinate 41,445 of CAJINA010000065.1, read as the reverse complement.
CTCGGACGAGCGGATTTCAAGGCAGGCCGTATCGCCGCCGTATTTGAGATACGCCTTCCCGGAAACAGGGGTGGAGCCTCTGGATCCCCAGCAGGTTATGCGCATATCGACTCCATAAGGTGTTGATATTATTGGGCGGTTATAGTTTCTTCACGACGGGCGCGACCTTGCCCGGATTAACATCCCGCAGGCCGCGGACGTCTTATTCTATGACGGGTGATGGATGTTAGAATCAGCCGGATTTTTACTAATTTTGAATCTATAACAAAAACGGATGTTTTTCAATGTTTTCGCGTTTTACCCAGAAAAGTATGCCAGACACCATCCCGGCTCCAGCGGTCGAGGATGGTTACCGGGCGGTTGGCCAGATAGTCGCTGATCCGTTTGGCGTCGCTGCGCAGCATCCCCGATAGGATAAACCAGGGCTTTTCCAGAAAGCCGGGGTCGCGCACCAGGTGCCGCATGACATCATAATGAATATTAACGACCAGCAGATCCGCCGGGTAGACCAGGTGTTGTTCCGCCCGCCCGTTGACGACCAGGATGCGTGCTTCCATATGATTGTGGCGGATATTTTCCAGCGTGGTAACGGTGGCCAGATAGTTGAAGTCTACAGCCAGCACCCGGCTGCAGCCGAGCTTGGCCGCCGCCAGGGCCAGAACCCCTGTTCCGGTTCCCAGGTCGAGCAGACGCTCTATGCGTTCGGCGGTGCAAACCCGTTCAATCGCTTTCAGGCAATCTGCGGTGGTTGGGTGGGTGCCCGTTCCGAAGACCACCCCGGGATCCATAATGATGTCGATCGCGTCCACTTCCGGGACGGCCTCAATCCAGGGCGGCCGCAGCAGGAAGCGGCCGATCCGAATCGGTTCGATCCGGCCGCCTTGCCATTCGGCATAGGTCATCTGGTAGCTGTCCAATAGGCGTAGATGCGGGTGAGCGGTCACCAGACGGGTGACCGTTTTCTCAGACGGGCACCGGAAAAAGAGGAAGGAGAACCCATCCTCTTCCCAGTTGCCAATAAAATTGTCATCCTGGATTCCGGCCTGCGGGGGCAGGCGGCCGGCGAGGTAGTATATATAAAGATCTGAATCAGGCCCTATGCGCTCTAAAGGCCCCTTTTTCATTTATGCTGTGGCAGCTGGTCCATGTACCACTGCATGGGGTCCAGGTGTTTAAAGCCCAGGGCTTCAAGCTTTTTCTTTACCGGGCCCACATTCTGGGTAAGCAGATAGGGGAAGACCGCCCGCATATTCTCATCCCAGTAACGGGCCACCAGGATGCTGCCGATGGAGACATTTTCCGCGGTAATGGCATCCACGATTTTTTTCATCTGACCCACTTTCTCTTCAACCAGGACACACAGCAAGGTCCCGGGCTCGCCGATACCAAGCACGTTGGTGAAGGCCCTTAGCAGGTCCCGGACCGATATCATTCCCTTGAGCCGCCCATCGTCCGACACTACTGGAAAGGCACCTACTTTTTCTTTCTGGATCTTCAAGAGCGTATCCTGAATGGTGTCCAGGGGGGAGATGGTTTTCGGTTGCGGCGTCATGATGTCCTTGATTTTCAGCGCGGCGACTTTTTCCTTCTCCTCCTCGCTGGCGACACCCTTGTAAAGATCGTAGGGCAGGGCACTGCGGATACCCCGGTCGGTAATGATGCCGATGAGTTTATCGCTATCTTCAACTACCGGCAGGTGGCGGATCCCATTGTCCCGCATGAGGTCTCGGGCGGAGAAAATGGTGTCATCCGCGGTAATGGTGATGACCCGGACGGTCATCGAATTACTTACAAACATTGTGTCCTCCAGGGGCGTAACTTCGTTACGCAGGTTTTTTAGGCTGAAGACTGAAGGTTGTTTCGTTTTAAAGTTTGCTTCCGCCTCAAAGTCTACTAACTTTTACCTAAACTTGAACTATCGGTTCAAGAGGATATCTACATGGTTGCTGGCCAGTTCACCCAGGCGCCGGAGACAATAGCCACCCTCCAGCACGGACACCAGCTTGCCCCGGGTGTGCTCGGCTGCCGCATCGAAAAGGGTTTCCATGATCTGGGTATAGCCTGCGGTTGTCAGGCTGACGCCCGACATGTCGTCTTCACAATGCGCGTCGAAGCCGGCTGAAACCAGAATGAATCCCGGTTTAAAATTGGCCAGGGCCGGCAGCAGGTCTGACTCGAAATGGGCCGCATATTCACTGTCCCCCTGGCCGGGGAGGATCGGCAGATTCAGTGTTGCACCGCTGCCGGCCCCATCGCCGCTTTCAAAGGCGCGCCCGGTTCCGGGAAACGCGAACGACGGATGCTCGTGAATGGAAAAGTAGAACACGGTGGGGTCTTTTTCGAAAATATGCTGGGTACCGTTGCCGTGGTGTACATCGAAATCGATGATTGCCACCCGGTCGATACCCCATTTTTTCTGCAGGTAGCGCGCTGCGATGGCAATGTTGTTGAAATAACAAAACCCCATGGCGGAGTCCACTTCGGCATGGTGCCCCGGCGGACGTACTGCGCAGAAGGCATTGTCTATCTCGTCCTGCATCAGCAAATCGATGGTGTCCAATATACCGCCGACAGCCAGCTGGGCAATTTCGTACGTGTCGGCACACATCTGGTTGTCGGGGTAGTCAATGGTCTTGCGACCGCCGAAGCAGGCCGCCTCGAAACGGCGGATATAGGCTTCGTCGTGCACGGACTCGATCCATTCCATGGCCGCTGGACTGGCACTGATGCGGACCAGCTTTTCAAGCTGGCCGCCCTCTTCAAGGCCTTTGAGGATCGCCTGTAGACGTTCCGGTACTTCCGGGTGATAAGGCCCGGTATCGTGCAGGAGGTAACGGGGGTCATACAAAAAGCCGGTTCGATTCATAAAGACTCCAGAGGATAGGCGCTAGGGCATAACCGTTTGAAAGATCCTTTCCGAAGCGGCGATGGCCGGATTTTGTTCCGGTATTTCAATTGTCGGGCGGCCTTCAAAATCATACTCGTAAACCGTATCATCATCCGGCAGGGTTCCGAGCAATTTCAGTTCGTTTTCGTCTAAGATCTCTTTGATTTTGGGAGACGGTTCCTCTTTGCAGCGGTTGATGATCAATCCGCATTCCTTAAAACCGATGTTCAGCTCCGCGGCCAGTTTGTTGATGCGGGTGGCTGCCTGGATGCCGCGCCGGGAGGTGTCGGACACCAGCAGGAGCAGGTCCACATTTCGGGTTGTCAGCCGGCTGATATGTTCCATGCCCGCCTCGTTGTCCATAACGATGTAGGGGTAATTGCCGGTCAGCTTTTCCAAAAAACCGGTCAGCAGGGTATTGGCCGCACAGTAGCAGCCGGAACCCTCCGGTTGTCCCATGACCACTAAATCGTAGCCGGTGGATTCCACGATGGCCTGTTCGAGTTTCATCGACATGAACACATCCTTGGTCATGCCGCTGGGCACGGAGCCTTTTCTCATTTCTTCCCGGGCATTGCCCAGTGTGTCGGTCACTTCCAGTCCGAGGACTTCATTGAGATTGGCATTTGCGTCGGCATCCACCCCCAGAACTGGAACGCGTTCGGTTTTCACGAGATAGCGGATGAGCATGCCGGCGACGGTGGTCTTGCCGGTGCCGCCTTTGCCGGCCAGAGCGATTGAGTAGGGCATCTTTAGGTGCTTCCTTTCTATAAACGGTGTCGAGACCGTTGGCTTGGTTAGCGCGGGTTCTTTATGCAACTAGCCAACAACCTTTAAGTTAGTCTGGTGCAACAGTCAACCCTAATAATAAGACTATTCGGGGGGTTTGCAATGCAGCCGGCAGGGCCGGTCCGCACGCGGCGGTCCCATGAGGGGCGAACAGAGATAACAGCCCGATCTATTTACTGAATACGCTTCAGTTCTCCCGGTAAAACGCCTTGCATTGGACCCAGGGTTATGGTACCTCTGCTAATTGTTTGTGGAACATCCCAATAACGAAATGTCTCCTGCCACGGTGACTGATGTTTAACGCGTATCCATCCACAGCGGTGTTTTTCTGCCCGGAGTGACGCCCCAGCTTCATTAGCGGTTAAGGTCGCAGGCGGACCGGCGCCCGGTACTAAAACCTGCCCCGTGTGGACGGGGACGAACTACCAACAGAGAAGGGAACGGCATGGAATTTGAACTGAGTAAGTCACAAAAAGAAATTCAAAAGGCGGTCCGAGATTTCGTAAAAGGTGAGTTTAAAAAGGATGCCATCGAGCAGCTGGTTGAAGAGCACGCATACCCCACGGCCATCTGGAAAAAAGCGGCCGATCTGGGGTTTATCGGCATACACTTTCCGGAGGCGTATTCCGGTGAGGGCCTGGGCGTCATGGAAAACATTCTCGTGGCCGAGGAACTCTGCCGGGGAGACTCGTCGGTTGGGGCCTGTCTGATCCTGGCGGATTTTGCCTCAGAGATCGTGCTGCACTTCGGCTCTGACGAAATGAAGGCCAAGTGGCTTCCGAAAGTGGCCGAGGGAGAGGTGCTGTCCTGCGGTGCGTTTACCGAACCGGACCACGGTTCCGATATCACGCGCATGGATACGACCGCGGTACGGGACGGTGACGAATGGGTGATCAACGGCAGCAAGATCTTTATCACCAATGGCGGTGAAATGGCTGGATTTTACAGCGTCCTGTGTCAGACGGACCAGGAAATTTCTCCGAGCCACCGGGGTATGAGCACCATTCTCGTTGAAGCGGACCGCCCGGGGCTCTCCACGGTTGACGTGGGTCGCAAAATGGGAATCCAGCTGATGGATACCGCCGAGGTGATTTTCAAGGACGTGCGCGTTCCGGTGGACAACCTGATCGGAGAGGAAAATCGCGGTTTTTACCAAGTACTGGAATTCTTCGATGAAAGCCGGATCCTAATTGCGGCCCAAGGGCTCGGCACGGCCCAGGGTGCGTTTGACCGGGCCCTCAAGTATACGAAAAGCAGAGAGCAGTTCGGTAAGAAGATTGCCACTTTCCAGGCCAATCAGCACAAACTGGCCGACATGGCCACCAAGATTGAAATGGCCCGCCTGTTGACCTATAAGGCCGCCTGGAACTTCGACCAGGGCCGCATCGATCCGAAATTGACCTCGATGGCCAAAATGGTTGCCGCGCGAACGGCCGTGGAAGTGTGCGACGAAGCGATCCAACTGCTGGGCGGATACGGCTACATGGCCGAATACGAGGTCGAACGGTTCTACCGGGATGCCAAGATTACCGAGCTGTATGAAGGCACCAAGGAAATACAGAAGAATACGATTGCGTCCAGTGTAATGGGCAAACTCAAGTAGTGTCCATTCGCAGACAGCATCTTTTGGCCCGGACCTGTGTTTTTGCTTTTTTGAGATCCTCGACGTAGCGTCTGCTACGCCTCCGGTCTCAAAAGCGCTCAAGCCTTGCTTCGAACCAAAATCTACCATCTGTGAAAGCACACAGGCGTGATAAACAGCTGTGGGGCCCAGCCGGTTAGATTCTCCGGCTGGACCGTTTGTGCACCGAAACGTTATAGGTGGAAAACATTGAACAGCGGGGAGGCATTCTAAAATGGCGGATCTTGTTGACCTGTTTAAAAAGACCATGCTTACCGGTGTTGGCCTGGCTCTGAAAGGGAAAGACGAAATTGAAGAGCTGTTCAAGGAGTTCGAAGAGAAACTCAACCTCAAGGACGAAGAGGGCCACAGTTTCCTGGCCGAGTTCAAGAGCAAGATCGATGAAACTCAGGACAAGCTTGAGCAGCGTGTTGAAAAGGCCGTCAAGGAGTTCATGAAGAAGGCCGACCTGGTGACCGGCGCGGAACTCAACGCGCTGAAGAAAGAAATTCGTGAGTTGAAAAAAGCCATCAGCGATTCATCTGACTAAATGCGTTCTCAAGTGGTCACACTTGAAAACGCTTCCAACTCAATTTCATATTTAAAAGATTCTACCCTGCCCAATTGTAATGAAGTAAACTCGGCATCATCTGACCGATCATAAATAACTGTACTTGTTGAGATTGTTCCGCTACACTCCCTGCTATGCTGAGCATTCGCAAAATAGGCGTCCTGGGACGGACGCACCGTCATCTCAACCGCTATCGTCATATCCTGGGCGTGTTCATTTCCTACGGCTTCGATGAACTGCTGGATCTGCTCAAGCTCGACCAGTTCATTACCTCCGGGCTCAAGCTGGTTTCCAGGGCGCGGGACAAGCCGGTCAGCCGCTATTCGCGGGCCGAGCGCATCCGCATGGCTATCGAAGAACTGGGTCCGACCTATGTCAAGCTGGGCCAGATTCTCTCCACCCGGCCCGACCTGATTCCCATGGAACTGGTGAACGAACTCTCCCGCTTGCAGGACCGGGTTCCGCCCTGCAGTTACGAAGAGATCAGCGCGGTCGTCTCCAAGGAGTTGGGCGCGCCTCCGGAAGAGGCCTTTGCCACCTTCGAGACCGAGCCGCTGGCATCCGCCTCCATCGGGCAGGTCCACCGGGCGACCCTGGCGGATGGGGAAAAGGTGGCCGTGAAAGTCCAGCGGCCGGGGATGAAGAAGATCATCGAGGTGGATCTAGAGACCATGCTGCACCTGGCCACGCTGATGGAGCGCCACATCAAGGAGGTGGCTTTTTACCGGCCCGTGAAAATCGTTGAAGAGTTCGCCCGGGCACTGGAAAAGGAGATCGACTATGCCATCGAGGCGGCCAGCATGGAGCGCATGGCTGGGTATTATGAAGATGACCCGGATTACTACATTCCCCGGGTATACCGCCGGTCATCCACATCCCGTGTTTTGGCGATGGAGTACGTGGAGGCTATCAAGATATCGGATGTCTCCGAGCTGGACAACGGCGGCCTGGACAAGCAGGCCATTACCCGCAAAGGGGCCGATTTCTATCTCAGCCAGATATTCGAGCACGGTTTTTTTCATGCCGATCCGCACCCCGGCAACATCTACATTCTGCCGGGCGAGGTGATTTGCCTCTTTGATTTCGGCATGATGGGCACGGTGGACCTGCATACCCGCGAGGATTTCGTTGACCTCGTCGACAATGTTGTGCACCGGCAGCCGAGTAAAACCATCCGGGTGTTATTGAAGTTGACGGACTGGGATCATGAGCCCGACATGCGGCAGCTCGAAAAAGACGCCGCCGAGTTCATGGAAAGCTACCTCTTCAAGTCCCTCAAGGATATCGAGATCGGCAAGCTGCTGAATCGTCTGATGGATCTTGCCTCCCGTCACCGGCTGCGCATCCCCCCGGACACCTTCTTGATGATGAAGGCCCTGGCCACGGTTGAAGGCGTGGCCCGCATGCTCGATCCGGAATTCGACATGATCGGCCGTACGGCGCCGTTTATCGAGAATGTCAAACTGGCCCGTTTCCGCCCGGAGCGGATCACCGAAGACATCCTGCGCTACGGAACCGAGCTGCTCCATTTTCTGGATCGCTTCCCCAAAGACCTGCTGCACATCACCCGTCAAATCCGGCGCCAGAAATTCGTGGTGCGTTATATCAACGAACACCAGGACGAACTGATTGCGGCCCAGCACCAGGTCAGCAACCGGATCGCTTTTGCCATCGTTATAGCCGCCCTCTTGATCGGCTCGGCCATGATTGTCATTGCCAAGACCCCGCCGCTGTTATACGGCATTTCCTTGATCGGGATTATCGGCTTTATTTTTGCAGCGGTAATGGGGATATGGTTGTTGATAGCGATTCTTCGAAAAGGCCGGCTATAGAAGCCGCCTCAAAAGCGTCTTTTGGCCCAATCTCGGCGTTGGGCGCGAAGTTTCGGCACGGAGTGAAGCGATAGCGCTATCCTCGAAATACCTGAGTATTCCACCGGTTGGAACTTCACGGCAGCCTTGATCTTGATCCAAAATCCAGCTTTGAGATGGCTTCTGAAGCTACTAGATTATATCAAAATGTGACGGTTACTATTCCTCATGGCACAATCTAAATCCAACATAGTGCTTACAGGCATGCCGGCCGTCGGTAAAAGTACCATTGGGGTACTCCTCGCCAAACGCCTGGGGCTGGCCTTTGTGGATACCGACATCTCGTTGCAGACCTCGGAAGGCAAATCTCTACAGGAATTGATCCAGACTTACGGGCTGGAACAGTTTTGTGATCTGGAGGCCGGTCACATTCTTGCCCTGGACATCCAGGCCAGCGTGATTGCCACCGGCGGAAGTGTTGTATACCGCAAAGCGGCCATGCGGCATCTGCATAGGTCCGGGGTTGTTGTGTATCTGGATATCGACCTGGCCAGTCTCGAAAAGCGCCTGCGGGATATCGATGCCCGCGGCGTGGTATATGCGCCTGGGCAGAACTTGGCAGACCTCTATGCTGAGCGGCTCCCGCTTTACCGCAGCACGGCAGATATTACGGTGCAGGCCTTCGGCCTCACACCGGATCAGCTGGTAAGCCTTGTCATCGACGCGCTAAGCGAATATCAATAGACACCCCCGTAGATCTGCATTATATAATTGGGTATGCGTATGAAATTTCATGATAATAACATTAGTCTTTCGGGGCGCTTTCACCGGCAGGCACTTCTGCTGGTTCTCTGCGCAGTATTGTTGTTGCCGGCTTGTTCCGGCGCTCCCCTGCGGACAAGCCCCATGCCGGAGGAATTGTCCGGTAAATATCACCTGTTCGATCGTTGGGAAATCAGGACCTGGGGCGATGAGCCGCCGGCCGCATTCAACCAAGCGATCCAGTCGGCTCAATTTAATGAACGGTTTCGAACATTTGCCGACCATTTCCGGAAAGCCCCCAATTTTTTAAGCATCTCCGGTGGGGGCGCCAACGGTGCCTATGGTGCCGGTCTGATAACCGGTTGGACGAAATCCGGTCAACGCCCCAACTTTTCAATCGTCACCGGCGTGAGTACAGGGGCGCTCATCGCGCCGTTTGCGTTTTTAGGACCGGACTTCGACTGGACCCTGAACGAAATTTACAATGCCCACGGAACCGAGGATCTGGTCAATGTGCGCGCCTTGATTCCCAGTATTTTTTCGGACGCCCTATTCGATACGAACCCGCTCAAGCAGCGGATTGCCGCATACCTTACCATGGACGAGATGAAGCTCATTGCGGCTGAGCACGACAAAGGCCGGGTGCTCCTGATCGGGACCACCGATATGGATGCCCTCCGGCCGGTGATGTGGAACATCGGTAAGATTGCCAAGCAAGGCGATCCCCCGGCGCTAGAGCTGATCCACCGCATCATCCTGGCCTCGGCCGCGATACCGGTGGCCTTTCCACCGGTTACTATCCCCATTGCCCATGAAGGTAAGGTGTATGAAGAACTGCACGCGGACGGCGGTGTGACCAACCAGGTGTTTTTATTCCCACCGGGGCTTGACTGGATGGGTTTTGTCGAACATTTCAATATAAAAGCGAAACCAGAGCTGTATATCATCCGTAATGATCACATGGTCGCCGAATATAAAATTACCCGGGCCCGGCTGAAACCGCTGGCCAGCCGCTCCATCGACAGCCCGATTCGGACCCAGGGGATCGGGGACCTCTTTCGGCTGTACGTTACGGCGAAGACCAACAGTTTTTACTACTACCTGGCCCACGTGCCCAACGATTTTTATCGGAAAACCGATGAAATGTTCGATCCCGATTATATGCGGCCCCTCTACCAAATTGGCCACGAGCAGGGCAAGCAAGGCGGCTGCTGGTATTCCACGCCGCCGGGGTTGAAAATGCGCAAGAATGATCCGGGCACCAAAGGATGCAAACCGGTAGAATAGAGGCGAACTCAAAAATGTCTTTTGGCCCAATCTCGGCGTTGGGCGGTCGGCTCCAAGCCTCGAAATACTTGAGTATTCCTCCGGTTGCGACCCACAATTGCGAAGTTGATCAGGCGGGAAGTCCCGCGACGCGGGGGTACCTCGCGGCCGCCTTGATCTTGAACCAAAATCCTATTTTTAGATAGCCCCTAATTCCTCCTCAATGAACGAGAAGTCTATAAGACCAAAGATTCGGCCTGCCATTGATACGACTCGTCTCGCCGCGGCCATGGATCACCTTCCGGTCGGCATCACCATCATCGACACCGCCGGGATTATGCTCTACTACAATGCCTATAGCGCCCGCTATGTGGACCGCAAGCCGGAATACATCGGCCGTGACATTCGGACCTGCCACGCAGAGGATGCCAGCATAAAAAAAATCGAAGGGTTTTTGAAGTTGCTGGCCGCAGGGAGCAAAGCGGAAGTCCACTACGAAGCCGAGCGCGGCGGTGTTCGTTTGGCGGTGACGGTTACGCCTTTCGAATTTGGCGGGGAGTTGGTTGGGTTTATCCAGAGTTTTCTGGTTAAGAAAGGTTGAAGTCTTTCCTTAGGCAAATCATGCTACCGCTGTCATGCCGGGCTTGATCCGGCATCCAAAGGGGCTACCGGTAAATTTTACTGGATCCCGGCTTTTGCCGGGATGACGAGAGAACGCCCAGCTATTCTTCCTTGGGATCCACTAACGCTCCGCGTTTGACCGTCCCGCGTCCGAATTTCTTGGCGATATCATCCAGCGCCTGGTCCGCTTTTTCCCATTTTTGATCCGATCCCGGGCCCGTATCGCTGCCGAAAAGATCTTGCTGGACCGGTGTGTCCACGGGCAGCAGGCCCGAGGCGCCGACACCGATGAGGCGCAGGTCCATTATTAGGGGGTAGTCGCGAAACAGGTCGGCCGCTGCCTTGAAGATCGTCATGCCGGATTGGGTCGGGCGGTCGAGGGTGGTACGGCGGGTGACCAGTTTGAAATCGGCGTGCTTGACCTTGAGGGTGACGGTCCGGGCTTTGAATTTTTTGGTCCGCAGCTGGCGGGCAACGGTTTCGGACTGGGCGAGCAGCTTGTTTATTAGAAATTCACGGTCGGAGGTGTTTTCGGCCAGGGTGTTTTCCGTGCTGATGGAGTGGGCCGCGGTATCCGGTTCGACCCGGGCATCGCTCTGAGCATTGGCCAGGGCCAGCAGCCGGACACCGAATTTGCCGAGGCGTTCGGTCAGGGCCTTTTCAGTATACTGCCGGGCATCTCCGAGCTTATTGATCCCCATCTCTTTGAGTATCTTGCCGGTGATCTTACCCACCCCGGGCACTTTTTCAATTACCAGGTTTTCAATAAAATCTGTCGTTTCCGCCGGTGTGATTTCGGTCAGGCCATCCGGCTTGTCCATGTCCGAGGCGATCTTGGCCAGGAACTTGAGCGGGGCAATACCCACCGAACAGTTCAAGCCGGTCTGCTTCTTGATTTCCATCTTGATCTTCTGGGCAATTTCCAGGGGCGTACCGTGCAGGCGGTCGCAGCCGCTGACATCCAAGTAGGCTTCATCGATGGAAACAACCTCGACCATCGGGGTAAATTGTTCCAAAACCGCCATAACCTTCTGGGAGACCTGTTTGTAGCGGTACATTCGGGGTTTGACAAAGGCGGCCTCCGGGCACAGCTTTTTGGCCTGGAAGATCGGCATGGCCGAGTGGACCCCGCAGTGCCGGGCTTCGTAGCTGGCCGCTGAGACCACCCCTCGTTTAGACTTGCCGCCGACGATAACCGCCCTGCCGCGCAGCTCGGGGTTGTCGAGTTGCTCCACCGAAGCGTAAAAAGCATCCATGTCGACATGCAGGATCATCAGCCACCTTTTCCTTTGAGTGGTATCGGAAAGGGGAAGGGTTATGAATAGAAACTATCTCAAAATTTGGCTATTGGTTCAAGGTCCAGGCTGGTGAAAATCTTAAACCGGCGGAATACAGACAGTATTTCGCGGATTTAAGGTTTTCGCCCAACGATGAGATTGGGCCGCTAGGCACTGTTCTGAACAGGTTCTAATAAAAGGCTTGCATTAACTGGCAGAATAGTATTGATTACAATTTTGTATTTGAAGTCGCAAAATTTCTAAAACTGTACCACAGAAAGCGCCATGTGGCAAAAATGTAAGCATAGCTTAAGTATTTACAAAATGTGTAGCGCCAGCGCATATGCATAAACAGGTGGAATCATAAATTATGAAACGAATTGAAGAAGTTACCCTGCTCTATGAAATCAGCAAGGCGCTCAACGAGCACATGGATCTGCGCAAGACCCTGTATTCGGTTCTGGATATTCTTTCCAACTCCATGGACATGATCAGGGGCACCGTCACCATCCTCGACCCCCTGCGCAACGAAATCAACATCGAGATCGCCCACGGTCTGTCCAAGTCGGCCGTCAAAAGCGTTAAATACAAGCTTGGTGAGGGGATCACCGGCCGGGTTATCGAGACCGGCAAGCCCATTGCCATTCCCCGCATCAGCGAGGAACCGGAATTTCTCAACCGGACCGCCACCCGCAAATCGAAGCAGGACCAGGAGCGCTCCTTTATCTGCGTGCCGATCAAGACCAGCAGCCAGGTGATCGGCGCCCTGAGCGTCGACAAGTCCTTTGCCGAGAGCTATCCCCTCAAGCAGGGTCAGAAACTCCTGTCGGTGGTGGCCGCCATGATCGCCCAGCACGTGGTCCGGCTGGAAACCATAAAAAGGGAAAAGGACCAGCTGCGCGAAGAGAACAAGCGTCTGAAAAAGGAGCTGGAAAACAAGTACACCATCACCAACATCGTGGGCAACAGCAACAAGATGCGTGAGGTGTACCAGATGATCTCCCAGGTCTCAAAAAGCAACGCCACGGTGCTGATCCGGGGGGAAAGCGGCACCGGCAAGGAACTGGTCGCCAATTCCATCCACTACAACAGCCTGCGGGCCAAGGGCCCGTTTATCAAGATCAACTGCGCGGCAATTCCCAGCAACCTGATCGAAAGCGAACTGTTCGGCCATGAGAAAGGTGCCTTTACCGGGGCCATTAAACAGAAGCTGGGGCGTTTCGAACTGGCCAACAAGGGCACCTTGTTCCTGGACGAGATCGGGTCCATCGGGCTGGACGTCCAGACCAACCTGCTGCGGGTCCTCCAGGAAAAAGAGTTCGAGCGCGTCGGCGGCCAAAGGACCATCAAGGCCGATGTGCGGATCGTTGCTGCCACCAATAAAAACCTGGAAAGTGCGGTCGAAGAAGAATCCTTCCGCGGCGATCTCTACTATCGGCTGAATGTGTTCCCCATCTACATGCCACCCCTGCGCGAACGCAAGACCGATATTCTCCTGTTGTCCGATTTCTTCCTGGAAAGATGCTCGAGCGAGAACCAGAAAGACATCAAGCGCTTTTCCACGCCGGCCATCGACATGCTCATGGCCTACCATTGGCCGGGCAACGTGCGCGAATTGGAAAACTGTATCGAGCGAGCCGTCCTGCTGTGCGAAGAGGGCGTGATCCACAGCTACCATTTGCCGCCGACACTTCAGACCGGCGAGGAGTCGGACACCCTGCCGGGGCAGTCGCTGGACGAGGCGGTTGAAGCCCTGGAACGCGAGATGATTATCGATGCGCTGAAGAACACGCGGGGGAATGCGACGGCGGCGGCGGAGTTGTTGAAGACGACGGTGCGAAAGTTTAACTACAAAGCCAAGCGGTATGGCGTTGACTATCGAATGTACCGTTAGACGCAGTTTTATGACTTCCCCTTAGGCTCAATATCGGCGTTGGACGCGAATTCCGAATCCTCGAAATACTTTAAGTATTCCTCCGGTTCATAATTCACGTCCGCCTTGATCTTGAACCTAATTGAAAGTCCTAAAACCGCGTCTAATCCTTATTGAAGGACCATTTTTAAAATCCACTGTGTTAGTTGGGCAAAAAGTAGCAAGCGTTTGTCCGCCGTAGGAGCCCGAGCTGCGAAGGTGGAAAAACGAAACCTTGAACTATATTAAAGCACGTGAAAACACTTTCCCTAATTAAGCACAGCTGGCTTAGTTGAGGGCATCCACAGCTTGTCCATGGATGCCCTCTTTTGTTAGTGCCAAACGCGTTGTGGTTTGTCAGCTGAAATGCGATGCCCATTTGGAGAAGACGGTATTGATGCCATCTTCCAGGTACCCGGGTATCACCCCAAACCCTTCCAGACAATAATTCGCCTCGATCACGTGGCTTAAAAACGTGTCTTCCCGCCGGATTTCATCCAGCGTGGCGGCGTCGCCACGGAGTAAAACAAAGCCATTCATATCACCACCGTGGGCGGCCAGTATGACCGGTTCGAAACTTTCAATCCGGCCAGATTTCTGCAGTTCACCATAGTATTCCATTACCTGCATAAATAGATTCATGGCTTGCTGCTCCCGCCCGGTGGCACTACGATTCCACCCCACAAACAATGCGCCATCAGCCATTGTTGCCTCCTTGTTAATCGTTTAAGTTGTAGGATACAAACAGGTTGCCAACCCGTGGAGCGTCCCCATCGGACCCTCTTGTTTATAGGCCGAAAAAAGAATGGCGTGATGCTTCAGATGGATGCAAAGACCCCCTGAAGCCATCATTTAGGTAATTTGAAGGAACCTGTTTTTAGTAATATTTTCATGACGGGTTATGGGAAACACATTATTGACTGTTCTTACAGGTAATAAAAATGTAGAAGTGGAATCTTGTGGACTGCGAGTGCGGTTAGCGCGCCAGTGGATTTCAGCGAATAAACACCGACCTGTAGTGCGGTTCGGTACGCGTGCAAATTTTAGAGGGAATACTAATTCCTATTACGGCAACATCAAAAAGTCAACTTATCCCTATGGCCGACTTGCCATTGTAAATATGGTCTTCTGGCTCTCTAATTTCCGACTCTTGACTCCAGATTCTCAGATCTATGACCCCAGACTTCCGCTCATACTACCATTTGCGTAACTCATTGTCTTGATACCCCAAGGCCGCTTAACAATTGGTCTACAAGGCGATCCATCTGTTTCAACTGGCGGTCAATGTCAAATGTTTCGAAATTCAATCCCTCTAAGAGGGTGTGGGCATAGTAGGCTCAGAAGGTTGTTTTGGCTGTGGGGAGGTCGGCCGATTTTCGAATTTGGCCCCTTTCCGCATGGCGGACCCCGACTTCAAATCCGCGCATGCCGGTTGGGCGAATACATTCGTTTTCGTCCGTTATCACGAACGCAAAACAGGATAATAGTTGAAAGGCGAATGTCGCTGGTGTAGATAATCTACGGTTTTACTTGAGTGATCTATTGTGATTTGAATCCGTGGTTGGAAAATTTCTTGGCGGGCTCGACATGAATATGCGCAATGCCCGGTTGGGCGATACGGTTGCCATGCTGCTCCTTGGGTCGGTCCACGGCCTAGCGGCTACCCTATCCCTGGCGCCCTTCAACTATCCGCTATTGGCCTGGGTCGCCCCCTGGCCCTTGTTCTATCTGGCCTGGAAGTTCAGGGATTCATGGTTCAAACTGGTGCTGGCCGGCATGGCCAGCGCCTTTTTTGTCTGTCTTTTTGCCTTCAACTGGCTTTTGTTCTACTTTACCACCCTGGGGGACGCGCCCTTTGCCCTGCACCTGGTCCTTTTCCTGGTGTATGCGGTTTTGCTGAACCTCAAGATACCGGCGTTCCTGCTGCTGTTTGGCCTTAGCCGGCGTGCGCGCTGGCGGCCATGGATGCCGCCGACCTGGCTGGTCGCCGGGGCTTTGGGAGTGTTCACGGATGTGCTGGCGCCCCAGATTTTTCCCTGGTACTGGGGCAACCTTCTGGCGGGCAACCCTTGCTATGTCCAGTTGGTCGAATACACGGGCATCTTCGGTCTGTCCTTTCTGCTCTTCGCGGGAAGCTGCTGGCTCTATAAGGTGTTTTGCATGCTCGTGGCTTTGGTCGCGGGTGGCCGGGTCGATTCCGGTTCGGCCCGCTGTTTCCGTTGCCTGCGTCGTTGGCTGACGTCCGCTTTTATCCGCAAGCGGCTCCTGCCCGTGCCGTTCATGCTGTTGGCCCTGCTGCTGTGGGGGGGCGGCCTCAAACAGACCGTGCAACAGTACCAGCAATCCCTGCCCACTGTGAGGGTGGCCATGCTGCAGCCCAATGCGCCCCTGGAGATGTCAGGCGAACATGCGGTGCCCCCGGAGGTGATCGATGGACTCATCCAGCAAACCCTGCCGGACCTGGCCGCCGAGGCAGCCCGAGCTGCCGAATGCAAGCTCGATCTGATTGTTCTGCCCGAAGCCGCGATCCCCTACTACAGCACCGATAAGCAGATGCGGGCAAAGAGAGACGATCTTTATTTAGAAGACTTTGATAGGATGGCCAGACACCTGGCGCGGCGCTGGCAGGCGGAAGTCTATCTCAACGATGTCATTGTAGACGCGGACACCGAGCATTCAAGCGGCCGTAAGATCGATCGCGATTTCAACGCATCGGTGCTCTATTCGCGCGACGGCCGGCGAGGCGATACATACCGCAAGCAGATCCTGCTCGTCTTCGGTGAGTACTTTCCTTTTGGCGGGCTGTTTGCGAAATTGGGCCTGAATGGACTGATTCCCGAGGACCTTCGCGAAAACTACGGAAGGGGGCCGACAGCGAACCTGATCGCATACGGTCATCAAGGCAGAGCCCTGCCGGCAGCCGATCGGCCACCAGCTGCAATGGGGGTTGAATCCGGCGCCCCCCCGCAGCAAGGATGCCGGCCGATCAGCGGCAAGCCGAAGGAAAAACGCGATTACGGTCACTTTCTGCCGCTGATCTGCTATGAGATTCTATTTCCCGATCTCGTCCGGACGTTCTGGCAGGCCGCTCGTAATCCCGATTTCATCGTCAACCAGACCCAGGACGGCTGGTTCGGGGACTCCATGGAGTCGTTCCAGCATTACGAACTGGGCCGCATCCGGGCCATCGAAACCCGGCGCGCCATTGCCCGCTGTACCAACAGCGGGACCAGCGGCTTCGTGGATCTGGCCGGCAATTATGTGAAACCGCTGGCCGGACCGGTCTTCACGGCCCAGGGAACCACGGCCTTCCAGGTGTGGGATGTGCCCGTCAACCGGGGGCAGGCCACCTTTTACACCCGCTGGGGAAATATCTGGATGATCCTGCCGGCGGGGGCCTTTTTGCTCCCCGCCGCAAGGCGTTGGTACCGTCACAGGCAGCCTGTGGGACGGGCCCGTGATTGACGCCGTTCTGCGGTTTATTTTTTCGTCACTCTGATATTGACCGTGTGGCCGAACTCACTATGTACCTTCATCGTGAGGTGGGATGCGCACTTTATGCCATAAAGACCGGGTTCATGAATCGTGACCTTTCCTGCTGCGACGGTCGGATACTTAAAGGCCTGTGCTGCGGGCGGCCGCGGTGTCGATTTTCTTCTGCTCGCATCGGGTTCCGGTAGCCAGGTCCCCAGAGTAAAAGAGATAGCCATTAAAACTGCCACACCGATTAAACTGAATCTTCTTTTCATGGGTCGTCCTCCTTTGGACAGGGTAGCGCTTACAGATGATTAGTAGAGACTGTTGTCGAGCTTGCGAGAAATAGCTTCTGGGGTATTGAGATAAGCGGAAGCGGACGAAAGCCCAAAAAAACCAATGGGAAACTATACCCCCCATTGGTCTGAGCTGTCAATTGATATGTGAAAGGTATTACGGCTCCGATGCGACCATCCGGTCATTACGCAGGGCAATCTCCCCGAGTGCGCTTTTCAAGATTCGGATCAACCGTTTCTCCACCCGCACACTAACTTCCGGCGGCGTATAGCCGCCTTCAACTGAGCGGGCGATGGTGACCAGGGCCGGCCTGAAGCCGCCTGCTTTAAAGGCATGGTATTGGTTCCGGGTCTTTTTCAATCGTTGGATCCAAAAACGCATGCACTACTATCTTTTCGACATGTTCAATGACGATTCCGGATTGGTCCACATCTTCCCTTGGAAGAGATAATGCTTTTGGCCCTGGCAAACACAGTTGATATTGATTGTGCCCCATGAGCGACCCGAGCCGGGGGGATACCGCCAGAAAAAGGCTCGCAGCTTGTTGGCATCGGATGCGTATTTTGTTTTCCACTCCTTGAACAGCTTCTGCGCATTGGGACCGACATAACGACACCGGCCACTGCGGACGCCGCAAGCGCCTTTTCTGTTAAAGCTGTAGGATTTACTTTTGAACGGCGGTGCTTTGATCGCTCCGTAGGCCTGCACATGGATCTGGACCTTCCCCGTGCTGTTGCAGGCGACTTTCCGACGTCTGCGGGAAGAATCGGCGTCTTCTATGGCAAAAGCGACGAGAAACACCACGGCAAACAGCGAAACGGCCAATTTTTTCCGGGTGGAACGTGACACAAGGATCTCCTTTCTGCGATTATCGTTGATAGTAAGAAAGCGCTAATTTATGTCTCCCTATTAACAGATTGACTTAGTTGCGCCTTACAACAATCATTGCAGGATCACCAACTTTATTTATGCGAACTTGAAATAGCTTTGGAGGGTCCTCATTTACTTATCATTGATTAAAAAAATTATCCAATTTTTTTATCCAATCATCCATTTTCATAATGTTGGCTCCGATGCCAACATGCGGTCATAGCGCAGGGCGATCCTCCCGAGTGCGTTTCTCAAGATCCGGATCAACCGTTTCTCCACCCGAGCACAAACTTCCGGCGGCGTATAGCCGCCTTCAACCGAGCGGGCGATGGTGACCAGGGCCGGCCTGAAGCCGCCTGAAGTCAAAAACGTATCCATGGCCTCCAGAATCCGGTCGATTTCCGCCTGGGAAGACAAATGCTCGGGCAGGCCGATGGCATATTCGAAGTTGGTGATGATGGTGTCCAGGGGCGTTTCGGGCGGCATCTTCTCGACGGCCGCATATACCTTGTAGAGATCCCGTGGCCCCACGCCGAGGCGAAAAAGCCGGGGCAGGGCAGCCAGGCCGGCATACCAGGGCCCGGTCAGCAGGCTGGCGATGTCCGCTTTCAAATCCCGGATCTCTTCGTTCCGTTTTTTGGGATTTTTGGAGAGCCATAGGTTTTCCAGTGAGAAGCGCTCTGCGATGTCGTCGATTTCGGCCTGGGTCAAACCGGCGCGCCGCAATGCCTCGGCCCCGGGGTTGAATGTGGAGAAAATATCCAGGTCGATATCGAGGACGACGGGTCCTGCAAACGGGGCCAGTCGGGCCATATCGGCATCGTAGCGGGCGACCTCGAAGATCAGGGCCGTCGTATGGCGCAGGGTCGCCAACGGGGCCCAGGCGCCATTGGCCGCGTAGTAGTCACTGTCCTGATTGACTTTCAGAGTACCGTCGGCGCTTTCTCCCAAATGAAACGCGTACCGGCCATCTTTAAACTGCTCGGCCCAGGGAGGGCGCAGCCAGATGATGCGGTCGACCAGCCCGGTGCGCACGGCCGCGAGCTGAAAGGTGGCGATGTTCACCCCGGCCATGAAGTCGTTGATGTCTGCGGGCCAGCCGCGGGACAAGGCGGTGTCGGGTACACCCATGTCGGGATGGGCATCGTAATGCAATATGCCCACGCCGCGCCGCGGAAGCACGCCTCTTTGGGCGGCCGCCAGCCAGTGGGCCAGAGCCTGGTCGTGACCACCGCAGACGATTACCTCCACCGGCGGTGGGCGGCCGGCATCGCCGAGGGCCAGGGCTGGCAGGCCCAGGGCCAGAAAGACGAACGCGCCCCATGCAATCCGTACAACGATTTTCTGTCCGGTATCCATAGGGTCTTTCATTGTCCGGTATGTTTAATGCGGTGAAAAAAGGTGCCCGGGGCATAGCGGACCGGGCGCGACTATTCGCCCCGCAAGGCCTCGATGGGATCCAGTCGGGCGGCCTGGCGGGCCGGATAAAAACCGAAGAAAAGTCCCACGGTGGCCGAGAAAGCCACCCCGATACCGATGGCGTTGTAGGCGATCATGAACTCCCAGTTGGAGAAATGGGACACGCCATAGGAGGCGCCCACCCCCAACAGCACGCCTAAAAGCCCGCCCACCAGGCACAGCACCACCGATTCGATCAGAAACTGCCACTGGATATCCGCCTGTTTGGCTCCCAGGGCGCGGCGGATGCCGATCTCCTTCTTGCGTTCGGTGACGGAGACGAGCATGACATTCATCACGCCCACACCGCCGACGAGCAGGGAAATGCTGCCGATGGCACCCAAAAGAAGGGTGAACATGCGCATCTGTACCTTCATGGCGGCGATGAGTTCTTCGGCGCTATTGACCATGATCCCGGTCGAACGATTGCCGGTGGAAAAATACTGGACAATCTCTTCCTCGGCAGCTTCCGGGCTTCCGCCGGGGGCCAGCCTGGCGATGACGGCCTGGATTGCGCTTTTCATATCCAGGCGCTTTGCGGTGGAGATGGGGATCATGATTCCCTCGCTAACCTCGTAAGGACGCATATCGGTGGGCGGTGCATAGCTGATGACGCCCACGATGGTAAACTGCTTTTTCTTGAACAGGATCTTGCTGCCGATGAAGGTCGTAAGGCCGAATTCGCGCAGCTTTTCCTGGACCTGGCTGCCGATCACGCAGTAGTACATGAAGTGATCCAGGTCCGAAATAAAACGCCCCTCGATGAGGTTCAGCTTGTTCAGATCCATAAAGGCGTTGGTGACCCCCAGCGCCGGCACGCTTTCTTTCCGGCCCTGATATTTAAGGGTGTCAAAGATCGACAGGTAGGGCGCCACCACGTCAACCTGCGGACAGTTGGCGGGGATGGCCCGGGTGGTTTTGAGGTTGAAGCGGCTGGGTCCGCGCTGCTGACCGTCCTGATTCATTTCAGGCATAATCTTGAGGATGTCGATCCCCATTTCCTTGAACTGGCGCAGGGCCTCCGACTGAACGATGGTGCCCACCGAGACCATGGCGATGACCGACCCGATCCCCACGAAAATGCCGACCAGGGCCAGGAGGGTGCGCTGTTTGGCGCTCCACAGGCTTTGCAGGGCTTCTTTAAGGTAGGCGCGAAAGATCATGGCGTGGCTCCGGATTCCACGAACCGGCCCTGGGTCAGCTTCAAGACCCGCTGGCACTGGTTGGCCACGTCATAGTCATGGGTGATAATGATGACAGTGATGCCTTCGGCCTGGTTGAGCCGGATGAACAGGTCCATGATGTCTTTGCCCACCGCAGGGTCCAGGGCCCCGGTTGGTTCGTCGGCCAGGATGATGGCGGGTTTTCCCACCAGGGCGCGGGCAATGGCCACCCGTTGCTGCTGGCCGCCGGATAGCTCCACCGGGCGGTGGTGGGCCCGGTCGTCAAGACCGACCTTGGCCAACATCTCTTCTGCCAAAGCGTTGCGACGCCGCTTGGCCATGCCCCGGTAGACCAGGGGCAGCCCCACGTTGCCAAGGGCCGAGAGCCTGGAAATGAGGTTGAACTGCTGGAAAACAAATCCGATTTTCTGGTTTCGGATCTCCGACAGTTGGCTGTCCGTCAGCTTGGATATCTCCTTGTCCTGCATGTAGTAGGAGCCGGACGTGGGTGTATCCAGTAGCCCGATGATGTTCATCAGGGTTGATTTACCGCTGCCGGAAGTGCCCACGATGGACAGCAGGTCCGACGGCTCCACGGTGAGGCTGATGCACTTGAGCACCTCCAGCATCACCGGTCCGACCTGATAGGATTTGTGGATGTTATCCAGTTTTAACATGCGTTCGGTCCCTTGCTCCGGCCCGCGCACACGGGTGCCCATTTACAATCAAATAGCCGTCGCGACAGCGCTTTTTCAACTTTTAGCTCACGCTCAACGCGTAATTTCGTTTTCACATCACCACCTCGTCCCCCTCCTTGAGCCCCGCCACGATTTCCACCGCGTCGAGGGTGGTCATACCGGTCTCGACCGGGACCTTGACGATTTCCCCATCGCCCGCTTTCCGTACCCGCACCCAGGAACCGGTATCATCGGTCTGAACCATGTAAATGGGGATGAGCAGGGCTTTGGGGTTGTCATAGACCTTGACCTGCAAGCTGCTGGACATGCCCAGCTTGAGGTGGGCCTTTTGCTTTGCCGTGAAAGATTCGATGGCAACCGTCACGTCGAAGAAGGAGGCCTCGCCGTACTCCCTAGTGTTAGCCTGGGAGGAGATTTGGGTGACATGGCCGGCCAGATTCATGTCCGCAAAGGCGTCACCGGTCACCGTCACCGTCTGGCCCAGTTTGATTTTGGGAACGTCCACCTCGTCGACTTTGGTCTTGACGGTAAAGCCGTCCAGGTTGCCGATGGAAACCACCATTTCGCCCTGGGCCAGTTCGATCCCCTTTGCAATGAACTTGTTTTTGTTGGCCTGGGGCATGATCACGACGCCCGACACCGGTGCAGAAATAGTCGCCCGACCCAGTTGGTTTTGCAGATCGTCGAGTTTTTCCCGGGCGTTCTCCAGTTCCAGGCGGGCTATCTCCACGTTGGCGGCACACCCTTTTTCCTCGACGGCCGCCAACTCCTCCCTGGCCGATTTGAGTGCATAGCTAAGGTTCTCTATGGTCTCCTGGGCAGATTCGAATTCCGAGCGCGGGATGATCCCCCGTTCGTAGAGGCGCAGGGTTTCCTTCAACTTGGCTTGGGCGGATTCGATGCCGGCTTCAATTTTCGACAGGGACCGCTTGCTGCGCGACACGTCCGTGCTGCCGGCCCAGTTTACCAGCTCCGTGTAACGCTGGCGTACGTTGATCAGGGCAGACTTGGCCCCGCGGATCTGGACGACAAGGGCGGCGGTGTCCATGCGAACCAGCAAGTCGCCGCGGGCCACCTTTTCACCGTACTCAAAATACTTCTCGGCCACTTTGCCTGAAAAGGGGCTGACCACGGTAACGGCCCTGAGGGGGGCCAGCTTACCGGAAAGCGAGATGTTGGCCGAAACCGGTCTGGCTCTAACGATATGGCCCTCGCCCGCCCCGGCCTCGTCGCTATCGTCAGCCGTCTCGGCGTTGGAGGCAAATTGGGCTTCGAAAAAAAACCGGTTCCAGGCGAGGATGCCTCCGCCGCCCAGGGCACACAGCAGCACGAAAAACACGATGAAGCGCCGCACCGTGCGAGCCCGTTTCATGGCCTGCTTCAGCTTGTCGCTTGATTTTTCGAGATCGAGATAGGCGGTGCTGAGCTTCTGGTTCAGGTTCTTTTCCGTGTGCTGCAGATCTTTGACCCGCGAAAGCTCATCGGAAAGCTCCTGGTTGAGCTGGGCGTTGGTCAGGGCCACCGAGGCCACCGAGGCCAGCGATTCAACCTGTGCGACCTGATCGGCCGTAAAAGGCAGGATGTCGCCGCTGCGGGCGTCCTTGGCGTTGAGCAGCTGCACCACCCCGACCACCTTTTCCTCGTAATTCTTGATGGGGATGACGAGCATCGACTTGGAGCGATAGCCGCTGGAGGCATCGTATCTTCGGGGCCCCGTGAAATCGAATTCACCGGATTCGTAGACATCGGCGATGTTGACCGTCTGGCCGCTCAGAGCCACGTGGGAAGAGACATTGGCGTGATTGGGCCGGTTATCGACGTATAGCGGCACCGGGGGGAGTTGCGGCGCCTTGCCGTCCGCGGCCAGGCGGGTGGGTACGGTATCGTTTTGCTGGATGGCAAAGCGAAGGTGCCGGCCGTCTTCTTCGATCAGGTACACGGTTCCCGCATCGGCCGTGGCGAAGGCCCGGGCCTCTTTGAGAATCAGCTCCAGCAGCTTGCCGACATCCTTTTCGGCCGAAAGGGCCAGGCCGATTTCGTTCAGGCGCTTGAGCCGGTCTTCTAAGATGCGTTCTCTCTGGTTCGATTCGCTGACCATTGTATCCTTATTTCACCTCTCGTTCCGATCGAAACTCAATTTCCCAGGTGTCCAGGGTGGTTCCCAGAGCCTGGTCCAGGGCCGTCAGCGAATTTCGATAGGCGATGGCCGCGTCGGATTCGGCATTCTGGGTATTGACCAGGTCGTTTTGAAAGGAGACGACCTGGAAGTTGCTGGAACGGCCGGCCCGGAGTTTTTCCTGCTCGATTTCGAGCTTTTTCTCGGCCAGCTCCAGGGCCAGCCGGGCCAGGTCGAGCTGCTTGGCGCGGGATTCCACATCGCGGATCAGATCCTGGATCTCAATTTCGATGTTGGCCGTGAGCTCGTCGAGGCCGAGTTGGGCCTTTTTATCGGTTATGCGGGCGTTCGACAGACGCTGCGGGCGGCTCAGGTCCCCGTAAACCGGGACGTTGAGTTTAAGTCCAGCCTGCCAGGCTTCGTTGCGGGGGCGGATGCTGTTCAGCTGGTCTTCGGTGTGGCTGTAGGCATAGGAGGAATCCAAC
The DNA here is from genome assembly GCA_905176665.1 of Olavius algarvensis Delta 4 endosymbiont. Lineage (GTDB taxonomy): Bacteria > Desulfobacterota > Desulfobacteria > Desulfobacterales > CAJINA01 > CAJINA01. The sequence continues at coordinate 17,367 of CAJINA010000065.1, read as the reverse complement.
GACAGGTCCCAGTACATGTTGTTTTTGGCCAGCATGACTTCTTGTTCGCTCAACGCCTTGTCGAGCCGGGCCTGAAGATAGTCCGGCCGGTTGGCAAAGGCGATCTCAAGACTGCGCTTGAAGGTCGGCCGGATCATTTCGACCTCGGCCTCTGCCACCGGAGCGATGCCGGCGTACTTGTGCCGGTCCAGAGCCAGGATCTTGAGCAGGTTCAGGCGTGCGCTTTCCAGCGAGTTGAGGGCCGACTGGTAGGAAAACTCGTTGTTGGCGATGTCCGCCCGAGTCTGGATGATTTCCACGGCGGCCATGCGCCCCGTCTCGATGAGCAACCGGTTGGTTTCCATGGATGCCTTGGACCGCTCCAGCGACGCCCGGTTGATTTCAACCTGCCGCTGCGCCTGTAGAAAGACGCGGTAGGCGGAGATCACCTCGTTGACCGTGCCTATGAGCGTCGATTTCAAGGAGAGGATATTGACCTTCTCCTGGATTCTGGCGCTTTCCAGCGGTGCCGTGGCGACCGCGGTGCCGGCGCCTTTTAGCAACGGCTGGGAAAAGGAAACCTGCCAGGAACTGACGCTCTGGCGGGAAGTGGTAGTACTGAAGGTCCGGCCCTCGTCGACCGCTTCGTTCCAGGTGAAATTGAAGCTGCCGCCGGTGCGCAAGCGCTTGTCCACCGACAAGGCGGTGTCGAGCCGGTTGGCCTGGGAGCGGGTATCCGAACCGTTGCGTGTACCGGTCCCGGAGGTGCCGATGCCCGCATCCAGCTCCACGTCAGGATTGAACAGGTCCTCGGCCACCTTGAGGTCCCATTTCTGGGTCACCCGTTCCAGGTAGGCGCTCTTCACCGAGCGATTGTGGCGCAGGCCCAGAACGATGGCTTCGGCCAGGGGCATGTGGATCTCTGTCCGGGGCAATTCGGTCGGATCTTTTTGGGCTGCCCAGGTACCAGGCAAAATCGACCCCATAAGCAAAAAAAGGCAGCCTGCCAGTGCCGCCTGGTACCCAGTCTTGGCTGGTTCAAAATCTTTCAATGAGCTTCCTGTAACCAGGTTGATGGGAGCGGACTTAAGTCGATTTTACAAAATGGACTTATTTTAACTATGATAAAGCCCTTCGGTTGTCAATATTCATGCAGATTCAGGTTATTAGGTTGTTTCTTGGCGATACCATATTCGTTTTGGTTGCATGGTTATCGGTATGCCGGGCAAAGCACTCCCTATGGCCAGGCTTATTAACTCACTTGGAGCGTTTCACAATCACCTTTTCATGCGCCGGTAATGTGCTCGAACGTGGACTGGGTTTCAATACCCATGGAAGCCCACTGACGGCCATTGGGCATTTGATATCCGTTATCGCAAAACAGCCTTTTGGCCCAATCTTTGCGTTGGGCGCAATTTCTTAATTCTCGAAATACTTGGCGTATTCCTCCGGTTAAGAAATTGTGGCGGCATTGCCCTTGGGCCAAAATTCAATTTTGAGATAGCTTTTAGATATATGCCAAAGGCCCAATTGAACACTCTAAAACCGCTTCCAAAAATTAGCTGTTACAAAATTCCATTTAGCACTATCTTGTAGGTATGGCCTGCCCACCTTATCTCAAGAGAGAAGAAAATGATTACATACGAAGAATGGACAGCACTGATGGATGAACAACAGATAGAAGAGTCGCGGCGCTGGAATGCATACCAGGGTGAAGGCGCTTCTATTGTTGAGGCTGCGGGACTTGACCTTATGTCAATGAATCCTGATGTTGTGGCTACATCTTATGCGCTGTTTCATGGTGGGGAATGGATCATACACGCCTATGTGGCCCGTAAGGAATTAGAGACGACCGACCCTTTCAAGACCGAGACCTTCAACGGCTTTCGTGTTTTTTATCTCTATGGTGAGCTTCCACCTAAAAGCAAAGCTCATTACAGGGAAGAATAATAGACACTTCCGTGTGTCCCCGGCTTGGGGCTTTATAAAGCTTGATAATTTTCTATCAAATGATCTTGGTTGAATATTTTGTGGGCAGCAGCGGGAGTCGCCCCCGCCATTTGGCAAGTAGTAAGCAACTTTATTCTTTACCAGGTTTAGGCTTTTCGTAAATGCCTGGATAATGATCTTTTACACATTCAGGACAAATGCTGTGACTGAAATCAGCGCGTGAGTGCTTGCGAATATAAACATCAACCTGCTCCCAGTATCCTTGATCATCTCTGACTTTCTTACAAAATGAACAAATGGGAAGTATGCCTCTTAGTGTATTCACCTCGTTTAATGCCTGTCGAAGATCGAAAATGGTTTTATCACGTTCCGCCTCCGCGGCAGTGCGCACTATAATTTCGCTCTCCAATTGTTGGTTTGTTTGAGCCTGCGTTTTTATCCTTTGTTCAATCTCCACAGTGTGTAAAAGCTTTCTACGCATATTAATTGCCAAAAGCGTCGTTAATAGCAGCGATCCAAGCAAGACAATCCGTGCCTGCCATTTCTGTCGAGATCGATTAAAGAATTCTGACGGGTTGAATATAACTTTCCATTGGCGTTCCGCTACCGGGAAAGTTCTACTCCAGTAGAGGCCTTTTTCAATGTCTGCAGGCGGTATTTGCATCTTTGGCGTTTTTGACATCCGTGTTGACCGGCGATAGAGTAGACGATTTCCTTTTTCAGCGGACATATCGTAAAGCGCCATTGAAATTTCGTCATCGGAAAAACCTTTCAGGGCTGCTTCCACGGCCTGTCCTATGCGGAGGACTTCTACAACAAACCCGCTGCGGCTGGCCTGTCGTTCTTCCGGACTACTCAAAGGTGCGCCTGGACGATAGATGGGCAGGAGAAGGAGAACGCCAAACTGGCTGCCGGATTCCTGAACCAAAGTAATCCTCCCGGTGACTGACAATTTCCCCGTCCTGAATGCTTTATCGATTGCCTTTAGCCGCGTGCTGTTTGAAGCGATGTCAAAACCGAATGCAGGCAGATTGCCTTCCAGGGGGTATATGAAATATACAATGACATACTCCTTGCGGCGCGCAGCCCGGACCAACTCATTTGTTTCTGAGCGTTCGGTGAATTGGAAATCGGGGAAGCCTTCTTTCCGGGCTGCAGTTTCATAAGCGGTGCGTTCAGCGTCAATTACCAGAGGATCCCAACCAAGAGCTTGTATTCCGGGGTAACGGGGCAGCACGCTTGCTGCTAAGGCGTTGAACTGCTGGCGGGCCACAGGCCCGGTAGTATTAAAATAATCGCCCAGGAACAGGAGGGCCCCCACATACTCACTAAGGGTGTTCTCCACAGCATTCGCATACGCTCTTACCCGGGATTCAAATTCCATGCGCTGATGAGTTTCTTCCCATTGATATACGAGAAAACTCATGACACCTGATACAACGATGCCTAATACAAGCGTAGATAGGATGGGGAGATAGCGTCTCACCGGAATTGTAAGATGATGAATTGAGTCAACGGTCTTATTCATCATTCCCTCGTAGAATTGTCAGCGTGAAAGGTAATCGTTTTTTTCAATGAACTTTAATCAATTCACATTACAAAACCGATTTCCCTTTTAATACTAATATATTATCAATAGCAAAATTCCTTGATACAATCAATCCTCCGCAGGTACCGCTATACCCATTAGTATCGAATCTAAATGGTGATGTTGGCTCTTGGGTCCTTCCTATTTTTTTTTGCTCACTATCTGGCGCTAAATTTTAGCGCTGGGGTTGCGAGATGCTGCATATTACCATATTGCGGTCAATGGTGTGTCGGGCGCCTGTATGACAACCTAAACTGTGCGCCAGAATAGAGAAAAGCCGCGTTCAGAAGGTCTTACCGAAATGGGTGAAGACCCCTGGTCAAAAACTGTGGCAAATTTAATATGAGTGGCCGCTGAATTGTGTCTTAATGAAGAAAAACTCGAGTGGCGTGACTGGCTAATCAAGGTTCCCCAGAATCAGTGAAAGATCATGGAAGCAGCGAAAAGTGCATCCACAGTACAGATCTAACTCATAAGCAATTGAAACCTTGGTGGCGGCGGCGGGAGTCGAACTTGTGGCGGCCCTCACAGCTACTAGGGTTTGCAGCAATTTACCGAATGATTGCTGAATATAGTGAACCAATTATTTTCCGATTAGTTTGTCTGTGGAATAGGCTACGGGCTCTTAGCGCTCCGCTAAACCCGCCTTGGCTGGCCGTTCCAGAGGATCTTCTCATGGCCTTCCGAAAAAACGATCCGACGAGGTCGTTCTCGCCCAGTTGTTAAAAAATCAGGCACAAGGTTAAGTAATTCCGGCAATGCGGCACGAGCTTCCGCCATGTGCCCCAGTTGCCCTAAAACAGCCGCACGAAAAAGGGGATCGGTGAAAAACCTGGACGTATTGATCTGATTCATGAAGTGAGAATGGCCTTAACCGCATGCCCGATGGCCTCGATGGAATAAGGCTTTTTGACATACATCCCGGCACCTAGTTCGAGAGCCCGCCTTACCCGATCGGTTTCGGAAAACCCACTGACAATGATGGCCTTTTGGGCCGGGGCAAAGGTCAGGATCTCCTCATAGGTGGACAATCCATCCATGCCGGGGGCCATGATCATATCGAGCAGAACCAGATCAGGCGCATTTCTTTTGACTTTTGCCACGGCCTCCTCTCCGCTCGAGGCTGTTGTGACCGCGTAGCCCAATCGGTCCAGCAATCTCGAGGCGATCTCCCGCTGCTCTGCCACATCATCGACCACCAGGATCGATTCACCACGGCCCATCAGATCTTCTAGGGTCCTACCATCAGGAACCACCGGCAACTCCAGTCGCGTGGCCGGCAGATAGACACTGATGGTGGAGCCTTTGCCCTCTGTGCTCTGCAAGTCGATGTACCCGTGATGATCCTTTACCGTCCCCCAAACCACCGCCATTCCCAGACCGGTGCCGCTGAGACCCATGACTTTCTTGCTATAGAATGGCTCAAAAATTCTTCGCATGTCTTCCGGCCGGATGCCGACCCCCCGGTCGCTAACGGTCAGGACTACGTAGTCTCCTTCCTCCACTTCGTCATAGCCTTCGACCGGTCGATCGATATAGCGATTTTGGGTTGATACCCGGAGCAGCCCGCCTTCCGGCATAGACTCGGCGGCGTTGGAAAATAGGTTCATCACCGTTTTCGAGAGGTGGATGGCCGAACCTTTGATCGGTAAAAGGTTAAAATCCAAATCGGATTCAATACGCACGAGAGGGTGACGAGTCCGCAGAAGCTTAAACTCAGGGCTTTGCAACTGCTCGGATACGATTTCGTTCAGATCAACCACCTGGGTTACAGCCGCCCCTCTGCGGGACAGGGTCAGTAAATCCTGAACGATGGCCGCCGCCTTTTCCCCGGATTTTTTTATTGTCTCAATCGGCTTCGTGAGGGTGCTGTCTTCGGGGAGATCGAGCAGCAATAGATCGGGGTAGCTGACGATCCCTGAAAGAATGTTGTTCAGATCGTGGGCCACCCCGCCGGCGAGGGTTCCGAGAGCCTCCATTTTTTCGGCGCGTTGCAGGCGTGCCTCCAGGCGCCGCTTGTCGGTGATGTCCAGAACAAACACCGCCACTTGGAAAACCTTACCCCTGCTGTCAAATCCCGGGTAATAGTGGGTGTCGGATATTCGTTCCTGGACCTCGATTTCCCTACGCAGCGGTGTCCCGGTCGCGAAAACCTCCGAGATATCATGTGAAATCGCAGCATCCGGAATAAGATCGAACAACCGCTTTCCAATCAATTTCGCGACCGGCTGCTCCAGTTTTTTTGCCGCACTGGGGTTGGCAGCCAATACCGTTCCCTCCTCGTCGACCAGCATCAGCGTTTCCGTGATGGCGTTGAGCATCGACAGGGCCTTGCCCTCGCTTTCGAGCACGGCCTTGCGGGCGGTCTCCAATTCCCTGATTTTTGTCTTCAGTTCGACGTTGACGCGCTCGGTTTCCTCGCTCCGTTTTTCCAGTTCCAGGAAATTGGACTTAAGAACGCTTTTCATGACCGCGAAGTTGCTCATCAGGGCGTCTATCTCTGCCACGGCACTTTCCGGCAGGGTCTCTTCTTCCGTGTAAATCAATCGCTCCGGATCCGGCATGCGTTCGGTCCAGGAGGATAGATGCGTCAAGGGGCGAGCCAGCCAAGGGCTGATGACGGCGGTGAGCAGAAACGTGACGGCGGTGAAGATCAGAATTGTGGAAAGATAGCGATTGTAGAGAGAATACAAGACCTCCTGTTGACGGGCCACCGGATATTCGACAATTATTTTCCAGGGCAGATGGTCGGATATCAGTTCCTCGTTGATATAAAGCGACTTATTGAAACGGGTCATGGCCGGAAGGTTCTGGGCGGCGGGGGACCAGACGAAAAAGGAGGACCCATAGGATTTCAGGTTGCCGGTCTGGCGGTGATCGAAGTACTGCATTGGCTCCCTTCCGGGCACATTGCTGGCAATGATATACTGGTCTTGGTCGCAAAGGGTAATTTGGTACCGGCCCTGCTGACTGTATTGATCGATCAGGTAGCGTATGTGGGTCAGGTCGAGGGCCGCCAGGGTAAACCCTTTGAATTGATCTGCGACGATCATGGGGGCGGACAGGGTGACGATAGGTGAAAAAATCCCGCCGCGGCCCAAAAACACATCGGAAAGGATAGGATTCCGCTCCGCTTTCAGTCTTTTATAGTAATCCCGGTCTGAAAAATTGAGACCGATCGTCGATTCTCCCTTCTCATTGACCGGCGGATAAAAGGCGACTGTGGTCCCGCCGTGATCGGCGACATACATGTTGTGGAAGTCCGGAAACATTCGCTTAACGATCTCCGTCGAACTTTGGAGGGTTGCCGTATCCGCCAAAGGCACCTGAGCGGCCATGATAGCCAACTCTTCCACGGCATGCAGGCGTTCCTCGAACCACGCTTCCAGATGGCGACTCGCGTCCGCTGAAAGGGTTTTCAGATTGGCGGCGACCCCCTGTTCCATGCGGCTCATGGCTGTTCTGCCTTCGACAATCATGATCCCGAGCACTGGAAAAAGCACCAGCGCAACCATGAGATTGAATAGGATTTCTCGTAGCGGTATGGTTCTGTCTTTACCGATCACCCTGCGCATGCGAAGCGCCGGCAAGAGGTTGATTAGCAGGCTGGCAATGAGAGCGTTGAAGATGCCATTAGCACATTGCTTGAGCATGATCACGGTGGTGGAAATGAAATCCATCTTCATGATCAGGAAATAAAAGAGGAAAACAGCGGGGATGCCGAGAAACACCCAAAATGCCGCGTCGCACTGAAGCAGGCTACGCCGTGATTTTTGGAGGCAGATCCCCACTGCAACCAACTCGAAGGTGAAGATCACGATCGCGTATGGATGGCCCCATAGCGTATAGGTGTAGCTACTGACAGCAATGGCAGACACCACGCCCCAGACCGGACCGTAAAGTGAAAGAATTATGAGGCTGCTGATACTGCCGAAAAGAAAATCAACACCAAAGAACAGCGGAAAGCTGAAGTAGTTCCCGATGAATCCTAAAAGCAGAAGAACAAGCAAAAACCACGCTTCCCGGGGCTGCCATACCGGATGGTGTGTCGTATCCCCCATGAGCATTTCTCCATGTGTCCATGACACGCGCTGGATCGTTCTCGATCCTTTCAGATCCGGCAATTTGAAAAATGGGGGACTGCTAATGACTGTGATTGATCAGAGCAGAAGGGCGGCGGCTTAAATGAGCATCCCCAGTATCATTTCAGTTCAAATTGCCTACGGTCGAGCGCTCATACGAACATGCATTACCAATCTTTACACATAAACCTAAATACGGGCACGGTCGAGCTAAACCAATATGCCTTGGAAATCGGCATGATGTCAATATGCCGGATTGGACTTATTGTTCCCAAATGAGCTAAATTGGGAAACGTCTACCCCATGGAACGGTGCGCGGTGCTCAGCAAAAAGCTTTTAAAAGGTACTACGAATCTCGACGGTATTCATCTGTAGTGGGTCCCTGCCGCGCCAATGCGATATGGCCATCAGAACACTTAGAGTATTGTAAATATCGTATTACAGATCCAAGAATATATTAAAACTAACCTATATTATGGTATGGACTGCGGACCCTGTTCGGAAATTTGTTAGATGTGTGGATGAAACCTGAAATTCTTTGTAATACAGATTAGTATTAGGATATATCACAGATGCCTGAAATCGAGTAGTTTCAGAATGGTGCAATGAGATAGAAAACGCAAATCGCATATGAGATTTGCTTTCTGTTTAACAAATGATATGAAAGATTTAACTAACTGTAATTTTAGCTAAAAATGGTGGGGTCGGCGAGCGTCGAACCCGCGGCCTACCTCATATTTTATAACAATTACAAATGGCTAAAATGTTGGGCGGGATACCGCCGGGATACATAGGCAGATTTCGCGGGATATTCTTAGCGTATCACAATATATTTCAAACTAAGTGTATATAGCAGTTATCGGTATGTTGTTTATTCAGGCAAGCCCGCCTTGCGTATACCGTCAATTAAAAGCTTTTTAGAGTCCTCGTCTTTAATCGCGATATCTCTAGCATAACTTTTCGCTGAGAATTTAGGATTTATCCTAAGCACTTCTGCTGCTTCAGCATGTGCATCCGCCTCCCACTCTAATTTAACATAACATAAAGCTAAGTTCAGGTGAGAAAACATATCATCGGGTTGCAGTTGAATCGCATTTTTATACTCGTGGACCGCTTTTTCATACTGTCCTGTCAAAAGATAAGCATGGCCTAGCCAGCTTATGTAATAGCCCGGTGGAATTGGGTTCAGGCGAATTGCATTTTTAAGTAAATTTATTGCTTCTTCCGGCCTACCAGCATCATTTAAAATCTTACCCAATCCCGCATTTATCTCAGCGTTATTGGGAGAGAGGTTACGAGCTATTTCTAATTCCGAAAGGGCCTTATCAAATTGCCCTTTTTGCGAATAGGCATAGCCAATCAAGAAATGTGCGCCAGCATCGCTGTCTCCCCGGTCAAGAACTTTCCGCGCCAGTTCAAGAGCCTGTTCAAGGGATTTTTCAGGTGTATTACTCGTGCCCAAAACCCCATCCATAAGAAGGGTCCAAGCAAACATTTCCATTGCTGACGAATAATTCGGGTCCAAATCAAGGGCTTCTTTCGCCTTTTGCCTTGATAAGATATTGTCATCGGAAGTGAAGGCTTTGAAATGCTCCAATGATTCCAACACCTTTATGTAGGCCTCAATGCTCTCGGTTTCAGGACCCCAATTCGCCGACTCTCCTTCGGTCAATTTTACCTGCAGGGCAGCGGCAATTTTCATCGCGATCTCATCTCTCATAGCAAATATATCTTTGAGCTCTCTGTCGTATTTTTCCGCCCAAAGGTGGTGATCATTCTTTGCGTCAATAAGTTGGGCAGTGATCCGAACCTGGTCACCGAATTTCTGGATGCTACCTTCCAATACATACCGAACTCCCAGATCGCGACCTATCTCTTTGATTTTTACTGATTTGCCTTTGAATGTGAACGAAGATTCTCGAGCAACCACAAACATATTGTGAATTTTGGCCAGCATGGTAATAATATCTTCAGTAAACCCATCGCTGAAAAATTCTTGCCCCGGATCACCACTCAAATTTTTAAATGGCAACACAGCAATGGATGGTTTGTCAGGTACCGTCAGGGCCTTTTTTTCACCGGAATCAACCACCTCTGGAGCCTTGGAACGCATTTGCACCCGATATAACCGTATCGGCTTCTGGATGTTCTTGGCCTTTTGTTCTCCCCAATACTCGTACTCTAATTCAAGTTTGTTTTCGATGCTGTCATATACGGTGCCGGATAGGCATACCCCTCCTGCTTCAGCCATACCTTCTATGCGGGCTGCGATATTGACACCATCACCGTAGATTCTACCTTCTTTCTCAACAACATCTCCCAAATTAACGCCGATGCGAAACTCCATTTTGCGCTCTTCAGGCAACTCGGCATTTCGTTCGGTAAGCTCTCGTTGAATCTCTACAGCACAATTCACAGCATCCACAACACTGGTAAATTCAGCCAACAGATTATCACCGATGGCGTCCACCACATGACCACGGAATTTTTCAATGAGATTTGACATAGCGGAGCGATAATTTGTCAGCGTGTGGATGGTGGCATCCTCATCATCTCGCATAAGGCGGCTATAACCAACTACGTCAGCACTGAAAATGGCGGTGAGTTTGCGTTTAAAACCTTCCTGTGTCATGGAAAGATACCTTTTTAAAAGGTCTATAAACGAAGATAGCGGGAAAGATTTAGATAATTATCAAATATTATAAATAACCAAAGGGGCTTAGGGGGTCAAGCATAATCACAGCAAGAAGAATTCACGGTAAATTTATAAATGCCCAGAGGGTTAAAGCATTTTTGATATCTTGCCAGAAAACAAATATATCAAATTTAACAAATTGCTGTGATTTATTCAAATTATGTCACAATCTGGTTATATTAAGCGGGAGTCGAACCCGCGTCCGAAAATATTACACCCCATGATTACATTTACGCTTGTCCGGTTATAAAAAATATCGAGTTATTCAGATAGAAGATTGATTCTATCGCGGGTATACAATCTTGCGGTAGCCTTCAGGATCGGTATCGCCTTCAGTGGAGAAAACCAATACAACGGAATTATTATCTAAGCCAACGGCTCTTTGGAGGTCTTTGAGAACGGAAGGGCCCATCAGAGATTCAAGCAGGCCGATGCCGACTGCTCCGGATTCGCCAGACACGATTTTTCCGTCTGCTTCAATTGGATCTGCCAGGCGTCGCATGCCATCTGCGGTCACATAATCAGGGCAGGACATAAAGAAATCAGCATAATCGCGCAGGATTTCCCAACCCATGGGATTGGGTTCTCCGCAAGCCAGGCCGGCCATGATGGTTTCCAGATCACCCCCCACGCGGTGGGGCCTGCCGTCGCCGGCCAGGATCGATTTGTACATGCAGGCCGCATTTTCAGGTTCGATGATGACGGAAGCCGGGTGCTCACCTGTGAACTTCTCTACCAGATAGCCTAGCACGGCTCCGGACATGGATCCTACTCCGGCCTGGAGAAAAACGTGTGTTGGCATAGGGCCGCCCATCTGCGCTATCTGTTCCAGGGCTTCAGCCACCATGGTGGTATACCCCTGCATGATCCAGGCCGGTATCTGTTCGTAGCCCGGCATGGCCGTGTCCTGCATCAAGGTCCAGCCGTTTTCATGGGCTTTCTGGGTGGCCAGCCGGACGGTGTCATCGTAATTCAGATCGGTGACATGGGCTTCGGCACCTTCTTTTTGGATGGCTTCCACTCTGAATGGGGCTGCACCCTTGGGCAGGTAGATGACAGATTTGCATTCCAGCCGGGTTGCACACCAGGCTACGGCCCGGCCGTGGTTGCCGTCCGTTGCGGAAACAAAGACGGTCTCGCGGATTTTTTCTTTTACATCGGGGGAGGTCAGATATCCGTCTGTGATAGTTTCTGTTGCATGTCCCAATTTCTCGACCAGCAACCGGGCCATGCCATAGCTGGCGCCCAGCGCCTTGAAGGCGTTGAGCCCGAAACGGTGGGATTCGTCCTTCACAATTATTTTGGCCACGCCCAATTCGTCCGCCAGGTTATCCAGGCTGACCAGGGGCGTAGGCTCGTAGGCGTCCATGGAGTTGTGAAACCGCCGAACCGTTTTGCACGTTTCTTCAGAAAACAGCGTTACCGGGTGGTACGGTTTTCGCTGGTTTGCCAAGATCTTGATTCCGTCGACTGGTTTCAATGTGTTTATTTCCTTTTTAAAGCCGTCATCTCTGCCAGCCTTAACTTGTCATACCATTTGCCGGCCGCCATCACACCCTGGATGTTTCTCACAGCACCGATGTTTTCCAGGGGATTGCCCTGGACCAACACCAGGTCGGCCCGTTTACCGATGGCGATTGTACCGAAGTCACCCCGGCCGCCCATTTTAGCCACCACGTGGGCAGCGTTGACTGTGCCGGTATACAGGGCTTCGTAGGGCGACAGCCCGTTCTCAACCAGGATACGCAATTCGTCATGGATGGAGAAGCCGGGTGCAATTCCCATGCGGCCGGTACCGCAATCGGTGGACAGCAGAAGCGTGACGCCGGCGTGGTGCAGTTCTCGTAAAAGCAACTTTTCAAGCTCGTACTTGAACAGAGCCAGGTTTTCGACCCCCCTGAACTGCTGCTGATGCTTTTCCCGGCCTTGTTTAAATGCCTGCCAGTAGGTCTTGGGCATATACTTGTTCTCGGGCCGGGCCCTGAACCAGCTGGCCTGGAACAACTTTTTGACGATGGTGTCACCTACCGACAAGGTCGTGCAGACCGGTGTGTCGGAAGTTTTGATTCTTTGGATAATATCTGAGAGCGTGGGGCTGAATCGTGCGCGAAACTCGGTTTCATTGAATCCGCTGCGCATGTCATAATGGCGCATGGCCTGGCTAACGACATAGGGCAGCCATTGCTTGGCCGGCAGTTGTTTCTTGCGATCGAAGGTGATGAACTCGAAATCCAGTTCCTCGATATGGGCAATTTCATCAAGGCCGTAGAACAGGGTTTTTGCAAGGCCCAGTTGAAAGGGGATGTGTCCGGCGGTGTAAAACTTCAGCTCCTTCGCCGTGGTCATGGCGGTCTTGAAGTCTCCTGGGGATACATAGGAATATATCTTTTGAAAATCGAATCCCTGGGAGTGGTTTCGTCGGACCTGGCCGGCGGCATCGTCTGCCGGGCTGGCATATAATTTTTCACCACTGGCATAGATCCATGGCCCATCGAGGGTCCGCCGGCTGATCTCTTCCCGCCAACGGAGAGGGAAGGTTGTCGTCTTGCCTTTTGGTCCGAAGTCTCTAATGGTCGTTACCCCGTTGGCTAAAAACAGCGCCAAAGGGCTCACCGGCCAGGCTTCCGTTCGCCAATCATCCCGCGTATGGATGTGCATGTCGGCCAGGCCCGGCACCAGATAAGCCCCCTGGCCATCAATTACATTACACCCGCCGGGCAGTCTTGTTGATCCGGCGGCTCCGATTTCAACGATCCGATCTCCTTTAATCAGTACCGTCTGGTTGCGAATAACGGTTTCCGAGGTCATGGGTACCAGATGAATGTTTTCAATGGCCGTAGTACCGCTATCGGAACAACCTGTGATCAGCATTCCCAGTGAGAGCGAGATCCAAATTACTTTCAGATATATTCTCAATAGCAAATCCTCCCAACGACCAATTAACGTCCGGATCTATTCCCAGAATTCAATCCGGTGACCTTCGGGGTCATGGATATGAAAAGCTTGCGCACCCCATACCTGTCGAATCCGGGAAGGGCCAATTCCAGCCGACTGTAATTTCCGCCAGACGGTATCCAGATCGCGGATCTGAAAAGAGAACGTAATTCCATGTCCACCAGCCGGCGCAATGGTTGCCCGCTTTGAATCGGCAATACTTACGTAACTGCCGTCAGTTATATGAAACTCGGTGAACCAGTCGGTTTCGAGATTCACTTCGAGCATGAGTGTATCACGGTAGAACGCGACCGTGGGCTGCCAGTGGTCGCAGTAAAGAATTGTGTTACATCTTGTTATTGTAAAACCGTTTTCACCATTGCGCATGCAAAGCCTCTCTTTTTCAGGAAGAAAGATGCAACTGGACGAATTATCGTTGAGGTGGAATCGGGCCGTGCCAACCGCTTGAACTGTATCGGATACCTGGACGGGCCCCAGCACCTCTTTTTCCTATTTAAACGACGGACATTTGCGCGTTTCGCCAATCTTGAACAACCAGATATCGTCCGGCGTATAGCCTGCTTTTCGGGCGGCGGCTTTGAAGCGTTCCGGTGGTTCCCAGGGGTCTTCTTCCGACAGATCGATTGTGCCCCAGTGAATGCCCATCAGGGCTCTGGCCTTGATTTCTTTTCCTATGGCTACGGCCTCTTCAGGATTGGTGTGATTATTGACGCCGTATTTTCGATTGCCGTAGGTCCCGATGGTGACGAAGGCCAGATCAAACCCTTCGAATGTTTCCCCAATGTTTTTGAAGATCACGGGCGAGTAGGCTGAGTCACCCAGGAAAAAGTAGTTTTTCGAAGTGTGCGTTAGCGCCCAAGCGCACCATAGCGTTTTGTTCTTATCGCCGATGCCTCGGCTGGAATAATGAACGCACGGCAAAGCCGTGACTTGGATACCCCCGACGGTCTTTGATTCATACCAGTCCAATTCGTGAACGTTTTTATATCCCCGTTCCGTAAAAAATGAACCCAGTCTCAAGGGCACGTATACCGCCACGCTTTCTCTGTTGGGCAGGCCGGCGATGAAATCGGCATCCAGGTGGTCATAGTGGTTGTGCGAGACGATGATGATATCTATGGGCGGCAGCTGGTTCTGGGGAATGCCCGGATCGACATAGCGTTGGGGGCCGAAGTCGAAAGGGGCGGCGTGCTTTTTGAAAAACGGGTCGGTGAGAATGGTCTTCCCATCCAATTTGATCAGCAGGGTGCTCTGTCCAATCCAGGTGACCGAATTTTCATTCTCGTGTTCTCGGTACCGGGCCAGGGCGCTTTCTGTCGGTAGAAAATGGTTTGGGGGTACGTCCGGTAGGTTAAATGATGACTTGAATCGTTTCCAGTAGAATTCAAACCCCAAATTGGCGCCAGTTGGTTCGAAAGGTGGGTAATTGCGAAACCCGTCAGCCGTGTGGTGAGCAGGTTTACCGCTGAGGCCGGCAGAGTCCGTCGCGAAAACCTGCATCGGCAGCAGCAGGAACAAGAGGAATGGAAACCATAGGGGGCGGGCCATGGCAATCGATGGTAATCATTTAAAATATAGCAATTATTGGGCCTTGAAATAGCCCTAACGTCTCAATTTTACGCCTAAAATAGGATCACTTCTGACTTTGGGGCCGATTAAGCAAAGAAGCTATTCGCCGCTGCCTACTGAAAGCTCCAACCGAACGGCATTTACCTGAACATCCATATAGTCAAACTTGATTTTTTGCCGCCCATCGACTTTGACACGGTCCCAGATGGTTTCCAAAAGCGTACCGTCGGCATCATAGAATTTGGCCCAGATAACGGGCCTGTCCCCGGCTTGCTTTGGCTGGACAACCAGGCGCACGGTCCGGTAGCCAAAGTTGGTGGGTGGGCTTTGAATCCTGTTTTCCAGTATTTCAATCCGTCCCTGGAGTTTCGGCGTCAGTTCAATTCTAAAATTATCTTCAGCGTATGCTGTTGAGAAACCGGTACTTAGTAAGAAACCGATGAAAATTAGTTTTCGCCACATGGATCTGCCCTCTAACGCATTTATTTGCCCAAATAGTGTATTGATTGCGCGATAACACTATTTATAAGTAAAATCAACACTATGATCAAATTTGGCGCCGGTAGAAGGTATTTATATCCAACCTGGTTCCCGGCAGCAGGTCTCTAATAACCATCGGCAATTGTAAGAAAAGTTTTAGAAAAAAGTGACCCGGCAGGTACTTTCGGCCTAACTGGCTGAAGGTGGCTGTGGAGATGATTGCAGATGCTCCATCGGGCGCTGTGCCTTCCTGAGATAGAACCTGGCAGATGGAAATGCGCAATGAAGCCCAAGGACGGGTCTTTTCTCCCGCATCCTGAGTCAGACGGGGTATATCGCAAGAAGTCGCGGCGGCAGGGTGGTTCCAAACGATTGGTAGGTTTGCAGCCAGAGAAGATGATTTTTCGACCAGATGATATAGTGCACGGCTCCCATGCCCAAGGCCATATAGACGTTGTCGCTATATTTTTTTATCGACACCACATGGGTAAAGGGACCGCCTTTGGCGGCGCGCATTTTTTTAATCATCGCATCAAAGGCATTTTGGGCTTCGTCTGCTTCGGTGTATGCGCTGATGTAAAGCAGGTCTTTTTTTGCCCGGCCGTATTCAGCAATAACATCACCTCCCGTAGCAACGGCACTGCCGTGTAATTTGTTGACCACTGCAGTTGCCTTGGCGCCGGAAATTAAATTGACGCGCTCCTTTGTTCCAATTTTTTCAGGTGTTGGAATTTCGGCGGTGTTTGAACAACCAAACAACGCAATCCAGGCCACAAGATTCAATATTACGAGAGGTATTTTAAATTTCATCTATACACAGCTTTATCACCGGTATGAATACGTATCAGTTGAGCCCGCTATCGATGAGCGCCAGCAGTTCCTCCTTTTTATCCGGGAACTGGTACCCTTCATAGCTGAGGCTCAGCAGGTACCTGCCCCGGTTGTCTTTCCAGTAATTGCCGGCGTGGTCGAAACAGACTTTGGAAGTGACATCCAGGGCGGCCACCATATTGCGGACTTCCTGCAGGTGCTGCTGGGCGGGAAGCAGGTTCAGGTCGCCGTTGTGTACCTCGTCTGCAATGGGCGTTCCCGGCCAGGGATGGAAGGGGCGGGAGCGGATGTAGTGCGGATTGATTTCATTCAGGACCCAGGCCGTGTTGGCGGCATGCTGGTCGGAAAGTTCGGCACCCCCGAGACCCGGCATCCAGTATTCCGAGACCTGAAAACCGGCTGCTTTCGCTTTTTGCCCGCCTTTGATGTGCCCTTCGGCAGTCGAGCCCTTCTTTACTTTTTTCAAGACGTCGTCGTCCCCGGATTCAAGGCCGATATGTACCCGGTCGAGACCGGCCTGCCGGATGGCCGCCAGCTCAGCGTCGGATTTCTGGGCCAGCGTTTTGGAGCGTGCATAGGAGGTTACCCGTTCGATGGTGGGAAAGGTCCGGCGCAGGTACTTCAAGGCCTCGACAAGCTGGTCTGTTTTCATGATGACGCTGTTGGCATCCTGGAGAAAAGCAGTTTTGCCTCCGGACAGAAGCCATTCGTACACCATGGCAAACCCCTGGTGATAGTCCAATTCCGGATTCTGCCGGATCAGTTCCACCGCCGCCCCGCGGGTCAGGGTGGAACTATCGCCGCCGGCCATAGATATTCGGGCCAGGTCGCTGCAGATGGCGGCGATGGCATCGAGGTCCTGCTTGATTTCATCCACTGACCGCACCTGGAATTTTTCCGCCTTGTACATGCCGCAGAACGTGCAGTTATTCCACGGGCAATTGCGGGTAAAGCGGACCAGCAGGGAAGCGCTGCCGCCCTCGCTGGGTGGACGATAGACGCCGGTCTCGAATGCATACCGTTGTTTGGATGTCACTGTCATGACACGATTTTCCTTCTCTAAAGGGTTTTCTGGTTCCAATGCAATGGTAAGCACTAACCCAACATTTTCAACCTAAGCTGCAGTTGGGAAGTCGCAGTGACGGAGATGCGTTTACTCAATCCTTCAAAACCTGGTCCTCAGGGCAAGGCCAGAGGTATTAGGCTGTGCCTTAAGAGCATTATTCTCGCGCAGAGAC
>CAJINA010000064.1 GCA_905176665.1 Olavius algarvensis Delta 4 endosymbiont | reverse complement strand
GCGTCTCTGCGCGATGCACGGTTTTGCCTTTGTGTTTTGATAGTAAAGCCCCTTTTAGGGGCGTCCCAAAGCCTGGCCCTCCGGGCCAGGATGCTTTACTTGGTCTCGTGGGGTGCTCAAATTTGTTTGAACGCCCCCTCCAGATCGCTCTCGATATCCACGGGATTCTCGATGCCGACGGACAGGCGGATCAAGCCATCGTTGATACCGGCCTCCAGGCGCTCGGATCGTGAGTAAGTGCTATGGGTCATGGAGGCCGGGTGTTGAATCAGGGTCTCGCAATCCCCCAGACTGACCGCCAGGCGGCAAAGGCGCACTTTATCCATGATTGTTTTGCCGGCCTGAATGCCGCCCTTTACTTCGAAAGCCAGCATGCCCCCGAAGGCCCTCATCTGGGTTTTGGCAACTTGATGGTTTGGATGCGTTGCAAGGCCGGGGTAATAGACTTTACGGACGACGCGTTGGGATTGGAGCCAATCGGCTACCTGGCGGGCATTTTCACAGTGTTTTTCCATGCGGATCGCGAGGGTTTTGAGCCCCCTTAGAAACAGCCAGGCATTGAAGGGACTCATCACCGGGCCAAATGAGTGCAGGTACTCTTCACGGATGCGGCTCATCATCTCCCGTGAACCCGTAATGACACCACCGATGACATCCGCATGCCCGCCAATATATTTGGTCGCCGAGTGGACGACGATGTCGGCTCCCAGTGTCGCTGGATTTTGCAGGTATGGGGTAGCAAAGGTATTATCGACAATGCAGGCTGCGTTATGCGTACGCGCGGCATCAGCCCACACCGCGATGTCTATGATATCCAGGGTCGGATTCGCCGGTGTTTCCATGAATAGAAAACGGGTCCGCGCATCGATGCGGCTGGTTATGGCCTGCCGGGAGTTGGCTTTTTCCGGCGGTACCAGGCGGGCTTCGATGCCGAAATTTCGCAGCCGCTGGGTAAAGAGGTTGAATGTGCCGCCATAGAGTGTCGTGCTGGCCACGAAATTGTCCCCCGGCTTGGCGAGGGTAAGGGCCACGGCGGCGATGGCGGCCATGCCGGAACCGGTGGCAACGGCAGCCGCGCACTTTTCCAGGCGGGCTATTTTGGCCTCCATGCGGCCCACCGTCGGATTCGCAATCCGCGTGTAGATATAGCCATCTTTCTCGCCGGCAAACAGGGCGGCGCCATGATCGGCATTTTTAAACTCGAAGGCCGAGGTCATGTGGATCGGTGGGACCAGATCACCGGCTTCGGAACGGCCGCGATCAGTGCCATGTACGATTTCAGTCTTCCGGGAATAGTTTGGACGGCGGATTGCCATGATGCGCCTCCCTTTGGAAAACCGGTTTTTCAGGGACAGGGCAGGGCGCGCACGGAAGGTCGCCTGGCAAAGACCGCCTCGAGGGAACAGGTGGTGTCGATGTCTTTGAAATGTTTAATTTTAAAATATCAGGATCGAGAATGCAATCGGAATCGACCAACGTATTAGAAGCTATCTCAAAAAACGGATTTTGGTTCAAGGTCAAGGCGGGCGCAATATTCAAACCAGAGGTGCCGGCGCAGCCAATGCCCATCGTGGTGAATACTTTTGTATTTCGAGGATTTAAATGTAGCGCCCAACGCCGAGATTGGGACAAAAGACTTTTTTGAGATGGCTTCTAATACACTGGTAGGTTTTATCAGCAGCCGCAACCGCAATCACAATCGCCTCCACAACCGCCGCCGGCGGCCAGGGCCTTTACGATCTCTCTATCTTTGGGAGTCGATACGGAATCAATGCCCACTTTAAACGCCAATTCTCCACGTTCCGGCAGCCAGTTCAGGATACCGGGCGAAAGGGGGCCGAAATACGCCTCGGCATCGTTCAGGTCTACAGTGGTATTCAATTCGTCGCCCGCACGTTTCTGATAAAGTGTTCTCTCGAAAGGCGTGATGCCGCAGACGGCGATACCGTAGATAAACTCTATTTTCTTGGGTTCCCGGGAGGGCTTGAAATCTTCCTGGGCGGGGCCGGCTTCCAATATCAGGGTGACTTTCAACAGGTTGTCTATGGCGAGTTATTGAGATTGCATGTTGTTTCCATACCTTGCAGGTTTGATTGTCACTTGGCGTCCTGAATAATTATTCAATATTGTAACAACGATCAAAGAAAGTGCAAGTCTTACAGGTTGGACTGCGGCTGCGGTCAATCCAGGTTGCATTCAATTGAAATTTTTGCGATACCCACTCAATATCGCTATAGCTAATTCCGGTACCCGGTAATGTAAGGCTTGCATGGAAAAACCATTTGAAAATAGTCAGACAGCTTTTGTAGCCGCTTTGATTCGCGGTGATTTGGATGCCGCTGCAGATCTAATGCGGGGTGTCACCCACCAATTGCAGGCCCGGACACGCCTTGCCGAGGCAGAACAGAAAAAGGTGAACCAGATCCTTGTCGCGGCCAAAAACCTCGGCAGCCGTTACGGAGAAAACGCCACGGCAAAATTACAGCCCACCCGTGTGAAATTGAAGTCAGCCCTGGCCCAGGTCGTTCGGGCCGAGGTTCGCGACATCGATTATGTCGCGTATGCCGCATGGCGACAAAACCTGCCCGGTGATGAAGCGCTGTATCGGTCTATCTTGCCAAATGTTGCTTCACTCCAGCTCTCCGTGGGATGCAGCAACTTTTGCCGGCGCTGCAACGAATGGGCCCTGGCGGGTGTACGGCGGCATTTTGACTTTGATGCCGCCCGGCGTATCGTTCAGGATTTGTCTGGCGCCGGGAATGACCACTATGCGCTCTATTGCGCCTCGGACCCGCTTGATTATCAATGCAGTGATCGCACGATTGCCGATTTGCTGCGGTACATGCAACAGCAGGGTTATCACACCAGATTCGGGCTGCTCACCAAGGTTCCCCGGGGCAGTGAAGCCCTGGCCAGGCAATTGTTGGCTGAAGGTGTCGATATCTCCGTCAGCCTGACCGAAAAAAACCGGGGGCGGATAGCCCGGATCGAGGCTGAACTGGGCAAGACCTTTCATGCCCACCACGATACAGCCGAGTTGCTCATTCCCGCCGGGCTGGACGAAGATTTTGCCACGATCAAATCGTCGGTTACCGACAACTACGGCATCGAGTTTACCCCGGAAGCAGCCTGGATGGTCATTCCGACCTTCACCAGCGCTTTGAACCCCACCGGCCAGTGCCGGCTGCCGATTGGACCGCAACCAGACTGGATCCTCCGAAAAAGGGTAGGGCGGGAGGCCCTGATGGTTGAATATTTCAAACCTTTGGCCGTGTGCGATTTGGATGGCCGCAAGTTCGTGCTGGACTACCTGCTGGGCCCCCAGATTGAAAACGTTCTGCTGGATAATGGCGATCAGGATCTGACCCCGCCGGGTATGATGAACCTGGCTGAATATTTCAAAACCTTCGATCCTGATATCGTGCATCACCGTCAGCAGCTGGCCGCGGCCGCCATTGAAAATCTGCACCAGCGCATATTCCAGGAGAAAAACATAGCCGGCCGCGACCAACAAGCCCTTGAATTGGAATTTGACCGCAGAAAACAAGCCTATCTTGATTTTTGCGACCCGGAAAAGGTGCAGGGTTATAAACGCCGGGTCTTTGCTTTTTTACTGTCCGCAGCAGCCCCATACCTCGACACCCATCCGGATGGGCTTGAGATTATTCGTTTTTTGAGGCGTAATGATACTGAAATTTTGGAAGAATATCGCGGGGCTTCCGTTGAAATGCTGGTTGCTGGTACCAAGCTGGGTGCTTTCGACAGTTTTACCTGCCTGGTGCACAGAATGCTGACCGACCCGGGTGATGGCCAGTTGGCCACTTTCCTGGACTCAACACCGTCCGCCTATAATCCGGAACTTGATCGATTTGAATAGATGCGTGTTGCTTTAAGTCTTTATTATCAGGTGGGCTTCAATATCTCGATGCTGGTGTCATAGCCTTTGTACAGGCGGCCGAGATCGATGGCCATGCCGGCAATCTGGGCAACCGCCTGGAGCAGGTTGACATCTTTAAGGGCGAAGTCCCAAGGTTCGGCACTATAGATGCGGATAATCCCCTCCACGCGCCCGTGCATTTTGATGGGGACCGATAGAATGGAAACGATCCCTTCTTTGACTGCTTCGGCGGGGTATTGAATACGTGGATCTTCAGCTACATTGTGGATGGTCAGGGGGCCGTTTTCCAATGAGTCTTTCAAGGTCCCCATGTGCTTAACCGGACCCTTGGTGATATATTCCTGACTCAGTCCGGTGGAGGCTGCCAAACCCAGTTCATGGGTCTTCTCATCGATCAGGAAAAGCGAGCAGCCTTTGGCTCCCAGGGTTGTCTTCAGGGTTTCGACGGCCAACCGAAAAACTTCTGCGGGTTCTTTACTCTGGGAGATTGCCTCGGTCACCCTGAGGAGGGTGTCATAGTGCAGATCTTGATTTTTCATGCAGGCCTCCAGTAAATGGGGATAGTCGGCACGCTGCCCGGGGAGCTCGGTACCCGGGCTTGAAACCCAACCTTTCCGCGGAGGTGCGCAGGTGAGATGGCTGTCTGCTTGATTGTGTACGGTATACACAGCAGGGTGCCGGATGCGGTCGGTTGGGGGACCTCATCAGCGAAGCCCTTACCCATTATCTACTATTTCGCCGTCCGAGATGTCAAACCAAAATCCTCACCGCCCCGTGTGTTCCGATTTTGGTATTGATCGACCCCCAGCGTTCCCAGTGACCTGAAATTAATTGGAAATGCACCGCATCAAGTGAAGAGGCAGATCTTGCATTCCCGGGCGAACTTGAGAAAATCCTCGGCCGTCCAGACAACCACATCATCAATGAGTTTGGATTCGTCAATTTCCATCATGTCGATGGTCATCTGACAGGCGATCAGTTCAACCCCTTCCAATTGCGCCATCTCCTGGAGTTCGGCCAGGCTGGGGATATTGGCCTTGTCGATTTTCTTCTTCATCATCCCCGTGGCGATGGTGGACATACCCGGGACCGCACCCATCATACCCGGGGGGATGAATTTAGCGCGCTCGGCGCCCCCGGCCATCACCAGGTTCATGCCCATGAAGGAATAGAAAATCTTGCTCTCCATCCCCTGGCGAGCAGCGTTGATACCCAGCACAAGGGACGGGTAAGCGCCGTCCAGGGTGTCCTTGACACAAATGAAGGCTGCTTTTTCCTTTGTGGTGTCCATGATAGACCTCCTTTTTACGTTAGAGTGGATGAACGACCACCGGGATGTCGTTCCGGCAGTCGGAAAAATATGCAGGCAAGCTTTGGCAACGTTCTAAGTCGGGATATATTCTAAACCTAAAGTCTCCGGGACTTGTTGTCAAAATTCAAAGATGCTAAGCAGGCAGGTTGAATCGAGTTGCTGGTTGACCGCACTAAACAGATAAGCGAAACAGGCTTACCATGACAGCGTATATGATTGCCAATTTTGGCTACCTCGGGTTGTTTCTCATCAGTTTTCTGGCCGCCACACTCCTGCCGTTGGGCTCCGAAGCCACCGTAGCATTTATGGCGGCAGGGGAATTCAACCCACTGGGGCTTTTATTCATCGCCACCGCCGGTAATTCGCTGGGAGCTCTGGTAAATTACCTGGTTGGCCGTTGGGGGGCAAACATTGTTTTTTCGCGCTTTATTAAGATCGACCAGGCGACCCAGGAAAAAATGGAAAAAGTCTATGGCCGTTGGGGGGCACCTGTCCTGTTTTTTGCCTGGCTGCCCTTCGTTGGCGATCCGTTGACCGTGGCAGCCGGTGTCCTGCGGGTGAACCTCTACCTGTTTGCCTTCTGGGTAGTCCTGGGAAAAGCTTGCCGTTATTATGTCGTAATCGCCGCGACGGCTGGATAGTATTCATTACCGGGCCGTACCAGGCTTGAAAGACCATCCCGCTTGTACTACAGTGCCGGTAACCTTATAGAAAACCGTAACGACAAAATTTATCATGACACCACAACAACTCAAGCGCAATAATGTCATCCTGCTGGTTTGCCTGGTCATCTCCATCACGGTCTTTCCTATTTTTCAGTCGGAAAGAGTTATCTTAAAACATTCGATTCTGGCGGCCATCGTCCTGTCCAGCATCTTTTGTCTGGACTTCCGGCCGCGAACGCGGCGCATCCTCTTGCCGTCCGGTCTATTGGTGATCTTTCTACTGATGCTTACCAATTTTATCGATGATGTAATGCTGAATATTCTCGATTACATCGCGACGTTTTCGTTTCTATTGCTCATCGTGGTATTTCTTATCCGGCACATAGCCCGGAAAAAAAAGGTGGATGCCGCCATTATCGTTAGTTCGGTCAACGGATATCTGCTTCTGGGCATACTCTGGTCACTTCTGCTGCATTCGACCTATGCCATCGAAAGCCATATTCTCGGCATGTCACCGGTCATGCACTTTCCTGGAGGCAATCCACCCAGCTATTACGATTTCATCTATTTCAGTTTTGTCACCATGACGACCCTGGGGTATGGCGATGTGTTGCCGGTATCGCCAGCCACCCGTTCGCTCGCCCTGTTGATCAGCGTCAGCGGGCAGTTTTACATGACCCTTCTGGTGGCCTTGTTAGTGGGCAAATATCTGGGATCAAAAAAGGACGATTGATTGAAGCGCATCCGTAAATATTTTCTGGCCGGCGGCCTGGTCGTTGTCTTATTGGTCGCCGTCGGGATTGGTCTGGTTCTGGGCTCCCGCTGGCTGACTGGCTCGGAGGTGGTCCGCAGCAAAATAGCCGCCGAGACGACCCGGTTGACCGGCGGCCAACTGCATTATGAAAAGCTGGTTCTGAACCTGCTGCCCCTGCCGCACCTGACCGCTGAAAAGGTGGATTTTCAAATTCCGGGCAAAGTGGCGCTGAATACGGCGGCCCTGGCCATCTATCCCGATTTCCCGGCACTTCTAACCGGCTCCCTTGAACTGGAAGATTTCGTCATTGATCGTCCTGAGATCCGGGTAGACGTGGCCCAACGGACAACCAGGGCGGTTCCGACCGCCAAAGTGGATTCACAGAAAAAACTCCAAGAATCACTGGCTGCCTTTTTCGGTGCCCTGGCCCGATTGGGGCCGGACCTGAGGATCAAAGTAAAAGACGGCCAGATAACGGTACTCCGGCCGGACAAACCGGAGTTGAATCTGGAGCAGATCAACCTGTATCTGCGCAGCCGGGAACAGCTTGTGGATTTAGTATTGGATTGCCTGTCGCCACTCAGCGGTCAGTTGTCCTTCAAAGGCAAGGTGAACCTGGAGTCCCGCGGCGGCAGTGGCCGCCTCGAGGTAGATGGCCTGAACGTGCGCGCCCTGCTGGCGGAACTGCCCCCGTTACCCGGCATCACCATCTCTGATACCCGCCTGGGACTGGAAGTGGTTTTTACCACCGAGGAAGCTGAAAAGATCGAGGCCTGGGTGGCCGCCCGTCTTCCGGATGTCCGTATCCAGCGACAGAAGCGGCGTCTTGAACTCCAGGATATTGTGCTAAAAGGCGATATCAACGCTGATTTTAAAACCCTGGCCTGGGATATCAACACGTTCAGGATTGCCTCACGGGAGCTCGACCTGGAAAGCCGCGGTGAATTCACCTATGGGAGTTCGTCCCGGCCATTGTCTTTGATCCTGGACGCCGTCGGCCGGCGTATCGATGTGGCGGCCGTGGCCCGCGGTTTTACGGAATTTGCCGGTGATGTAGGCTGGGTCCAGACCGCCTTCAAAGTGGCCCGGGCCGGAACGCTTACCAAGGCCACCTGTCACCTGGAGACGCACCGGACTGCAGAAGGCTGGACCGTGCCGCAGTTGAAAGCTGCCGGTCATCTCGATCAGGGCTTGATTTTTATTCCAGGTGCGGAGATGGACCTGGAAGCAGTCAGCGGAGAGGTGCTTCTGGTCAATCAGCGCGTGGATTTTAAGAAGATGAAAGGGCGTTTGCCCTACGGCACCTTTGCTAAAGTGGATGCGTTCATCGATTGGCAAAAAGAAGCGCAATTGGGGATTTCCGCTTCACGGGCCAAGGTGCACCTGGAAAAGTTCTACCCCTGGCTGGCGGCATTCAAAGGGTTGCAGGACATGCGCCAGTTTATCTCCACGGCCGAAGGCGACCTGGACCTCACCCGGTTGGGCATCGAAGGCCCCCTGGCAAAACCGGCCGCTTGGATAATAGAAGCCGCCACGGGTGTCAAAGCAGTCATCATATCCTCGCCGAAATTGGACGGCCCTTTGCAATTGTCGCAAGGCTATGTCGGCTTCAAGCCGCGAAGTTTCACGCTCGACAATTTGCAAGTGCAGTATCTGGACGCGAATCTCACCACGACCAGCGAAATTCTGGGAAAACCAGGTCAACCGGAGGCCATGCACCTGTCCCTGGACGGTTCGCTTGGTGAGCAGGCCATGGTATGGGCCCGTCGATTTTTGGAGCTGCCGGAGCACTTGCGCGTGCAGCCCCCACTTAAGTTTTCCGGTGTAAACCTGAAGTGGGACAACCGCGGCAATGTCGCTATTAAAGGAGAACTGGCTGCTGGCGGTGGGACTCGCGCTAGCGCCGAAGCCGCATTTGCACCGGGGCGCTGGGAGATAAAACGGTTTGAATTGGACGACGGTATTTCAGACATATCCATCAAGCTTACCAGGGCCGCTGATCGCATTGAACTGGACTATGCCGGCAAATTACAGAAGACCACCCTCGATCGTATTCTCAAGGAGAATAAATCGCTGAAGGGCTGGGTGGACGGAAAATTAAAAGCATCCCTGGATATAAAGAATCTGCGCGCCTCAAACGTTACCGGGACACTCCAGGGCGAGGGCCTGATTGTAAGGGGGTTGCCGGTCAGCGCCCTTGAATTTGAGCGATTTTCCCTGGAATGCCGGGGTAAAAACGCCAGCCTGCAGTCTGCCGATCTGCTTTTTACGGGAGCGCCCATGCACCTGAAAGGCACGGCCGGCATAACCGATGCTGCTTATACGTTTGACCTGGAACTGACAGCCGACAGTTTGGATGCCGCGGCTTTCGCCAAGATACAAAAGGAGACGTCGGATGCTCCCAAAAAGCCGGACGCTCCTCCGCGGGAGAAACCACCGATCAATGGCATTGTCCGCTTCAAAACCCCGCGTTTCACATTCAAAGACTATACCTGGAAACCCCTGCACGCCAATATAACCATTCAGTCCGACGTGGTGAATATAGCGGTTACGCAGGCTGACCTTTGCGGGATCGCTACCCCGGGGACCATTCGTATCGAACCGGATGGCATGCACCTGGCTTTCCGGCCGTCTGCCGGGAAGAAGAACATGCAGGCCACCTGGGAGTGCTTGCAGGACAAGCCCCTGCGGGCCGACAGTTTTTTCAGCCTGATCGGAACTGTAGAAGCCCACGGTCCGACTGAAGATCTAATGCAGAACTTACAGGGGGACATTGCCTTTTCCAGTGATGACGGGATGATCTACCGATCGAATATGCTGACGAAAATCTTCGCCTTTTTGAATGTTACCGAGGTGTTTGCCGGCAAGGTATCCGGTCTGGGTGAAAAGGGCTTCGGCTACGATGCCATCCGGGCCCACGCTGTGATACAATCCGGGGTCTTGGACTTCGATGAAATCCTGGTGGACGGCCACACGATGAAGGTCTCCGGTGAGGGGACCGTAGATCTGATGAATGATAACCTGGACCTTAACCTGCTGGTGGCTCCCTTGAAGACCGTCGATCGCCTGGTCAAGAAGATGCCCGTGGTGGGCTATATTACCGGTGGATCGGTGCTTTCGGCACCGGTACGGATTCAGGGCAGCACCGCGGATCCACAGGTGCGACCCCTGCCGCCCGCAGCCGTGGGGCGCGGGTTGATGGGGATCCTGGAAAGGACCCTGAAGGCGCCTTTAAAAGTGGTGGAATCGCTGCCGGGGGGTGATGAAACCCGGGAAGATTCAATGGAGGAACCAAAACAAGTCCCAGCCGGTACCGCAACACAATAGAGGTTGAAATTACAGGATTGGGGAGAGCAGTCGGGCGGCCCGCGTGGCCAATCGAAAGTGCAAGGGCCAGGATTTTACCTCGGCCGGGGTCAAAGGAACACAGGCGGTGAAGTCAGTCTCGCACATGGCGGCCACCCTTTGAATAAAGGCCCGCTCCGTAAACATCATGGTTATCTCAAAATTGATGCGCAGGGAGCGGTTGTCGAGATTTGAAGTGCCGATGGTTGCGAGTCGGTCATCGACCAGGACGACCTTCTGGTGCATGAATCCTTTCTGGTATCTCAAAATCGATACGCCCACTTCCCCCATGGTCTTGAAATAGCTGTGCGCCGCCCACCATACCACGCGTTTATCGGGGTTGGCGGGGATGACGATGCGCACATCCACACCGCGCAGCGCCGCCAACTGCAAGGCGTTGATCACCGAGCTGTCGGGGACAAAGTAGGGACTCAATATCCAGCAGCGTTCCCAGGCCATGTTGATGGCGTGGACCACCCACAGCGCGCCGGTTTCAAAACTGTCCGATGGTCCGGTGGGCATGCATAGGACGGCCTCTTTGCCCTTTTTGGCAGGTGCCTCCCAGGATACTTCCGGCAGCGTTTCTGTCGCCCAGTACCAGTCTTCGCAGAACGAAAGCTGCACCGGCAGGGCCACCGGGCCGCGCATAATAACATGCGTGTCCCGCCACGTGTCGAAACGCTTGCTTTTGCCCAGGTATTCATCGCCGACATTGTGGCCGCCAACCCAGGCGGTTTGCCCATCGACGACCACAATCTTGCGGTGATTGCGAAAATTAACCCTGAACCGGTTGATGAACCCCCGGCCAACCCTGAAGACGGACACCTTGACTCCGGCGGCCACCATGGGCTCCAGGTAACTTTTCGGCAGGCCGGCACAACCGATCTTGTCGTACAGGAAGTAAACCGGAACACCCGTCCGGGCTTTGGCGATGCATAAATCACGCACCTGGCGACCGATGCCGTCATCGTGGATGATAAAAAATTGCACGAGGACATACTTTTCCGCGCGGCGGATGCCTTCCAGGATGGAGGTAAACGTCTGTTCACCGTCGATGAGCAGGTTGCAGCGATTCCAGCCGGCCACGGGCAGACGGGCGATATTGCACAGCGCGTCAATCTGGGGGTCGCGCAGTTCTCCGGCCAGTTCCCGGAGTTCTTCGCTGGATTCCAATTGCCGGCCCAGGTGGTTGATGGCCCGGTCGCCGGCTTGTCGAGCCACCGCGTAGTCCCTGAGCTTGCGGCCGCCGAAGACCATATAGATCGGCACCACCAGATAGGGAAACAACAAAAGGGCCATGGCCCACGCTATGGTTCCCTGGCTGGTGCGGCCATTCATGATGATATCCGCCACGCAGTACAGGCCCAGAGCATGAAAGAACAGGGGGATAATCAGCAACCATACGTCGAAGACTATGCGGATGTCCGGCATGATCACGATCTCCAATCGCATCAGTGGTAGAACAGCTGCCTTCTAGAACTATAGCACTGTCAGGGCTGCCGAGGCTACAGTTAACTTGAGGCTATCTTAAAAATCGGATTTTGGTTCAAGGTCCCGTCTACGCTCTTTGAGCTTCGCCGGACAAGCAAGGCTCCCAACAGAGTTTGTCAGCCATAGCTGCAGCGAAGGCTGACGATTGGGCAATCAGTCTACGCTCTCTGAGCTACACCCGACAAGAAGACATTTTTTAAAATAGTCTTTTAGAACCAGTCGCTCAGCTGTACGCCAAACCCCAGACTGTCCGAGCTGGCGTTATAATCGATCAGGCTTTCACCATAGCCTGTGAAATACTGAAAGTACCAGCGCAGGAATCGGCTGGTAAAGAACGGAAAGCTCCAGTCGATCTGGAACGCCCCGCGGTTGTCAGTAAAACGTAGATTGTTGCGCAGCAGGAAACTGACCGTATTTTTGTTCCATTGGCCGCCACCGGTTAACTCCCCATAGCCCAGGTAGTTGTGGATGTCCGGATTGTCATCGCTTTTCTCATCTTCGGGTATGCGCCACCAGGGTTTGAGATTGAGAAACAGGTTCTCCTTTTCAAAAAGAAAATTGGCATAGATCCGGTTCCAACTCCTTGAGAGGGCCCCACCGCGACCATTGGATTGATGGTTGAATCCGACATCATTGCGCCGGTTGGCAAATCCCAGGAATTCTCCCTCCGGGTGGAAGGCCAGCCAGATTTCCGGTTCGTGGTTGATATCCCGAAACGGAGCGGAAAGATCGTTGTAAGCCTGCCAGAAGGAACGGTTGGTGTAGGCGGCATAGAAATCAGAGCCCTTGATAAATGTGTCTTTGTAAATTGGAAATTTCAGGCTGATCTGGAATTTTATTTCCGTGTGATCGAGATCTTCTTCCGCATTGGGAAATTCAGCGATGAATGGTTCCGCGTTGGGGGTGGTATTGTAAGATGCCAGCAGGATGTAGTTGGGCCTGTGCGGCGTAATGGCAAATGCATTTTCCTCGGTTTTAGCTTCACACCGCCGGCGCTCCGCCATCAGGGAGGGCGCTGCCGGTTCAGCGGGGTCTCGCGGACACGACAGCCATTTTTCGGTATCCGGGGTTTCTTTTTTTTCATCAACGGGCGCCGCGGCCAGTTTTGCGCGGCAGATGTTCTTTAGCTCACCCACGGTCTGGTCATCACGGGCCCGCAGCATTTCTTCTGCCAGACACTGCTTCAGGGCGTCGGATTGGTCCGCCATGGATGCTGATGGCGCTGCCAGGGCTGCCAACAGGGGCATGGCGAGTATCAAACCCAGGCGGGAGAGATTGTAGCGATGGGATATCATCGGTCTATCCTCTATAAGGGGTGTAAGTGGAGAGCCGAGCTTCCAGCCAGTATAATCACATTTTTTCTTGAATATCAAACGAGTGCATATCATGGTGTTAATCGGTCACACTGGGTCGGGTCGCGGGACGTGGCTTTACAAGCGTTAAAAAACCCGGTAATTTCTATGGCGACGACTACTCTCATTTTGGGGCTGACATGGAACCTTTCTTTTTAATAGTGGCGTTTGCGTTTGGATACCTGGTCTACCGGGCGGGTCTGCCACCCATGGTTGGCTACTTGCTGGCCGGCTTCGTTCTGAAGGCCATGGGGTATAGCAGCAACGCGCAGATCGAACAGGTGGCGGATCTCGGGGTTTTGTTGCTGCTGTTCAGCATCGGCCTGAAACTACGGCTCAAAAACCTCGCTCGGCCTGAGGTGTGGGCGGGAGCCTCTATCCATATGCTGATCACCCTGGCTGTATTCACCCTGACAGCGGTTGGTGCGGCCGGTGCCGGGCTGGTACTATTGCGCGGGATGGACCTGCGCATCATGTTGCTGGCGGCTTTTGCCTTGAGCTTTTCCAGCACCGTCTTTGCCGTCAAGGTATTTGAAGAACGCGGCGAAACATCATCTCCCCACGCGAAATTGGCCATCGGTATGCTCGTGATGCAGGATATCTTCGCCGTGATTTTTATGACGTTTACGACCGGCAGTCTGCCATCCCCCTGGGCACTGGTGCTGGTGGCGCTGCTGGTAGCGTCCCGGCCTTTGCTGATGCGGTTTTTGACCAAGGTGGGCCATCGGGAGTTATTGCTTCTTTTCGGCTTTCTGCTGGCTTTCGGGCTTGGGGCCGGGGCCTTCAAATGGGTTGGGCTGAAGCCGGATCTGGGGGCTCTGGTGGTCGGGATTCTGCTGGCCCGGCACCCCAAGGCGGGGGAGTTGTCGGATGTCCTGCTGGGGTTTAAAGACTTGCTGCTGATAGGCTTTTTCCTGAGTATCGGCCTGATCGGGCTGCCCAGCATGGCCGATGTAGGGATTGCCAGTTTGCTGGCCCTGGGCGTGTTTTTTAAGACAGGTCTGTTTTTTATCCTCATTACCCGGTTCGGCCTCAGGGCCCGAACAGCCCTGCTGGCTTCCCTGAGTCTGGCGAATTACAGTGAATTCGGTCTTATCGTGGCCGCGGTCGGGGTCGCCAACGGCTGGCTATCCGGTCAGTGGTTGGTCATCATCGCCCTGGCCCTGGCAATTACATTTCTCATAGCGGCGCCGCTCAACACGGCGGCCCACTACATCTATGAAAAATACGCCAACCGGCTCCGGCGCTATGAGACTGGTGACCGCCACCCCGACGATCGGCCCATTAATCCCGGCAACGCGACCATCGCCGTTTTTGGAATGGGGTCTGTCGGCGTGGCCGCCTACGATTACCTGCGGTCACAGTATGGCGTGGATGTAATCGGGATCGATTTCAACGCCGAGAAGGTTACCCAATTGCGTCAAGGCGGCCGCAATGTTATACGGGGTGATGTTATGGATCCCGACTTCTGGGAGCGGGCGGTTACCTTTAAAGGGCTGCGGATTCACACCATTTTACTTTGTATGCCGTCTTATACGGAAAACCTGCATGCCGCCGGGCAGTTACAGCGCCGGGGCTTTCAAGGGACCCTGTCAGCCATCGTGCGTTATGAAGACGAAGGCGAAAAGCTGCAGGCGGCGGGCGTGGAAGCGGTGTACAATGTTTACCAGGAAGCCGGGGCCGGTTTTGCCAGCCAGATTTGCAGCCAAATGGAAGCAGGCTGTGCTGTGAAAACCACATAGCAAAGGGTTGACCCAATGAAAAGGAACGTCTGTTTAACTGCGGGTATTGTGCTATTGATCATCGTGGGGACGCTGCCGATACAGCCGCATGCTGGGGCTACGTCACTCACCATCGCCCATTACAAAGACTATAAACCCTATGCCTACGTGGATCAGAACGGCCGCCCCCAGGGCATGCTGGTGGATATCTGGCGGCTCTGGGCCGAAAAGAACCAGGCGGACCTGAAGTTTGTGCCGGCCCCTTTGAGCCGCTGCCTGGAAATGGTGGGAAACGGGGAGGCCGATGTTGTCATCGGGTTGTTTCGATCGAAAGAACGGGCCGTCTTTCCCGATTTTTCAGCGCCGCTAATCCACAACGTGGATACCAACCTGTATGTCAAAGAGAGCCTGAACGTGGAGGTTGTCGAAGCGTTGGGCGGCATTCCGGTCGGTGTGATTCAGGCCGACTACGCAGAAGGTTTTCTGAAAGAAAGCTATCCGGTTTTAAAACGCAGAACATACCCCGGTTCCCGGAAAATTATCGCAGCGGCCGTAGGCGGCCAACTGACCGCCTTTGTACTTGATTCCCAGAATGCGACCTCCCTGTTGTCGCAGCGCAATGCCCTCACGAAATTCAAACCAGTTGCGCGGATCTATACCCGGACATTGCGGGCCGGTGTCCGCAAGGGTGACGTACAACTGGTAAATCTTATCAACCGGGGACTGAAGCAAATATCCAGATCTGAGCGGGAAAGCATTTATGCCCGATATGGCAGCTATTCCCCTGAGCCGCTGATCGCCCGTTACCGCTACTGGTTCCTTGGGGGAGCTGCAATTTTACTGGCGGCCCTGGTCTTTATTTTACTTTATTCTTTGCGCCTGCGAAACAGGATCGGCGAACTAGCCGGACGCCGGAAGAAGTCTGAAGCCGACGACTGGCCTAGTCTGATCGCGGGGGGAGAAGGGGATCGGGTAGAGTTTAAATCCACCCTGCGCTGGAACCTTAAAACCGATAAGGCGGACAAGAACCTGGAATATGTGATCGTCAAAACCATTTCCGCCTTCTTGAATTCAGACGGCGGCAGTCTTTTTATCGGGGTGGCAGACGATGGCCAGTTGCT
This sequence comes from Olavius algarvensis Delta 4 endosymbiont, assembly GCA_905176665.1. Lineage (GTDB taxonomy): Bacteria > Desulfobacterota > Desulfobacteria > Desulfobacterales > CAJINA01 > CAJINA01. The sequence goes on along the minus strand of CAJINA010000064.1, from coordinate 1,546 downwards.
GGGGCTTGAGTTGGATTATCGCAGCTTTCAAAAACGGCCCAACCGCGATGGTTTATTATTGAAACTCTCCAGCCTCATCAGCCAGGATATCGGCAAGGAGTTTCACAAATTCATTACGATCGATATTCAGGAACTTGACACATCCGATATCTGCAGAATCACGGTTGACCCGGCTGATAAGCCGGCGTTTGTTAAGAAAAAGGGGAACGAAGAGTTTTACATCCGCACCAGCGCAGCTTCTGTCCCGCTGAGCCTCAGTGAATCCCACGAATATATCCGGTCGCACTGGTGATCCGCTAATACCCCAATGTAGATTAAAAGTAGATAACGGCAATTGGCAAAGTACTGGCCAAGGGATAATAGAGTCGGGGGCTAATTCTGAAAATCCTCACCTTCTTGCTTATCCCTAGCGCTGAAGACTAATGGTCGTAGGCCTCAGTGCTGTGATATGGTGGAAATAAAAAGAGATATGGAACCTTGCTATATATCGAAGATTATGGCAGATACATTTTACGTCTGATTTAAGCAGCGCCACTTTTTAAGGTCCTCTTGAATAACTGAATAGACCCAGCTTCGAAACACATCGGCTAAACAAAATCATATTGATACAAGATAATGGCAGCCCCCATCTCCTGGTGCTAGTCTAGTGAGATTGTCTTTGTGAATCGGGGTCATACCAAAAGGAAAAAGCCTATCTCATCCCCAATCTATTCTCACCTTCACCAAGATATTCTTCTAGTATTTCAATAACTGTCTCTGCGACTGCTTTTTTTCCTGTTTTTGCTGTTTTTATAATAATTTTTTTGGTTTCGAACTCATACAAATAAACATTAACGACAGTAGGACTTGAATGCGCAAAGTTAACCCTGATAAAAACGGCCACATTTGCGTTCGTATTTAATCCTACTTTGCGAACTTTTCCCCAATCTGGTTCTAGTGGAGAAAAAACCGACTTTCTTGACCAGAATTTAGAATACTCTATACTGCTAATATCACTTAATAATTTAGCCTTATCATTATAACCATCAAGGTGTTTGTAACATAAGACAAAATTAACTTTTGAATCATCACTGGTATACACAGACACAGCTTGTATTATTTTATTTTGTGTTTGCGCCCCCTTACCAATGGCATATTCGGAAGAAAAAATATTCATAGGAAACAGTGCAATTTTGATGTGATTACCTTCGTCCATTGTTTCAGTCTCTGGCGTAACCGGCCCTCGCTTGATAAGCGTCGCAGACGCTGCTGCAGTCGCAGCCTGAGACTTTTTTTTCAGTTTTTTTGACGCTTCTTTCGTCCTGGCTACTAAGTTGTCATTACAGGTCACATATTTTTGAAAAACAGGGTCATTTATTAGCGCCACGACTGAGAGATGGATTGCATATGCTACCGCATAGTCTCCGAGTCCGCTTCCGGACGCCCCCCTGTAGGTTTGAGTGTATTCAATTGTAAAAGTCAAAGACCTCCCGGACAGTCAGCCCTCTCGGGTCAGTGATTATTAGGCGGCCTCCTTTGACAATTCTTCTCGACGTTTTTTACCAAG
>CAJINA010000063.1 GCA_905176665.1 Olavius algarvensis Delta 4 endosymbiont | reverse complement strand
TGGATACGTTGCCCAGTTTTTCAGCTAATTGTAGCAAGGTCAGGCGTTTGTGTGCTAACTTCTTAGTTGCGGTCATTGTGTCCTCCTTTGGGTATTATTATTCGGCAAAACATTTATACCCGAGAGGACGACCGCGCGCCATACCCTGGTCTTCTTTTGGGGCCAGGGATGGCGCTTATCGTCTATCTCAAACTGTTTG
>CAJINA010000062.1 GCA_905176665.1 Olavius algarvensis Delta 4 endosymbiont | reverse complement strand
TGGATACGTTGCCCAGTTTTTCAGCTAATTGTAGCAAGGTCAGGCGTTTGTGTGCTAACTTCTTAGTTGCGGTCATTGTGTCCTCCTTTGGGTATTATTGTTCGGCAAAACATTTATACCCGAGAGGACGACCGCGCGCCATACCC
>CAJINA010000061.1 GCA_905176665.1 Olavius algarvensis Delta 4 endosymbiont | reverse complement strand
GCCTCCTTTCTACATTAAGTAGAAAAATCAGACAGATGATGACCTATTGCGAATCTCAGGTCAAATCGTCATCTCGTTACGTCTAGTTGGCAAAAGTCCTTGGTCAAGATATCAATTCCATCTCCAAACCCTTTACAGTTAATGACTTATCCATAAATGTGTGGGATGCTTTAGATAGCAAGTCGTTCAGCTGCTTCCACTAAATATTATAGAATAACAACAATTGGTAGCGGGACGTTACTACCAAAAACGATATCCCATCGATAGTTTGGACCTACCATTGTAGCGGCCCCCTTTAGGCTCGATTCAAGCTATTGATTTAACATTTATTTTTCAATATCCTATTTAATCAATATCTCGTGATTTCAGCACCTCAAGATTAATCAATTATTGCCGATGAATATGTGACTATCGATGTATATAACCTATAGTCACTTAGGCCAATTGAATGAATTTTGAGATAATGAAATTGTAGATATAAATTACATCGAACGTACGGGCGTTTTGTATCAGCCGACTTTGGGGTGTGCTGAAGATTAGGCTCACTAACTGGTATTAAAATGAAATCTATTTGGAAATATATCAAAGTGTCGTTGGTCATCAGTGTTCTCACGGGAGCAGTCCTATTAATTTTGAATCTGACCATCTTAACACAGAAAGACTACCAAGAGGTATTTGTAGGCCAAGCGCAACAGCAGCTACTGATGATGGCCAAATCGACCTCAAGAAGTTTGGCAGAATTCATCACGATGCAAAAAAATGTATTGAAGTCTTTTGCGACAGATCCACTTTTACTAAACGTTGATTCACACACAGACTACGTTCAACTAGAGGTAAGGTATAAAGAGCTGGAGGGCGAAATTGGTGGCTTCTATATCATATCCCCAAAAGGGATTGTCACCCACAGGTATCCCCATAAAAACAGAGTAGGAAAAGATTTTTCTAAAAAACCTGGGGTAGCTACTGTTCTAAAAACACACAAACCATATGTAAGTGAATTATTTTTTAGTGATTCGGGAAAGCCGTGTTTTACCGTCTTAGAGCCGATTATTGTTAATGGACAGTTCTTCGGAATTCTAAGGGCATTAACGTATGTGGACACGCTATACAAAAAATTCTTTGATCCTATAAAGATTGGCAATATTGGATATGCATGGGCAGTGGGGCGTGATCAGAAGATTATTTTGCATCCCAACTATGATTACATAGGAAAAACTGTTGAACAACTAGTAGGAAGTGAAAATGTGACCACTGATAAATCAGAGATGACAGATATCCTGTATCGGATGGTTAATGGCGAAGAAGGTGGAGGAATTTTCAATTCGAACTGGCTTGCCAATAATGTTGGCAAAAATACCAAAGAACTCACTGCATATGCTCCGGCAGCGCTTGGCAATCAAATATGGTCAGTTGCCGTCTCAATGGATTACTCTGAAATCCTAACTCCTATTAAAGCTCAGACGCGTAAAACTTTCATCCTGGCAGCAGTCATGGTGCTCTTATTTGTGATAGTCGGAATAATCATAATTGGCAAACAGCACCAGGAGGCCGTTTTAAAAAAAGAAGCCGAGAATTTCAGGAAGCTATCTGAAGCCAATGAAGCTCTTAGGTTGAGTGAGGAAAAACTTACAAGGTCCCAAAAGATGGAATCGCTTGGCCTTTTAGCCGGCGGCGTAGCACACGACCTGAATAATGTTTTATCTGGTATCGTCAGTTATCCGGAGCTACTTTTACTAAATTTACCTGATGAAAGTGAGCTAAGAAAACCCATTGAGACGATAAGGACGTCTGGACTTAGGGCGTCCGCTATCGTACAGGATCTGTTAACAGTAGCAAGAGGCGTTGCTATCACAAAAGAGCCCCTGAGCTTAAACGAGCATATTATTAGCTATTTAGAATCTCCCGAGTTTGAAAAGCTTGCCCTGTTTCATCCTGCAGTGTCTGTCAAAACCAACCTGGATTCTGATTTACTAAACCTAAAAGGCTCTTCAATTCATGTTAGAAAAGTAATTATGAACCTGGTTTCGAATGCATCTGAAGCGATTAGTGGCCAGGGTAATGTCATCATTACAACCACAAACAGATATGTAGATAAAATACAAAAAAAGTACGATCATATAGGTGAAGGTGAATATACTATTTTATCAGTCGCTGATGATGGCCCCGGAATACCTCCTGACGATCTGGAGCGTATGTTTGAGCCTTTTTACACCAAAAAGGTGATGGGGCGCAGTGGAACCGGTTTAGGACTTGCTGTCGTATGGAATATTGTTCAGGATCACAAAGGGTATATTGATGTGTTTAGCAATGGAAATGGGACAACGTTTGAGTTGTTTTTTCCAGCAACAAGGGAAGATATTATCGATAACGATGAAATTACAGCCTTGGAAGAACTTAAAGGTAAAGGTGAGACAATACTAATTATCGATGATATTGAGACCCAACTAGACATATCTTCAGAAATGTTGGAGAAATTAGGCTATAAAACAATAAATGTGAAAAGTGGCGAAGATGGTATCCATTACTTAAAAGATCATTCGGTAGATTTAATACTTCTTGATATGATTATGGAACCCGGCATGAGTGGCAAAGAAACGTATAAGGAAATAGTAGGGCTACATCCGAACCAAAAAGCAATTTTAGTAAGCGGGTTCGCGGAAACTAAAGAAGTCGCTGAAGCTCAGAAGATAGGTGCCGGTAAATTTATTAAGAAACCATTTACTATTTCTCAGATAGGTCTGGCTGTTAAGGACGAAATATACAATTAGTGTAAACCCTTTCATGTTTTTTTTGTGCCTAAAGGCGATGGCCAGCCAGAAACTACGACCATTCGTTATAAGTCGCGTATGTATAAAAAAGGCGTGGATTATCTAATATAGTCCACACCTCTATCAACTAAATTTACCTGTAATATACATATAGCTTAAGTGAAAAAGTTAAGATCTTCCCAAACAGTTTGAGATAGACGATAAGCGCCATCCCTGGTCCCAAAAGAAGACCAGGGTATGGCGCGCGGTCGTCCTCTC
>CAJINA010000060.1 GCA_905176665.1 Olavius algarvensis Delta 4 endosymbiont | reverse complement strand
CTCTGCCTCCTTTCTACATTAAGTAGAAAAATCAGACAGATGATGACCTATTGCGAATCTCAGGTCAAATCGTCATCTCGTTACGTCTAGTTGGCAACAATCCATGGGACAGATATCCTAAAGATCCATGCAGTTTTTATGGAATTGTGATATTCGCTAGGTATCTGTAACAGCGCAGGATCTGACAAGCCACAACATCTTGAGTTTGAATACGCTCTCCTGATACAATCCAGAGTATCATCAATCGAGGAATCATTCACTTTTGAATGAGAGTTATTTAAAATGGATGTAGATCCACCTTCCAATATACATTGCATGTTCATTTGATTTTCGATCATGAAATTGCGTTTTAGTTGTTGACCTGCCGCACGAAATTACAACGAAAGAACCATATTTTATCCTATAAATATAAGGAATTAAATATGAAAAGCTTTTTTATCTATTTAGCATCGGGACTGATTTTCATGATCACCGGTTGCGGGGCTATGATACCGAAACAGGGAAGGCTTCTACTGTCGGCCCGATACGGGGAGCTGGAACGTTACATGGAAGATAAGGTTAGAGATCCTGCTAAAGCACCAAACATTGGCATCCATGACCTATGCCTGTCTTACAGCGGTGTAAAACATTACGACAAGCTTTTTCCATGCCTTGATGAAATACAAAAGAGGGTTGACCGTGGTGATACCCAATTAAAAGTTTCGGGTATACTGGCTGGGGATTTAACACCTTATGCCTACATTTGGCGAATGCAGGCTTGGATTGAACTCGGAGATTATTCAAGAGCTATTGATTATGGTAATAAAGCCTACCCGGTTGTAGAGAATATGAAAATTCGTCAACAGCGAGCCTATTTCATTGATCTATTATCAGTGCTTGGACTAGCCCATGCGCTCAACGGCGAGAAGAAAGAAGCCTCAAGATATTTGCGTGAACTGGAGAAGATAAACACCGCTTATCCGCACACGACTTTAAGGACGCCCAAGTTGAAGGGTATTGCCAAAATTTACATGGCGACAGGTAGTTATGATAAGGCATTATCGGCACTGAAAAAGGATGACAGTGGCGCTTTTAAAGCGCTGGCCTCCGTCGCGGTTGCCGCAGTTGTGCAGGTTGGAGACATGTGGTCTTTTGAAGAACTGCCCAAAGAATATATGCTCAATAAGTTGTCTTTAGAAACGGGAGATGTTGCTAGAGCCAAAACTGGCTTTGACATTCTTTTGGGTATTCCTCAGATTAGTGAAAATGGTGAGATTTACTGGATGGCTCTTTTAGACAGAGGGCGTATAGCTGAGTTAGAGGGAGATAATCAACTTGCAATCGAACTTTATGAACGTGCAATTAATGTTATTGAAGAACAGCGCTCTACTATCAACACTGAAGTTAATAAAATTGGCTTCGTGGGTAATAAACAGGAAGCCTACAACCAAATTGTATCATTATTGTTTTCCCAGGGGCAATACTCGGAGGACTTTGAATATGTGGAGAGAGCAAGGGCACGTGCTCTAGTTGACATGCTTGCATCGCGCAATCAATTTGCGAAAACCGGTGTTGGCAGCCATCAAGCAACGGATCTGATTGCAAAGTTAAATATGGCTGAGGCTGAAACCAAGGTCAGAGATGAAACCATTACTACAGGTCAGTTTAGACAACAACGGGCAGTAGTTGTTGAGATTAAGGAAAAAATTCGAAACACAGATCCGGAATTGGCCTCTCTTGTAGCGGTAACTTCACCTGATATAGCAGAAATTCAACGAATGCTTCCAGCGGATGAAACGTTGGTGGAATATTTCGGTTCCGACGACACTTTGTTCGCCTTCATCTTAAACGACAATGAGGTACGTGGGGTTAAACTGGAGCTAGCGGGACTGAAGTCCAAAGTAGAATTGTTCAGGGATTATATGCTTGCTCCAAATTCCAACGAATTCAAAACAGGAGGGCAATTCCTTTTCAAAGAATTAATTAAACCCATAGAGGCAATGATCTTCGATCAAAATCTAACCATTGTTCCCCATGGTGTGCTTCACTATCTGCCGTTCAATGCAATTTATGACAAAGAGAACTTTTTAATCGACCGCTACAATATACGGGTGTTGCCCAGTGCTAGTGTTATGAAGTTTATAAAAGAGCGTAGAGAAGGCCACGCTGGCAATTTACTTGCCTTCGGTAATCCTGATATTGGTGATTCGACTTATGATTTGCCTGGAGCTCAAAATGAAGCGATAATAATAACAAAAAATCGATCCAAATCGACGGTGCTCCTCCGCGGTAAAGCCACCGAAACAGCTTTAAAGCAATATGGTGCTGAATTTCGCTATCTCCATTTTGCTACTCATGGGATATTTGATGCTGAAAAACCGCTGTCCTCGAAACTTCTGTTGGCTAGCGATAGCAAGAATGACGGGGAACTCACCGTGGGCGAGCTTTACGCTCTTCATTTACCTGCGGATCTTGTCACCCTTTCCGCCTGTGAGACGGGTTTGGGTAAAGTGGCAAATGGAGACGACGTCGTGGGGTTTACACGCGGTTTCTTATACGCAGGGACAAGTACCATCGTTTCAAGTCTCTGGAAAGTTGATGACCAGGCAACAGCCATACTTATGCAACAATTCTATAAACATCTAAAAGAGAAAGATAAACGAAGTGCATTGCGTGCAGCCCAATTGGAGATAAAAAATAACTATAATTCGCATCCTTATTTTTGGGCGGCGTTCCAACTGACGGGATCTGTTCAATAAAAGCAGACATTCCTTTGACACAAACCTGAATAGTAATGGGCGAAACGATTAATGAGTACTCATTTTGCTTTCTGCTATATATCACCGAATTGAAAAACTTGTGACATCTCAAACAAATCACAAGCCAACCATAGCAAACATTCTATATCCCCCTTGTCAACATGGTCTTAATAGCAATAATAACAGCTACTTAAAAATCTGCTTGCGTAATAAGCGCACTTATCCTTACTGTAATAAGACAAGTTTTTTCGGCGAGTTTCTCTCACTCGGCGAACTCTACGCCTGATAGTTACGTTTATCCGGCATCCAGCGCCATTGGCTGGCACCCATCATT
>CAJINA010000059.1 GCA_905176665.1 Olavius algarvensis Delta 4 endosymbiont | reverse complement strand
GCTTGGTAAAAAACGTCGAGAAGAATTGTCAAAGGAGGCCGCCTAATAATCACTGACCCGAGAGGGCTGACTGTCCGGGAGGTCTTTGACTTTTACAGAT
>CAJINA010000058.1 GCA_905176665.1 Olavius algarvensis Delta 4 endosymbiont | reverse complement strand
GCTTGGTAAAAAACGTCGAGAAGAATTGTCAAAGGAGGCCGCCTAATAATCACTGACCCGAGAGGGCTGACTGTCCGGGAGGTCTTTGACTTTTACATACAATTCCTTATAACTTCTTCATATATGATTTTAAGGTGTTTATGACAACAGCTTTCGCCTGATTCAATTCCGCCTCATCGACACTTTCAAGGGATCTCATTCTTTTGTTCATTTGTAGCAGAACGTATTCTTTATCTTCATTAAGATCAGGCAATACTCCGCATGACAGGCTTGATAATATATCTTTTCTCTCCAGCAGACTCTCTGGAAAATAACGGAGATATGATTTCGGATTATTGACGATGGAATAGCTAAGGTTTATTGATAGCTCTTCCATATAGCCAGCCTCAGATTTTGCATGCGCTACTTGAAACAAATAAAAGCCCAACTGAACAGCACATTCATTACCGTCCGCGATTTGGTCAACAAGGGTCGCAAAAGATTCTTGATTGAGTATGCTGGAAATATTGAAGTCAGAGTTTTGATTTTCCAAAGTAGTCTTACAGCTAATATAATTCTCGCATCCAGTCATACCCTTAGAAAGAGCGCATGTGTTTTTATTTAGTGCACCAGCACATCCAGCAAGCAACAATAAGTAAGCCATAGCAATCAAAGATATCTTCATGTCTATTCCTTATAGGCCATGCAGGTCCTTAAAGATTACAGTTATATCACCACCGTCACCAGATATTAATTCATTAAGATTTCTCATAAAACTCTTGCTATCAGAAAGGGTGGCGTTTTTCTTACCTTGTTCATTCGCGGCTAAAGTGCAACCAGTAGAGTGCTCAAGAATAACTCCGTTGTGAATTTGTCCACCGGCTACATTTGAGCCTATTACCCTTACTCTTGGCACTGAGTATTTCCTCCCAGTCTCTTTGGAATGAGTTTGGATTATCGCTTTATAAGAACCACGGTTTATATGAGGAAAGGATGAAGCTGTTCCATGTTCCAAAGTGTAGCCAGACAAAGATTGTCCGGTACTTGTGCTAACAGCGTGTATCCTTCCAGTGATGCTTTCGTTATTCTTATTAACTCTTATTATATGAATTATGGCATCAAGACCGTAGGGGTCTATCATCTTGATCGGATTAAGATCGGCATATGCAAAAAGATTAATGCCGCCGCCTAACCCAATCGGATCAGCTCGAAGGTAACGACCTATGGAAGGATCATAATAACGGTGGTAGTTGTAGTGTAAATTACTCTCAGTGTCGAAGTACTGGCCCGGAAACCTGAAGTTGTTCCCCATGGTATTGGTCGTTACCGTCGTATTACCAAACGGCTCCTGCGATCCTTCCCAAACAACTGCCTGATCCGCATCAACCATCTTTTGAGGCGTCCCCAGATGATCATTGATGAACCAGTATAGCGCATCCGGGCCCATGGCCGCAACCACCGACTGATTGAGGATGCCGGTGATATTCATAAGCGAAGCCAGCATGATGGGCTCTTGCTTGGGCGGCGCCCCATCGAATCTTTTCGGATGCGGATTGCGGGTACCGTCCATTGCCAGCATGTCCAGGGCCAGATCAACCGCAGTCTCTTCATCATCCAGGATGTTGACCACATCCGACCAATACTGGGTGCCATGATGATCCACCCGGAACTTGTAGGCCCCGGCCGGCAGCAGGAAGGATGTCAGCCCACCGGTATCTGTCCGCTGCATCCGGCCCAGGTAGGAGCCGGCCTCGGTGAACAGATACACCGGGGCATCAACCACATCGGAGACTGTGTCCGTCACATGCAGGTTGGCGTAGCCGTGGGCGATATCCACGCTGGTATCATCGGACGTGAACACATCCGACCAGTGCTGGCCACCCAGATAATCCGCCCGAACCTTGTACGCCTTGTCCGGCAGATTGAACACCACCTGGCCGGAAGCATCGGTCTGAGCATTCTGCCCCTGGTAGGAACCGGATTCGGTGAACAGGTAGACGTTGATACCCTCCAGCGGATCGCTGTCCACACCGTACACCTCATTGACCGACACAATCACATCCGCATGCGCAATGTTTAATGTATCGGAGAGCATCTCCGACACCACACAGAGATCGGACCAGAACTGGTAGCCCAGGTAATCCGCCCGGAACATGTAGCTGCCCTCGGACATATTGAAGCTCACCTGGCCGGCCGCATCTGTGCGGGCATTGATCCCCAGGTAGCTGCCTGCCGGGGTGAACGCGTAAACCGGCACATCCACCATGGGCATCTCGGCCGCCTTCTGGACCGTCAGTACAAAGGTGCCGCCGCCTGTTTTCAAATCGATGATGTTGACCTGGTCGGCCGTGACCGTCTCCGTGGCCCAGTACTGGCTGCCCTGGTAGTCGGCCCGGAACTTGTAGTCGCCGGCCGGCAGGACAAACTCAACCAGACCGTTTACATCGGTGGTGCCATTGATGCCCAGATATGATCCCGAGGCAGTGAATACATAGACCTTGACCCCTTCCAGATCGGTCCCGCCGCTGGAGACGGTAATAGAAGCGGTACCCTCACTGACCGTGATGGTCTGGTCGGCCTGACTGAAGACATCCGACCAGTACTGGCCGGAGAGGTAGTCGGCCCGCACCTTGTAGTCGGTAGCCGGCAGATTGAACGTGACCTGCCCCTGGGCATCGGTGGTGCTGTTGATACCCTGGTAACTGCCGGAGGCTGTAAACAGGTAAACCTTGACGCCCTCGATAGCCTCGCTGACCGCGCCGTTTTGATTTTCAACGGTGATGTCCACGTCGCTGTGGGCGATGGTATGGGCCAGCGCCCCGGTATCCGGCACCGTGAACACCGGGGTCCAGAACTGGTTGCCCAGGTAGTCGGTGCGGATCTTGTAACTGCCGTCGGCCAATTCGAAGAGCGCTTCACCCTGGCCGTTGGTGGTCGTGGTGTGGCCCAGGTAGCTACCGGTCTCGGTAAACAGGTAGCACTTGATGCTCTCCATGGGCTCACCCAGGCCTTTCTCCACGGTCAACGTAAAGTTCCCGCCGCCGGTGGAGATCTCCACAGGATTGGCCTGGTCTGCCACCAGTACGGTGTTGCCCGAGAAGCACTGGCTGCCCAGGTAGTCGCCCCTAAAGTTGTATGTTCCGGCCGGCAGCCGGTAGGATACATTTCCATCTGCATCGGATGAGCCGTTGAGGCTCAAGTACGTACCGCTTTCACTGAACACATAGGTCGGCACGCCATCGAGCGGATTGTTCAAGCGGGTAACCAACACTTCGGCCCGGCATTCGGGGATGGTGATGGTGGTGCTTTGTTGGATAAAGACATCCGACCAGAACTGCTGAGACAGATAGTCGGCCCGGACTTTGTATTCCTGGGCAGGAAGATTGAACGTCACTTGCCCGCTGGCATCCGTAATATCGTTGATCCCCAGGTAACTGCCGGACGGCGTGAAGAGATACGCTTTCAACCCTTCACGCGGCTGGACATCGCCGGCATCATCGCCGTTGACCGTGATCACCACGTCCTGGTGCGGGATCTCCAGGTTGATCCCCGCATCCGTGGTCACGCCGGTGACGTTGGTCCAGAACTGGTAGCCCAGGTAGTCCGCCCGGATCTTGTAGCTGCCGGACGGCACGGCATACCCGGCCTGGCCCAGGGCATCGGTGGTGACGGACTGGCCCAGATAGGACCCACTCGCCGTGAACAAATAGGTCTTGATGCCTTCCATGGGCAGGTCCACGCCTTTGGACAGGTTCAGGGTCAAAATACCACCACCGCTGTCGATACCCAGCGTGGTGCCGCCGTCGAGAACGGTCACGGTCTCTGAGAAGAACTGCCCGCCCATGATGTCGGCCCGGAACGTGTATCCCTGGTCTTCCGGCAATACAAAGGTCACCTCGCCGCTGGCATCCGTGGTCTGGTACATTCCCAGGTAGGCCCCGGTTTCGTTGAACAGGTAGACCTTCACGCCTTGTTTGGGTGTGCCACCCTGGGTCACCTGGACCGTGGCGGCCTCTTCGGCAATGGTCACAGCGGTGGTGAGGGTGCCTGGTACAGTGATCACCGCTGACCAGAACTGATCGCCCAGGTAGTCGGCCCGGAACTTGTAGTCGCCATCTGTAAATTCACTGAGGGCAAAGGTGGCCTTGCCGTCATCCTCGGTAGTGGCGTACTTGCCGGTATAGGCCCCGGTGTCGGTGAACGCATAGACCTTTATCCCGGCCAGGTTCCGACCCGCATCGGTGGAGACCTGCACTTCGACTTCGCTGGCCTCGGTGGCGGCCACGGCTGCCAGGCGCTCGGCCCCCAGGTAGATGAACTGGGCCGTGAAGACACCGGCCGCATCGGACTCGCCGATCAGGTTGCCGGCCAGGTCGTAGTGGTAGATGGTGGTATCGGCGCCCACGGTCTTTTTGATCCGCTGGCCCTTGCCGTTGTAGACATACTCGCCGACCGTAGTGCCCTGGTCGGTGATCCGGATCAGGCGGTTGTTGAGATTGTAGATCAATGTCTGGGTGTTTCTGGAGGTGATGTTGCCCACCGCATCGTAGCCAAAGGTCCGGGCCCCGGGGCCGGTGATCCCGGTCAGCTTGTAGGTGCCGGGTTCGTAGGCATAGGTATCGGTCTGCCCATCCAAAGTCCGGGTCTGCCGGTTGCCCACCTTGTCGTAGGTGTAACCGATGGTGCCGTAGAGGCCGGTCGCGCTGGTGAGCCGATAGAGGTCATCGTAGCCGAAGGTCTGGCTGCGGGCGGCATCCAGGTTATCCGTGATGTCCGTGATATTGCCGATTGCATCGAGATCATAGGTGTGGTCCACGAGACCTCCGGCGGTCAGGTCCGTGAGCATGTAGCGCTGGTCGAATTGGCGGGAGATCGCCGTGCCGCTGCCCATGGTCATATCGGTCAGCGGGCCGAACGGCAGGTAGGCGATGTTCGCGGCTACGGTGCTGGTAAGACCGTCTTTGGTGGTCGTAACCCCCGTGACGTTCCCGGAAGCGTCGCGGGCATACGTCACCGTACGGCCGTCCGGATAGGTCATGCCGGTCAGCAAGCCGACCGCATCGTATTCGTATCCGGTGGTGTAGGCCACCCCGGCCACGGTCTTTTGCACCGAGTCCAGGTTCCCGTCCACATCGTACCCGTATACATACGTGCCGGAAGGATCGGTCATACCGGTCAGGCGGCCCAGGCCGTTTATTCCTTCGTCGTAGCTGTAGGTGATATTCTGGGATGGGTCGGTGAAGATGACATCTGTCAGGCGGTTGAGGATATCGTATGCGTAGGTGATGACTGCGCCGCTGGCATCGGTCTTGGACGTCAGGTTGCCGGCCGCATCGTAACGGTAGGTCGTGGTGCCGGTGTCCGGGGAGATCTCCTGCTCCACCCGGCCAAAATCGTCGTAATGGTAGACGGTGGCCAGGTTCTCGGCATCGGTCACGGATGACAGGTTGTCATGGGTATCGTAGCCATAGGTGGTAACCGTGGTGCCCGGCTGGGTCACAACCTTGAGCCGTTTCAGGTGGTCATAAATTTGGCCGGTTATCTTGCCGTTGGCGTCGGTCAGCCGGGTGACCTGGTTGTTGTTGTCGTAGGGCAGCTCGGCATAGGTGGTGTCCGGGTAGATGGTCTTCCACAGCCGGTTGACCGTGTCGTACTGAAAGTCCGTGTACTTTTTCAACGCGCCGGCGGCATCGTGGATCTCCTCCCGGTCTCTTTTGCCTTCGCTATTGTAGCCGTAGACAATGTAGTTCCCGAGTTTGTCCGTGATCCGGGTATTGTTGCCCGCATCGTCATAGCGGTAGGTGATCTGCTGGCCGTTGGGCAGATCGAGGGCCTCCAGCTGCCCGATCTCGTCATAGCCGTAAACAGTGGTCAAACCGTTTTTCGTGCTGTGGGTCAGGCGTCCCACGGCGTCGTAGATGAGGGTGGTGACGGTACCGTTGATGTCGGTGACCGTCCGCGGCTTGCCGTAGGCGGTGTAGTCCGTAAAGACGGTCTCGCGGCTGAGCGGATCGATGATCTTTGCCAGCTGGCCCCGGTTCAGGCCCTGGGCGGGCTCGTTGGGGTAGTAGCGATATTCAACGATATCGGCCACGTCTGTTCTGGGGCCGTCCACGAACGTGAGCTGGCCATAGCTGTTATAGCCCATGGTGGTGGTCAGCGTTGTCGGGGTGCCGTCGGTTGTAAACCCGACGATGGTCGTGCCGTCCAGGTTGCCGTTGGCATCGTAGCTGAGGGTGGTCACCGTGTCGCTGCCCGGGTTGGCCACGCTGTTGCGGGTAATGGTGGCCACAAAATTGTAATCTGGATGATAGGTGTAGGTTGTGGCCCGCTCATCGATCGTACCGAAGGCTTCGGTTTTGGTGCGGACGTTGCCCCGGTCATCGTAGGTGTACTTGGTGATGTTGCCTTCGCCGTCGGTCTCCTGGCTCATCTGGAGGCGGTCGTTTAACTCATAAGTTTCTCCTAAGGATGTCTGGCAACTGCCGCAGCCGGCTCCCGAGGAGGATTTCACCCGGCCGATGCCGTACTTTTCTTGAAGCTCGATATCGGTTGTATTACCTAGCGAGTCCGTAACCTGGCGAGTCATCACATCAGTATAGTTGATTTCTACGCGTTTGTGGCCATTAGCTCCTTCGGATACATAGGCTCTATCCTTGTAGTCATAGCTGGCCGTGAGGACTCTGATACCCCTTTCATCGAGGATCCCGGTCAGATTGTGCACATCGTTGGTGTCATCGTAGATGTAGGTTCTAAATGTGGTCTCCGGGTTGTCTACCCGGGTTAGGTTGTTGTTACTGTCGTAAGTGTACGTGAAATTGCCGATTGGCGTAGCTATAGATTCAAGTTTGTTCTGGGCGCTGTATTGGAAGGTCAACTGCCGGCCGAAATTATCAATGACTGCTGAGAGTTTACCATCTGTGTATGTGAGTGTCTGGATATTGCCATTGCGGTCGGTAATTTGAGTCAAATTACCGCTTGTATCAAACAAAAGCGTGCGACCATCTGGCTCTGTAAGGGTGTGACCGTCTGCAACAGCTACGATTTTTCGAACACTGTCCGCTTCGGAGACTAACGTGCCCGTACCGTCGTCCTTGAAATGTATTTGGGTGCCACTATCTTCCGTAAGAATGATCTTATCGGTGGAAACGGATATGCTTTGTGAATAGGTGACCGTCCAGCCGTAGCCAAATTGCGTGTCGGTTTCGTTATGTGTAAAAGTCAAAGACCTCCCGGACAGTCAGCCCTCTCGGGTCAGTGATTATTAGGCGGCCTCCTTTGACAATTCTTCTCGACGTTTTTTACCAAG
>CAJINA010000057.1 GCA_905176665.1 Olavius algarvensis Delta 4 endosymbiont | reverse complement strand
TAAGCTGAAAAAGTTAAGATCTTCCCAAACAGTTTGAGATAGACGATAAGCGCCATCCCTGGTCCCAAAAGAAGACCAGGGTATGGCGCGCGGTCGTCCTCTC
>CAJINA010000056.1 GCA_905176665.1 Olavius algarvensis Delta 4 endosymbiont | reverse complement strand
GAGAGGACGACCGCGCGCCATACCCTGGTCTTCTTTTGGGGCCAGGGATGGCGCTTATCGTCTATCTCAAACTGTTTGGGAAGATCTTAACTTTTTCAAAT
>CAJINA010000055.1 GCA_905176665.1 Olavius algarvensis Delta 4 endosymbiont | reverse complement strand
GAGAGGACGACCGCGCGCCATACCCTGGTCTTCTTTTGGGGCCAGGGATGGCGCTTATCGTCTATCTCAAACTGTTTGGGAAGATCTTAACTTTTTCAAT
>CAJINA010000054.1 GCA_905176665.1 Olavius algarvensis Delta 4 endosymbiont | reverse complement strand
TGTGAAAAAGTTAAGATCTTCCCAAACAGTTTGAGATAGACGATAAGCGCCATCCCTGGCCCCAAAAGAAGACCAGGGTATGGCGCGCGGTCGTCCTCTC
>CAJINA010000053.1 GCA_905176665.1 Olavius algarvensis Delta 4 endosymbiont | reverse complement strand
GGTGAAAAAGTTAAGATCTTCCCAAACAGTTTGAGATAGACGATAAGCGCCATCCCTGGCCCCAAAAGAAGACCAGGGTATGGCGCGCGGTCGTCCTCTC
>CAJINA010000052.1 GCA_905176665.1 Olavius algarvensis Delta 4 endosymbiont | reverse complement strand
GAGAGGACGACCGCGCGCCATACCCTGGTCTTCTTTTGGGGCCAGGGATGGCGCTTATCGTCTATCTCAAACTGTTTGGGAAGATCTTAACTTTTTCACGT
>CAJINA010000051.1 GCA_905176665.1 Olavius algarvensis Delta 4 endosymbiont | reverse complement strand
GAGAGGACGACCGCGCGCCATACCCTGGTCTTCTTTTGGGGCCAGGGATGGCGCTTATCGTCTATCTCAAACTGTTTGGGAAGATCTTAACTTTTTCACTT
>CAJINA010000050.1 GCA_905176665.1 Olavius algarvensis Delta 4 endosymbiont | reverse complement strand
TGGTAAAAAACGTCGAGAAGAATTGTCAAAGGAGGCCGCCTAATAATCACTGACCCGAGAGGGCTGACTGTCCGGGAGGTCTTTGACTTTTACAATTAAATGTAGTTTGATATACTTTCTGATACGCTTAAAATACCCTGCGAACTTCGCTTATGTATCCCGGCGGTATCCCACCCTAGATTTGAACCTATTGTAATTGTTGAAAAAATTAGGGTAGACCGCGGGTTCGACTCCCGCCGCCTCCACCATAAAAAATATAATTAAATCAGTATCTTAATTGGTTTTATTGTTTGTGGTTGGTATCCCACCCTTACGACAATTCCACTATGGTCTATTTGCCCCAAATTGACAAAAAATCACCTTTCATAATATAAACCGTTATGTCTCCTGCCGATTTCTCTCATATCGAACGATCCAAACAGAATTAACGTAAGGGCCAACTAAAGATTCACGAGTACTGTTGAATTTATTACTGGGAATTCAAGAATGGAATTCTTCCTCTTCATTGTTGCGAACCTGATTTTCTTCTTTTTGGCGTATAAAGTAACAAAAGGTAAAAAAAAAGTTGCACTCGTTTTAATGTTTTTCCTGATTGGGTGCATTGTCATCAGGATCGTATTAAATTTCAGGCCAGATTGGGAATCCTTAGTATTCCCATCCATCAATTATATTAAATATCAGGGTTTTTGGTTCTATTTGATAGCATCGGTATTCTTTGGGACAACGGTAAGTTATCTTCATATAAAATGGAATAAAGTCGTGCTTGCCGCGACATGGGTGTTGGTAATCATGTATGGCCTCCATTCGAATTTGTGGCTAATCACCATGAAGACGTACGGCAAACAAATATTCCCCAATATTGATAATCATCATTTGTACCAGTCTACTATATATACCTGTGCACCAGCTTCATGTGCGATCGCCGCCTCGTATTTTGATATACGGTTATCAGAACAAGAAATGGCTAGACGTTGCCTGACAACGGAAAATTATGGAACCAATTTGTTTAACATCTATAGAGGCCTGAAACTGACTTTACCAAAAGACAAATATGATATTCAGATAAAAAAACTAACAGTTGAAGAACTGGTCATTAAAAATCAAGTGTCTGTGACACTATGGGAAGAGATTATGCACGTCATTTGTGTGGTTGGGATGGGCGACTCTGTTTGGGTTCATGATCCGTTGAAGCGAGTTCCTGAGACTTGGGAAAAGAGCAAATTAGAAGATAGATACAATGGATTTGCTGTAATAATTAAGCCATTTTAAAATGGCTAAGACAAAATAAATAAGGCTCGGTATACCAGGAAGGAGCTGACAAAATACTCATTTTTGCAATGTAGATTGTAGCATCACAAACCGTTTTTCCGCTTCATTGATTAATCTGAAAAAGTTAAGATCTTCCCAAACAGTTTGAGATAGACGATAAGCGCCATCCCTGGCCCCAAAAGAAGACCAGGGTATGGCGCGCGGTCGTCCTCTC
>CAJINA010000049.1 GCA_905176665.1 Olavius algarvensis Delta 4 endosymbiont | reverse complement strand
GTAAAAAACGTCGAGAAGAATTGTCAAAGGAGGCCGCCTAATAATCACTGACCCGAGAGGGCTGACTGTCCGGGAGGTCTTTGACTTTTACAATTTAACTTTCACACCCATTTCCTTGGCAATCATTTTACACAGTTCGACAGAACTACCGGTTCGTTCGCCATTTCTATCCACAAAACTGAAAGGCGCGCCCTGGGTCTGGCAAGCGATTCGGAGTACGCCGCGCTTTGCTATATCGTCAAGGGTTCCAGCCGAGGTAGTTGTCAGGATACCGAATACAACAGCCAGTGATACCAATACCGATAATAGTCTTAACTTTTTCATCGCTTTTTCCTCCCTTTCCCCTCTTGGTGGTATTTGAAACGTTCGCGGTTAAACTGCTATAGTTAGAACCTTCTTCTTTAAATTTCCTCCACACCTTCCGGCAGGCATAGCCAGTTATGTCTTGATTTCATCATCAAAAAGGTTTCACTGCGAACTACATTGCCAATGGAGAGAATCGTTTCGGTGGTGAATTTATATAATTCGTCTTTACCCCGGACGCATACAACCTGGGCCATGATGTCGTAGCGCCCGGTAACCACCCCGGCCCAGACAACATTCGGCAAATTCGAGATCTTTTCCAAGATCTGATCCAGCTTTCCAGCGGATTGAACACTCATTGCCACCAAAGCCGTTATCATTTCGCGATGTTTGCTGGGATTTAGCAGGCCGGAAACCTTGAATATGCCGTTATCCTCAAGGTCCTTGATCCGGTAACGTACTGTGGGAGCCGTAATGTTGAGTTTTTTGGCCAATTCGCCGGTCGGCATGCGGCCATTCTCGGTTAGCAGGCGAATAAGTTCGTAGTCCAAAGCATCCAGCACTTTCTTCTCCATCGCCCCCCCAATTTTCTTATTACAATATTATTTTGTTGATCTATATCTAATTACAATATAGATCAAGAAATAAATTTGTTTTTAGAACATTTATTCAAATATTATTTTCTATCGCGAAGTTTTGGACCAGAACAATCAGAATGCGCTATTGTTTCAGGTTTATGCCTGTTTAGGAACGACAATGGTTTGTTTTTCATTGTCCAGGCTATATGAACTTGATTTAACCATGGATCATGGTGGGATTTCAGGACAGCCAAGGCGGATTATTATTCGAATGGCCCTGCAACTTACCGAAATACATATACTGTTTCGGTATAATACCGACCCCATAATAATGAGGATATTATGATGAACTTAGAAAGTTTACCGCGATTTCATTTGGCTGAATTCCCAACGCCAATTCACTATCTTGAATCATTTTCCAAAGCCCTCAATGGCCCGGCTGTATTTATGAAAAGAGATGATATTACCTCGCTTGGCATGGGAGGGAACAAGACCCGCAAGCTGGAATTTCTCATTGGTGAAGCCCTGAACCAAGGAAAAGACACCCTGGTTACCGCTGGAGGGGTACAGTCTAACCACTGCCGCCTGACCGCAGCAGCTGCAAGGAAAGCAGGCCTGTCTTGCCACCTGGTTCTAAATGGAGAAAAGCCGGAGAGTTCCAACGGCAACCTTTTGCTGGATCAAATATTTGGGGCCAAGGTACATTTTTGCGAAAGAAAGGACAGGGAGCGAAAGTTAGAATTGGTTGCTGACGGCCTATCAGCAGACGGGAATGAGCCCTATGTCATACCGGTCGGCGGGTCAAACAGCACAGGATCTATAGGGTATGTCAACGCGATGTTTGAACTTGAAACCCAGTTAAGAAACATGCAACTCCAGTTGGATGCGATCGTGTTTGCCACAAGCTCCGGAGGAACTCAAGGGGGTCTGGCCGTAGGTGCAAAGATCATAAACTTCAAGGGGCAGGTCCTTGGCATCAGCATAGATCAAACAAAAACCGGAGATGAACCCTTTCCTCCAATCCTAGCCGAAATTGCCACTACGACCGCCCGAAGAATTGGCTCTTCCATTGAGTTGAATGAAGAGGAGTTTGCTCTTAATTGTGACTATCTGGGTGCAGGTTATGCAATCCCCGGAGATATGGAGTTCAATGCCATAAGGGACCTTGCTCGCTATGAAGGAATACTCTTGGGACCCGTTTATACAGCCCGCGCAATGGGTGGACTGACAGACCTAATCCAAAAGGGATACTTCACAAAAGATCAGACCGTTTTATTCTGGCATACGGGCGGTGCCCCAGAATTGTTTGCATGGGCAAATCAACTACAGGCTGTTTGAGATGAAAGCCGGGGAGAACGGCTATACTCCATAGGCATCATAATATCGAAAATTTTGGGCCATATCCGGATCAGGCCGGGCTAACATATTAAAAATTTAGAAAAGTGTTGAAAGGGGGCTTCTAATCAGGCTGTGCATTCAAATCTTAAATGTAACAAGACTTGGGGATGCTGGAGTGAGCTAAATGCGCTACGCTCCTTCAGTCTGACTTTTTGGATTCTGTAAGCTGGATATCCGGATAATACTCCTTCACACAGGTGGGACAAACGCTGTGGCTGAATTGGGTCCCCACATATTCATACATGTAGGATTCGATCTTTTTCCAATAGCCTTGGTCATCCCGGATGCTTTTACATATCGAGCAGATGGGGAGCATGGATTGGAGTGTTTTAACCTCATCCAAAGCCTCCTCCAACATTCTTTTCTCATGGTTTAATTGCTCGTAATACCAGTTCCGGGAATATTCAAGCCCGAAAGAGAGAACGGAGACAATACTGTAGGTGATAAGAAATCGAATACTGTTATCAAACGAATATGTGTAATACAGAGGGGCCATAAAGAAAAATCCGGAAATCAGTAAAGACCCGACCACCCAGATAATCCCCTCTCTATTCCCGACCAGGTAAAATGCAGCCAATGGGAAGAAATAGAACCATAAAAACGCAAACCCCCCACCGGCACCGATAACGAGTTCGTAGCAGAGCATTAAGAAAACCAACACCCCGCTTAAACGGTAGAGCCAGGTCATATGCATTACCCGTTTCAACGAAAAAAGTACCCCGCTGAAAACGACTACCACCAAGATGACGACCAGGCCCTCGAGAATGCGGCCGCTTAAGAGATCTTCTAACGCAAACAAAAAGAGAACCGGAGTGCAGATAACAATACAAAAGGCCAGGAAAGTACGTTTACGGGTTTCATCCACGCTCTGCCCCGCCATCACAAACTTATCTTGAAAAGATTTTACCAGCTTCATGCAAATCCTTTAATCCTAAGGTATTCGCGAAATATCTAACACTTAATAGTTTGTAATTAAAGATAAATTTTAGCAAAGCTATCACAATCATCCGATAAGTCAAGCTATCGCGTGGGTATACAGTCTAACATGCGCACCTTATTTTCATGGTATAAGGCCGGACACGCCACCCAAGAGATTTATCAAACAACAAAAATGGCAACTATAAGCCTACTACCATGCATGAAATTAACGGGGGAGCTTATTGGAAGAATAAAGCTGATAATGGCATCTGCATATCTTGACGCTCCACAAACAAATGGGGCTGAAACGATAAGTCGGTGTCAAACATCCTCATTGACACAGCCATCTCACCAGCCCCCTTCTCTCTTGATAAGACGATTATCAGTAGTTAATAGAGGCACGGACTATATCAGTAATTTGTGCCTTATATTTTTGGGGGACGATGAGTACCAATGGTCGTATTCTGCAGCATCAGAATTGATAAAATTGGCTTATAGCCAGCGATCTCCTAGAATCGAAAGGCCAGACCGGCGTAGTATTGCCAACCTTCAATGGAGACTTCGCCGGTAGAATCCTCGAAACTCAGAGTAGTTGCGGTTCTGCGGGCACCGATATGCAGTCCGAATTTTTTGGTAAAGAAAAGGTCGAAACCAACACGGGCATATAGCCCGGCACCAAATCCAGAATTCGACTGGGCTGTGACTTGTTCAGGCACTGTCACTTCGGGTTCGGTTTCCCTGCTGGCGTAAATAAGCAGCGGGCCAACCCCGGTACTTAACCGAATTCTCTCTGATGGTTCAAAGCTCACAAAACCGCCCCCAAAAAAGTCGATCATAAGCGAGTTGATATCAACAGATACCGCTACGGTGCCTCCACCACTGCCTGATGAGGCCGCCAGTTGTCGAACACTGCTGTCCAGACTGAAAACTCCCCCCGCCTCCAGACCATACTTGAGGGTTTCGCCGCCAAGTGGAGATTGTCCCGCTGCGCCTAAAAAATTAATCTCGTAATCATCCCCTGAGAGGTCCGCGTTTGAATTGGGAACAACCATCCTTCCATAGAAGGCCTGGCCGGCTAAGGCCTGGCTGGTATCTTTTCCTTTTGTGTCCTGAGATAAAACAGGTGTAGCCGAAAAAAGGATAAAAGACGTGCATACGATTAGAAGTAGCAATTTCCTGGTACTCATGGGCCCCACCCTCGTTTTGGAGTTATCTTGTGAGAGTTAGAATTGAGATCTAAGCACACTATTTTCTTAATTCCTAATATCATCGTAGACACTACTGTTTTATGATCAGGTCTTAGTTCATAAGGACAGCAAAAAAGACAATAACTAAAATAAACCCAGCCAGCCAAACCTAAAGTATTAAAACTGCAGGTCTTGGTTTAACCAAAGTGGTATAGATCTGGCTATGGATTTCAGGGTTTCTCCACAGAGATAGCAATCATCTCAGTTATCAGGAACACGACCTTATCACCCGTCTTGCGCTTACTCAAATCGATATCAGGGCGCACAGGATAGGTTTTGTTATTAAAGTCTTCAAAGCGCAGGGTGACCGTGCGCTTGGCCATGTCAATGGCCCAAATCGTAGCAGTAACCCTTGCGGTCTTGGCCACCAGGCCACCCGGCTGGAAGCCCTTGGGAGCCAGGGCTACCATGGTTGCTCCTCCATCAGGAATAGAGGCGCCTTCCTCATCAAGATACACGACCGTTTCTTCGGTTAAGGTGGTGGTGATGAAGTCACCAACCCAGATCTGATCAAAGTTGACGGCCTCTGGTCCCACCGTAACCGTGGTATTCTCTCCATCTTGCAGCAAGAGTGTCATTCTGCGATTAGCGGTGTCAATGGCTGTCACCTCTGCCCATACCTCAACGGTATTGACGAAGACACCGCCTGGTACGCCTTCCTGTATGGCGACAGTGCTGTCCCCTGTGGGCGCTGGTGGGGGAGAAATCGTTTTACAAGCGGTCAGGAAACATAGACCCGCAAGGAGCAGCACTAGGGTGGCAAGTTTCATCGGATGGATGACCGCGTACCTGACAGGTTTTTGTCTCATGGGTGTTCTCCTTTCTATAGGTTTGTTAGTTTCATTGCGAATCCAACAGGTTGGAACCATATCATATGATCCACGGCTCTCCTTTGTATATGCAACTGAGAACTGAATTGAAATTTGGATCAGCTTTTGGGATCAGGTCACCCGGGTTGATGTCTTACCAGGAAGAGAATTAACGTGTAACTGCTTTCATATGACAGTAAACAGTGTCATATGTCTTATACATTTTAGTACACTCACCGCGAAAAGAAACCATTGTTCCAATACTTGCCCCGGATGCTTTTATACCAAATTCGTTGGTCCGAATGATAACAATTACATTGGAGCCACATGAGATCGTTGCTTCATGATTCCCCTCAAGTCCTTCACCGCCAAGCTTTCTTAATTTCAGTATCTTGCCTCGTCCAGTAAGTAATCGTCCCGCGACCAATCGTTCATAGAAGTCTTCCATTTGTGCTTTGGTCATCTTAGTCGCCTGTGACCCCAAAATACATATATCTGTTGAAGCAAAAGTAGGCTGACACAGAAACAGAGATACTACTACCCAAATAATAATGCGTTTCATGATTACTCCTTTCATTGGCGACATTATGTATGCGCTTAATGAGGCAACAAAAAGTGGGAAAACCTGTTGTAAAACCAATATATACCTTCTAGCAAAACCTTGTGATATTTTCAATTTTGAGGGACTTTGGTGAGATGGAGATATTATTCCCATCTCACACCGCGGCCAAGTGCCACCTCGCCTACCATATATACTTTCCGGCAATGGCCTTAATCTTTTCACTGAAACTCAACTCGAAAGGCAATCGGACCTGCTCGCACTTGCTGATATCCGCTTTCAACTGGCTGCGAAGTGCTGAAATAAACGCATCATTTTTGGCGCCGTGGATAAAGACCGTCAATTCTTTACTTGTAAGCATGCTGCGTGGTGTCAGATTGGCTGATCCGATCGCGGCGATTACGCCGTCTGTCAGGAACACCTTCGCATGGCTCATTCGTGGAAAAAGAAAAATCCGGGGCGGGTTTTGTGAGCTTGTCTCCAACAGTCGATTGTTGGTGACCAGATTTGCATAAAGGTGCGTATCGGCTTGCCGCGGTAAAATCACGTCAACTTGAACGCCACGTACTGCCGCTCGATAGACCGCTGCGATGATCTTATCATCGGAAAAATAAGCGTGCTCGATGATGACATGCTTGGCAGTATGATCGATGATCTGTATCAGGGCGGTGCGGATCTCGGTAGCACTTCGGTCGTTGACCGCTACGATAAAAGGGGAAGCCGTCGGCCAGGCAACCCTCCTGAGCGCTTTTTGCTCAAATGCCTCTGACCATCGTTTGCTCCGTATCGCGGCCATATAGTCATGCCACTTTTTGTGGTATTCAGCGGCCATGTTCATACCGCCGAATATCACCACCTGCCGGTCCACGATGAAGTATTTGCTGTGATCCGTGTCCGAAAATATTTCAGTGGCGACATTGATATTTTTGTATCCTTTTAACCCTTTGCTGGTAAATACCGGACTTGGTTTGCCATTGAGCATATCACCGAGTTCGAACACCGTCCCCAGTATATCTTTGCGGATTGTCACCACCACCCCTCGATCAGCCGCTGCTTTGAGTTTTTTGACCATGCTCCGGCCGATCTGATCATCTTTCCAGATATAGGTTTGAATATAAACTGAATTTTGGGCAGCATCGATGGCGGAAAGCACTTTTCCAAAGGCGGACTCCCCGTCCACCAGCAGTTCCAGTTCGCTCAGGTCTTTGGCCGGTTTGGTAAAAAAGTCGTGGGTTAAAACGATGTCCGGTTCCGGGCCAAGGCCCAGCGGATTAAAGACAAAGGAGATTGTGCCTGCCAGCAACACTATAATAGAACCTGAAATCAGGAAAATGATTCTATGTTGACGTTTCATATGGTTAAATCTGCAAAAGAGACCTTTTGGCACCGCCATTTCGCCTTAATCGGCCAGTTTTAACCCTGAAACTGGCCGATTAAGGCCTTTTCGAAGGTGTTTGTGTACTGCTCTTTGTGCAATGTCAATTGTTTAGCGCGGTCGATCCTCGATTGTGCCGGTACCCTGTCAAGGCGATGATAACTACGCACGCCAATAATCTGGGGATCTTGTTTTGCCTCCCAGGTGGCACTTATTTCCGAAACGTTTTTCCTCCATATAGATAGTCGAAGTGCTCAGTGTTGTGATTTAAATAGTTTGTTATAGATAGGGTTGGGGATATCAGGGTTTTTGCACTGAGATAGCGATCATCTCGGTTACCCAAAATACCACCTTTTCCCCCACCTTTCGCTGGCTCAAATCGATATCAGCGCGCACTGGAAACGTCTCGGTGTGCCCGTCTTCAAAGCGCAGGGTAGCTATTCGCCTGCCTGGGTCAATCGATATGACTGTTGCAGAAAACTTTATGGTTTCGGCCACCAGACCGCCCGGTTTGGCCCCCTTAGGCGCCAACGCTACCATGGCTGCGGCGCCACCAGTCGTGGCTCCCCCTTCTTCGTCAAGATAAATGACTGTCTCTTCAGTCAAGGTGGCGGTAACCATATCGCCCGTTTGGATCTGGTCAAAGTTGACGACTTCCGGCCCAACTTTCACCTTGGTCTTCTCCCCATCCGGCAGTAGAAGCGTTAACTTGCGTTTTGCGGTGTCAACGGCGGCCACTTTCACGCTCACTTCCATGGTGTTGACGAAGACGCCACCTGGTACGCCCTCCTGTATGGCGGCAGTGCTGTCCGCGGTGGGTGCTGGTGGTGGCGAGGTCGTTTTACAAGCGAAAAGAAAGCATAAACCCGCAAGGAGCAGCGCTAGGGTGGTAAATTTCATAGGATGGAAAGCCGAGTACTTAACTAAAATTTGTCGCATGGTTGTTCTCCTTTCAATAGGTCTAATATAATGGTTACATCTTCAGTACGGCCGTGCAATGGACTGACAATAAGCGTTGTCTTCGCATCGCCTCGAGAAGAGGCAATCACAGCCCGCTGCTATCAAAATGGAAAAAAGAGCGGCGCCAGCCAAACGGTGATCACGCCGACGAGTATCGCAAGTGGTGCACCTACCTTAACAAAGTCCATGAAGCGGTACTCTCCGGGCCCCATGACCATGAGGTTGGTCTGATAAGAGGGCGGTGTCACGGCCGCGCCGATGGTCCCGGTCATCAGCGCAATGGCAAACGGCATGAAGCTGACCTCTAGCTGGCTCGCCATCGAGAGCGCAATGGGAAACATGAAGACGGCCGAGGCGGCGTTGGTGATAAGGTTGGCCATGACCACCCTGCCGATGAAGACGACAGCAAGTGAGGCCAGCGCATTCCCACCGCCCAGGTCTGTGAGAATGGTCGCGATCTTAGCCGCCAGGCCGCTCTCCGAGACGGCTGCGGCCACCCCGATGGCTGCGCCGAGTACTCCCAGGGTACTGTAGTCGATGCTCCTTGCAGCGTTCTGGATCGTCAGGCAGCGCGTCAGCAGCATGGCGCCGGTGGCCAGAAGCGCGGCATTCAGCATACTCATCCAGCCAAAGGCGGCCGCTGTGATCATGGCGGCGGTAATCGCCGAAGCAATCGCCGCCTTGTGCCAACGCCGAATGCTGTGGCCGGGAACCCGTCGCACAAGAGAAAAGCTTTGTTCGCCACGATTCACATAGAAGAACGAATCATCAGCCTCTAACACAATGACGTCTCCGACTTCGATCGTCAGGTCGCCGATTCGTCCCGCAACGGCCTCTTCGTTGCGTGAAACGGCGACCAGGCTCACACGAAAGGGGCCTTCGGGTAAAGGGAACTCAGAGACCTTTCGCCCCAGCGCCAGACTTTGTGGGGAAATCACGGCTTCGACCAGCTGGTGGCTATGACGAGCAGTTTTCATGGGATGCATGGTGTTGAGTGGCTCCAGACCGTGCGTCGTCCAGAGACTGGCGAGGCTCTCGAGCTGTGCCGACACCAGCAGAACATCGCCTTCGGACAGGGTCGTACCCGGTTCGATCGGGACCGTGGAACCATCCGCCCTGATCAGACCCACCAGCTCGAATCCGATCGGCTCGGCGAAACCGGCGATCTCGATGGTCTTCCCGGCCAGCGGCGAAGCATCCGGAATCACGAATTCCGCCCCATATGACCGCTCGACCACCGTGTCGTCCGCCTTCGTGTCCGGCGATTTCAAGAACCAGCGTGACAGAACCAGGAGTAGCATGAGTCCGAGAACCATGGCGGGCACAGCCACCCAGGAGGGGTCAAACAGGCCGATTTCCTGCAACCGGGAACTGCCGCCGGCACCCGTGGCCATGGCGTCAACGACCATACCCGCGATAATCAGGTTGGTGGCCGTGCCGATCAGCGTCGAACATCCGCCGAGAATCGAAGCAAAAGAAAGGGGTATGTACAGCTTGGCCTTGTCCAGACCGGTGCTGCGGCACAGGTCGCGAATGACAGGGATCATCATCGCCACCAGAGGCGTATTGTTCAGAAACGCGCTGCCCATGGCAACCGGCGGAAGTATCTTCAGTTGGGCCGCCAGCATTGTCTTGGGTCGGCCGATAACCTTGTCACTCAAAAGCGTAATCGCCCCGGTGGAATACATCCCTGCGGCGACCATGAAAAGGGCGCCGATAGTGATGACCCCCGGGTTGGCAAATCCGGCCAAACAGCGTTCAATGGGCGCCAATCCAAATGTAATACACAAGGTTAAGGCACCAAGAAAAACGGTCACCGGTGGCAGTTTGGTTGCCACCAGGAAAAAAAAGGTTGCGGTGAGAATTGATAGCGTCAGCCAAGCTTCAAAAGTCATGATTCACTCCCTATCACCTGATCATATAAAAGCTACCGGTCGAGGGAAACGCGCCGGGTGATTTTGTGAACCTCATAACGCTGGTCAGGGCTAGCGAGATAGTAACTGAGATCAACGGTGATGTCAGCCGATCTGACGCCCTTGGGCAGTACGAATTCTATGGATTCGGTCTTTGTCTGGTAGGGCTGGATGCTGGTATCGCGAATATTCGCAACCTTGACCTCAGCCCCGTAAAGTTGCTTCGAGCTTTTTTCGTTGGTTGCCTGAGGATGATAATGTCGCGTCTGGGTGTCGATTTTTTTCCCCTCCGGTGTCTTTGCGGTCACTTCCAGGACCACTCGGTTGTGGGACGGTCACCCGTCGGGAATCCGGTGTCCGGCAGTTGAAGCGACCTTCGTGTTCACGATGACCTTCGGTACATAGGTCTTGGCTTTCTCGAGCCACTCAAAGCCGAGGGTCTGGACATCGAGTGAAAGCGCTTCCTGCAGCAGCTTCGTTGTGTGCGGGATATCATTCCAGTTCGGCGCTATCAGATGATCCGCCAGGCCGTCAATTGGCTTCATGTGGCATTCCTGGCAGGTCTGGGAGCCGCCGGCGGGAATGTAGGCATGCAGGTAGCTGCCATAGAGGTTCGCACACTGCACGGGCTTTTCGAGCTCGAGGTTCGGCCCCGGGCCGTGGCACTGTCCGCACATAAGCGAGCGTTGCATAACTGCACTCTTCTTCACTTGCTCAAAGACCTCATCTTCGTGATCATCTATTGCGTTGACACCGTAAAGCGCAGCCGGGTCCGGTTTCCCCTCCTCGAGCCGGTGGATGATCGCCTTTTGGTTGTGGCAGACGATGCAGGTAATCTGGAGTTTGGCGATTTTGGCCGTATCCTGCGCAATGATGGCTTCGGTGATCTCAACCGCCACGGAATCTTCCGCATGGGTTAAGGCCTGCGGCAGGTGGCACTTGAAGCACGGATAGGTCTTGAGTGTCGCCTGCTTCGGATCGGCAGGCGAAAAAGGCGTTGCACCGGGCGTAGCCATCTTCGTCATATTCATGATACCCGGGGTTCCCATCATAGGGCGTGCGTGTTGAGACTTCTCCCACTGCGCATAGATGACATCATGGCAATCCGCGCAACGCGAAGAGTCGAACATAGCGGCCAGTTCATCTATTGTCTGAGCTTTCTGCGCAAACGCCTGCAGCGGACACATAATGAAAAGAATAATGCTGAGTACTTTAAACAATTGCATAACCCCACCTCCAATTTCCACGTGTTGTAAGCAAAATCAGTTATAAAGACTGAAGTAAATTGCAGAACTGTCCAGGGCAACCTTATGACCCTGACTGATCCAGGATTTTCTGCAATTCCTCTTCCTTGTCGATGGTGAGCGATGTCTTGAGAACTTGGCCCTGGAACCCCTTGAGTCTTTCCAGCACCTTGTCCGGGGTTGCCTTGCGTACCAGAACAAACAGGGCCGAGGTCCCGGGGGTCAGCATCTCACCGAGTTCCTGCATGAATTTGTCATCGATACCGACATCGGTCAATTTGCCGGACAGCGCCCCGGCACCGGCGCCGACTGCCGCACCGACCAAGGGGGTGAGGAATATCATGCCGATGAGCATTCCCCAGAAGCTCCCGCTCACGGCGCCCGCGGCGGTCAGATTCATGGCCTGGTGCAGCTTGACCTTGCCCTTGTCGTCTTTGGTCACCACGACCACGTCTTCCATCTCGATGAGGTATTCTTTTTGAAGTTTTACCAGTTCCGCGCGCATTTCAAAGGCCGTGTGTTCATTGTCAAATCCAATTGCGATCAAGTCACTCATGATGTCCTCCTGGTTTTATGGGTTAAAGCCTTGGCATTACGCGCCTTGTCGAATTCATGATCGGCCAAGCCACTGATTTTTTAGGCCTCTTGCTTGGTAATGTTCCCGGTATGGATCTGTGCCGGATTGGATTGGGGTCGGGCCACAGCAACCTTTTGTTAAATCAACAAAAAACATCTTTTGGCACCGCCATTGCGACCTTAATCGGCCAGTTTTACCCCCAAAGCTGATGGTCCCGTAAAAAGCCTTTAGCCCGTCATGCCGAACTTGATCCGGCATCCAGAAGTATCTGAAATCACTGGATCCCGGCCTTCGCCGGGATGACAAACAAAATCGAAATTCGACTTTTACAGATCCATCAAAACTGTCCGATTAAGACCTTTTCGAAGGCGTTTGCGTGCTGCTCTTTGTTCAATGTCTATTACTTAGCGTGGCCCGACCCTCGATTGTTGCTTCGTTCGAAAATACGGATCCATGCCGAATCCGCGCTCCATCTACAGATCAAAGCTGGGATTCGATGGGCAGCCATTTCACGATGCCGACGGTCAGTTTCTGCATGGTGGTGGCATAGGGTTCCTTTTCAAAAACAACATCCGGGCCACCCTGCCCCCCCACCCATTGCATGTTTTGGCGACCGCCCTGGCGTGAAAAACGGACTTCGAATGCCACCTTGTTTACGTTCTCCTCGAAATTTTTCGCGGCGGCACCGGCAACGGCCGCGTCATGAAAGACCAGCCCGATCTCGTTGTTGATATTCAGGGAACGCTGATCAAAATTGAAAGACCCGACAAACATGATTTCACCGTCAAACACCATGGTCTTGGCGTGCAGGCTGGACTTCGCGAGGCCGGGTAGCCAGGTGAACCTTTTGCCTTCGCGGTCTTTCAGGGACTCATCCAGCTCAAATAGGCGAACGCCGCAACGCAGCAAAGAACGGCGGTATTTCGAGTAACCGGCATGCACTGCCGACACATCGTTTGATGCCAGGGAGTTTGTCAGTATACTCACCTTAATGCCATCCTGACTTAGCTTACACAACGCCTCGGTAGCCCTGTCGCCGGGTACAAAGTAGGGCGACACGATGTCCACGGTTTTCTTCGCGCTGGTGATGTACGGGGCGAGTTGGGAGATGAGCAATTGGTCTCTGCCGGCTTTTTTAAGACCTTCCTCTTGCGGTGAGTCATGGATCACCCGAGCTTCAGACCAACTGAAAACGACAGAGCCGTCCTTCAGCGCTTTGGCCAGATCTGAATCGGTTAAAGCCTTGACATAGTTTGATGTGGCTTGCTTTTCTCCGAACGCGCTTTTCTTAGAACGCAGAGCAGACAGATCCTGGTCCGTGCCCTGGTGCACCAGGATGTTCACCGGGTAAGCATGGGAGGCGTTCCAATAAGCATCGAACTCGTTTGATACCGCGCCCACCGGCGGTCCAATCGACAATACATCGATGTCGGTAAAAGCGACGTCCGTATCCGCGTCGAAATATTCGTTACCAATATTCCTGCCGCCCAAAATCGTGGCCTGGTTGTCCGCCGTGAAGGACTTGGCATGCATGCGGTAATTAATTTTGGTCGCCCGTACGATGGACTGGAGCATGCGGCTTCTGCCCCGCTTCCATGGATTCCACAAACGCACTTCGATGTTTTCATGCGCATCCAGTCCCACCCAGGTATCCTCGTTTTCGTTACCGTAAATGTCGTCGATCAACATGCGTACCCGGACACCGCGGTCAGCGGCTTTAATGACTTCGTAGGTGAGCAGGCCGCCGACCGTATCCTGGTGGTACATATAGTATTGAATATCAAGGCTTTTTTCCGCCAGACGGGCCAACAGTACACGGGCAACGAAGGCGTCGCGCCCGCGGCTTAGCAGGAGCACACCTGATTTACCGGGGTTGCTGGATAGTTGACCTTCAAATAGCCTGCCCATCCGGGTGACCTGTCCGTCATCGATCTTGTAGGACTGGTTGCGCTTGGTTATGTCAGGTAGGCGATAGATTGTGTTCATTACCATGTACCCTCCTACAAGAAGGAATAATAGTGTTCCAATAAGTCCAAGCCAGCGTTTCCTTATCTTCCCAGTGGTCATGTCTATCGCACCTCCGCTTTGCCTATCTGTTAGGCGATCAACATTTTCCGGAGATTGGGATTGCTGGGATTGGGGTCGGGCCACAGCAACCTTTTGTTAAATCAACAAAAAACATCTTTTGGCACCGCCATTGCGACCTTAATCGGCCAGTTTTACCCCTAAAGCTGATGGTCCCGTAAAAAGCCTTTTGCCCGTCATGCCGGACTTGATCCCCGCTGAAGTCGGGATCTAGGACCGGCATCCATAAGTATCTGAAATCACTGGATCCCGGCCTTCGCCGGGATGACAAACAAAATCGAAATTCGACTTTTACGGATCCATCAAAACTGGCCGATTAAGGCCTTTTCGAAGACGTTTGTGTGCTGCGCTTTGTTCAATGTCAATTACTTTGCGTGGTCCGACCCTCGATTGCCTAAGGGCACACATATGAATCCGTAAGCGCCATTGTGCCCGTCACAATAAGGCCAGGCACAACCATAGGATTGCCGTTGGTAAAAGCGCCGCCATCAACAGTCGCAGCGGTGCCACGACACCATCAAAATGCTTCTTGAGTAAGGCCTGACCAGCGGGATTCGGCGCGTTGGCGATGATGGTTAACCCCCCGCCTGCTATTGCTCCGGCAACGACCGCGTATTTTAGACTATCGGTGAATCCGGGAACCAGCGTGCACAGGTAGGTGATGGCGGCATTGTCGTTGAACGACGTCAGCACTGTTGTGCTGATCATGAGCATTCCTTCCGACAGATTGCTCAGCACCGGTGCAATCCACCACGCCTGCAGGCCTCCATGAATAACCAGGCCTGCAAGGAAAAATCCTACTAGCAGGGCCGGACGCAGGTAGATCCGATTCTGATACTGGGAGCTGATCTGTGCAAATCCGAGAAAGAATAGAAAGCCGAGAATGAACAACTCTGGATAATGGGCGTTGGAAATGGTCCACACCATGAAAAGGATATGTACTATGGTAATCCAGGCGGGAACGGGATCATCACGCTTGTCCCAATCCGGATCCATAAACTCTGCGCGCTCCTCATCGCGAAGCAGGATGGGCAGGAACCGACGAGTTCGGTACAGCTTGGCTTCCTCGAAGCGCTTATTGGTCGCTTCTTTGATTAATTCCCGATCAAAGCCCAACGCTTCCGGCTCCGACAGGTCGGTACTTTTCATTCTCTTGCGAATGGCCCCGCCAAATTTCTCTGCAGCAGCGCGCATGGTATCGACCAGCTTGTCCTTTTCTTCTCCCTGGCCTACAGCTTCAGCCCAAGCGGCTTCCGTCGCCTGCTGCGTAATATATTTTTGTTCGATCTTGTCCTTTAGTTCCCGGAGCGCAAAGGCCTGCTGCATGGCGGCCAGCTCTTTGCGGAACAGCCAGAAGTACAGGCTGTTGCTGATCAGGATCCCAATGATCACTTTCCATCCAAAATTGGCCATCATGAAACCAGCGCTCCAGTTCCAGGGCCCGGCAACCATTAGAACCGGCGGGGCAGCGAAATTGGTCAACACGCCGCCCACCGAAATATTAACGAAAAGAAGCGCGAGCGTGGCGTATCTGAACCTGGTGCTTGGCCCAAGCTCATAGAACTTTTGCGACAACAACATGGCGCAGATGGTAATTGCGGCAGGCTCGGTGATGACCGATCCGAGTAGCGGACCGAGGGTCAATAGGGTAAACCAAAGCCCTGCCAGCGCTCCGCCGAACAGCTTCGCCACACCCGACATCATCGTCTCGGCGAGTCTCAGTATCGGGCGCGTCGATGCAAGCACCATGATGACAACAATGAATGCCGCCTCTGTGAGGTTGACGCCGCCATGGATATAATGGACGGCAGGGGACCAGCCATGGAACAATATGATCGTTAGCATCAGTGGCACGAGCCAGATGCCAAATATGACCTCGACCTCCCCCAGGAAGTGTAGCAATTCAGCAGCCATGTCTACGGATCCCTCATCTGCCTCCCCATTACTGATTTTTTCAGCGTGGCGGCGCTGTCGCCGGCGGCTGATATCCGAAATCTTGCCTGCCAGGAATGTATGAATAATGGCGAGTAGGAAGATGATTGCGGCAATCAGATTTATGGGTTCTGTCCGGATTCGGTGCAGCAGGATCTGTGGGATGCCCTCCAAATGGGCATCGTCGTAGCTCGCCAAGCTTGGCGGGAATTCTTGAGTATGGGCATTGGTAACCGAATCGCTGCACATACCTATGGCCGGCAGTAGAACCACCAGCACCGTGGCCAGGAATAGGACTTTATTTTTCATACCTTATCACTCCGGAGATTATCTTTTTTGCTGTAATGGTCGATTTTTGGTTTAGGAAATTCAGGCTATTTATTCATGGGCCTAAACGGAATATATGCTTCCTTTCTCCACCACTTAACCAAATTACAATGAGCTGGAAAAGGGGTAAAAAAATGATTCACTCCTTAGCCTGTCCTACAAACATTTAGGCCGACGTCAAGCTTCGAAACTAGCCGAAGAGCGGCGGTTTGCCTTCGACTGCACGCTGGCCAACGTCAAGCTTCTCAGGCGCCTTTCCAGTCAATCTGTATCTATATTGGAGGACAAGTAGAATAACGTTCGATCCGAGACTTAATACCACCAATGACCAGATCCAAATATCGCCACGAGGCAAAGGCTCAACCAACGATACAGGTATTTCAAAAGTCGATATTGTAACTACATAAATCATATAGAATACCAAGCTATAGGCCCTCGCCTGCAGCCAGGCAAATTTTCCGCTCACTACATAAAGCGCGATAATGGTAGGGACTGGAATAACCGCAAGCGCTGTGTAGTGAACTGTGTTGGGAAAATTCAAGTATACAAAGCAGATGTTCCATAAGTCATAGGCAATAATCCACGCTATCGTCATTCCCGGCCATTGAAAGTTGTGAGGTTTCTTGTCATCAATCCTGATCGTCGACCAAAGGTAGATGGTGAGGACATTCAAGAAGCCCGCAAGCGCATTCAACTTATTGGGTAGATGAGGCTGACTAAAGTCCTGTGTAACGGCTTCAAAGATGTTGAACGCCAGACCAAACACAACGAGAAAGACACCATATTTGATGTACTTAGGTTTAAGGTTGAACCTGGTTATCGTTATGAACATCGCACCAACTATGATTGCGATAAGTTTGGCGTAACGAAACCAGCCCATGTCTGAAGTCATTCATACAGGAATCAGGAGAATTGGTAATCCGACAAAGAAGAAGCATGGAGCCCACTTGTAGCGACTTGTTACTTCAGCACCCACAAATAACATAACAAATATGAGCGCAATATTTAACCTGAAAAAGTTAAGATCTTCCCAAACAGTTTGAGATAGACGATAAGCGCCATCCCTGGCCCCAAAAGAAGACCAGGGTATGGCGCGCGGTCGTCCTCTC
>CAJINA010000048.1 GCA_905176665.1 Olavius algarvensis Delta 4 endosymbiont | reverse complement strand
GAGCTTGGTAAAAAACGTCGAGAAGAATTGTCAAAGGAGGCCGCCTAATAATCACTGACCCGAGAGGGCTGACTGTCCGGGAGGTCTTTGACTTTTACAT
>CAJINA010000047.1 GCA_905176665.1 Olavius algarvensis Delta 4 endosymbiont | reverse complement strand
GAGCTTGGTAAAAAACGTCGAGAAGAATTGTCAAAGGAGGCCGCCTAATAATCACTGACCCGAGAGGGCTGACTGTCCGGGAGGTCTTTGACTTTTACAG
>CAJINA010000046.1 GCA_905176665.1 Olavius algarvensis Delta 4 endosymbiont | reverse complement strand
GTGTAAAAGTCAAAGACCTCCCGGACAGTCAGCCCTCTCGGGTCAGTGATTATTAGGCGGCCTCCTTTGACA
Source organism: Olavius algarvensis Delta 4 endosymbiont (assembly GCA_905176665.1). Lineage (GTDB taxonomy): Bacteria > Desulfobacterota > Desulfobacteria > Desulfobacterales > CAJINA01 > CAJINA01. The sequence continues at coordinate 28 of CAJINA010000046.1, read as the reverse complement.
ATTCTTCTCGACGTTTTTTACCAAGCTC
>CAJINA010000045.1 GCA_905176665.1 Olavius algarvensis Delta 4 endosymbiont | reverse complement strand
TTGTAAAAGTCAAAGACCTCCCGGACAGTCAGCCCTCTCGGGTCAGTGATTATTAGGCGGCCTCCTTTGACAATTCTTCTCGACGTTTTTTACCAAGCTC
>CAJINA010000044.1 GCA_905176665.1 Olavius algarvensis Delta 4 endosymbiont | reverse complement strand
CTTGGTAAAAAACGTCGAGAAGAATTGTCAAAGGAGGCCGCCTAATAATCACTGACCCGAGAGGGCTGACTGTCCGGGAGGTCTTTGACTTTTACATCTTGGGGTATGCAATACAACGGCTTACAATTCGAAAATTAACTTCTATGGCCTCCGAAGAGAGAATTCTTCTCATCTGATACTATGGGCAGTTATCATCTACTGCTTTCCCAAGCGTATCAACCGTCTGTGTGGTATTTATTATTTCTACAGCTTTGCTCTGAATTCTTTGATAGTATTTCTTGAGTTTCTGATGTTTCTTTTCCATCTTTAATACTTTATTCTTTTCATCATCATCCCAAATTCCGTCCGAATTAAATCTCTTCAGTTGAGAACCTTGTGTTTTATACTTTTTAGCCGATTTTTTAGCCTTCTTTACCCAGCCATCTATCTCAGTCCTGGCGTCTTTGTTTTTTTGCATCAAATCCAGTAGCCCTTCATAATAATAAAATATTGCTTCATCACAACTTATTGCTTTTGCTTCTGTTGGAATAAAAGTGAAAGTGAGCACAAAAGAAAAAAGAATTGCTGCAATTTTCCAACTTTTAACTTGATTCATGATGCCCTCCATTCCTTCTATAGAAGTTTAATGGGACATTGACCCTTGCGGTTAGGGTGCTGCTTAACTTAAAAATGAATTCAATTTTGGGTAGGTAACTAAAATTTGGCACAATATTGGAGGGGAGTCAATACCAATACCACCGGTTGATTACTCGAAAAATCAGGCAGAAATGTGGGGGCGGCAGCGCCCAAATAGCTTTAAAGCCCACCTGGCAGTTCTGCAAGCAGCACCTTGCCTGCAGGGCGTACTACAAATATGGGAAGGACCGTGTAATAGAGGCGCGGTCCTTCTTTACTGGTCACATGGGAGGCTTGAAAACAATTCCCGACTTTTGTTGAGAAAGGTCAAACTCAGGCTCGACCGCCATCTCAAACAGTTGGCTTGGCTATAACCCAATTATATCGCCGATACAGGGTCTTTAGGGGCTTCAGCCCCCGCTTGTGCCTTTCATCCGGTTCCGATTACTCACATTCCCTTCTAAGATCTTTTACTATATCACCCAGTTCACGATCTAGAGCCTTCAATTCTTTAAGCTTTCTCTCGATCGCTTTGATCGCCCCGGTCATCTGCGCAGCCCTGGATAGAGCGTATACCTTATCGGCTGCCTTTCCGGAAATCTGTCTATCTCCAAGTGCCTGATCGGCCATTTTTTGCAGTTTCCTCAGTTCTGCGTAATCGAATTTCTGCTCGACAAGACCTTCGATTTCTTTCGCCTTGCTATATATTCTTTCTGCCATGCTTTCTATTTGCGCACCAACCCTGAGGCAAATGGCCTCGTCGGCCATAGCCTTTTGTCCAAACCCCCCTTGATTGAAGGCCAAAGCAGCCATTACCGCAACTACCAATGACACCTTATGAAACATTTGATTTCGGAAGCAATTAACCTTTCTCATGGTTTTCTCCTTTCCACAGGGTAAATGAAGATGAGCCGAAAACAATCCGCCGGTAATGCACAATTGGCGCTGAGCGCAGCGAGCGCCCACATCATGCATTGAGCAGAAATCTGCCCTCTAACAGATACGGCGCTATTTATAGATAAATTTTATTTTTTGGGGGATAGTTAATCATAGACTTACCATAACTAACTGATAAGCTAATAGATTCTAACTTTTTTGTGTGCAGCTTAATTCAGCAGGTGTCTTCTTTTTAACACGTATCAATGCATCGATGAGTTTTCTCAAAAAGTTCAAAGAATTGATTACTAAGGTTAAAACGGAAAGAAGGGTGTGTGGATGGGGTGACAAACCTTCCAAAATCAGCAACAAGCGCACACAATTTGAAAAAATTTCGAAGATTGAAAAAGGTGAAAATACAATTAATTAATGATTTTTAGGAGGTTAGGGGTCTCGGCGATTCTTTGCGCCCCGGCTCCCGATTGAACCGACCAGGTCTTCATCTTATAAGGCGTCGGTTTCCAACTGAACCATTAGTCTTCATCCCCCAGAATCCGATTCAATTTCTGTCTTAACTCCCTCAACGAGTATGGTTTGTGCAGAAAGGCATGCGGTTGGTCAGAGTCCTTCCGAATCATTACTTCGGTTTCGTCATAGCCGCTGGACAGTATTACCGGCAGGGCGGGTTCCAGCGTCCGCAATTCCGCGAGGGTCTGCCAGCCATCCATGTCCGGCATGCTGAGATCGGTGATCACGCAGCGGATGGATTCACGATTCGAACGAAACAGTTCTAAAGCTTCAGATCCACAACTGGCTGTCATCACATTGTACCCCAGGAACCTGAGCATCTTTGACCCCATGCTGAGCACGTTGGCCTGATCGTCAATCAGCAACACCATTGCGCCTTCTGTCAATGTTTGTTGCGTGGGCTTCTCCTCTTCAAGCTGATGAGGGGTAGCATCCGAAGCAACCGGCAAATAGACACGGGCGACACTACCGAGGTGCTGCGTGCTCTCCAACCCGATCGCGCCCGCCCATCCTTTAACTATGCCGAGCGTTACCGCAAGGCCCAGCCCACGCCCGGTGAATTTGGTCGTATAAAATGGATCGAAAATCTTGTCTACATCTTCCGGGGCTATGCCGCAGCCCGTATCCTTGACCTCGATGCAGATAAGCTGTTCCGCATTGGGGTCCCAATCGGTTGGGAAGAGGTTGGCCTTGGAGATATCGTTAACCGCGATGGCTCTGATCGCGAGATCAATCTGTCCCTTGGCGTTACCAATTGCTTCCCGCGCGTTGTTCAGCAGTTGACTGATGATTTGCCACAACTGTTTCTCATTGGCATAAACGGCGGGACCGCTTTTCATAATGTCGATTTTGAGGACAATGCCAGCAGGGACATTCTTCTGAAGCAACGATAGGTTTTGGCGAAAAACCCTGGCAAGGTCAAGTTGTTCGCGCTTAGCCGAACCTAGTCCGAGATAAGACAGCATCAGGCCGCTTATCTCGGCGGCCTGTTGAGATGCTTCTTGGGCTTCAAGCAAGTTCTCGCGTAAGCTCTCGTTACCCTGCGTGTCTGCTATGGACAATTCCAGGTTGCCCTGCACCACGCTGAGCTTGTTATTGAAAAGGTGGGCGATGGCCCCGGCCATGCGTCCCAGACTATCGGCCTTTTCGGCCTTCAGGATGTGCCTTTCCAACTTTATGCGTTGTATTTGCGACTCTTTGCGAGGGGTGATGTTATGCGATACGCCGTAGACCCCGATAATTTCGCCTGCAGCATCTCGTATCGGCTTGACGGTGTCCTCCATCCAAACGGTGGTACCGTCTTTTTTGTGATATTCGACCTCTATCGAGATTGAGCGGTCCGGGTCCGTACCCGGATCGGAATCACGTGGAAACTCCCTTTCCGATAATGACATTACCTTTTTCCACGAAGCAGGCGTAATCACCTTTTGCAAGCTGCGCTGCATCATCTGCTCGGGTGTAAACCCGAGTACCTTTTCAATGGAAGGACTCAAATAGGTGGCCTTAAAATCCCGGTCAAGGGTCCAGACAATATCGGCCATGTTTTCGGCCAGAAAGCGATACTTTTCCTCGCTTTTCTGGAGTTTTTCCTCGGCCTTTTTACGCTGAGCGATATCCATTGCAAGCTGGCCACTGGAATTTTCCAGTTGGATGGTCTTTTCTTCAAGTTCCTTGTTCTTCCGGCGCAGCCGATCACGCCCTGCTTTCATTTTGCCGGCCGTAAAAGCAGAAATGTAGGCGACTATAAAAAGCAGGCTGATGACGATGGCGACTCTGATAATTTGAGTTGTCAGCGGAGGATTGAAATTGGGGTCGATTTTTAGGCTGGGCAGGATGTCCAGGCCGACCAGCACAACCATCGATCCATAGCAGAATGCGCAGAAGCCAGCGATGATAAACGGCACTCTGCGGGGCGCCATGGCCCCCAGATAGGTAATCAAACCGGCATAGATTGGTGTCAGGAAGGTAGCCTCGAATCCGCCCGCAGAATATATAACGCCCGTATAGCCCATAACTTCCAAAAAGTTAATAAAAAGAGAAAAGTTGGCGAAAGTGTTCCTGTTGGTAATCCGTTTGAGAATGAACAGGGTAGGTGGATTGATTATGACGATGAACAGAACCGAGCAGCTGATCCCGATAAAGTGCGTGGCCTGGATGTCCTGTAACCAGAACCCAACAAAAGCAAAAAGCCACAAGGCCGCAGATGCGACCGACCGGACGATGGCGCCTTTCACATGGTTATTATAAAGCCTTGTTTTATATTCTTCGGGCAACCGGTGTTTGGCTATATCCATATCCGCACCTCTTGCAATTGCCGCAAGTTATGATCTGCTCATGTTGAACTCGATATTCAACAGAAGTAGGATCAAAATACAAAAAGGATTGTGTCACGCTGACACGATCCTTTTATAGGCCAAATCATTTAGGCAAATCAAGAAAGCCGGTGATAATAGTTAATAGTTTCGAAATTATTTAGGGGCCTTTTGCAGGCCGACGTACAACGTGCTGACACGCTACCCACTATGCATTGGTTGCGCGATTCCCAGTCTCAGATAGATGGATTCCTTCAATCCTCATCCAGACGGTTCACCAACCGGTATCTCCCAATTACACGGTAGTTTTGGTCAGAACATTCCGGGCGCATTCGGTACAAACGTCGATAAGGTGATCGGCAACATCTTCTTTTGAAAGAGGCGCTTTAAACCAACCTTTCTTGTCACCACAGATCTCCTCACAGAAAACGCAGACGGCGATCCTTTCATCGCGTCTGTCTCTCATGTGCCTACGTTCCGGGCCGTTGTAGATGGAAGTTGCCCCCATTCTACGGTCATGGATTGTACGTCTGTCCAAGATGGTTCCCTGTTTCATAGAAGCCTCCCTGCTGTCCCTGTGCAATGGCAAGGCCGGGTAATCAGCCCATAGCCAAAGCATTGAAAAAGTGGCGATTGAACTCCTTGCTAATTATATAGTCCCGCAAAAATCATGCCATAAATTTCTAACATGAAATATACAATGATTAAGGATTGTTAGGGGTGGGGGCACACCGCCCTTTTTGGGCGAGCGCGATTTTTTGTAGTTCTTGGCTACGCGCCCGGATGGCCCCCTACATTTTTTGTAGGGCCACGTGGATTGTGGGAACGCGGCTTGTAACTGGCTGGCAAATTTTGGAGGAAGGTTGTAAACTGTTATCAATAAGGCGCCTCAATTTAATTTAACTATCAGAAAATAGAGGGCAATAATGATATGGATCTATTTTTGAATATTGGCGGCAGGCTTGTGCTATTCCGGCGTGTTCGGATATTATTCCCACAACGGAATTGCACGGTTATAGATATTGAGAACAGTGTTCAACGGGTACGCCACAAAAATGAAAGGATTGTGTCGCGAAGACACAATCCTTTGCTGGTTATATTCCAGGTTCTCAACCGCCCTTTCCAGGTTGCAGCCTGGGAGAGGCGAATATCATCACGATGTACTAGAACTCTTGCGGTTTACATAGATTTTCAGCCTGGGCAGCGCTGCGTCCACAGCCCTGGCAGAAGTGAGTCGCCGGTTTGATAAGCGCAATATAGGCCTGTGGATCATTGACCTGCAGTTCCTCCTCTACGTGGGCGCATAGGGTTTTTTGTTGTTCATCACTCATTATCGTATACCTCCATTGATGGAAGAAATATTCATTGGTTTATTGCCGCCAGAAGATAGACATTATCCGATATTTGTTTGGGCGGCTTTCAAGAATTAATTTAGACATTTGACTAAGCGTGTCAAGAATCGTGACCGGCGCTCCAAGCAAGAGCGGGTTTACGCACTGTGTGTAAACCCGCTCTGAAGTGTATGAAATGGTTGAATAAACCTGAATCACTCGGGCAGATCAACGCAAAACACCTTTTCCATCTGGGGCAGGTATTTTCGCTTGGCTTTCTGGTAGCCCATGAAGATTTTGGAGTAGCTGTAACCGAACTGAACGTAAATTAGACTAACCACTTGGATTGATAGGTCAATATGGGCTGTACTCGGTAGGTTAAGTTCATTGAACGCTGAAATTCGGCCGCGGCGGCACGACCCAGGGCTCCCGCCTACGATTCCAAGAATGTAAGATGAGGTTCCCAGGCTTTACCCGACGATGTAAGCTATAGGAAATTTAGAAGAACTATCACAACAGAGTATAAAATGGGTAGATTCTCAATTCTCTGAATACGCTTTTGAATAATCTTCAAGTGTAAAAGTCAAAGACCTCCCGGACAGTCAGCCCTCTCGGGTCAGTGATTATTAGGCGGCCTCCTTTGACAATTCTTCTCGACGTTTTTTACCAAG
>CAJINA010000043.1 GCA_905176665.1 Olavius algarvensis Delta 4 endosymbiont | reverse complement strand
AGTGTGGCCGGCAGTGACCTGGCCGCCGATACCAGTTTCGATGCCACCGTCGCCGGCGCCGATGCCGCGGGCAACCCGTTTACCGCGACCACCACCAGTACCCATACGGTCGATACCACGGCCGCCGCCACCATCAGCGTGGATCCCATCACCGCCGACGATATTGTCAATGCCGCCGAAGCCGGCGGGGCCGTCAATGTCTCCGGGACCGTCTCCGACGATGCCAGCTCCGGCGATACGGTCAGCTTCACCATTAACGGCACCGCGTACAGTGGCACCGTCAATGCCGACAACACCACCTGGACCATCAGTGTGGCCGGCAGTGACCTGGCCGCCGATACCAGTTTCGATGCCACCGTCGCCGGCGCCGATGCCGCGGGCAACCCGTTTACCGCGACCACCACCAGT
>CAJINA010000042.1 GCA_905176665.1 Olavius algarvensis Delta 4 endosymbiont | reverse complement strand
CTTGGTAAAAAACGTCGAGAAGAATTGTCAAAGGAGGCCGCCTAATAATCACTGACCCGAGAGGGCTGACTGTCCGGGAGGTCTTTGACTTTTACACCTAACTGTTACGCGCCTTGCGTGCGCAACCCGCGCGCCAGCCTGACGGCACGCAGCTGAACTCAAACGTTAGCTGAACAAAAATTAAGACGACATGAGCATCTTTGACGGCATAATTAATTCATATTTCCGTATTAATGCTGAAGGGGATACTGAATATTACCCCCATGGAATATTCGGAAAAGGGTACATAGTTCCTCACGAGGAAAAGGAAAATGAGATAAGGAACTTTTTAAAGAAGTTTCTATTTTCCTCAATTGTAAAAGTCAAAGACCTCCCGGACAGTCAGCCCTCTCGGGTCAGTGATTATTAGGCGGCCTCCTTTGACAATTCTTCTCGACGTTT
>CAJINA010000041.1 GCA_905176665.1 Olavius algarvensis Delta 4 endosymbiont | reverse complement strand
GGACGACCGCGCGCCATACCCTGGTCTTCTTTTGGGGCCAGGGATGGCGCTTATCGTCTATCTCAAACTGTTTGGGAAGATCTTAACTTTTTCAGTTAATGCGAACTAATGGTCGCATTCCTTAGCGCTTTGAAAAGGCAACGCAAATGTGAGCGTCGCCTAATGTGTAACCCGATTGTTCTCTCGAAATGGTTAATTATTAACGAGTTACACATTATCATTCTTGGTTGTCAAATTTGTTGATCCACGTGATATAAAGTCTAAGATTTCCCCATTCACCGCCTACAGCCCGGTAGATTAATTTTTTCTTCCTGCTTTTTCCAATCTATACCATTCTCTTAGTTTTTTTAATCCATCCTGTCCGAGCACATCATCACGATCAAAATAAAAAATGATTACATTATCAAGATTATCAATCAAACTCTCCCAACGTTCAAAATAAGTATAAGAGAGTCTGCGAAAATAAGCTCTAAAAAAGCTTTCTAATAATTCTAATTTATTATCTTTACATGCTTTATTGTTTTTATATAAAAATTTTATAACACCTACGGCGGAAACAACATCCCTTATCCCGATGTGACTCTCTTTTATTATTTCAAAAAATGGATCAACAGGTTTAATTTTATTTCTTTTGAAATAGCTCTCAAAGGTGTGCATCTCTTCACGATCACAAAGCTGGCCTCCCATATTCACATCTTGTTCATGGAAAGTAACATGAAACAATTGGTGGTTTTGCTTCCGAGCTGTCCCGATCCCGATCTCCTCGGCCAAAAATGGCAGATAATCTTCTAAGGCTATAACGTCTTCACCTGAATTAAAAAATCCTTCCAAAGCCGGCATTAGTTTTCTTCCTAAACGTTGCCTCTGCATTGCCCGAGCTTTTAATAACGGAGAAATTCTTTTTCGTAGCCTAAATAGTCCTGGATCATTCAGCTGCGGAATCTTTGATAGTCTATGTGGGCTGATTGCACAATTAACAATTAAATAGGGTAGCGCTTTTTTGCCATCTTTTTCATATTCAGCTTCTTCTAATTTTCCCTTTCCATCAGGCAGACTATACAGGGGTTGATAGGCCAGAAAATCAATGAAACCTTCACTGTGAGGGCCTAACCTTTCAAATGATTTTAGAGCAATATCTTTGTCCAGCTTATCTCCAATTCCAGTAAACTTTACTGCATTCTTATTATGGGGTTTAGACACCGGATCATGAAATAGACCGGAAGATTTGAATGTTAATAGTCTATTGTCAGGTAAAGGAATATAGCATTGGCGTAGGTTGGCAACCGAAAACTGCACCTTTGCATAATGTCTATCATTCATCGCAACAATAATTTTGTCCCCTCTCGTCAATATTTCGTTTGCAACCCGAGGCTGACCACAAAGAAAAATGCCTTTGTTTTCGATGATATAATCAGATAGAGTCTTGTCTCCTATTATTTTTTCATCAGCTAATTCTTTATTGCAGATTTCCATCTTGCCTGTTTTCTCCTCAGGCAATACCTGCATAAAAACCGGCCTTAATGCTCTATCACTTAATAACGCCTGTTTAACTAACTTAATCGCTTCTGAGCCAGAATCGAATAAATTCACAATCTTTGGATATTTATCCAATCCTTCTTCCTGCAAATAATTATTCCATACAATTTCTTTAATCATGCTTTTGGTATCTCTGTATTCATTCTTTCTGTTTTTCCAGGTACATTGGATACTTGTACCAACTGTCATTTTTCCATTATCGAAAATTTATACTACAAACTGCAAAACACAACCCAACGTCAATTAGTTCAAAATATTTATTACTTCTTGCCAGAAAACCAATATATCACTTTTAGAAAAATATTGTGATATTTACAATTTTATGGAGCTCGAAGAGGGTGTGATTAAATAGAATTGGCTGCACTGCGGAATATTGCCAATGGTCCTTAGTTGACCCAATATTATCTCAAGGAAGGAATGTATATGGTATTTATGGTATCTTTCTGGAGGAATGGAGTATTTGAGCCGAAAGCCCGATGATGTACTTTAAGCTTTAGGAATTGTTAGAACCGTTTCCATTGATAGCGTTGATGAATTCTTCCGGTGGCAACTGCTGCCCGGTCCACAGCGCAAAGGTTCGCCGGGCCTGATAGGCCAGCGGCAGGAGGCCGTCCATGAAGCGGATATCCTTATCCCGGGCCATATCCTGCCAGAAATTCTGGGGCCGGTTGTAATTGAGATCCACGACCAGCTCGCAGCCTTTGATGTTCAAGTCAGCCACCAGTGCGGCCATTTCCGGAGACTCATCCGGGGAAGAGACGGACGTTGCATTGACCACGATGTCGGCGTTGATATCCTTACCCAGAGATTCGAAAGAGGCCCCCTCCCCGCCAAAGCGTTTGACGACCTGCTGGACCTTGTCGTCACTTCTGCCCGTAACGACAATGGTATCTGTCCGCAGCCAGTTCAAGATAAACGCCACGGCCCGGGCGGCCCCGCCCGTACCGAAAATCAGGGCCGATTTGCCTTCCGGATTGAAATCGACGCTGTCCAGCGCATCCATGAAACCAATGGCGTTGGTATTGTAGCCTTTGAGTTCCTCTCCAGTGATGACGATGGTATTAATGGCGCCAATGACATTGGCGCCTTCGGACAGAATGTCCAGGTACGGTATCACGGCTTGCTTGTAGGGGATGGTGACATTGGCCCCGGCGATACCCAGGGTCTTGAGGCTTTGCAGGGCCTTACCGACCTCCTCGGGCTGCACTTTAAACGGCACGTACATCCCCCGAATCCCCTGGCGCTGCATCACCGTGGTGAACATGGCCGGTGATTTTGATCGATAGGCCCTTTCGTCACTCAGGATGCAATATACCTTCATAGGCTTTTCCTGGGGATGGTTCGTTTATCAGAATAACATACCGATAGCTTTAATTCCCACAATATCAGTTATTGTCTTTTTGAGCAGTGCAACGACGAGCCGGCTTCGCCGTAATAGTGCAGCTCCTATGGCTGAAAGAATCCTCTCAACGAGATAGGCAACCTTTATTCGCTCGGGACTCCTCGCTGCGCTCAGAGTAACAGGTAAAGAAAGATCTTTACAGACCGGGTTCTTTAATCGTGTATGGAAAGGGAATCGGTCTTACATGGCCGATTCCGGATGAAACATATCGACTTCTTTTAAGTCAGCCCCCAGGTATTCCCGCTCATTGGGCCCCAGGATCCCCATGGACAGGCAGATCAGGGTCCACAGGTGCAGCGTCTCCCATTTGTGATCATTGATCTCGCTCAGATCGTGAACCTGGGCGTGGCAGTTGTGGCAGGGTGTGATACAATAGCCGGCCCCTGTGGTCATAATCTGCTCCGCCTTCAGACGACCGTAATACTGCCGTTGTTCCGGAAAACCCGACTGCAGGAAACCGCCGCCGCCGCCGCAACAAAAATTGTTCGACCGGTTGGGGTGCATGTCGATGAAGTTCTCTTCCCCGACCACCGCTTTGACCACGTACCGCAGGTCTTCGGCCACGGGGTCGCCGAAGGTCTTGCGCACCAACTGGCAGGGGTCCTGGACCGTAAACTTGGCCCCGATCTCCTTGTTCCAGTCGGGATTGACCTTAAGCTTGCCCTCGCGGAGCCACTGGGCATACAGCTGGATGATGCTCTTGATTTCAAAGTTGTGTTCGATCTTGAATTTTTCGAGTCCGACCCGGACTGCAAAAAGTTCGTGCCCTCACTCGGTGTTGAGCCAGACCTTACACCCCAGATCATCCACGGCCTTGGCCTTGACCCGTACAATCTTTTCCCAGTTCTCGTTGTCGGCCATGAACAGACAATAGTTCTCCGCGGCCCAGCCCTTGGTCCCGTAGGTCCAGTCGGCACCCACCGAGTGCAGGATCTTCCACAACGGCACCATCTCGTCCGGTTCGGTCACCGGTTCACGGGAGTTCTGGTTGAGGAAAAACTCGGCGCCCTGTTTGTTGATCGGGGCCAGCATCTCCGCAAATTCCGGCTGGGATTCCTGGTACTCTTCCAGGACATCTTCAACCACGAACTGGAAATCCTCCTCCGTGGCACCCATGGCGCTACAGGTGTCGTTTCTCAGGGCCATGTCGCAAGAGCCCACGATGCCCTTGGGCCGCTCTTCGCGCGGAACCTGGGCCCGGGCGTTGAACACCAGCTGGGGGATATTGATCTTCATGGGGCAGACATACATGCAGCGCGTGCACATGCTGCACCACCAGATCCAGTCATTATTCAAAATCTCCTCGTCCATGCCCAGGGCTGCCATGCGCAAAAACTTACGCGGATCCATTCCCTCGAGCCCGGTGGCCGGGCAGCCGGAAGAGCAGGCCCCACAAGTCAGGCACAGGTTGAGGTTACCGCCGTCCGGCAGCAAACTCATGACATGATCCTTGAAGGTGCTTTTACGCCCTCCTTTGATTTGGAGAACCTCAGATGACATCATTCACTCCTTTTGCTTTTTCAAAATACGGCCAGCGCGCTCCGACGGCCCTCGATACAGCCGGAACGCCGGTTGCGCCGCTGGTTATGCCTACCCACCGTGACCGCCGGGTTTAAGACCGGCTACAGCAGGCCCCGGATACTTTCACATATTTCTTCGGCCGAGGCGGGTTTGGCGATATAGTCGTCAGCCTCAGTGCTCATACCGTCCGCATGCGAATAGCGGGTGGATGTCACATGGGAGGCAACCGCGGTCAGCAGTACCACCGGAATACCGGCCGTGGTCTCGTCCGATTTCAACTCCTTGCAGACTTCATAACCGTCTTTTTCCGGCATCATGACGTCCAGCACAATAGCATCCGGCGGATTGGAACGAATCTTTTCCAGGCCTTCAACACCGTTGTAAGCCAGTTCCACGGCGTAGCCTTCCTTTTCCAGTTGTCCCTGGACGATGGAACAGAAATCGGGTTCGTCATCTACCACCAGGATTCTTTTTTTCTCGCTCATGATAACCTCCTTTGTCTCCATGGCCGTTCATGGTCTTTTTCAGGATGAAAACAGGCCAATGATTCGAACCAGTAAACCTCGTAAATCAATCAGTCGACTTGCGGCCGGGGATAGAGCCCCGTCCTTTCCACAATCTCCGGGACCTTCTCTTCCCACTCGATGGCCATGACGTGAAATCCCCGCACGCCCTCGACCGCTTTCAACCTTTCAATGGCCTCCACACAGATATCGATGCCTTCCTGGGCCTGCTTCTCTTTGGGCGTATCCGCCAGACGCTTGATCACCTCGTCGGGTACATCCATGCCCGGCACACGGTTTTTCATATAGCGGGCCATGCCAACGTTTTTCATGGGGGTCATGCCGGCCAGGATGGCGACTTTCTCATGCAGGCCGCGATCAACCACCTGCTTCATCCATTCTTCGAACCGGTCCAGGTTATAGATGCACTGGGTCTGGATAAACTCAGCACCGGCGGCTATTTTCTTGGCCAACCGGGGAACCCGGATTTCGAAAGGATCGGCAAAGGGGTTGGCGGCCGCGCCGGCAAACATCTGCGGCGGCCGTTTGATATCATCACCCCCGAGAAACTTGCCCTCGTCGCGCATATGCCGGACCGTCTGCAGCAGCTGCATGGAATCCAGGTCGTGGACATTCTGGCCCTGGGCGCAGTCGCCGAAGCTCTGGTGGTCACCGGATAGGCAGAGAATATTGTTAATGTCGAACGAGGCCGCCCCCAGGATATCGCTCTGCAGCGCAATGCGGTTGCGGTCGCGGGTCACCATCTGCAGCACCGGCTCCAGCCCCATCAGCTTCAACCGGATACACGCCGCCAGGCTGCACATCCGGGTAACGGAGGTCTGGTTGTCGGTGATGTTGACCGCATCCACATAATCCTTGATCAGTTCGGCCTTTTCAGAGATCTCTTTAGGGTCGCTGCCCCGCGGCGGGCCACATTCGGAAGTAACGGCCAAGTGACCGGCGGCCAGAACCTTCTCCAGTTTGCTTGGTGTATTCGTTTTCATTGCTGAACATCCTCCCTGATAACTTTGCGGGGCCCTCCGGCCCGGTCAGTGGACCAGTCCTTAATCGGGGTAAGCGTTTCGTAGGTATCCATTTTATCCAGTGCCTTGAGGCGCTCAATGATCAGCTGCCAGGCACAAATGACTTCCTTGTTGATCTCGCAGGCACCGTTGCTGGATCCACCGCACGGTCCGTTCATGACCCGCTTGGCACAGCGCGAAATTGGGCAGATGCCGCCGGTGGTGGCCAGGACGCACGAGCCGCAGGCCTGGCAGCGCTCGGTCCACAAGCCTCTTTCCTCGGTGGCACCCAGAAAAGTGGTGTTTACGCCGGGCAAGATCGGGGTCGTGGTGTACTTTTCGGCTGAAAATTGTACGCCCACCCCACAGGCCAGGGACACGATGGCATCGTATTGATCCACTTCATCCAGGATTTCGTCCAGGTACTCGTGATCACACTGCCGCTCGAGCGTGTTTTCATCGATCTTGACTTCTTGCCCCTGGTTGAGAAAGTACATCCGCAGGGCCGATGCCAGAATGCCGACTTCCTTTTTGCCGCCGGCTTCGCACACCGTCACGCATTCGTTGCATCCCAAGATGAGGATCTTTGAAAAATCCTTGATGGAATCAATTATCTCCTCGATGGGTTTTTTATCCGCGACAATCATAACGCCTCCTTATAGTCCGGTATGGTCCGGCGGCTCAGGCCGCTTTTTTTCCGGCCAGTTTAATCGGGTTGGGTCCCAGTTCCCGGATACGGGCATCCATTTCCACAGCTATCTCGACAAAGCGGGGCGCTTCGCTGGACGACAGGTTGTACATCTGGACCCGCTCGCCGCCGACCCCTATGGCTTCCAGGAGCGCCTGGGCCTGCTCTATCCGTTTGCGTGCCCGGAAGTTGCCGCTGTTGAAGTGGCAATCCCCCTCCAGGCAGCCCACGGCGTAGACACCGTCGGCTCCTTTTTCGAAAGCCCGCAAGACATGCAGGATGTCCACTTTCCCGGTACAGGGTACCCGGATAATCTTAATGTTCGATGGGTATGAAAGTCGCATGGAACCTGCCAGGTCCGCGGCAGTATACCCTCAGAAGTTGCAGCAAAATGAAATGATGATCAGTTCAAACTCGCTGGTCATTGCGAACCTCCGTCTTCTCTATGGGTAAAGACATATATGTCAACATTTACAGAACTCCTTCCAACAATGATTCGACCTTACAGAGCAGCTGGTCGTCCTCGTACCAGGCCAGCTCGATGGTCTTGGCCGGGCACTCGGCCGTGCAGACCCCGCAGCCCTGGCAGAGGGCCGGATCGATTTCACTGACCCCGTCCGCGTTGATCTTGGGCACCTGGTAGGGACAGGAACGGACACAAATCAGGCAAGAAGCGCAGTTATCCGGATTGACCTCGGCGGTGACACCCGACAGGGTCAGGTGCGGCTGCGCCAGGAAGGTCGTCGCCCGCGAAGCGGCCGCATAGGCCTGGGCGATGGATTCCGGCAGCAGTTTGGGGCTGTGGGCGGTACCGCACACAAAGACTCCCTCGGTCGCCATGTCGACCGGCCGCAGCTTGACATGGGCTTCCATGAAGTGACCCTCGGGGGTACGGGCCAGCTTGACAATCGACGCCAATTCTTCGGTATCTTCGGCCACCATCCCGGCACTGAGGGTCACCAGATCGGGACTGGCCTGGAGATAGCGCCCCAGGACGTGGTCCTTAAAGGTAACCGTCACGCCATCGCCGTTGGTCTCCACCTTCGGCGGGTCGTCGGCCTCGAAGCGGAAGAACATAACCCCCAATTCGCGGGCTTTGGTGTAATAATCCTCGAGCAGGCCGTATGTGCGGATGTCGCGATAGAGCACATACACATTTGCATCGGGATTATCTTTCTTTATATGCAGCGCATTCTTGACGGCCGCCTGGCAGCAGATCCGCGAACAGTTGGGGTTGTCCTCGTTGCGCGAACCCACGCACTGGATCATCACCACCTGGTTGAGGTCGGCGGCACCGGACTCCTTGATCCGCTGCGACAATTCCACCTGGGTGACGACTTTGTCGCTCTGGCCGTATTGGTATTCCGTCGGCTGATATTCGGTCGCGCCGGTTGCCAGAATGACGACCCCGTGATCGATCTTGCGCTCGTACATCCCGGGTCCCACCAGAACTTCCGTGGTGAAGTTGCCCTTGAAACCGGAAAAGCCGACGATCAGCGTATTGGTCAGGATCTGGATCTGATCATGGCCCTGGACCTTGTCGGTCAATTCGCCCACATAGGCCCCGACATTGTCGCCCTCGATAGTTTCCGTCAACCGGTTGGCCATACCGCCCAACTCAGCCTCTTTCTCCACCAGGACCGTTTCGTAGCCTTGATCAGCCAGTCCCAGGGCAGCATTCATGCCCGACACCCCGCCGCCGATCACCAGCGCTCGCTGATTGACCGGTATGACTTTCTCATGCAGGGGTTCCAGGGTGGTGGCCCGGGAGACGGCCATTTTAATCAGGTCCTTGGCCTTGGCAGTTGCTTTTTCCGGATCGTTTGCATGTACCCAGGAGTTCTGGTTGCGGATATTGGCCATCTCAAAGAGATATTTGTTCAGCCCGGTCGCCCGGAGGGTGTCCATGAAGATACCCTCGTGGGTCTTGGGCGTACAGGCCCCCACCACCACGCGATTCAAATTATGTTCCTGGATGATCTCTTTCATCTGCTCCTGGGAATCCTGGGAGCAGGTGAAAAGATTCTCGGTAACGAACTCCACACCCGGTAATGATTTGGCATATTCCACGCAGGCCGGTACATCCACGACCCCGGCGATATTGATACCGCAGTCGCAGACAAATACGCCTACCCGGGGATCCTGCCCGGCCACATCGATCTCATCGGGCAACTCCACGCTCCGGGTCTGGGAACCGCGGGCTGCGGCCAGGGCGCCGCCGGCCAGACAGGCCGCGGCGCTTGCTTCGGTGACCGAGCTGGGGATGTCCTTGGGTCCCTGCAGGACGCCGCTGACATAGACGCCCGGACGCGAGGTCTCCACCGGCGAGAACGGTTTGGTCACCGCAAAATTATATTTATCCAGCTCCACATCCAGGCGCTTGGCAAGGTTAGCGACAGAGTCGGTCACCTGCAGCCCAACCGAAAGCACCACCATGTCGAAGATCTCTTCCTGGAGTCCGTCGCCGTTGTTGCCGGCGTAACGAACGCGCAGGCTGCGATCGGGGCCGACCTCGTCAATGGTGTGGACCCGGGCCTTTACAAACCGCACACCCTCCGTGTCCTTGGCCCGGTTGTAGTATTTCTCGTACTCTTTTCCGAAGGTACGGATATCCATATTGAATATGGCGCAGTCCAGATCTCCACCGGCGTGCTCCTTGGCAATCATGGCATCCTTGATGGCATACATGCAGCAAACCGAAGAGCAGTACCCGTTGTTGCAGCGGTTGGTATCGCGTGACCCCACGCACTGGAGCCAGGCAATTTTCTTGGGCTCGGTTTCATCCGATGGTTTCGTAAGGTGCCCCATGGTGGGGCCGGACGCACTCAGCAAGCGTTCAAACTCGAGACTGGTGAGTACATTGGGGTTGGTCTGGTAGTGGTAGAATTGATCCATGCCCGAGGGATCAAAGGGGCGACTGCCCGGGGAAAGCACCACGGACCCGACCTCAATTTCCTTTTCAACGGCCACCTGCTCGTGGCAGACGGCATCGGCCAGACAGGCCTCGACACACTGGTAGCACTCGCTGCAGACCCCGCACTCCAGGCAGCGGTCCGCTTCAGTTTTGGAGAGCGCTTCATCGTATCCCAACTGGACCTCATTAAAGTTGTCCATGCGGGTAGCCGGTTCCAGGGCCGGCATTTTCTGCCGGGGCACCGGGACCGCGTTTTCAGTAGGCACATCCATCACGCCCTGCCACTGCTTTTCGCGGCCGACCGCCATGTCCTCGCTCTGGATAAACCGGTGGATGGAAATGGCGGCTTCCCTGCCATGGGCAACCGCTTCCACCACCGTGGCCGGACCGGTGACGGCATCACCGCCGGCAAATATGTCGGGGTCGCTGGTCTGCAAAGTGACCGGGTCCACATTCATGGTGCCCCAGTCACTCAGGGTGCAGGCGCATTCGTCGGTAAGGCAGGCCCAATCAGACTCCTGGCCGATGGCGGGGATAACCGTATCCACCTCGATGGAGTATTCAGAGCCCTCGACGGGCACCGGGCGGCGCCGTCCGCTGGCGTCCGGCTCCCCCAGTTCCATGCGGATGCACTCGATGGCTTTGACCTTGCCGTTTTCATCACCAATGATATTGATCGGGGTCGTCAGGGTGTTGATTTCGATGCCCTCTTCACGGCACTCCTCGATCTCCATCGGGTCGGCCGGCATCTCGTCTTCACTGCGCCGGTAAATCACGAAGGGCTTGGAAGCCCCGACGCGCAGGGAAGTCCGCACAGAGTCCATAGCCACGTTACCGCCGCCAATGACAGCCACCCGGTCCCCGATGGATACCTCGTTACCCAGGTTGAACTCCCTTAAGAAATCGACCCCGGGCAGAACACCATCCAGATCCTCACCCGGTACGCCCAGCACCTTGCATTCATGGGAGCCGATGCCCATGAAAAAAGCATTGTAACCCTCATTCCGGAGCTGTTCGATGGTGATGTCCTTGCCGATCTCCACCCCGGTTTTGCATTCCACCCCCAGGTCCTTGATGACCTGGATTTCAGTTTCGATGATGTTGCGGGGCAGGCGATAGGAAGGGATCCCGACGGTCAGCATCCCGCCCAGGACGGGTAGTTTCTCGAAGATTGTCACCTGGTAGCCGTCCTGGGCCAGAAAGTAGGCGCAGGTCATGCCGGCGGGGCCGGAGCCGATGATGGCAACCTTTTTACCATTGGGCTCAGCCTTTTCCGGCACGTATATGTCGCCCGATTCCATCTCATAGTCCGCCAGAAAGCGGTGCAGATGCATAATGGAGAGGGAATCATCCACGTCATTCCGGGTACAGACGCCTTCACAGGGGTGGTGGCAGACCCGGCCGCAGACACCGGGAAAGGGGTGGTCCTGCTTGAACAGCTCCAGGGCCTCCCGGTATTGACCGGTGTTGATCAGGGCAATGTAGCCCTGTACGCTGACGTGGGCGGGACAGGTGGCCCGACAAGGGGCCGTGCCCTTCTTGGCAATGGCGTATGCTCCCGGGATGGCCTGGGCGTATTGCTTGAACGCCGCTTTGCGATCCGCCAGGCCTTCGTTGTATTTATCCGAAACATTGATGGGACAGACCTTGGCACATTCACCACAGCTGGTGCATTTATCCAGGTCTATAAATCGCGGCTCCTGTTTGACGCGGGCGGAAAAATTTCCGTTTTCCCCTTCAAGTCCCAGTAATTCCGTGCCAGTTAAAAGCTCGATGTTCAGATGCCGGCCGACCTCGACCAGTTTAGGCGAGATAATTCACATGGCACAGTCGTTGGTCGGGAAGGTTTTGTCCAGCTGCGACATGAGCCCGCCAATGGCGGAAGACTTCTCGACCAGGTATACATAGTAGCCGGAATTGGCCAGATCCAGGGCCGACTGCATACCGGCGATACCACCGCCGACGACCATCACGGATCCAGATGGGGTGTTGCTGTTCACAGTGTTTTTTTCTTCCATGTTGTCCGTCCTTATACCCTTTCCAGAATTTCTGGCAGTTTATGCTCCCACCCGATGGTGGCAATCATCACGCCGCTGAACCCTTCTTCCTTGAGCCCCCGTACGATTTCTGCCGCTATCAGAGTGCACTCCTTGACCTTGTCCGGGGCTTTCTGCAGCCGGCTGATCAAGTCGTCGGGCATGGCAATATGCCCCATATTCTTGGCCATGTAGCGGGCCATCCCCAGTGATTTGAGCAAAACCACCGTGGGGATAATGGCGACCTGCAGCGCCTGGGCCTTTTTAACGAATGGGGCTATGGCGGCCGCATCGAAAACCGGCGGGGTGATAAAAAAACGGGCCCCTGCATCGGCCTTCTTCTTCATCTCCTCCAATTCCAGCTCCAGGGACTTGCCCTTGGCGCCGGCATCGCTGGTCGACCCGACCAGGAATTCCGGCGCGCCGGCCAGTTCGATCCCGGCCATGTCCTTGCCCTGGCAAAGGGTGCTGATGGCCCCCAGAAGTTCCATCAAGTCGATGTCATAGACCGACCGGGCCTGGTGTTGATCGCCAAAGCTCGGATCTTCACCGGTAACGGCCATGACATTGGCAATCCCACAGCCATGGGCAGCCAGCAGGTCGGCTTGCAGCGCAATTCGGTTCCGGTCGCGGCAATTGACCTGAATGACGGTTTCGAGTCCCTTGGATTGCAGGATCATCGCTCCGCCCAAAGCGCTCATGCGCATGACGGCGTTGCTCATCTCCGGTACCACCATCGCGTCCACCCGGCCTTTCAGTCGAATGGCATTCTCGGTCATCTTGGAGACGTCCACCCCTTTGGGCGGTTCCATCTCTGCCAGGATGGCAAACCCTCCTTCATCTATTTTGGCTTTTAGCGTCATTGTGGGTCCCCTAGTTTATGTGTGATAAGACTTTAGACAGTTTTATAAGAGCAAGCGCATAACGGGTGGACCTATGAAAACACCACCCTTCTTCGCAAACAGTATGCCAGACCTTATAGGGAATGGGAATCCATTGAAAAGTGTTATGTTTTCAGCATGTTAAAAAATCATATGGTCTTGGTCTGAAAAAATCGGGGCCGGTAAAAATTGGGGGTGCTATGCCAAAATGGCCCACTTAATAAGTTTCCACTTGTAATTACACTAAGATAGTGTATGGTGTCCCAAAATGGCGTGGTCCAATTTGGCAGGGTGCTATTTCTTCTGGCTTGCTGCGCTACCATCACACCCGGTCTTGCCGCTTAGCTACCCTGCCTGTTCAGCCCGGGATTGATTTGACCCCAACCCCACTAAAGGTGTCATATGAACAGCAGTATCCTTCTAGTAGACGACGATGACGATTTCATGGCCATCCTCAAAATCAAGCTGCAGAAAATCGGATATGCGAACGTGCGCCAGGAGGTCAACCCCCGCAAGGCTGCGGCGGCCTTCTCCAAGGGCACCTGCGTGGATATCGCCCTGATCGATATGACCATGCCGGAGATGGAAGGAATCGAACTGCTCGAGCTCATTAAAAACACCTGCCCGACCACCGAATGCATCATGATTACAGCTGTGAACGAAGCCAGCGTGGCGGTCGAGTGCCTGCGCAAGGGCGCCTATGACTACCTGGTCAAACCCGTCTCCAGCGACACACTCGCTCTGGCCCTTAACCGCGCCCTGGAGCGCAAGCGGCTGCTGGACATCCTGGACATCGAAAAAAAGGGTTCCTTGCCCAGGCTGATCTATGCGGATACGTTCAAGCCCATTGTGACCCAGTCGCCCAAGATGCTGCGCATTCTCAAGGAGGCTGAACTTCACGCCCAGAGCGACGTTCCTATTTTACTCACCGGGGAAAGCGGCACCGGCAAGGAACTGCTGGCCCAGGCCATTCATTGCGCCAGTCCCCGCTCCAAGTTCACGTTTACGCCGGTTAACATGGCCTCCGTCTCCCCCAACCTGTTTGAATCGGAATTTTTCGGCCACACCAAAGGCGCCTTCACCGGCGCTGAAAAGGGCCGCACCGGCTACCTGGAACACACCGAAGGCGGCACCGTCTTCCTGGACGAAATCGGCACCATGCCCCTGGACCTCCAGGGCAAACTGCTGCGCGTTCTCCAGGACGGCGAGTTCATCAAACTGGGCGCCAACCGCAACCAGAGGGCCGACGTGCGCTTTGTGGCCGCCACCAATGAAAATTTGGAACTGCTGATGTCCCACCGTGAGTTTCGCAAGGATCTGTTCTACCGGATCCGGGGCGGATGGCTGCACCTGCCGCCCCTGCGCGAAAGAAAAGAGGACATCCCCCTGCTGATCGAAAAGTTTTTAAAGAATGCAACCGGCAACGGCGACACCATCCAAGTGGACCAGGATGCCATGTGCTGCCTTGTGGAATATGAATACCCGGGCAATGTGCGCGAGCTCAAATCCATCGTCCAGTCCGCGGCCAACCTGGCCCAGGGCAAACCCATCACCAAGCGCAACCTGCCGGATTCCATTAAAAACAGAACGGCCGCCGCCTGCGTGGATGAAGGCCTGCAAACAGAGATCGTACCGCTGGCCCAAGTTGAACAGGAACACATCCTGAGTATCTATTCCCAGACAAACCGGAATAAATCGAAAACCGCCCGCCTGCTGGGAATTGGTTTGAATACCTTACGGCGTAAACTCAAAGCATACGGAGAAAGCTGATAGCACTCCAAGAGAAACAATCAATATGCCGGTGACGATAAAAGACACTGATAGCGGCCAAGGCAACATTATCCTGTGCCAAGGACATTTCACAGGAGAGGAATACCTTGATGCTCTCAAGGTGCATCTCTCTCAGGATGCGGCGACTTTCAGGCGGTACCGATACTCTCTGTTCGATATCTCGGAGATCACGGGACTAAATTTCTCCAACCCCGAGTTGGAAGAGGTAGTGCAACTTTGCCTGGATGCCACCCGAATCAACCCGGATCCCTTTGTGGCAATGGTGGCCAGCAAAGACCTCACCTTCGGACTAGCGCGCATGTTTGAAACTATGCTTGCTCAGACCGATTGGGAAACAATGGTGTTTCGAACCCGGCCGGATGCAGAGCAGTGGCTTCGTGAAGAGGTCAAGAAAAAGTTCGGTCTGGACGCCCTGACCTTTAAATAAAACCGGATTCTTCACCGCAATCCGGCCGGAGGTCCCCATTATCCTTCGCAATGGTTTTCAAGGGAGTTTACCCGGAAAGAGCTGGACGAATTCGAACTACATAGTATGATTAGAAGGCCTGTTATCGCCTCAGTACTAGCGACCGCTGTAAGCATGGCGATAAAATCGAAAATCGCGTGAGATAACTATGTCGAATGTACTGATAGTGGATGACGACCGGCAGCTGTGCCAGTTTCTAACCAAATTGATCTCGAAACAGGGACACACCGGCAGCATGGCCCACAGCATAAGCGATGCCCGGGCTAAAAGCCGATCCGGCGATTTCGACCTTGTCCTGCTTGACCTGGAACTCCCGGATGGCAACGGGCTCTCTGCCCTGGCTGACATTCGATTGGCCCCGTCCTCCCCCGAGGTGATTATCATCACCGGCACCGGCAACATCGAGGGCGCCGAACTGGCGTTCAAGTATGGCGCCTGGGATTTCATTCCTAAACCGCCGAATCCGAACGAGGTAATCTTGTCCATAACCCGGGCCCTCGAGTACCGCGATGAAAAACAAGCGGTGCAACTGCCCAGGTTGTTGGCCCGGGAAGGCATTGTAGGTGAATCACCGGCGCTGAAAACTGTGCTGGAACTGGTCGCCCAGGCTGCCGCCAATAATATCAGCGTATTGATTACCGGTGAAACCGGTACGGGAAAAGAGGTAACGGCCAGAGCTATTCATGGAAACAGCGCCCGGACCGATGGCCCTTTCATCGTTGTCGATTGTGCCTCCCTGCCGGAATCCCTGATTGAAAGCTCATTGTTCGGGCATGAGAAAGGGGCCTTCACCGGGGCCACCGAAAAACGCGCGGGCCTGATCAAGCAGGCTGAAAGCGGCACGCTTTTCTTGGACGAAGTGGGTGAATTGCCGCCGACCACGCAAAAGAAATTTCTAAGGGTCTTGCAGGAACATCGATTTCGCCCGGTAGGCGGCGTAAGGGAGGTCCATAGCGACTTTCGCCTGATAGCAGCCACGAACCGCGATCTCGACCAAATGATTGCCGGGAACAATTTCAGGCAGGACCTGTTATACCGGCTGCGCTCTCTATCCATCCATCTGCCGGCGTTGTGTGAACGGCCATCGGACATCATGAACCTGACCCTGCACCATCTCAAACAATACAGTGACACCAATGGCGGGCATGCTCTGAAAGGCTGCTCGCCGGACCTATACGAGGCCTTGATGGCCTATAACTGGCCCGGTAATATTCGAGAGCTATTCAATGCCCTGGACCATGCGCTGTCGGCCGCCGGCGACAGCCCGACCCTGCATCCGATCCATCTCCCCCCAACCATCCGCCTGCCGCAGATCAGGGGCCAGCTTGGTGATTATGACAGCACGGCCGATACGCCCTCCGACTTGCACGATTCAGATGGAAACCTGCTTCCAATTCGGGATTACAGGGACACACAGATGGCAGCTGCTGAGCAAACATACCTGATGGCACTCATGCGTCGTGCGGGCGGCAATATTAAACAGGCCTGTGAGATTTCCGGTTTATCCAAGTCCCGGCTCCTGGCCCTGCTTAAAAAGTACGATACACCGCGTTTTCGCGAATCGAAATAGATTCCACACTCACACTTTTTAGGTCGCAAAAGTCCTCCGTGGCAGGACTCGCAGGTCTTGTGAAACAGGACCTCTCCGCCCCCAAACCCTCCACAGTCCAGCTACAAATAATCCTAAAATCCTGTAATAAATAAACTAATTTAATATTGCCGCCACTGGCACGTCCTGTGCTTAGTAATCTGCCAGTACCGTATAACCTATATTTGTATGAAAGGATGGAAAATGCAGCTTCATTTATATCTATCGCCGCAAGCGGCGTGCCGGGCGCAATTAAAAGAGGTGTTGAAGGGCAACCTGGAGAAGTTCAATGTGATCCAATATACCACTTTGGAAAATATTGGACGGGTGCTGCCCAGTAACGGCACCCGGCCGGACGCCGCCCTGATCCTGCTGGGAAACCAAGCGGAGTTGCTCCAGCTGCTGGAAAATAAATTCATTCGCAATCTGAAATCGATCCTGATTTTTCCCGAAACAGACCAGGAAACCCTGCAGCGGGCTTACGCCCTCAGCCCCATCACCATTTGTCATACTGATGGCGATTTTGATGACGTTGCCAGGATCCTGGAGCATATCCGCACACGTACGGGAGCGACGCCCGCATATGCACCGGTCTAAATTAGCAACTGGTTGAATACCGAACCACAAAAAATGATCAGACGAGGAGACTTGAAATGACAGAGGAAGCAAAAACCATCGATGAAACGGTTAAGAACATGGTGGCGCGCCAAGGAAAATACCTGACGTTTAATATGGCCGGGGAGGAATACGGAATCGGCATTCTGAAGGTCAAGGAAATTATCGGAATGATGCCGGTTACCACCGTTCCCCAAACCCCCGATTTTGTTAAGGGCGTGATCAATCTGCGGGGCAAAGTGATTCCCGTGATTGACCTGCGCCTGCGTTTCGGGGTGGCAGAAAAGACCTACAACGAGCGGACCTGCATCATCGTAGTGGAGATCTCAGGCACGAGTGGGACCGTTCTCATCGGCATTGTCGTCGATTCGGTTTCCGAAGTTCTGAATATCCAGGCCGAAGATATCGAAAACACCCCCACTTTCGGGACGCAGGTGGACACTGCCTACATCATGGGAATGGCTAAAATGGAAGGCGGTATCAAGGTCCTGCTTGATATCGACAAGGTCCTGAACGAGCAGGAGATCGAAGTCCTGGAACAAGCCGCCTAAAGCAATGCGTGTTTAAATGATATCATCTTAAAATTTATCTAAAAGGAGAAAAAAATGAAAAATTTAACCATCGGGAAAAGACTTTATGCCGCATTCGGAATCATGATTCTGTTCGTCCTGATCCTCAGTGGCGGCGGTATTTTTCAAATTAAAGGTGTGACCCATGAATTCGACGATCTCATCAAAGCCTATGACCCTATCGGTGAGGTTGCCGACCAGATCCAGATCACGCTGCTGACCATCCGGCGCCATGAAAAGGACTTTATCGCCCGCAAACAGGATAAGTATCTCGATAGAATGGATAAAGCTGTCGAAAAACTGCACCAAGAGGCCGAGGAGCTGGCTGTCATGGCCGGCCGCCTGGGCCTCACCGAGATCGAAACGGAGAGTAAAAAAATCGCAGATGCCCAGGACACCTACGAAAATGGGTTCAAACAGATCGTGACGCTGATCAAAGCCCAGGGCAATAA
Organism: Olavius algarvensis Delta 4 endosymbiont; assembly: GCA_905176665.1. Taxonomy (GTDB): domain Bacteria; phylum Desulfobacterota; class Desulfobacteria; order Desulfobacterales; family CAJINA01; genus CAJINA01. The sequence goes on along the minus strand of CAJINA010000041.1, from coordinate 20,167 downwards.
AGACGCTGGTATCCGGGGAGCCATGCGCAAGGAGGCGCACGGGATGGAAACGGCGATCAAAGCAATCGGCTCTGACGCCTTAATGGTTCACTACTTGATGATGCGGCGGCACGAAAAGGATTTCATCCTGCGTGAAGACAACAAATACGTGGCCAAATCCCGTAAAGTTGTCGACAAAATCGATACGGCGATCAACAGCGGCAATTTTGACTCCGCGGCCGGCCAGAACCTCGTCAAGCACGCCAAGGGGTATGTAACCGTTTTTGCCCAGCTGGCCCAGAATATTATGGACATGAAAAAACAATACCCGGTCATGCGCCAGGCCGCCCACGACATCGAAACTTTGGCCAAACACATCGCCACTGAGATCCACGAAGTGGTTGAAGCGCGGACTCACGCAGCGGATGAGCATGCCGCCACCACCATCACGTTTGCCTATATCTTTTGCGGCTTCATCGTGGCCGCCGGCATTCTTCTGGCATTCTTCGCGGTCCGTTCGATCACCAAACCATTGAACCGGGCTATCTCCAGCCTGAATGATGGTGCCGAACAGGTGGCTTCTGCCTCGGGCCAAGTTTCCTCGTCCAGCCAGCAGCTGGCCGGGGGTACCAGCGAGCAAGCGGCGTCTATCGAAGAGACCTCCGCGTCCCTGGAAGAGATGTCGTCCATGACCAAGCAGAACGCCGACAATGCCGGCCAGGCCGACGGCCTGATGAAGGAAGCATCGGACGTGGTTACCACGGCCAATGACTCCATGGGACGCCTGACTACCTCAATGGCGGATATCTCCAAAGCGAGTGAAGAAACCTCCAAGATCATCAAAACCATCGATGAGATTGCGTTTCAGACCAACCTGCTGGCCCTCAATGCGGCGGTCGAAGCTGCCCGCGCCGGTGAAGCCGGGGCCGGTTTTGCCGTGGTGGCCGACGAAGTTCGCAACCTGGCCATGCGGGCCGCCGATGCGGCCAAGGATACCGCTGTTTTAATCGAAGATACGGTTAAAAAAATCGGTGAAGGCTCAGGCCTTGTAGAAACAACCAATGACGCCTTTACTCAGGTTTCTGAAAGCGCCGCCAAGGTTGGTGAGCTTGTAAGTGAAATCGCCGCCGCCTCAGGTGAACAGGCTGATGGGATCGAACAGGTCAACCGCGCCGTGGTGGAAATGGATAAGGTCGTCCAGCAAAATGCCGCCAGTGCCGAAGAGTCGGCCTCAGCCTCCGAGGAAATGAGTGCCCAGGCCGAACAGATGCGCGGCATTGTAAACGATCTGAAGGTATTAACCGGTGCTGACAGCGACGTTCGCCGGGACGAGTTCACCGTCGCACAAACAGCTGTTACCAACAACGAGGCACCGTCCGCAAAAATGCTGTCCGCCGCCTCAAAACAGTCTCCGGAACAACTCATCCCCCTGGATGAAGACGAAGGTGACTTTAAGGACTTTTAAAAGCGTGTGAGGGAAGCCGCCCCTGTTGTGGGTATGGCAGGGGGAGACAGGGGCGGCTTTACCCCTTGAAGTGCAGCGACAGGATTTTTCCGGGGATGGATCATCCCGGTTAACAGGCAGATTTGAAAAATTACATTCACATGGTGATTGTTCACAACCACTAAACGCAGCAGCTACAGGGTCGGTTGGCACATGGCCTCTTGATAGGGAAAGTGTGCTGCCCCACCTAAATAGCAAGGGCGTTACATGCGAAAAATAAGACCACTTATATTGATTCTACTGGTTGTCGGCATCTGGTGTGTCGGATTGCTTGGGACAAGTCCCTCCGGCGCCGCAGAAGAGATTCGCATGGCGTCTGTGCGTGAAGAAAATACCGTAGATGGGCTCGCCCTGAAACTGGTGTACATCGATGCTTTTCAGCGTATCGGCAAAGAACTCGTTTATCTATACTACCCGCCGAAGCGCACAAGCTTGATGGCCAACAGTGGTCAGGTCGATGGTGAACTGGCCCGGGGGGCACGCTATAATGGTAAGTTTCCCAATCTGGTGAAGGTCACCGAACCGATCATTACCATAAGAATATCCGGTTTCGTGGTCGACCCGACCATTCAATTGCGCGGGTGGGAAAGTCTGGTCGACACGCCCTACCGCATCGACTATATGCGGGGCCAGTTGGGCATTCAAAATCGACTGCAGATGGTAGCCAGGCCTGAAAGTATAACTGCCGTCAGTCACTGGCTGCAGGGACTAAGGAAACTGGCCTCGGGTAGAACAGATATCTACATAGGGATTGAGAGAACATTGCAGGCGGCGCTGTCATCGCCAAAGTTAAAACTGACGGGGATATCCCACTGTTGTGTTTTTGAGGAACAGACGATTCATGCGTACCTGCACAAACGTCACCGGCATCTGGTGGATCCGCTGTCGGGTGTCCTGAAAGAGATGAAAAAGGCCGGTTTAATTGAAACGTATATCCAGACAGCCCGGCAAGAGTTGAACCCTTGAATGTGATCGTTTTCTCATTTTCTGTCAATCAGCGCTAAACGCAACCAGTTGGTGAGTGTCCGTCCGCACCAGGAAAAAAGGAACTCGTAGATTAATGGAACTATCCATGCTGAAAAAAATAGGTGCCCTAGCCATTGGCCCGAGCGATACGTTTGAGTTGGAACATCGCTGCTACAATGGTGTCTGTTTGGCGGCCGGGTTGGGGTGCCTGTTTGGGGCCGTTAACAACCTCTTTGTCGGCCTGCCGCTCATTGCTACGCTGGCCACGGCCCTGGTAGGCATCATCTATCTGTTGCTCTACAACGATAGCCGTCGCCGCGAATCCTATCGACCTTTTATTTGGCTTTACATTTTGAACGGTGCTTTCCTGTTGGCCATGACCTGGTTTTTTAATGGGGGCATAAGCGGCCCCGATACTTTTATTTCCATGGTCGCGTTGGTGGCCTTGTCGGTCGTTATGAAAACCGACCGTTGCCAGGTAGTGTTTTACTTTTTTTTACCGATCATGTCGCTCCTGTTCTTAACCGAGTACTATTATCCGCTTACGGTGACCGGTTACAGCAACCAAACGCAGCGTTTTACAGACGTTTACCTGTCCTTGGTGGTCTCGACGACCGTCATTTACGCGATCCTGGCAACCATTTTGCAGAGCTATAAAAGTGAAAAAAAACAAGCGGAGGCAGTAAACTTACTGCTCTCCGAAAAAATGCGGCTATTGAATCAAACCAATGCCGACCTGCAAAAAGCGATGGCCGAAATCAAAACATTGACAGGTATGTTGCCGATCTGTGCGGCCTGTAAAAAAATCCGCGATGACCAGGGATATTGGAACCAGATTGAATCCTACATCAGCGAGCATTCAGATGCTGCGTTCAGTCACAGTATTTGTCCGGCTTGCGCCCGGAAACTATATCCGGAACTAGAGCATGATGTCTAAAAATTAAAATGAGAACACCGTTGGAGCGTGAATAGGAACTTTAATTCAGACCCGACTGAATGAGGGTCGCTGGAAATGAATCATGACTACCAAGTCCGCTCAGTCAAAATTTGAGCAAGAAAGAAATGGGAATTCTGTGTCCGAGCATACGCCAAGCACAGGTAACCACTGTCGCGTTTTAGAACATTCCAGGCTCGGATTGCGAAGGGAATCAGGTTGTGAAATCTATAATTCCATGAAAAGTGAAACCGACAGGCGCTATCGAACGCTATTTAATAATGCACCCGACGCCATCTTCACAATGTCTGTTTCCGATCTCAAAATTACGGATTGCAATAAGAAGGTTCTGGAAACCTTTGACTGCGGGCCGGCTGAATTCATCGGCAAAACGCCTTGTGAATTATCACCTCCGCAGCAGTACGATGGCAGCACTTCCAAATCAAAAGTCTTGATGAACGTAAAAAAGCTGTTGCAAAGCCAGGGCCCGACAACTTTCGCCTGGCTTCACCAGCGGTCCGGCGGAGAAACGTTTGACGCGGAAGTCAGCCTGTCGGTATTGGATCGTGAACCAGAGATGACGATACTGGCGATCGTCCGTGATGTTACCCAAAGGAAACGGCGGAACCAAAAGATCCGCCTTGTGCAGCACTGGGTCGAGCACAGCGTAGACCTGTTCTTCTGGGTACGGGAAGACTCGCAGGTCTTATATGTAAATAAGACGGTTTGTCAGGCTCTGGGTTATAGCCTTGGCGAACTTCGTGACATGCGGGTCAGTGATTTCGACCTGACGCTCCCCCGGGCAGCCTGGCCCGGTTTTGCTTCCAAATTGAAATCCGAAAGAAACCTCTGCTTCGAGAGCCGTCTGCGCAGAAAGAACGGCACAAGTTTCCCCGTCGAGATCGCTGCGAATGCGTTGAAGTTTGAAGGCCGAGATCACTTTTTCGCCTATGGTCGGGATATCAGTGTCAGAGTCAAGGCAGAAGAGGAGCGCTCCAAGTTGGAAAATCAACTGGTTCAGGTTCAAAAGATGGAGGCCATCGGCACTCTGGCCGGCGGTATTGCCCATGATTTTAACAATATTCTTTCCGCCATTCTGGGATTTGCAGAACTGGCCCAACTGGAACTACCCCAAAAGGCGCTCCTGGCAGGGTACATTGAAAACATATTACGCGCCGGAAACCGCGCCAAAGATCTGGTCGAGCAGATACTGGCTTTCAGCCGCCAGACGGAACAAACCCTGATGCCGGTGCCCGTGAGATCGATTGTAAAAGAAACCCTGAAGCTGTTGCGCGCCTCTTTACCTACAACGATAGAAATCAAGCATGATCTTGCCAGCGATTCCAAGGTAATGGGCGATGCAACCAAACTCCACCAGATTGTCATGAATCTTTGTTCAAACGCCGGGTATGCCATGCGGAATACCGGCGGGACACTGCATGTACAGTTACGAGATATCCGCTTGCCGACCGAATATGAGAACTTATACCCCGGCATAGACCCGGGTGCCTACATCGAACTTACGATCAGCGATACGGGTGAGGGCATGGCGCCCGAGACGATGGAACGTATCTATGATCCTTTTTTTACCACCAAAGAGAGAGGCCAGGGGGCGGGCATGGGCCTTTCAGCTGTCCATGGTATCGTGAAAGATTATGGCGGCATTATTCATGTCAGCAGTCAATTTGGAAAAGGGTCTATATTTAAGGTCGATCTGCCTATAATCGAAAATCAGGCTGAATCTGAAGTCGATATCCAGGAACCTCTTCCCAGGGGCCAGGAGCATGTTCTGATCATTGACGATGAACCCGATATTGTTGAGATCGGAAAACTACTTTTGGAAAATATAGGCTACACGGTTGTCAGCCGGGTGAGCAGCCTGGAAGCGCTCGAATTGTTCAAATCACAACCGGAACAGTTTGATCTGGTCATTACCGATCTGACCATGCCGCAAATGACCGGTGACAAGCTCGCCAAGGAACTCATTGCCATCCGTCCAGACATTCCAATCATACTCTGTTCCGGCTACAGCACCCAGATAACTGAAGAGGCGGCTGAAAAAATCGGCATCAAAGCAATCCTGATGAAACCGATTATCATAAAAGAAATGGCCAATCTGGTGAGAAACGTCCTCGACGAAAGTGCGGTTAAGGTCTAGTGCCTAATAATCCTCCTTATAGTGCGATGGAGCCAACTCTTAAAATATTTATACCGCAGCAAATGGACCGGCATGAGGTCGGTTTTCTACACATCGACCAATTGAAATTGATACACCGACAAATTGATGAACGGCGGTTTGTCTTTTCGCAAACAGCACCGTGCTCACTTTTAAAACAATGATCTATAGTAAATTGCATAATTTTGAATTTAGTCCGAAATGGGCCTGTGGTTTCGCAATGGTCCTAACAAGCCTGATTTGGGGGCTTTTAGCTGCCCGAGATGTTCAGGCGCAAGATGTGATTCGCATATTCCAACCGCACTCTGCACTGGATCAACGCCACCTGTATAACAACGCACTTTTGAAGCTTGCCCTGGAAAAAACAAAACCGCATTATGGCAATTTCGATATTGTTTTTACCCTACAGGGTACCCAACGCAATCGCGCCTTGGTTGAGATAATGTCCGGCCGCAGAGTAAATGTACATATCGTGCCAACGCGGCCGGAATGGGAAGAAAAAACACTACCGATCCGGATTCCTGTACTGAAGGGCCTGCTCGGGTATCGGCTCTTCTTGATCAAAAGGCATGATATTGAAAAATTCGGCAATATCGAATCATTGGATCAATTAAAACGGTTGAAGGCCGGCCTGCACCAGCAGTGGTCCACCACCGAGGCAATGGCCAGGCTCGGATTCCAAATCGTTACCGGCAGCAATTATGAGGGCCTGTTTACAATGCTCATGGCAGACCGCTTCGACTACTTTCCCCGTGGGGTAAACGAAATTTTCAGAGAATATAACGAAAGATTCCACCACCTGCCGGACATGGTCATTGAGCCGCGCCTGGCGCTTTATCTCCCACAACCGACCTACATTTTTGTCAGCAAGAAGAGCCCCCGGCTGGCTCAAAGGATTGAGGCCGGTTTACATCATATGATCCTGGACGGCAGTTTTGAAAGACTGTTTCGAGCGTACCATGAATCAAGCTTAGAACAGGCGGGCCTGGCGAACCGTAAAATTTTCAGAGTAGACAATCCCATGCTATCGAAGGATACCCCTCTTGAAGACGAAGCTTTATGGATAGGGCAGGGAAATAGAATTGATTCAAGCAGTAGTGAAACCAACTTATGCGAAACACAAGATTAAGCTCATTTATTAGAAAGGGAGTGGCCCAGAATGGATAGAGTTCTCATTATCGAAGATGATGTACAGGTTGCTGATATGCTGACGCACGCCTTAGTGCCAATTGGTTATGATGTGAACACCGCTCATGACGGAGCTGAAGGGTTGCAGATGAACCAGGACAGTCCTGCCGATCTCATTATCACAGACATTCTGATGCCCGGTACGGGGGGAATCGAAACTATTGCGGCTCTCAGAAAGGATTACCCCGAAGTCAAAATCATTGCCATATCCGGCGGGGGCCGGGTTAGTGCCGGGAATCATTTGAAGGTCGCCCAGCAGATAGGGGCAAACGTCACTCTAACCAAGCCGTTTACATACGCCGACTTGATAGATGCCGTTCAGGCCCTAATCTGAAGCAAATTTCTCAATTTCCAAAAGACGAAATTTGCCTGCGCATTAAAAGGTGGGAAAAGTAATCAGGACCGCAAATGGTCTTGAATTGAATTTTGTTCAGCGTCCCCTGGGGCGGAAGCAGTTTTAATTATTGGTACATCTGAGGTATCGCCAATGGCTAAATCGATTCAACACAGACTAAAAGAACTTGAAAGACAAAACCGCCTGCTCACTGAAAATTTAGTGGATTCCATCTGGGTCATAGATGCCGAAACCATGGTATACGAATATTCAGCACCCCCGGTTGGCAAATTAAGCGGATACACTGCTGCAGAACTCCTCGGTAAATCAATTTTTGAGGAACTGACCGTGGCATCTGCCAAAAAGGCCCTGGTGTTGCTAAAAAGCGAAATGATGGCCTATGAACGTGGGAAGCATGTGCCCCGGTCGCTCGAGCTCCAGGTGGTCGATAAAGCCGGGAACACCTATTGGGTCGAAATTAGGGCAAAGTTTGTCCAGGAACCTCATCAGTCGCTTAAAATTATTGGAATTACGCGCGACATCACCGCTCGCAAAAAAGCCGAAGAGCAGCAGGAACAGCTAAACACAAAACTGGTTGAAGCGTTAGCCGAAAAAGAACGGCTATTAGAAGAAATAAAGGTACTCCAGAAGTTGCTGCCAATCTGCAGCGGCTGCAAACGCATTCGCGATGATAACGGGCGCTGGTGGCCGCTGGATGCTTATGTCCGCGCGCATACGGAATCCGATTTTACCCACACGATCTGCTCAGACTGTAAAAACGTATTTTATGCAGATAAAAAAAAGCATCCTGAGGCCATCTTTTCCCGTTTGCGGCGTCTGCATTAAAGGGACGTTTGAAGGCCGTTTTTAGAGTTGTCATTTTCTCTGGCAAACCTCTGGCTTAATCATACAAATTTTCCCGAATGTGCCGCCTATGTATGTTGTTGATGCTTATAATTATTTAGTTTTTTACTCTTTTCCCAAATATCTCACCAAGACATTTCCAGGGCCGGCTAATTCAAACCGCCTAAATTTCAAATAAACAATTTTAATCCCGACCCATCTGGATTAAGATAGGTCTGGGCGTCATATCCAGGCAAGGTTTCGAATTTCACATCTACACGCCCCCCTTTAGAAACTAACAGCTAACTTGGTCGGAGGGTAAAAATGTCCGGTGATTCCACCTTTGAAGGTACGGCGATTCCCGAACAATCGCTAAAAAAGACGGCCCTTAAAGTGGCATTGATTTACGCGGGTATCTCGGTCCTGTGGATCTTGTTTTCAGACCAGATACTATCCGTCGTCGTCAACGATATCGAAACCATGACCCGGTTGCAGATGGTCAAAGGCTGGATTTTCGTTCTGGTGACAAGCTACATTATCTATATCTTGCTTCATAAGGACATCAAAAGATACTTTGAGGTCCAAGACGCCCTCCAACACAGCCAACAACACCTTCTCTCTTTAATGGAAGCCCTGCCGACAGCCGTTTCCTGGGCCGATGATAAAGGAAATATCCAATACAGTAACCCTAAATTCCGCGAGTTGTTCGGATATACCGTAGAGGATGCCCCGACTGTCGAGCGCTGGTTTCAGCTGGCGTACCCGGATCCGGGCTATCGGCAATCAGTTGCCGACCGGTGGGAAAGCGCAGTTCAAAGTGCACAAGACAGCGGTTCCGAGATCGAACCGGTCGAGGCCACCGTTACCTGCAAAGATGGATCCACCCGCTTCGTAGCCATAGCGGGAGCCCTCCTCCATGAACGCATTCTAGGCGTATTCTACGACCTGACCGCGAATAAACAGGCGGAAATCGCTTTGGAGGAAAGTGAGAACCGCTACCGAACGCTATTCGAATCGGCCAATGACGCCATCCTGATTATGCAGGACAATCAATTCATCGAGTGTAATCAGAAAACCCTCGAAGTTTTTGGATGCACGCGTGAGCAGATTGTCGGACAAGCGCCCGATAAGTTCTCGCCCCCCCTGCAACCAGACGGTAGAGATTCGGCCCAAAAAGCCGTGGAAAAGATTACGGCCGTGCAAAACGGTCAGGCGGATGTTTTTGAATGGCGGCACACGAGATATAATGGGGAGGCTTTCGATGCTGAAATCAGCCTGAGTTTGATTGATATCGAGTCCCAAAGGTTTATCCAGGCCATCGTTCGCGATATTTCCGTACGCAGACAGCTGGACAGGAAGCTGCAGCTCATGCAGCGCTGGATCGAACAAAGTGTCGACCTGTTCTTCTGGGTTGATGACGATTCGCGAATTCTCTATGTCAATGAGGCGGTCTGCCGCTCTCTTGGCTACTCGCAAGAAGAATTTACCACCATGCAGGTGGGTGATTTTGATCTGGAGTTAACCGCCGAAGCCTGGCCCGAGTTTGCCAAAAATTTGAAAGAAAAGAATTCCGTATTCTTTGAAACGCGTTTTAAGAAAAAAGATGGGCAGGTTTTTCCCGTAGAAATCACCGCCAACACCCTGAAGTTCGACGGCAAAGATAATTATTTCGCCTATGCCAAAGATATCAGCGAGAGGGTCCGCTATGAAAAGCAACAGAAAAAACTTGAAATGCAGCTGCGGCAAGCGCAAAAAATGGAATCGCTGGGCACCCTTGCAGGCGGTATAGCCCATGATTTCAATAACATATTAGGCGCCATTTTGGGATACGCCGAAATGGTGAAAGTGGACCTGCCATCCGGCAGTCCTTTGCTCGATATGCAACAAGGTGTCATCAAGGCCGGGTTGCGGGCGCGTGACCTGGTACAACAGATTCTTCTTTTTAGCCGCCAGGTGGATCATGAGATAAAAGCCGTGCAACCGCATCTCATTGTCAAGGAAACCCTCAAACTGCTGAGATCTTCAATCCCCACTACAATTGAAATCAGGCAGTATATCCAAGCGGACTGCGGGAGTGTGCTTGCGGACCCGACCCAACTGCACCAGATTATCATGAATCTATGCACCAATGCCTATTACGCCATGCGCGAATCCGGCGGCGTGTTGGGCGTCAGTCTGGTGAGAATCGGAGTTACTGAAGAGGATATATCCTTTAGCAACATGCAATTCGATCCGGGCTGCTATGTAAAATTTGAGGTCAGCGATACCGGACATGGTATGGACAGCGTCACCCTCGAAAATATCTTCACACCTTATTTTACCACCAAGCCAAAAGGTGAGGGGACCGGGCTGGGGCTTTCAGTGGTACTTGGTATTGTCAAAAGCTTCAACGGACACATCAAGTATTACAGCGAGCCGGGCAAGGGCACAACTGCGAACGTCTATTTCCCCTGTCTCGAAACCGAAATGGACAAATTGGATACATCCGTCGAGGAAACCATCCCCACCGGCACCGAACGAGTTCTGGTGGTCGACGATGAAGCGGAAATATTGGAAATGCTGCAACTATCCCTGGAAAGCCTCGGCTACCAGGTACTGGCCTATACGAACAGCCAAGATGCGCTCGCAGCATTTGAGACGGATTCGGATCAATATGATTTAGTGGTCACGGATATGACCATGCCCCACTTGACCGGTTTGGAATTGATTCAACAGGTGTTTGCAATCCGCCCCCAGATGCCGGCGATTCTGTGTACCGGCTTCAGTGAGTTGATCACCAAAGAAAAGGCGCGCGCCTTGGGCATTCGCGCGTTACTCTCCAAACCGGTCTTGCGAACCGAACTGGCCAAGTCCGTACGCAAAGCGCTCGACGGCGAATAGCTTAGGCCAACGGGTTGTGTGGGAGCTTGCGATTAGCTAGCGCACTTCAGGCTTCCGGGCGATAATAGCCAAATCCGGCGAGGTTTCTGAAAACGGCGTGCCGGCAACATCAGAATAGAACTTTTCCACGGTAAATCCGACCGCTTCAAATTCCCGGCCGAGCGTATCCCGGCTGAAATACTGCAGCCAGTTATAGATAACACGGGTGCGGTCTTTCTCAATGAGGGTGTATTTGTCGAGGGTGATCTTCTCTTCAGCATACTTGAAAATATTCAGAAACCCGAAATAGTCATCAGCAGACCAGAAGCCGTCCAGTTGGTTTTTTTCGTAAGTCGCTATTTCTTCACGGCTGTGAAAGGTGTTCAACGAATGCACATCCAGCAGGACGGATCCGCCCGGCTTCAGGTACCTGTAAAACCCGGCCAATAACACCCCGCGCTGAGACGGACTCAGGGCACAGAAATCACAAAAAATCATGGTAATCAGGTCAAACTGTTTATCGGTGTCAAACGCCAGGTAATTCTGACAAATGTAGTCGATCCGCAACCCTCTTGCAGCAGCCTGATCCCCGGCATACCGAATCGATCGTGCGGAAAAGTCTATCCCGGTAACGTCCGCCCCTGCTTCGGCGAACCGGATTGTATACAAACCCGGTCCGCAACCAAAGTCAGCAATCATAGTCGTTGCTTCGACACCAAAATGAGAAATGATCCAGGCAACCGACCTGTCGATAAATTCAGTATTTCGAGACGAGAGGTCGATGGATTCATTTAGATGATATTCCAGCATTTTTTCGGATGTATGGCTATCCGCCCAAAGTTCTGCGGCCGTATAAAATTCGAATGGTGCGGGTTTCGAGTATATGGCTTCCAATTCCTTAAACATTTTTTTGACCCCTTGATTACCCCTTGGTTTAAAATGGATGTAGGACCTATTCTTTCAAAAATCCCCCCTGAATACAATCCGCTTTTATCAGACTGCAACTGATGTTCAAGCCGCGAATACTATACCCAAGCGATCTTTACCCCAAACACCCCCACCGGAGCAGGCATCAAAAGATTGATAAAAGTGTAACCTTTTTGGCATCGGTTTCGTCTAACGGGAAAAATTGATTTACATGACAATAACCAACGTTGCGACAACAGCTACAAGGAGGTGAAAATATGTACTGGCCAGAAGCATGCACTTTTTCCTGGTGGTGGCTATTTCCCATTATAATGATGGTCCTTTGCTTTTTCATGATGCGAGGCCGCTGGGGCACCACGATGTGCGGTTGCGGACCGCGTTCCTACTACAGCCGACACGCCGAGAATACGGAATCTGCGCGGGGCATCTTGGACCGGCGGTATGCTAGTGGTGAAATCGACACGGATGAATACGAAGAGAAAAAAAGAGTTTTGGACGAAACCAAAGAGCCGACTAATCAATGATTGTACCGACAAAAATAGGAGGTCTGAAATGATCGTTGAAACCCAAGCAACCATAGAGGTGAGCACTACCCGGGCCGTTTGTCCAATTGGAGAGCGAACCGGTCAAAAGAACCACCGCGAGTTGAAGATTCCGGTTCTGTCCTGTGAGGGTGCTTGCATCCGCGGTGAAATCGCCAGACTGGCCGCCAATATGATTGCACAAAATGAAGCCTACGGGCGGGGGTGCCACGGTGAGTTGATCACGGTGCCTGACTCCGCCATTGCCCGCTGGATAAAGGCAGCTGAAAAAGTTGTCCTGATCGACGGCTGCTTTCTAAGGTGCCATGGCGTATCCTGGAAAACATTATCACCAAGGACAAGTTGGTCCAGTTCGACGCGCTCGCCCACTACAATAAGTATACGGATGTTTTCAATTACGAAGCGGTGCCGGAAAAAGAGCGTCAGGAGGTAGCGCAATCCGTAGCTGCCCGGGTCCTGGACAGCCTTGAAAACCCGGGGCATACCGAGGTGTCCACCTGTGAGGCGTCCAGTGCCTGCTCTGCCTGCGGCGGATAATTGCGCCCCTGACGTCACTATTGGGAAGATAGAGGTGAAAAAATGCCGGTTTATTTGAACGCTATCAAGGATTTTTCGGAACTTGCGAAATTCAAATCCGTTTTAATCGTCCCTTGCCGCTTCTGCCCTGCGGCCAGCCTGGCGGTGAGTCGGCAGGCGCCCTATTTCAAATTTTTCTCAAGCTTCCTGAAAACCCCTTCTTATGAACACTATCTGGATACGGTACAAGCCAATCTGAAAAGCAAGGGCCTCAAAACCGATGTATTCAAAAGCTACCTGCCCCACCAGTTTGTTGTATGCATGTGGACAAGCAGAAGACGACGGAAACTCAGTAAGGTCGCCCGGAACTATGATGCGGTCCTCGTCATGGGCTGCGAAGCCGCCGTCGACACCGTTCAGGATTCTATCGATTCGACCGCCTCCCGGGTGTTTCAGGGCATGCGCACGTCCGGCATTATGAGCATCAAACCGCTTTTCCAAGCACCTTGCAACGTTTCCCTCGAACTGAATCGAATCACGCCACTGCTTCACAAAAGCGACAATTCGGAAACCTGGACACGCCTTTGATTGGGAAATGTTTCCAAGCCCGATGGATATGCGGTTGAGAATTGAAGCACAGGCGAATTTCAGGTTCGGTGAGAATTCAATTTGTAGCAACAGCCTATTACGCGGACAGGAGGTCTGACCTAACTATCCATGGCGGCCGCTACCATCGCCTTGACATTTTCCAACCTGGCATTGGCCGGAATGTCACACCCCGATTGGAGGATGAAGCCTTCCGGCCCTATTTCGTGAATGAGTTTTGAGCAATACGCGTAGACCTTATCCGGCATATCCAAATACAACATCGCGGCTGAGACATCTCCCATAATGCACATGTGATCGCCCAAAACCTCCTTGGCCTTGAATATGTCGGTTTCGCCGTCAAGTGCCAGGATGCACCGCCGCCGGGGAAGGTCTTTGAAGCGTTCCAGTTCCCGGGCCCAGTTCGAGTCCAGGTGGAGCAAGGCAATCAACCCGGAATCGACAACCTCGCGGACCAACCGGCTGAAATAGGGCCAGACAAAGCGCTGCCACATGTCCGGGGACAACATGCTCGGCGCCGTTCGCCAGCCACCGACCCAGACAAGCGGGTATCCGTGACGTTTGGCGCGCTGGATGGTATCGCCGGCAAGATGCGGCACGATGGCATCCATGACGGCAATCACCTTCTCCGGTATCTCAAACAGGTCTCGCGAGAATTTCATCAGCGAGCGGGAGCCGCAGAGCAATTCATACGGGGTGGTCACATCGCCACCGCTTAAAACCGGAACCCCCTCCCTGGCCCAGGATCCTTTGACATCCGGTGATTTTCTATACGGCGGCAGGTATTCCGCAGGCACATCATCCAGAATTCTTTGGGCCATAAACTCACTAAAAAATTCAGGCCAGCCTATATTCAAGAGACGATCATAATCGGCCCTGGTCATCAGTTCAGTCTCGACGACCTGCCACATTTCATTGTCCGGTAGGTCCACGCCCGGCACGCGGACCTTCGAAAGGTAGTCATAGCAAAGGCCATAGGGCCAGAACGCCCCATAGTTGATGGCATCACCCCCGGCCACCTGGTGATAGGCCTGGATCATGGTTTCCAGGTTTTTGGCGGGCGACGCTAAAAAGGCGGACATGGGGGTTCCGGTCACGTAAGCGGCGAATCCCGAATATTCAAGTACCACCGGTACACGGTCAGGTTTTTCAAGAGCCACTGCCGTTGAAATCCGGTTTAAACGCTCAGCCAGTAAACGCTCATTTTTCAACTCCAAACCTCCCTGGTAAAAAAACTTTCACTTCTGATTCGATACCAGCAATCCGAACCCGGCGCCAGTCAGATTTCGTCGCAATCCGATGCCGTAACCTTTGCCAGCAGCCTTAACTATATAGAATCAATTGACATTTTACCATCTTTTCGATAGTAGGAACGGTGACCTATCAACAAGATACATTTCAAGAACAAGGATCCTCGCATGACATTCGCCGACACAATTTTACCTTCGGCCCTGGATGCAATCGGCAATACACCGGTCGTGGAACTATCCCGGCTCACAAAAGATAGCGATGGCCGCATTCTGGCCAAGCTGGATTACCTGAATCCCGGCTTTTCAAAGAAGGACCGCATTGCCCGGCAAATGATCGAAGATGCCGAAGCAAGCGGGGAATTGCGAAGGGGCCAGACAGTCGTCGAGTTGACCAGCGGCAATACCGGGACTGGTTTGGCGATTGTCTGCGGTCTGAAAGGATACCCATTCGTGGCCGTCATGTCCAAAGGCAATTCCATGGAACGGGCCCGCATGATGGCGGCCCTGGGGGCCGAGGTAATCCTGGTGGACCAGTTGCCCGGTTCGAAAGTCGGTGAAGTTTCCGGCGAGGATCTGGAACTGGTTGCGAAGGAGGCCAGACGGATTGTGGCCGCGCGCGGTGCTTTTCGAGCCGACCAGTTCCGCCTGAAGGGAAATTTCCGCGCTCACTATTTGCACACCGGACCGGAATTCATAAAACAATCCGGTGGCAATATCGATGCGTTCTGCGATTTCGTCGGCACCGGCGGATCTTTTGCCGGCTGTGCGCCAGCCTTCAAGGAGCACAATCCCGATATCAAATGCTTCATTGTTGAACCGGAGGGTGCCGCAGTCCTGGCAGGCGAGGAGGTTGTCCATCCCAATCATCGTATCCAAGGCGGCGGCTATACCATGGCCGATCTGTCCATGGTCAAGCAAGCGCACATTGACGGCCACTTACAGGTTTCGGATGACGAAGCCATCGACGTTGCCCGCCGACTGGCCCGTGAAGAAGGTATCTTTGCCGGATTCTCATCCGGCGCTAATGTAGCCACCGCCTTGAAGTTGCTGAAAACGTCGTTCCCGGGAAAAACCATCGCGGTGATCATGTGTGACTCGGGTTTAAAATATCTCAGTACTGATTTGTGGAAATAATCAATTCAGCCAGGAGGCCCCATGGGCGATTTTTATCAAAATGGAAATGTTACCACACTGCACAATTTCAGGACCCGCTCCCTGGAGGACCTGGAAGGCAGCCTTGAAAAGTTTTCGCAAAAGTGCCCCATGACGCTTATCCTCCCGTCGCTATTTTCCGAATTGGAAGGTCCGGCTCTGGGGCACATTTTGGAAGAGTTGTCCCGGGTGCCCTATCTTGATGAAATCATTATCGGTCTGGACCGGGCCGATGAAAAGCAATTTGAGTATGCCCGAAAATATTTTGGGCGCCTGCCTCAGCGCCATCGCATCCTATGGAATGACGGCCCCAGGCTAAAAGCATTGGATGCCCGTTTAAAGGAGAAAAAACTGGCCCCCCTGGAACTGGGCAAAGGACGCAACGCCTGGTATTGCATTGGCTATGCTCTGGCTTCTGGGCAGGCCCAGGCGATTGCATTGCACGATTGCGATATTCTCACGTATAATCGCCAACTCCTGGCGCGCCTGCTCTATCCCATCGCCAATCCTGATTTTGATTACATTTTTTGCAAAGGTTACTACTTTCGGGCTACCGCGGATCACTTGTCAGGCCGGGTCACCCGGCTATTGATCAACCCCCTGCTTAAAACCTTGAAAGCATTCTTCGGCAATATTGAATACCTCGAATACCTGGACAGCTTTCGGTATGCGTTGGCCGGGGAATTTGCCATGCGCACCAGTCTGGCCGAAAGCATCCGGATACCCAGTGACTGGGGATTGGAAGTTGGCATCTTATCGGAGGTGCTTCGCAATACATCCATTTCAAATATCTGCCAGGTCGACATCGCCGATCGCTACGATCACAAGCACCAGACGGTTTCCGCGGATGATCCCAATGCGGGACTCTCGAAAATGAGCATTGAGATTTCAAAGGCTATTTTCGTTAAGCTGGCAAGCTATGGTATCATTTTTTCCAAGGGAACCTTCCGCTCCATAAAGGCCACCTATTTCCGCAAAGCGCTGGAAATGGTCAGCAGCTACTATGCCGATGCATCGATCAACGGCCTGGAGGTGGATATTGATAGAGAAGAAGCCACGTTAGACCTTTTCGCCCGCAATATCTACACGGCCGGCGAGGAGTTTCTCGCCAATCCCATGCAAACCCCCTTTGTGCCAAGCTGGAAACGCATCATGAGTGCCGAACCAGATTTCACCGGAGAATTGTTTAAAGCCGTCAGACTTGATAACGCTTAAAAATTGGCGATTCGTAAAATGACCCCGCATGCGCCTGCATATAGACCCAACTTCATCGCCAAGAGTTATTACTAACCGTCCTAAATTTAAGAACAAATCGCTTCTAAACGCCCCTTGGGGCGAACCTCGTGCTCAGGCTGTTTTTGACACGGGTGATTCTGTGCGTAATGTATTGCTATCCGTGTTTTGCCAGTAACCCTGCGCTAAAATCGTGTTATCAACCTAATGATAATAGACCTTAAATAGGAAAATGCTATGAAAAAATTTATTGCAGCCATACTGTTGTTCGTAGTTATACCAATGCATCTGTGGGCCGCGGAAGGTGTGGTCAATGTTCGCAGCACCTTTACGGTAAAGGAAACAGCCGACCGGATGGAGAATATATTAAAGAATAAGGGCATGACAGTATTCAACCGGATAAAGCACTCCGAAGCTGCCGGCAAGATCGGCATCGGCATCCCGGATACGGAATTAATCATCTTCGGTAATCCAAAAGTGGGCAGCCCGCTAATGAAATGCCAGCAATCGATTGCGATTGATTTACCCCAAAAGGCATTGGTCTGGGCCAATGAAAAGGACGAGGTCTGGATCTCATACAATAATCCGCGGTACCTGGAAAAACGGCATGCCGTCTCCGGCTGTGAAAAAGTCATTGCCAAAGTAGAAAAGGTCTTAGCGGGGATTTCAAAAGCAGCCGCTAACGATTAACCCGCTGTATATACCAATAGATAGTAGCCAGAAAAACCAGGTGGCTTTCCCTGCCCTTTGGTAATGCAAAACGCAATTTCAATTTGTACCAGTCACCACGGCCCTATTGTAATTGCCGTTATCGCTGACCTGAGAGACTTGCGATATGACCAGGGTATCTGCTAAAAGAGAGGTCATGCGCCCTCGTGAAGGCGCCCTGCTTTTTTATAGGGTATCCATCCAAAACTGCCCGCGGAATTGGAAATACCGTTGTGCAAACAAAACTGACCATCCTTTGTGAAAACTCGGTAGGCGTGCCCTTCGGGGTAATCGGGGAGCATGGGTTTGCCTGTTTCGTGGAAACGGAGCAGGGTAACTACCTTTTCGACACCGGTCAGGGGTTCGCCATCACACAGAACGCCCTGGCTCTTGGCAAGGATCTGGCAAGTATCAGGGTAATCATGATAAGCCACGGACACTACGACCACACCGGCGGCCTGCCCGCGGTACTCAAGATCAGGGGCGCGGTAGATGTGTTTGGTCACCCGGACATGTTCACCCGGCGAGTATGGTCTTCCGAGGGAGAAACCCGCTTTGTCGGCATCCCCTTCCGGCGCCCCTACCTCGAAGGTCTGGGTGCGCAGTTTCGTTTGGGCGTCGACCTGGTGGAGGTGGGTCCCGGCGTCTACCTGACCGGCGAGATCCCCCGCAAGGGCGCCTTCGAAAAGGGCGATGACAAGATGTCTGCCATTTTACCGGATGGCAATACCATCCAACCCGACCCCATCAACGACGACCTATCTCTCATCATCGATTCCAAAAAAGGCCTGGTCATTATCCTGGGGTGTGCCCATGCCGGCTTGATCAATATCATCGACTATGCCCTGGAGAAAATGAACAAGGACCGCATCCACGCCATCATCGGCGGGACCCATCTTGGATTCAGCGACGACGCGCAGTTCGAGGAGACGGTAAACGTGCTCGATCGCTACCAGATCGATCTTTTGGGTGTGTCTCACTGCACCGGGTTGGTCAAAGCGTCAATGCTTCACGCCAGATTGCAAGAGCGCTTCTTTTTTGGGACAGTAGGGGCAGTGTTGGAAGCTTAGATGACGCCTAATTTGACCCGAGACTTTTTCATTCTTATTTTTCAAGCCAATTAAAAATTTCAGAATAGGGAGTTTGCCATGAAATTCACCATCGACCATTTCAACATCAATGTACTGGATCTGGATAAAAGCCTGGCCTTTTACGACAAGGCGCTCGGCTTGAAAGAGGAGCGCCGTTCGGTCGCCGATGACGGCAGTTATATCATTGTCTTTTTGGGTGATGGTACCACGGCCAACAAGCTGGAACTGACCTGGCTTGAGTCCCAGAAAGAACCCTATGACCTCGGGGACGAGGAATTCCATGTGGCCTTCAGGACCCCCGATTTTGATGCCGCGCATGCCCTGCACAAGGAAATGGGCTGCATCTGTTATGAGAATGAGGCCATGGGCATTTATTTCATCAACGATCCCGACGGGTATTGGCTGGAGGTAGTCCCAGTACGAGATTAGAAGCCATCTCAAAAAAGTCTTTTAGCCCAATCTCGGCGTTGGACGCTAAATTGGCGAGTAAATCGCCTCCGTAAAGAATACTACTAATTGTAGGGCGGACCAAATCCTCAAAATACGATAGTATTCCTCCGGTTCGAATGAAGCGCCCGCCTTGACCTTGAACCAAAATCCGTTTTTTGAGATCGCTTCTAAAAGCATTTTTAAACCGCCTTCATGTCGGGCGTAGCCATTGGCGAAGACTGATTGGCTCATACTCTGTGTTATGATAACAGATGAGCCTCTGTTTGTGTCATTTGGTCATTTGGATTTCGAATTTGTTTCGATCTTCGTGCTTCTTATTTCGAAATTTAATAGGGGTAGATCATGCCAAATCCAATCAGGTTAAATGCCGTGCAAGGGCTTGCCGCAGGGGATTCATTCAGCATTACGCGTACATTCACCGAAGAAGACACCATTCAATTTGGCGATCTGACCAGAGATTACAATCCGGTACATTACGATACCCGGTGGACCGACCAGAAGGGATTCAAAGGTCTGATCTGTCACGGCCTGCTGGTTGGTTCGATGATTTGCGAGTTTGGCGGACAGGTTGGCTGGTTGGCTACCGGAATGGATTTCAAATTTCTTAAACCCGTCTATTTCGACGATACGATCCACTGCAAAGTAACCATCACCAGCATTGATGAACGCATGCGTGCCGCAGCAGAGGCCATCTTTACAAACCAGGCAGATGAGCAGGTTGGCCATGCGTATCTGATCGGTCGCCTGCCGAACTTGCCGGAACGGGAAGTTTTGGAAAAGATGCTAAGCGAAAACGATCCGACCAATAAATTGTCCAGCAAAGAATATGGTTAGCGCCACTCTCCACGTAAAGAATCCTGGCCCAGAGAGGGGCTTCGCCATCAAAGCACAAAGGCAAAACCATGTCTC
>CAJINA010000040.1 GCA_905176665.1 Olavius algarvensis Delta 4 endosymbiont | reverse complement strand
ACTGGGCAACGTATCCAAGGCTTGCCGGATGCACAAAGTCTCTCGCAGCCAGTTTTACGAATATAAACGATCCTTTCAGGAGCATGGTCTCGAAGGCCTGGTGGACAAACCGCCGATT
>CAJINA010000039.1 GCA_905176665.1 Olavius algarvensis Delta 4 endosymbiont | reverse complement strand
GCGATGGTTAGCTGGTCTGAGAGGATGATCAGCCACACTGGAACTGACACACGGTCCAGACTCCTACGGGAGGCAGCAGTGAGGAATTTTGCGCAATGGGGGAAACCCTGACGCAGCAACGCCGCGTGAGTGATGAAGGCTTT
>CAJINA010000038.1 GCA_905176665.1 Olavius algarvensis Delta 4 endosymbiont | reverse complement strand
TTCTTAGTTGCGGTCATTGTGTCCTCCTTTGGGTATTATTGTTCGGCAAAACATTTATACCCGAGAGGACGACCGCGCGCCATACCCTGGTCTTCTTTTAGGGCCAGGGATGGCGCTTATCGTCTATCTCAAACTGTTTGGGAAGATCTTAACTTTTTCA
>CAJINA010000037.1 GCA_905176665.1 Olavius algarvensis Delta 4 endosymbiont | reverse complement strand
CTGGATGAGTTTTTCAGGACCGCTTTTAGAAAGCGCTTCTACGAATCTTTAGATGCGCTCCAGCAGGACCTGGATGCCTGGCTTCAAGAATATAATCACGAGCGGCCCCATCGTGGTTATCGGAATCAGGGCCGGCGGCCAATCGAGACATTTGAGCTTGGTAAAAAACGTCGAGAAGAATTGTCAAAGGAGGCCGCCTAATAATCACTGACCCGAGAGGGCTGACTGTCCGGGAGG
>CAJINA010000036.1 GCA_905176665.1 Olavius algarvensis Delta 4 endosymbiont | reverse complement strand
GGGAAATGGATTTTGGCCCAAGGTCAAGGCGGACGTGATTTTCAATCCCGAGGAATATATCGAGGATTTTGAGGCTAAACTGATGTGCCAAAATCTATAAAAGCTGAGCTGGATGGTGAATTTTGGTTCGAGATCAAGGCGGCCGTGAATATTGAACCGGAGGAATACTGATAGTATTTCGAGGATTCGATGTTCGCGCCCAACGCCGAGCTTCCCGCTTCGCTTTCCAAGCTACGCAGGACATGTCGTCGGGTAAGCAAGGCCGGGTTTTCGCCTGCGGAGGAAGTGGTTCATTTAAATAAAATCAGATGCTGTCTTGGGAAATGGATTTTGGCCCAAGGTCAAGGCGGACGTGATTTTCAATCCCGAGGAATATATCGAGGATTTTGAGGCTAAACTGATGTGCCAAAATCT
>CAJINA010000035.1 GCA_905176665.1 Olavius algarvensis Delta 4 endosymbiont | reverse complement strand
GAGAGGACGACCGCGCGCCATACCCTGGTCTTCTTTTGGGGCCAGGGATGGCGCTTATCGTCTATCTCAAACTGTTTGGGAAGATCTTAACTTTTTCAGTT
>CAJINA010000034.1 GCA_905176665.1 Olavius algarvensis Delta 4 endosymbiont | reverse complement strand
TAATATGAAAAAGTTAAGATCTTCCCAAACAGTTTGAGATAGACGATAAGCGCCATCCCTGGCCCCAAAAGAAGACCAGGGTATGGCGCGCGGTCGTCCTCTC
>CAJINA010000033.1 GCA_905176665.1 Olavius algarvensis Delta 4 endosymbiont | reverse complement strand
GAGAGGACGACCGCGCGCCATACCCTGGTCTTCTTTTGGGGCCAGGGATGGCGCTTATCGTCTATCTCAAACTGTTTGGGAAGATCTTAACTTTTTCATCT
>CAJINA010000032.1 GCA_905176665.1 Olavius algarvensis Delta 4 endosymbiont | reverse complement strand
GGGAAATGGATTTTGGCCCAAGGTCAAGGCGGACGTGATTTTCAATCCCGAGGAATATATCGAGGATTTTGAGGCTAAACTGATGTGCCAAAATCTATAGAAGCTGAGCTGGATGGTGAATTTTGGTTCGAGATCAAGGCGGCCGTGAATATTGAACCGGAGGAATAGATCGATGTTTTTGGGGTTTTAATGATGTGAAAAAATAGCGAGAAGCCAAGCCAGAGGGCGCATTTTGGTTCGAGATCAAGGCGGCCGCGGAAATTAAACCGGAGGAATACACCGAGTATTTCGAGGATTTAATTTTCGCGCCCAACGCCGAGCCCGGGCCAAAAGGCGCCCTCTGGCTTGGCTTCTACTCGAAAATGTATCTGCGCATACTCACATTCATTAATAATCCAATCCCCATCATCACCGTAATTATCGACGACCCCCCATAACTGATAAACGGCAGGGTCACCCCCACCACCGGCATCAGCCCCATCACCATGCCGATATTGATGACCACCTGCCAGAAGATCATGGCGGTCACCCCCACGCTCAGGATGTTGCCGAAGGGGTCCCGGCAGCTCTGTGCAATGTTGAGGCCCCACAGGATCAACAGGAAAAAGAGGATCAGGAGCAGGCCGGAGCCCACCAGGCCCCACTCCTCGGCCAGGACGGAAAAAATAAAGTCGGTGTGCTGCTCGGGCAGGAAATCGAGCGCGTTCTGGGTGCCTTGCAGGTAGCCCTTGCCCGACAGCATGCCGGACCCGATGGCGATCTTGGATTGGATGATGTGGTAGCCCGCGCCCAACGGGTCCCTTTCCGGATCCAGAAAGGTGAGGATCCGGCGCTTCTGGTAGGGCTTGAGGAGAAACCAGACCAGGGGGACGGCCACCATGCACCCGGATATGATGGTGATCAGGGCCCGCCGTTCAATCTTCACGAATACGGTTATCGAAAGGGCGATGAGCACCACGACCATGCCGGTGCCCAGATCCGGCTGCCGCACGATGATGGCAACCGGGATGAGAGTCAGAATCATGGGCCGCACCAGTTCCCGCAGGGACAGGCCCCGGGTATTGACCGTCTTGGCAAAATAACGGGCCAGGATGATGATCACCCCGATCTTGACCAGTTCGGACGGCTGCAGCGAGGCCGGCCCGATCTCCAGCCACCGCCGAGAGCCGCCGACGTATTTGCCGAACCACTCGACCCATAGCAGCAGGACGATGCAGATGCCGTAAATCACGTTGCCCCACTGCTCGAACATTTTGTAGCTGAACAGGAACACCCCGATCATCAAAACGAAGCCGATGCAGAACCAGACCGTCTGTTTCAGGAAAAAGGCGCTGTAGGGGTTGACAGCACCCGAGTTCACGGCGCTGTACAGGGTCAGCAAACCCGCGCCCCCGATCAGCACCACGATGCCGAGCAGCCCCCAGTCGAAAAATTGTGCCAGTCGCCGGTCAAACATATCAGTTCTTCTTCTCCCCCCTCAGGTAGGCCAGGATCATGTCCTGCGCAATGGGCGCGGCGGCACTGGAGCCGTGTTCGCCGTGCTCGATAATGACCGCCACCGCAATTTGCGGGGATTCCGAGGGCGCATAGGCCACGAACCAGGCGTGGTCTTTGAAGCGATCCTCGACTTCGGTCTCCTCCTCTTCCTCCTCGCTTTTCAATGCGATGATCTGCGCGGTGCCGGTCTTGCCGCTGATATTGATGCCCCTGGTCCGGATCCGGCGCGCCGTGCCCGCCTCGCCCTGGACCACATCGAACAGCCCCCGGCGCACCAGGGCCAGGGTGGTGGGGGTCATTGACAGGCGGCCGGTCACCTCGGGTGCGCCCTGAAACACCGTCTCTCCCTCGGCCGTCTCGATGCGTTCAAGGATCATTGGGCGGTAGCGTGTGCCTGCGTTGGCGACGGCCGCCGTCAAGACGGCCATTTGCAGCGGCGTTACCAGGTTATAGCCCTGGCCAATGGCCACCGACAGGGTCTCGCCCTGTTGCCAGGGAATCCCGTAACGCCGCTTTTTCCAGGCAGCCGTTGGGATCAGGCCGGATTTCTCCCGATCCAGACGGATCCCGGTGCGGGTCCCCAGGCCGCAGGCCTTGGCGTGCCAGGCCAGGCGGTCGATGCCGAGCTTGAGCCCCACCTGGTAGAAATAGACATCGCAGGACTGCTCGATGGCCTGGATGACATTCATTTTGCCGTGGCCGCCCTTTTTCCAGCAGCGCGACACCCGGTTGCCCAACTTGAACCAGCCCGGGCAATGGATGAGCGTGTCCTGATCGATCACCCCTTCTTCCAGCCCGGCAATGGCCGTCACTATCTTATAGGTAGACGCGGGCGGATAGGTCCCCTGGATGGCCTTGTTGACCATGGGATGATCCGGATTCGAATTCAGGGCCCGCCAAGCCTTGGCGGACATGCCGTCGACAAAGGCGTTCTGGTTATACGCGGGACTGCTGGCCAGGGCCAGGATACGTCCCGTGTCCGGCTCGATGGCCACGGCCGCCCCGACCTGACCGGAAAGCCTGTTTTCGGCGCGGGCCTGCACCTTCTGGTCAAGGGTCAGAATCAGGTTGTTTCCCGGTTTGGCCGCTACCGTCTTCAAGGGGCGGATTACCCGGCCCCGGACATCCACTTCCACCTGGCGGCCGCCGTGTTTGCCCTGCAGGTAGTTCTCATGGGCCTTTTCGACCCCGAACTTACCGATGAAATCCCCGCTGCGGCTGCCCGGGTATTTGCCGGATTTCAATTCATTGGCGCTGATTTCACTGAGATACCCGATCAGGTGGGCCGCCCCGTTTTTATCCAGGTAGTGCCGACGCGGTTTGACATTGACGGTGATTCCCGGCAGATCGAACTTGTGCACCTCGATGGCGGCCAGGGTGTCCCAGGAAATGTCCTGCCGGATCAGGATGGGTTTGTAGGCCCCCCGGCCCCGGCCTTTTTTAATCTTTTCCTTGAGTTCCTCGATGGGGAAATCCGTGTAAAAGGCCAGCTTCTCCAGCGTCTTCTCCGCCGGCCTGGCGTCTTTGAGGGTGATGTAGATGTCAAACGCCGGCCGGTTGTCCGCTATGCGCATGCCGTTGCGGTCGAATATCAAGCCCCGTGAGGGTTCGATATCCTGCAGGCGGATCCGGTTGTTCACGGAAAGATGCCGCAGCCGCTCACCCTCGACCAGCTGCAGGTAAAACAGGCGCGCAAACAGGATGACAAAAGCAGCCACCGCAATCAGAACCACGCCGATAATGCGCTGCTTGAACCACTCGCTGGCGACGGTGTTGAGGTGCGTAGTCACGTTCGATGCGCCTATTTAAAGTTAAGTCCCAGGTAATGGGGATAACGAGGGAAAATGTTGTCGGGTTGTTAGACTGAAGGCTGAAGACTGAAGTTTAAAAACCTTTTACCTTCAACCTCCTTCAGTCTTCGGACTTCAGCCTTCTACCTATTCATTCCGACTCCCGACTCTCGACTCCAGACTCCCGATTTACCAATCACCTATTGCCCAATACCTTCAACCTACTTCAGCCTTCAGTCTTCAGCCTACTAGCCTGCCCTCACCCCTCCGCCTCCGCAATTTTCGCCGAAATCCATTTTATCCAGCTCGAATGGACGCCGCGAATCACCAGCACCAGTATCGGTCCGGTGAACAGGGCCCACAAGAGCTGCACCATGACCGTCCGGCCGAGTCCCAGCGGCAGGGTCGCGTCCGGGTTCCCGAGTTTGACCGCCACCAAAAACACCAGGTTCTCGAGCAGCACGCCCACCACCACGATAAAAGGCAGCAGCAAGGTGTTTTTAAAGTGCAAGAACCCGATCATCCAGGCGATGACGCCGTAAAGCCAGAGATAGGTCGTGCTGTAGATCCCGAAAGCCCCGCCGGAGAGGGTGTCCATGGCAATCCCCAGGCAGAGGACGACCGGCAGGCCTTCTTTGAGCGGCCGGAAAAGCCCGAGGTAGACCACAAAGGGTATCAGCAGGTCATAGTAACCGCTCACCCAGGCCAGCAGCGGAAACAAGGTCGTCTGGATAACAATGCACCCAAGGCAAATGAGTATGTAAATGAAAGCGGTCATCTTGTTCTCTATTGCAGACTATACCTGGATCGAAGTCCCAGGTAATAAGAATACGTTATCAGGGATTTAGACTGAAGGCTGAAGACTGAAGTTTTAAAACCTTTTGCCTTCAACCTCCTTCAGTCTTCAGTCTTCAGCCTTCTACCTAACAATTCCGACTCCCGACCCCCGACTCCCGACCCCTGACTCCCGGGCGAAGCCTGGATCGCTCCGCGATCATCGCTCCTCCTCAAAAAACAACTTCTCCGGTGGATTCAGCACCACCAGGACCTCTTCCAGTTTTTCAAAATCGACATAGGGGGTCACCTCGACTTCCTGGAATATCCCGGCACTGCTGCGGATGACATTCGACACCACGCCGACCCGCAGGCCCTTGGGGAATACGCCGTCCAAGCCCGAAGAGATGAGGATATCGCCCATCTGGACATCGTGTTTCAAAAGCACGTACTTGAACACGCACTGTCCGGCGGCCGCGCCGGTGACCAGGCCGCGGGCCCGCGAGCGCTGCACCAGGGCATCAACGGCATTGTTCTGGTCGATGATCAGCAGGACCTTGGCGTAGGAGCCGGCCACTTCCATCACCTGGCCGGCAATCCCGGCCGGCACCACGACCGGCATGCCTTTTTCGACCCCGTGCCGCACCCCTTTGTCCACGATGATGGTTTTGAACCAGGCGGAGGGGTCCTTGCCGATGACGGCGGCCGGCAGGACCTGGCGGCTGATGGATTTCTGGAAGTTGAGCAGGCTGTTGAGCCGCTGGTTGGTCAGCTCGACCTCGGTCAGCTGGTGGCTGCGCTCCAGGGCTTCATCCAGCTGCCGCCGGAGCTGATCGTTCTCGCGGGATACGGAGACCAGGTGGAAATAGTGCGTCCAGACGCCTTCAACGAACTGCACGGTATGGGTTACCGCCTTCTGGAACGGAGAAACGACGTAGATGGCCAGGCGACCCAGCCCGTAGGCCGGCTCGCGGGTCCGGCTGCTGATCGACAGGATTATGACGTTGACCGCGATCACCACGATCAGGCCAACAATCATCATCGTTCGTCTGGAAAACATCGATTATGTAATCATCACCTGTTTGAGAATATCGATACTGTCGATGGCCTCGCCCGAACCCAGGGCGACGGTGGATAGCGGATCCTCGGTGACGGTAATGGGCAGGCCGCTCTCTCCCATCAGCAGTTTGTCCAGGTTTTTCAGCAGGGCGCCGCCGCCGGTGAGCACGATACCCCGGTCGACAATGTCAGCGGCCAGTTCGGGGGGGGTCTGTTCGAGGGCAATCTTCACCGTCTCAACAATGGCATCGATCTGTTCGGAAATGGCGATCCGGATTTCCTCGCTGTCGATCGCCAGGATCTTGGGGATACCGGACACCAGGTCCCGCCCCTTGACCTCGATGGTTTCCAGGTCCGAGGGATCGGGATAAGCATTGCCGATGGCGGTTTTTATGATTTCAGCAGTACGTTCACCAATGAGCAGGTTGTACTTGCGTTTGATGTACTGCATGATGGCTTCATCCATCTTGTCCCCGGCCACCCGCAGCGAGCGGCTGTAGACGATGCCGGCCAGCGAGATCACCGCCACTTCGGTGGTGCCGCCGCCGATGTCGACGACCATGTTACAGGTCGGTTCGGTAATGGGGAGCCCGGCCCCGATGGCGGCGGCCATGGGTTCCTCGATCAAAAACACTTCCCGGGCGCCGGCCGATTCGGCTGATTCGCGCACGGCCCGTTTTTCAACCTGGGTGATGCCCGAGGGCACCGCAATGATGATGCGCGGGCGCACCAGGCGACGCCGGTTGTGCACCTTGGTGATAAAATGCCGCAGCATGGCCTCGGTGACCTCGAAATCGGCGATGACCCCGTCGCGCATGGGACGGATGGCCACGATGTTGCCCGGCGTCCGGCCGAGCATTTTCTTGGCTTCCGAGCCCACGGCCAGGACGCGGTTTTTGGTGCGATCGAGCCGGACCGCCACAACGGAAGGTTCACTTAAAACAATGCCTTTGCCTTTCACGTAAACGAGGGTGTTGGCCGTGCCCAGGTCGATGGCCAGGTCGCTGGAAAATACGCCTAAAAGTCCGTCTAAAAAGCTCATGGTACCTCTACTTGAATAGCTATATGAGTGATCAGGGAGTGCTCTGAGGTGCAGTGCCCCGCTGCGGCCTAAGTTCAATCCGGTTTTACAAAATCATATCCCAATGAAATTAATTGGAATCTCTAACAAAAATATCCAGGTCTGACAAGGGAAATGTTGCAGCCGGCAGGGGGATTATCCTTACTATTTTCAATCTGTTTTAGCGTTTTAGGCTTCACTCAGGCCAGTCCGAGTTCCTGTACGACCGTATCGTGCAATTTGGGTCGGAAAGACCGGATGCCGTCGTTGAACCGAAACGGGTGGACCCGATTGGTCAGCAACACCACCACCAGCCCCCGTTCCGGGTCAGCCCAAAATGACGTACCCGTGAAACCCAGGTGCCCCACGCTGCTGTCGGAAAAATACTCCCCCGAACTGGAACCCGGCCGAGTGGGCACATCGAATCCCAGGGTGCGGCCTTCACCCTCGCGTTCGAAATACCGGCAGATAGTCTCGGACGTGAATGGACCCGAGAGGTCAGTGCCGCCGTTGGCCAATAAAAGCGCCTCCATCAAAGCGCAAACTTCCACAGCCGTTCCAAAGAGCCCGGCCTGTCCCCCAATACCACCCATAGCCCAGGCATTATCGTCATCCACCTGCCCTTTGAGCAACCGGTTGCGCCAGGGACACAGCTGGGTAGCCGCAAACCTCTCCACGGGAGGTGCCACGGACCAACGATCGAGGTAGAAAAGATCTTCGACATTCAGAGGATCGTACACTTCTGCATTTACATAGCGATCCAGACGCTGCCCGCTTAGTTCTTCTATCAGCCAGGCCAGGATCATGAATCCCAAATCGCTGTAAACGGTCTGCTTACCAGGGTTTGCGTCCAATGGCTCGGCAATTAGCAACTCTTGCATCCTTGCGTTTCTCTGCTCGCCGGGAACTTTCATCAGTTGTACAAACCACGGCCGCCAATCCGGTAGACCGGAGGTATGATTCAAAAGCTGCCGAACAGTTATCTCCTCTTTGCCGGAACCATCTAAGACAGGCAGTAATTCTACGACGGGCTGATCTAGTTCAAGCTTCTTCGCGTGCTCCAGCGCCATAATTGCCGGAGCTGTGGCCAAAGGTTTGGTCAAAGAGGCTAAATCAAGAAAGGTTTCAATCGTCATCGGCTGGCCGGCAAAAATATCCGCCTGGCCAAAGGCCTTGTGGATGGCAAGTTTGCCTTTCAACGAGACAGCAATAACAGCACCAGGGAAGATGGCCGAGTCGATGGCATCAGTTATGAGATTCTCAGTGTCTTTCATATCAGATTGAACTGTTGAGCTACTATGGAAAATGAACCAATTAGTCGGCCATCTTTCAAATAAGAAATCCGGAATGTTCTCAAGGCTCACGCCGCAATGTCGAAATTCGGAACAAATTCAAAATTCGAATAAGTAAATGACAAAAACTGGTGCCGACCCAATGTTCAATGGTTTTGTTTCTAATTTTTGATCATTATGATTTGCTTCATATTGTTTCGTATTTCGATATTCGAGTTTCGGATTTAATTGGGCATGGAGCCCGATTCACAGGAACTTCAGTATAGCTTGTTCTGTATCCAATTCCACCTCAACTCCCACAGGCAGCGCAAAATTGCGCTTCCCATGTCCAACCTCAAACCCTCCTATAATTGGACCATGGAAGCTATCAAATACATCTTCAAAGACTTTAACAATATCTTCTTCATCACCACAATCTTTGAAAGAACCAAGCACAATCCCGGCTGCATTTTCAAAACACCCAGCCATCAGCATCTGGGTCAACATCCGGTCGATGCGGTACGGCGCTTCGTTGACATCTTCGAGCAGGACGATCTTTTCACTGAAGTCCGGGGCGAAGTCTGTGCCGACCAGGTGGCAGAGGGTTGCCAGGTTGCCGCCGGTAATGGTACCGCTGGCCCTTCCTGGGCTGATGACTACCGGCTCAGCCGGTTCAATATCCGGTGAGCCATCACCACACAGTACTTGCTTATAACGCTCTTTACTTTCAACATCGGCAAAGCCCAATGAGGTCACAACTGGTCCGTGGATGCCGGTCAGGCCGCATCGCTGGGTCAAGGTTGTCAGCAAAGCCGTCACATCTGAAAACCCAATCAGCATCTTTGGATTTTCTCTTATCAGGTCGTAGTCCAGATATGGCAGCACCCGCAAACAGCCGAAACCACCCCGGGCGCAGACAATCGCCTTGATATCATCCCGGGCGAACAGACTGTTGAGGTGCTTGGCACGGTGCTTGTCTGGCCCAGCCATATGCCGGTCGCGTTTATACACATCATCATCCACCACCGGCACGAATCCCATCTTGCCGATAACAGCCAGACCCCGTTCAAACTTCTCAATCTCAAAAGGACCAGCCGGCGCCGCAATCCCAACCTTGTCGCCCTCTTTCAACGGTTCTGGTATGATAATTTCAGGTTTCATATTCAATAGGGTTTCAGGATTCGATTCGACCTTGCAGTTTCCGACCCCTGACTTCCGACTTCAGACCTCTTGCCTTTTGATTTCCGACTCCAGACTCCTGATCCCTGACTCCTGTTCCTTCTTTGACACGGATTGCACGGATTTCACGGATTCTGTTTGGCCTTGAAGTTTCAGACATCTGACTTCCGACTTCTGACCTCTTGCCTTTTGATTTCTGACTCCAGACTCCTGACCCCTGACTCCTGTTTCTCTTTGACATGGATTCCACGGGTTACACGGATTACACTGTTAAACTACTAAATCTTTTTTGACAGGATTAACAGGATTGACTGGATTTAAAAACATGTTTTGGCTGCCCGGATGACAGCCAAAACGCTCATCAATGCCTTCGGCATAAATTTAAACCGAGGTCTATCACGACAGCATGATCTGATTGAAACTTCAACTCAGATTTGAGGGTCCTTTTCCGCGAAGCGGATGCAACCATTTTCAATTTCATCCGGAAGTTGAAAATAGAACTTAATCCTGTATATCCTGTAAATCCTGTCTAAAAGCTCTTTAAGATTTTCAGTTCTATACTGACGTCTGACGTCCGACCTCTGATCTCTGGGTGTTAGGCTTTCAGCCTAAACCCCATATATCACCTATCTTTCCAAATAGATACCCCTTCCAATCCATCCTCAGCATGGAATTGGAGCAACAAAATCACCAATAATCTCAAATATTTTCAAAATTGAAGTTGGAGCAGGAAATTAGTATATTGACAGGGTTAAATGGAGCTGTTAAAAAGTCCGTTTGTGTCGGGGCGTAGCGCAGTCTGGTAGCGCACTTGAATGGGGTTCAAGGGGTCGGAAGTTCAAATCTTCTCGCCCCGACCAAATTTTTACAATGATAAAGGCGGGTTAGCTATATAGCTTTCCCGCCTTTTTTGTTGGCAATGTCCGCTTGTGACCATATTGTGACCAAATTGGTATCTACGACATAAAATCAATCATTTAAGCCGATCCATTATAGACATCTTTAGCCATATCTTCATGCGTACATGGCAAGAAGCGTTGCCGGATGCATGGGGGCACGAATCCAGGTCGGCCCCGCGATCCAGAAATTCAGGAAAGAAAATACCGCCAGCTTGTACTCAGGCATAATAGGAAAATGTGTACAGGATGTGAGTTGATCAATGATGACTGTATGAAACTTTATGTTGGCAAGGAACTACCAGAGGATTTTGAGGAACGAGTTCAGAAATATTGCGCGGTATTCAATTTAGCTTGATCTCGTCATTTAACGCTTATCAGTGCGCCTCTCTCAACACTTACTCAGTCATGCATAAACAAGAGGTCGTTTGACTCAGCAGACTTCAGGCAGTATTAAAGAGATGCAGAAGAATTGCATAGTGTAAGAAAATTGTAGTTCTACGAAAGGTGCTGTAAGTTTCTATTTGGTAGAATATATTTGTACCTCAGGGTTGATTAGAGGGCCCATCAATATTATCAAGAACCTGTGAAAGGCGGGTTCTTAAAAAATCACTAGTTTTTTCAATCAAAAATCCCCCAGCTAACCCCAGTAAACTCATAAATATAGAAATTCGTATAAAATCTGATCTATTCGACATCAAGGAAACAAACTCAAATTTTCCCGTTACAGTGAAACCTTCTACAAGGTATATCAGCGATAAACCTAAAGCGAGAATGAGACCCGCGCTCATTTCAATAATAATAATATTCCAATTCAATGGAGGATTATCATCCAACAAAGAAGATAGCAAAGTACGTAGACTTGTCCCCAAAATAGCAGACAATGCTAATAGTAAGAAAATGACTAGCATATTGTTATTTATTGGATTCGTAAAATAATAGACCCAAAGGGAAAGCGCAATTATTGAAACAAATGATAGACTCAAATTGGGCATTTTTTTGTTTTTTGAGAAAAGACCAAGTTTCTTCAACTTAGTGATTAATGAAACTGAATAATCTGCAGATTCTGTATTCCAATGCTCAACAATTCTTTCGATGTGATCGTTCAAAGCGCCAATGTTGCGATAGTAAGGTTCAAGCTGTTGCCAAATTTCTTTAGCTATCCCCCCAAAACATGGTATAGCTAATAGCGGCTTATGTAGCGAGGGAGCTATATGGGCCACATGGGCGGTCTTTTCGTTACCGCCAATAATGATAATTGATTCGCATTCGACGACTTGTGGTACTCGCTTTGCAGCCCAGTCACCATGGACTTTTTTAAAATTGATTGTGAAATCGGTTTTTAGTTCGCCCCATTCATCCTTATATGGCATATGAGAACCTTGAAACCAAAAAACCATAAGCTGTAAAAGTCAAAGGCCTCCCGGACAGTCAGCCCTCTCGGGTCAGTGATTATTAGGCGGCCTCCTTTGACAATTCTTCTCGACGTTTTTTACCAAGCTCAAATGTCTCGATTGG
>CAJINA010000031.1 GCA_905176665.1 Olavius algarvensis Delta 4 endosymbiont | reverse complement strand
GAGAGGACGACCGCGCGCCATACCCTGGTCTTCTTTTGGGGCCAGGGATGGCGCTTATCGTCTATCTCAAACTGTTTGGGAAGATCTTAACTTTTTCATGT
>CAJINA010000030.1 GCA_905176665.1 Olavius algarvensis Delta 4 endosymbiont | reverse complement strand
GAGAGGACGACCGCGCGCCATACCCTGGTCTTCTTTTGGGGCCAGGGATGGCGCTTATCGTCTATCTCAAACTGTTTGGGAAGATCTTAACTTTTTCATT
>CAJINA010000029.1 GCA_905176665.1 Olavius algarvensis Delta 4 endosymbiont | reverse complement strand
TTTGGATTGCCCCTTGAAGGGGCGAACACCCTGACAAACATAGTTCTAAAATGACCGGATTCAGGGGATCAGGTCAAAGACTGAAGGCTGAAGAAAAACCTTAAAACCAATCTGCCCGTGTGACG
>CAJINA010000028.1 GCA_905176665.1 Olavius algarvensis Delta 4 endosymbiont | reverse complement strand
TGTAAAGGCCGATTGGACAGAATCACAATGGGCTGGACACGAAGCCGATGATTGGTTTCACACCGATAATTTTGAAGGTGGATTTGATGCCGATGAAAACGCGTTCTGCTTTTCTTATAGTGCGCCGAATAGGGACGAAATTTTGTTCCAAATTAGCTTGTCGGACGTGAAAAGAATCCTAAATGGACAGAAATCAACTATTCTAGGCCGCATAGCTGAATAACAAAACCATGTATAACAAATCGCTGGAGAGGACGCGCAAAAACCGCGCGCGTCTCAGCTCAACCGTTATA
>CAJINA010000027.1 GCA_905176665.1 Olavius algarvensis Delta 4 endosymbiont | reverse complement strand
TCCCCTGAATCCGGTCATTTTAGAACTATGTTTGTCAGGGTGTTCGCCCCTTCAAGGGGCAATCCAAAGCCTGGCCCTCAGGGCCAGGATTCTTTACGATACCGAATCGCTATTCATCTTCCTGTTTGATCGCTTCTACGATCTTCTCGGCCAGTTGACCGGGCACCTCTTCATAGTGGTCGAATTCCATGGCATACATCCCGCGTCCACCGGTCATGGATCGCAGGTCCGGTGCATAAGTCTGGATTTCGGCCATGGGCACCTCGGCATTGATGACCTGGTTTTTGCCGGCACTGTCCATGCCCAGCACGCGGCCGCGACGACCGTTCAGGTCCCCCATGATATCCCCCATATACTCATCCGGGGTGGTGACCGTGACTTTCATGATAGGTTCCAGCAGGACCGGCTTGGCATCGACGGCCGCTTTCTTGAAGGCCAGGGATCCGGCGATCTTGAACGCCATTTCAGAAGAATCAACCGCGTGGAAGGAGCCGTCATCCAGGGTAGCCCTGAAATCAACACAGGGAAAGCCGGCCAGAACGCCCTTGACAGCCGATTCCACGATCCCTTTTTCGACCGCCGGGATATAGGTTTTGGGAATGGCCCCGCCCACGATGGCGTCTACAAATTCAAAGCCTTTGCCGCGCGGCATGGGTTCCATCTGGACCCAGCAATCGCCGAACTGACCGTGACCGCCGGACTGTTTCTTGTGCTTGCCCTGCACCCGCACCTTTTTCTTGATGGTCTCGCGGTACGGAATCTTGGGGGTGTTTAGAATGACCTCAACGTTGAATTTGCGTTTTAGCTTTTCGTTGGTGGCTTCGATGTGCACCTGTCCGGCGCCGGAAATCAGGATTTCCTTGGTTTCCGCGTTTCTTTCGAGCAGGAGCGAGGGATCCTCTTCCTGGATCTTGCCCAGGGACTGCCAGATCTTATCCTCGTCATCCGAGGCCTTGGATACCATGGCAAAGCTGATGAGGGCGGGCAGCGGCTCGGCAAAGGGGAAGCTGACCTTATTGGTGTCGTCACAGATGGAATCACCCGTGGTGGTGTCTTTCAGCTTGGCAACCGCCACGATGGATCCCGGACAGGCGCCCTCGGCCGGTTTCTGCTCTTTGCCGAAGATGGTCAGCAACTGGTTGAAACGTTCTTTGCTGGACTTGGTCACGTTATAGATGTTGCCATCAGACCCCAGGCTACCGGATACAACCCGGAACAGGGACAACCGACCGGCATAGGGGTCGGCGATGGTCTTGAAAACAAACCCGGCAAACGGGGCATCCGCATCCGGCGCTATCTCAACCTCTTCTTCTGCGGCATTCAGGGCCTTCCAGGCGCCGCGGTCAACCGGTGAGGGCATACAGTTCACGATGAAAGAACACAGCAGGTCCATACCGATACTGCTCGTGGCGGACCCGCACAGGACCGGTGCGAAGGTTCGGGAAGCGATACCTGTTTTTAGGGCTGCCTGGAATTCAGCGTCACTGATCTCTTCGCCTTCGAGATATCTTTCCAAAAGCGCATCGTCGGCTTCGGCGATGTTTTCGATCAGGGCTTCCTTTTCGGTCTCCACCTGGTCCTGCATGTCAGCCGGTATATCGACCGCCGAGGCCTTGCCGCTATCGTCGTAGGTGTAGGCCTTCATGGCGATCAGGTCGACAATGCCATTGAAACCGGCTTCTTTGCCGATGGGAAGTTGTACAATAATTGGTTTAATATCGAATAGTTCCGTAGCTTCCTGAACATTTTTAGTAAAATCGGCCCGTTCCTTGTCGAGCTTGTTGACAAACACCATGCAGGGCATGTCGTAGTCTTTGGCAAATTCAAGGGCCTGCTCGGTCTGCACCTTGATCCCGTCCACGGCGTCAATGGCGATGACGGCGCCGTCGGCGGCCTGCATGCAGAGCTTGGTATCGGTAAAGAAATTCTGGTCACCGGGGGTGTCGATGAGACTGATCGTATGTTTTTCCCAGGAAAACTGGGCAAAGCCGCTGCTGATACTGGCCGTTCTTTTCAGCTCTTCCGGCTCGAAGTCCATCACCGTATTGCCCTCTTCGACCTTGCCGTGCCGATTGGTGACGCCAGTCATATACAGCATGGCTTCCGCTATGGAAGTCTTGCCGGCCCCGCTGTGTGCAACCAGGGCAATGTTTCTTAAATTATTAGCATTGTCAGTCATTTAAACTCCTCTCTAAGGTGTGAATGTCCTGATGATCCCCCCATTGCGGTGCGCTTATTTGAAAGGGTTTTTGTACAAGCGAAAAAGGAAAAAATCAAGATAAAAATCAGGAACATTCAAGGTGGGCGATGAATTCACGGTTGCCCTTGGGTCCCTGGATGGGGGAGGGGAGCACCTTTCTTGTGATCAAACTGAT
This sequence comes from Olavius algarvensis Delta 4 endosymbiont, assembly GCA_905176665.1. Lineage (GTDB taxonomy): Bacteria > Desulfobacterota > Desulfobacteria > Desulfobacterales > CAJINA01 > CAJINA01. Next base: position 28,584 of record CAJINA010000027.1, on the reverse strand, counting down.
ATTATTAAAAAATTCGGTAAGTTCGGTGATTACCTGTTCGTGTTGGGCCGGATCCCGCACGACACCGCCTTTTCCGACCAGGCCTTTGCCGACTTCAAACTGCGGCTTTATCAGGGCCAGGATGGCGGCCTGCGGCTGCATGAATTTCAGCACGGCCGGGACCACGATTTTCAGAGAAATGAAGGCCGTGTCTATGGTAACCAAATCCACGGCCGCGTCCAGGGCTTCCCGGGGCAGATGTCGAATATTGGCTCTCTCGATGACCGTCACCCGGGGGTCCGTGCGCAGGGACCAGGCCAATTGGCCGTAGCCCACGTCGACCGCATACACCCGGGCGGCGCCGTGCTGCAGCAGGCAGTCGGTGAATCCGCCCGTGGAAGCCCCCACATCGAGACAGCTGAATCCGTTGATATCCAAACCGGTTGCACGCAATCCGGCTTCCAGTTTCAAACCTCCCCGGCTGACGTAGGGCAGCTCTTCGCCCTTGATGGCCACGACGGCCTCCGGATGGACCTGCGCACCCGGTTTGTCCTTGGGGCTCCCATCCACCAGCACCTGGCCGGCCATGATACGCGCCTGGGCGCGCTGGCGGGTTTCCGCCAGGCCTTTTTCCACCAGGAGAACGTCCAGTCTGATTTTTTTTGCGGGCATGGCGAGTGTTATTCGTCTAAGTTGTCAAAGCAGTTTTTTCGCGCAGAGACGCAGGGGCGCAGAGGAAACCAGAATAGCTTCCGGCTGCGCCGGAAAAAACCAAAGGTCTTTAAAGTCTGATGTTTAGCAGGTCTTTCGCACGAAAGGGCGCCAACATATTGATATTGCTTATCTCTGCGTCTTTGCGCCTCTGCGCGATGAACGGTTTTGCTTTTGTTTGGGTGGGACAGCGCGTTTAACTCATCATTTCCAAAGTGGACCTGACAATCCCATCCGCATCCAGACCGTATTTGGTGCGGAGGGCATCCGGTGAACCGTGTTCCACAAATGCGTCCGGCAATCCAATCCGTTTCAGGGTGAAACCAGTGCAGCCGGCGTCGTGCAGGCACTCCAATACGGCACTGCCAAACCCGCCCTGGCGCACATTTTCCTCCACCGTGATGATGCGGGTGTGAGTTGCGGCCAGCTTGACCAGCAGGTCCTCGTCCAGCGGCTTGACGTAACGGCAGTTGACGACCGTGGCCGCAATCCCATCTTTTTTCAATATTTCCGAGGCGTTGATTGAATCAGTAACACACCGGCCCATGGCCAGCAGCAGCACGTCGCGTCCCTCGCGAACCACCTGCGCCCGTCCGATTGAAAAGGGCCGGATCGGGTCTACGATCTCGACGCCGGTGCCCCGACCCCGGGGATAGCGGATCGCAATCGGCCCGGTGTGTTCCACGGCGGTCAAAAGCATGCGGCGCAGCTCATTTTCATCCCGGGGGGCCATCACCACCATGTTCGGCAGGCTGCGCAGATAGGCCAGGTCAAAGAGCCCATGGTGGGTGGGACCGTCTTCACCCACCAGACCGCCCCGGTCGATGGCAAAAACCACCGGCAGGGATTCCAGGCAGACATCGTGAATGATCTGGTCGAAACCGCGCTGCAGAAAGGTCGAATAGATGGCCACCACCGGTTTCAGGCCCTCGGTGGCCAATCCGGCGGCAAAGGTGACCCCGTGCTGCTCGGCGATGCCCACATCAAAAAACCGGTCGGGATATCGCTTGGCGAAGGCCGACAGCCCGGTCCCTTCGGGCATGGCGGCCGTCACGGCGATGATGCGCTCGTCACGGGCGGCCAGTTCAACCATGGTCTTGCCGAACACGTCGGTATAGGACGGAATTGCGTTGTACTCACAGGTTCCGTTGCCCGTTTCGATATGGAAACTCCCGCAGCCATGGAAATAGACCGGGTTCTCTTCAGCGGGCCGGTAGCCTTTCCCTTTTTTGGTGGTGACGTGCAGGAGGACCGGCTCGTTGAGATGTTTAATATTACTTAAGATATCAATAAGATGGGTCAGGCGATGGCCGTCGATGGGGCCAAAATACTCAAAATTGAACGCTTCGAAAAGCATGCCGGGGGTGACAAAGGTCTTGAAGGATTCTTCCGAGCGCTTGGCGATCTGGTAAACATCATCACCGATTTTGGGGAGCCATTTCAGAAAGGCACCCAGGTCTTTGCGGAGTTCCTGCAGTTTACGGGCGGAAAACGTCCGGCTTAGAAAAGAGGAGAGGGCGCCCACGTTCTGGGAAATGGACATGTCGTTGTCATTGAGGATGACGATAATGTCCTTGTCCTTGTGGGTATCGCCCGCCTGGTTGAGGCCCTCGTAAGCCAGGCCGGCCGTCATTGAGCCATCCCCGATAACGGCAATGACCTTGGAAGATTCATTTTTGATCTTCTTGGCGCAGGCAATTCCCAGGCCGGCGGAAATCGAGGTGCTGCTGTGGCCGGTGGAAAAAGCATCGTAGGGACTTTCACTCTTGCGGGTAAAACCGGAAAGCCCGCCATGCTGCCGGAGGGTGTCGAACTGGTCGCGGCGGCCGGTGAGCAACTTGTGCGCATACGCCTGGTGCCCCACATCCCAGATCAGTTTGTCCTCGGGGAGATCGAAAACGTAGTGGATGGCAATGGCCAGTTCCACGGCGCCCAGGCTGGAGGCCAGATGCCCCCCGGTCCGGGATACGACTTCAACAATAACCTTCCGTATTTCCTCGGCGATCTGAGGAAGCTGGGAACGATCAAGCTGTTTGAGGTCCGCGGGGCTGTTTATGTTGTCAAGCAGGCTCAATGGAATACGGATCCTATCTTCTGCGCTCAATTATATAGTTCGCCAAGGCTCTAAGAGGTTCAGACCTGTTATCAAAATTGTCAAGCGCCTGCAAGGCTTTCGATACCAGGTCGCCGGCGAAAACCCGGGACTGTGCCAGGCCCATCAGGGCCGGGTAGGTGGATTTGTTGCGTTCCTGATCGGTGCCCGTGGCTTTACCCATCAAATCCGGGTCGCCGCTGACGTTCAGGATGTCATCCATTACCTGAAACGCCAGGCCGATGTGTTCGGCATAGGCGCGCAGGTGGTTCACCTGCGTTTGATTGCCACCCCCTAAAAGCGCTCCGGTTTCAACCGCCCCCACAATCATGGCTCCGGTTTTGAGCGCGTGCATCCGCTTTAATGCTTCCTTGGATAAAAACCTGTTTTCAGAAGCGATATCCCGCATCTGGCCTTCGATCATCCCCTGTGGGCCGGCCGCCAGAGCCAGACCCCGGATGACTTGCATCCAGACTGCGGGGCCCTTGTCGGAAGCGAGGGCGGTGTCGGCCAGAATATCGAAGGCCAGCGTAAGCAGGGCATCGCCGGCCAGGATAGCCGTCGCCTCATCGAAGGCCACGTGGCAGGTGGGGAGGCCGCGGCGCAACGCATCATCGTCCATGGCCGGCAGGTCATCGTGGATCAACGAATAGGTGTGGACCATTTCCAGGGCCGTAGCGGCCGCCACGACATCCTCATCGACCATTCCCACGGCTTCGGAAGCGGCCAGGCAGAGGGCCGGACGTATTCTTTTGCCACCGGCTTTAAGCGAATAGGCCATGGCTGTATATAGACGCGGCGTGGCCTCATTTTCAGGAAACCGGCGCTCTATATCCCGATTCACCAATTCACGGCAGTGCTCGAGATAGGCTTGCAGATCGAACATGGACGCTATGACTCCTCAATAAAATCGGTCTCTTCCAGCTGCCCCTGATTGTCGGCCAGCAGCAGGGAAACCTTCTTTTCGGTTTCGTCGAGCCGCTGGGCACAGTATTTTGACAGGGCCATGCCTTCTTCGAATTTTTGCAGGGCTTTCTCCAGGGGAATATCACCGGCCTCAAGGTCCGCCACGATCTGCTCCAGCTGTTGCATGGCTTTTTCAAAGGTTTTCTTGGCCATTCTGTTTCTCCTTGTCAACACGGGCACTCAGGGTTCCCCGGGCCACGTTTATGTCCAGCATCTGACCATCGGCGACCCGTTCAGGATCCATGACGATCTTTCCATTCTCCCTGATACGGGTAATGCTGTAGCCGCGCTTTAGGGTTGCCGACGGGTCCAGGGTGTTTAACCGGGCGGCTGCCTCGCGATAGAGCGATGCCTTTTCATTATATATTATATCTATATATAACTTTAGGTTAGAAATGTATTGTTCAAGCTTTTCTTTATATTGTGATAGTTGCTGCCGGGGGCTGAAGCGACCCAGGTTGTCCTGCCGGCGGGCCAGTCTTTCACGCGACAGTTCCAGCCTGGCGGAAAACACCCGGGCCAGCCGGTCGGTATAGTCGTCCACCTTTATTCGGGCGTCCTGAATGATGCGCCGGGGGTCCTTTAAACGGCTGTGCAGGTCCTGCAGCCGCCGGGTTCGCAGCTCGATGGCCTGGCCCAACAAACGGGACAACCCCTGCCGGTACTGGGCAATCAGGTCGGTCAGTTCCGCTTTGACCGGAACCGCCAGTTCGGCGGCGGCCGACGGGGTCGGCGCCCGCAGGTCGGCGACGAAGTCTGCGATCGTGTAGTCGGTTTCATGCCCGATCGCCGAGATGACCGGCAGCGGACAGCCGAAAATCGCCCGGGCCACCGGTTCGGCGTTAAAGGCCTGCAAATCTTCCAGGGCGCCGCCGCCGCGGGCCAGGATGACCAGTTCGGCACGACCTCTTTCGGCAACGATATCAAATGCTTCCACGATTTGGGTCTCAGCGGCATCCCCCTGGACCTTCACCGGATGGATATCCACCTGCACATTTGGGTAACGACGGTTCAGGATCGTCAGCAAATCATGGACGACGGCACCGGTGGGCGAGGTGATCAAGGCAATCTGCCGGGGCAGGGTCGGCAGGGTCTGCTTGTGTGAATCCTGGAAGAGGCCTTCCGCTTCCAGCCGGTTTTTCAATTGTTCGAACGCAATCTGCAGCGCACCGACACCCTCGGGTTCCAGGTGCTCCAGGATGATCTGATACGAGCCTCGCGGCTCGTAAAGACTGATCCGGCCGAACCCGAGCACCTGCCTGCCGTGTTCCGGCTCAAATTTCAACAGGCGGTTTTGCCCCTTGAACATCACGGCCTGAATCTGGGCGCGGCTGTCTTTCAACGTAAAATAGAAGTGTCCGGAGGCCGGCACCCGAAAATTTGAAATCTCTCCCGAGATCCAGACGAACGGAAACGACTTTTCCAACAGCGATTTAATACGGGTGGTTAACTGGGAAACAGTGAGGATTTGCCTGTTCTGGGAAGAAAGGTTCAAGTATGTAAAAACCCCTGTGGTTACTGCTATTTATGGAATATACCGGAAAACTGCCCACACCCGTAACGTCCGATAAGATATATTATGTAAACTTTTTAATTGAGTTGCCCTGTTTCGGCGCTACCCTTTTGAAAGCAATTCGCGTATGGCTGGCACCACGAATTCCTGGTCGTGATCGAACTCGCGCAGGCATTCCGCCAGCACAGCTACTTTTTTACGTATGTTATTGTGCTTGTTCATTACAAACATCCGCCTGCCCCGAACCAGACACAGCCCGCTTTTCACCTTGATACCGGTGGTTCTAAAATTTTGTTCCTTTACTTCGATCTCCAACTTTTCAGCAAGAAGTTTGAGTTCTTCGTATATTTGCTGCGGTTTCATGGATGCTATGCTTCCGTTAGGTAGACCCTATCTCAAAAAAAGTCTTTTGGCCCAAACTCGGTGTTCGTTGCTCGGTTCAAGTCCTCAAAGTACTATTTAGTATTCCTGCGGTTTGAGCCTCACGGCCGTCTTGATAATCCATTTTTGAGATGGGTTCACGTTTCTAAAACGCAATTTCAACAGTGCCCCCGTCCACAAGTGGAAAGCTTTGATTCAGAGCGACTGCCCGGCGAAGCCTTGCAGCGAAGTCGGGAAAATGACGCTCGGGCTAAAAGATGCCGATTGCGGATGGGCCTTAAATAATATTTTTCCTGTATTCTGGCAACCTTCTTTTTAGGGTTATTTCATCGATATCGCTTGAAAAGACTCACTGAAGTGGTTATATTGTCGCAGATATTCGGAACGACGCTTACACACGACAAACAGGAGGTTTCAATGCAGTCAGTACCTTACGCGGGAACACAAACCCAGATACGGGTGAACTCATTTATCCGCAGCGTATACAACTGGATGGCCGGTGCCCTGGCTTTGACGGGTTTTACGGCCTTCTATGTCGCTAACAGTCCGCAAATACTGGGACTTCTTTTTAACGTAGTCGGTAACCGCCTGCAGCCCACAATGCTATTTTGGGGCTGTCTGATCGGTGAACTAGTGCTGGTGTTTTCACTGGCCTCCCGGGTTCAGAAAATGAAGGCCCAGACAGCCACGGCCCTGTTCATCGGCTATTCGATCCTGAACGGTGTCACCCTGTCTTCCATTTTTATCATGTATACCCGTTCATCCATCACGTCGGTCTTTTTCATTTGTGCCGCCACTTTCGTGGCCACCAGCCTGTTCGGCTATTTCACAAAAAAAGATCTGACCTCGATGGGACAATTTATGTTCATGGGGCTGATCGGCATCATCATTGCCACCTTTGCGAACTTCTTCTTCAAGAGCGCGGGGATGCAAATGATCATCAGCTACATCGGTGTGATTGTTTTTGTGGGCCTGACGGCGTACGACACCCAGAAACTGAAAGGCATGGCGCTCTCTCAGCCGGCCGATGTATCCGCCGGGGTTCTGCGCAAGGGGGCCTTGCTGGGCGCACTCACCTTATACCTCGATTTTATTAATCTTTTTATCATGCTTCTGCATATTCTGGGAAATCGGGAGTGATCCTTTTCCCTTAAACCAAATGATACGATACGCCCTTCCCTGCCCGGCAGGCGAAGGGCGTATTCTTTTATATTCGAAAATCTCAACATCAAAGCGGCGCTTCTATATGTTGGCCAGATGCGAGTCAAAACGCTCATAGGGATAGGCTGTCTCTGTTCTATCTTGGTATACGGGTGCAGCCCCTTCCAGCCGGACAAACGGATCCCCACTGCAGAAAACCTGCCGGCCAAGTATTCTTTATATTCCGGTGAGCGTACCCCTGAGCAACAATGGTGGCGCAACCTGAAGTCTCCGGAGCTGGACCGCCTGATCGCAACCGGACTGGCGGACAACCTCTCGCTAAAGGAAACCTGGGCCCGTCTGGAACAATCCCGGGCCCTGGCCGTGCAAGCCGGCGCCTCGCGCTATCCGGACTTGACCGGTGAGGCCGGTGCCGGCGCCGGTCGCAGTCAAAGCGGATCGGGGGCCGCAACCGGCAGTGAGGCCTACAGTCTCGGCCTGGTCAGCAGCTATGAAGTGGATATGTGGGGACGCCTGCAGGCCCAGCGCCAGGCAGCCGCCCTGGATGTATCCGCCTCACGGGAAGATCTGCACACCGCGGCCATCACCCTGGCAGCTGAGATCACGGTTCGCTGGCTGGGTATCATTTCCAGCCGTATGCAAAAGGACCTGCTCCTCCGACAGTTGCAAACCAATGAAACCATCCTGGAACTGGTCCAGCTGCGGTTTCGCAACGCCATGGTTTCCGCCCTGGATGTCTATCAGCAGAAACAGCTGGTTGAAAACGTACAGGCCGAATTACCGCTGGTGGAGGAAAAAGAGCGGCTGCAGATGCACGAACTAGCCGTCCTGTTGGGCAAGCCGGCGGGAACCCGGTTCAAAATGACCACCCAGCAGTTTCCCAGCCTGCCGCCGCTGCCGCCCATCGGCCTGCCGGCCGACCTGCTGGCCGCCCGGCCGGATATCCGGGCCGCCGGACACCGCCTGGAAGCCGCCGACTGGCAAATTGCCCAAGCCCGGGCCAACCGGCTGCCGGCCCTCAACCTGACGGCCCGGGGGCGTTACGGTGAAAGCGACCTGGACGCCTTTTTTGACACCTGGCTGCTGAATCTGTCTGCCAACCTGACCGCCCCGATCATTGACGGTGGCGCCCGCAAGGCAGAGGTCGACCGCACGCGGGCCGTTGCCGACGAGAAACTGGCAGCTTACCGCGATACGGTTCTCACGGCGGTCAAAGAGGTGGAAGATGCCCTGGTCAGAGAAGAGAAGCAGCAGGCCCATATTGAAGGACTGCAGCAGATCATTGAAACCGCGCGGAAGGCGCTGGAAGAAGCCGGGTCCCGTTATCGCAACGGCATCAGTGACTACCTGCCGGTTCTGACACAGCTATTATCGGTGCAATCCCTGGAAAACAACCTGATACTGCGGCAGGAAAACCGCATGGCAGCGCGGGTGGCGCTCCATCGTGCCCTGGGCGGCGGGTGGCCGGCAGAATCGCTGCCGGCCCAAATGGCGGTGCCTGCGAATGACCCGCAACGCGTTTCGGAAGCCACAAGCGGAGTTACGTATGAATGATTTCAACGCAAGTAATTTTGAGAAAGTTGAAACGCCGGTCCGGGTTTCCTGGGTCAGCCGGGCTTTGCGGATCTGTATGGCCCTGGTGATTATCGGCGGCGGGCTGGCCGGCGCCGCTTACCTGATGAAAACGGTTGAAAAACCCAAGAAACGGCCGCCTGCCAAATGGGTGCCCGTCGTACGGGTGCTGCCGGCCCAGCACACGGATTATCAGGTGATGGTCAATGCGACCGGCACCGTGGTGCCCGCGCGTCGCATTATGCTACGCGCACGTGTTTCCGGCCAGGTGCTCTCCGTGCACCCGGAATTCAGTGACGGCGGCTACCTGGCCAGGGGTGCCACCGTGGTCGCCCTGGACGACGCCGATTACCGTCTGGCACTGGCCCAGAAGCAAAGTGACGCGGTCAACAGTCAGTATGCCCTCAAAGTCGAGCAGGGCCGTCAGGAAGTTGCCCGACGGGAGTGGCAGCTGCTCGGTAATGAAGAACTCACCGAAACATCCGGCACGGCCCTGGCCTTGCGGGAACCGCACCTGGAAAAGGCCCGGGCCGATGTCGAAAGTGCCCGCCTGCATGTTCAAAAGGCACAACTGGATCTGGAGCGTGCCCGTGTCAGCGCACCCTTCAACGCCAAGGTCATTTCCCGCCATGTGAATGTCGGCTCCCAGGTTTCTCCCCAGGATACGCTGGCCGAACTGGTGGGTACCGACAGTTATTGGGTCCGCGCCTCCGTGCCCGTCGACCGCCTGGACCAGATTACGATCCCAGGTAAAACAGGCGTTTCCGGATCAGCGGTCCAGGTCCACTATGCCCGCAACCATGTCATTGCCGGCCGGGTTATCCGCCTGCTGGGCGACCTGGACACAGAGAGCCGCATGGCCCGTCTGCTGATCGAAGTCCGGGATCCGCTGCGCCGGCAAAGCGACGCTGCGGACGGACCGCCCTTGCTACTCGGTGAATTTGTCCGGGTTGAGATTACCGGTCGGAAACTCACCGAAGTGGTGGTTCTGCCGCGGACAGCCCTACGGGATGGAGAAACGGTCTGGCTGCTGCAACCCGATAGCACCCTGAATATCCTCCCGGTCACCCCTGTCTGGCGGGACCGGGAGACCGTGGTGATCTACAACGGCCTCAACAGCGGCGACCGGATTATCCTGTCCGAAGTGGCGGCACCGGTGGTCGGGATGCAATTGCGCCTCGATACAGCCCCGATTTCTGATGGAAAAAGATTAAAATCGAGTAAAGGCTCCTAATCTGGAGGACCAGGCTTTGGGTTGCCCCTCAAAGGGGCTTTGCTAAAACCAAAAAGCAATACCTGGCATCGCGCAGAGACGCGGAGCCGCAGAGACGTCCTCCTTAGACTAAGATCAATGAACAGTCCAGCGCAGTCGGGAAGGTAAAACCAGAATTTCGTCGCACTAGCGTGCGAAAAACCGGTTGATGCTTACAGTGAAAGCGATCTTTTGGTTTTAACCGGCGAAGCCGGTAAAATATGTGGGTTTCTCTGCGTCTCTGCGCCTCTGCGCGAGAATATTGCTTTTATGGCATAGCCAACTATCTCTGGCCTGGCCCTGAGGCCAGGCTTTGGGTTGCCTCTCAAAGGGGCTTTGTTAAAACCAAAAAGTAAAACCTGGCATCGCGCAGAGACGCAGAGCCGCAGAGAAGAGCAAAGACAGATTTTCATCGCGCTATCGCGCGAAAACCGTTTTAAGCTTCAGGTTCAAAGGCCCTATTGGTTTTAATCCCGCGTAGCGGGAAAATATTAATGGTTTTCTCTGCGTCTCCGCGCCTCTGCGCGAGAATATGCTTTTTTGGCAAAACCAAATATCCTTACCTGGTTCTGAGGATCAGGTTTTTAACGACTGAAGAAAAACAACAGATATCTAAGTCAACATCTGGCCGGACCTGCTAAAACCCGGCCCTGCGATCACAATGGAAACTGCACCCCGACCCCGAAAATCCGCCGGTCCGATTAAATGGATGGCTCACCACCCGGTCAGCGCGAACCTGTTGATGCTGGTGCTGCTTTTAGGCGGTCTGTTTGCAGCCACCCGGATCAAGCAGGAGGTGTTCCCGGATTTCGAGCTGGACATGGTCCGGATTACGGTTCCCTATCCCGGAGCGAGCCCACAGGAGGTTGAAAGGGGCATCCTGCTGGCCGTGGAAGAGGCCGTCCAGGGCATTGAAGGTATTAAAAAGGTCACCTCCCGGGCCAGCGAAGGGGCCGGCACGGTCACCGTGGAAATGCTCGAGGGGGAGGATATCCAGCGGCTGGCCCAAGAAATCAAGGCGGAGGTGGACCGTATCGCCACCCTGCCCGGCGAAGCTGAAGAGCCCAAGGTTACGATTCTGGCCCGCAAACGCTACGTCATTTCCCTGGCGTTGTATGGCAACCAGAGTGAACGGGTGCTGCGCGAGTATGGTGAGTTTGTCCGCGAACGGCTGTTACAGGATCCCGACATCACCCAGGCGGAACTCACCTCGGTCCGCAACTATGAAATCAGCGTGGATATTCCCCAGAACACCCTGCGTGCCTATGGTTTGACCCTGGCCGAAGTCGCCGAACGCATCCGCCGCGCCAGTGTGGAGCTGCCCGGCGGGGCCATCAAGTCCGCCAGCGGCGACATCATGGTGCGCATGAAGGAACGTCGGGATTATGGACCCGAATTCGGGCAAATCCCCATTATCGCCGGACCGGACGGCACCCGCGTGAACCTGGATGAAATTGCCGTTGTCCGCGATGCGTTTGAAGAGACCGATTATCAGGCCACCTACAACGGCCAGCCGGCCGTTTTGATCGAGGTCTACCGGATCGGCGACCAGACCCCCATCACGGTTTCCCGGGTCGTCAAGAAGGTGGTCGCCGGTCTCAAGCCCACCCTGCCCCCCGGCCTCTCCATCGATCAGGTCAATGATCGCTCGGAAATCTACCGCCAGCGTCTCAACCTGATGTTGCGCAATGGCGGTCTCGGCCTGATCCTGGTATTCCTGCTGCTGGCGCTTTTCCTGGAACTGCGCCTGGCCTTCTGGGTCAGCCTGGGAATTCCCATTTCGCTGTTAGGCTCCCTGCTTTTTCTGCCGTGGGGCGGGATCAGCATCAATATTGTCTCTCTGTTTGCCTTTATCGTAACCATCGGAATCGTCGTTGATGACGCGATTGTGGTGGGCGAGAACGTCTATCTGCAACGCCAGAAAGGCAGCCGCTGGATCGTGGCTGCTGTTGAGGGGGCCCGTGACATAGCAGTTCCCGTGACATTCAGCGTGCTCACCAACATGATCGCCTTTGTACCCATGTTTTTTGTGCCCGGTTTTATGGGTAAGATCTTCAGCCAGATTCCCGTGGTGGTGATCTGTGTCTTCACCATCTCCCTGGTGGAGAGCCTGCTGATCGTACCGGCACACCTCGGGCACCAAAAAGAGGAGCACCGCCCGTTTACCGCCTTCGGCCGGATGCTCAATGGACTGCAGCAACGCTTCAGTCTGCTGTTCATGCACAGCATCGACCGCTGGTACCGCCCCGCCCTGCGCTGGGTCCTGAATTGGCGCTACGTAACCCTCGGCATCGGCGTGGCCATCTTGATCCTGGCCCTCGGCTACATCCGCAGCGGCCGCCTGGGCTTCGAACTCTTTCCCAAGGTGGAGTCCGATTACGCCAAGGTAACCGCCACGCTGCCCATTGGCAGCCCCTTCACCAAGACCCTGCAAACCCAGAAAGTGCTAGTGGAACGGGCCCAGGCCATCGCCGTTCAAAATGGTGACGGCGCCCTGGTGGAAGGCGTCTTCGCCCATATTTTCGGCAATGTCACCGAAGTGCGGGTTTACCTGACCCCACCGGACAAACGGCCCATCTCAACGTCCGAATTCACCCGTAAATGGCGCGGCAGCGTGGGCATGCTGCCCGGCCTGGAATCCCTGCGCTTTGAATCCGACGCCGGCGGACCCGGACGAGGAGCGCCCATTGCCATCGAAATGCGTCACCAGGACATGGCGTCCCTGGAAAGCGCCGGTCAGGACCTGGCTCGGGCGCTCTCTTTTTATCCCGGGATTCTGGATGTGGATGACGGGTTTGCGCCTGGTAAAAAACAGATCGATTTCCAGGTGCGGCCGGAAGCGCGCAGCCTGGGCCTGCGGTCCATGGAAATCGCCCGCCAGGTGCGCCACGCCTACTACGGGGCCGAAGCCCTGCGGCAGCAGCGCGGCCGGAACGAAGTGCGGGTTATGGTCCGCCTGCCCAAAGAGGAGCGCGGTTCGCGGTTTTCACTGGAGGAAATGGTCCTGGTAACGCCGACCGGCGGCGAGATGCTCCTGCGCGATGCGGTCGATATGCAGCCGGGTCGGGCCTACACCGACATCAATCGTCGCGAGGGGCGCCGCATCATTACCGTCACCGCCGATGTCCGGCCCCGCAAACGGGCCGGCCAGATCCTGGCCGACGTAAAGGCTGACATCCTGCCGAAATTGGAAGCCAAGTACCCCGGTCTGACTATCAGTTTCGAAGGGCGCCAGGCCGATCGGCGGGAAAGCCTGGAGAGCCTGTTCAAGGGGATCGGCGTCGTGCTCATCGTGATCTTCGCCATGCTGGCTGTCCCGCTCAACAGCTACATTCAGCCGGTTATCATTATGGCGGCGATTCCGTTCGGCATTGTCGGGGCCGTGCTGGGCCATATGATCATGGGGTACGCCCTCAGCGTGATCAGCATGTTCGGTGTGCTGGCCCTCATCGGGGTGGTCATCAACGACTCGCTGGTCCTCATCGACATGGCCAACCGGCGTCGCCGCAACGGGCTCCCGGCTTACGCGGCCATTTTGCAAGCGGCGCCGCTCAGATTCCGGCCGATCCTCCTCACGACCCTGACCACCTTCGGCGGCCTGTCGCCGATGATCTTCGAGACTTCCCGCCAGGCACGCTTTCTGATCCCCATGGCCATTTCCTTAGGGTTCGGCGTCCTGGTAGCCACCTTCATTACCCTGGCACTGGTGCCGGCGATTTATTTAATCGTTGAAGATCTGAAAGGTCTGGCCATGAGGGTCAGTGGTAAACAACCGCTCGAGCTACCTGTTCCGAGCCAGCAGGATTAAAAAAAGATCGGCAGGATAGCTGTAGTTATGCGGCTACTGCCCCAATGCTGCGTGAGTCGCGCCTGAAGGCCCTGGTCAGTGGACGGACCTGACAAAACGAAAGACCGGGATGCCAGAATGGTCACCCCGGTCGGTAAAACTTATCATTTTGCTGCGGCTGCCCGCGATCAATCGAGATCGAAGCGGTCCAGATTCATCACCTTGTTCCACACGTCGATAAAGTCGTTCAAGAACTTTTCCTGAGAGTCTTCGCATCCGTACACCTCCGCCAGGGCCCTCAGTTGAGAGTTCGAACCGAAGATGAGGTCGACCCGGGTACCGGTCCACTTGAGCTCGCCCGTCGCGCGATCACGGCCCTCGAACAGCTCTTCTTCTTCCGCGGTGGCTTTCCACTCCGTGTTCATGTCGAGCAGATTTACAAAGAAGTCATTGGTGAGTGTCTCCGGCCGTTTGGTGAAAACACCGTGCTGGAACTGTCCGAAGTTGGCATTCAAAACACGCATACCGCCTACGAGAACCGTCATCTCAGGCGCGGTTAGCGTCAGCAGCTGTGCCCGGTCAACCAGCATTTCCTCTGCCGAGACAGCGTATTTTTTCTTCTGGTAGTTGCGGAACCCGTCGGCCTTCGGTTCGAGTACAGAAAATGACACCGCGTCAGTTTGCTCCGCAGACGCATCCGTGCGTCCCGGCGTGAAGGGAACGGTCACCTCGTGACCGGCGTTTTTCGCCGCCTGCTCGACACCGGCGCTTCCGCCCAGGACAATCAAGTCGGCGAGCGATACCTTTTTTCCGCCGGACTGCGCGCTGTTGAACGCCGTTTGGATTTCCTCTAAAGTCTGCAGCACGGTCTTGAGTTGGTCCGGCTGATTCACTTCCCAGTTATTCTGTGGCTCAAGGCGAATGCGCGCCCCGTTGGCACCGCCGCGCTTGTCGGAGCCGCGGAACGTGGACGCCGACGCCCAGGCGGTCGAGACCAGCTGGGCGACAGACAGTCCCGAAGCAAGAATCTTTGCCTTGAGGTCGGCAATTTCTTGCGCGTCGATCAGCTCATCATCGACCGCGGGCACCGGGTCCTGCCAGATCAGCTCCTCCTCCGGGACCTCCGGACCGAGATAGCGTGCGCGGGGGCCCATGTCGCGGTGGGTCAGTTTGAACCACGCCCGGGCAAACGCGTCGGCGAATTCTTCGGGATTCTCCAGGTAGCGTCGCGCGATCGGCTCATAGAGCGGGTCGAAGCGAAGGGAGAGGTCTGCCGTGGTCATCATCGGCCGGTGCTTCTTCGACGGGTCGTGCGCGTCAACGATCATGTCCTCATCATCTACGTCCCTGGCCAGCCACTGATTCGCGCCGGCCGGGCTCTTGACCAGCTCCCACTCGTATTTGAACAGCACTTTCAGATAGCCCACGTCCCATTTGGTCGGGTTTGGTTTCCAGGCGCCCTCAATGCCGCTGCTGATTGTATCGCCACCTTTGCCGCTGCCGAAGCTGCTCTTCCAGCCGAGGCCCTGTTCCTCGATGGGGGCTCCCTCGGGTTCGGGACCGACATGCTCCGCGTCGCCCGCGCCGTGACACTTGCCGAAGGTGTGCCCGCCGGCGACGAGAGCGACGGTCTCTTCGTCGTTCATGGCCATGCGCGCAAACGTCTCGCGGACATCACGGCCGGAGGCGACCGGATCCGGGTTGCCGTCCGGGCCTTCCGGGTTCACGTAGATCAGGCCCATCTGCACGGCGGCAAGAGGATTCTCGAGATCTCGATCGCCTGAATAGCGCTTGTCGCCAAGCCACTCGTCCTCGGAGCCCCAGTAAATATCCTCTTCCGGCTCCCAAATGTCTTCTCGCCCGCCGCCGAAGCCGAAGGTCTTGAAACCCATGGACTCGAGTGCGCAGTTACCGGCGAGGATCAGGAGGTCTGCCCAGGAGATCTTATTACCGTATTTCTGCTTGATCGGCCAGAGCAGTCGGCGGGCCTTGTCAAGGTTCACGTTGTCGGGCCAGCTGTTGAGGGGTGCCAACCACTGGTTTCCGGAACCGCCACCCCCGCGGCCGTCGCCCATGCGGTATGTGCCTGCGCTGTGCCATGTCATCCGGATGAAAAGCCCGCCATAGTGACCGTAATCGGCCGGCCACCACTCCTGCGAGTCGGTCATCAGCGCGTAGAGGTCTTCTTTTAAGGCCGCCAAGTCAAGTTTTTTGAATTCCTCAGCATAGTTGAAATCGTCTCCCATCGGATTAGATTTGGAAGCGTGCTGGTGCAGAATTTTAAGGTTCAACTGGTTCGGCCACCAGTTCCTGTTCGATGTGCCGCCGCCGGCGGTGGGATTCCCAGTTCTACCCGTTACCGGGCACTTGCTATTTTCATTCGTCATGTTCCCCTCCTCATTGGTTGGTGATATTGAATATTAAATGATAACAATTATCTATTAATGGCAAAAAAATATATTAAACTTTTTCCGCCATACAAGCGCTGCAGATACCGAAAAAGTCCAGGCGATGATTTAGAATTTTAAATTGCGTCTCTGAAGCGACCTCTTTTTTCATTTCATCCAGGCTATCGAGGTCCGGATCGACAATTTTTTTGCACTTGATGCAAATAACGTGTGGATGGGGATAAGGCTTGTTTCCATCGTATCGGTTGCTCCCATCCGGGAACCCCAATTCAAGAACTTCACCGAGAGATTTAATTAATACAATATTCTTGTAGACCGTGGCAAGACTCATTGTTGGAAAGTCTTGTTTTAACTGGACGTGTATATTTTCAACACTGGGATGGCCTTCACCTACGGCAAGAATGTTTACGATTGCCATCCGTTGAGGCGTTATCTTGTGTCCATTATCCCTCATTTTCTGGATGATGAATTCATATCTGTTTTTCTGATTTATCATGGCAGTCCATTTAAGCTTAATAATAATTATTATCCATTAACATTGATTTTCCTTGAAAACAACACCTAATTTTATTACGCGCAGGTAGTGCCAATATAGGTTGATTTTGGGCGCCGGTTTGAACTCGAATTAAAACAATTTGCCCAAAATCCAGCGCACCACATCAGGCAAACTGTTGTAATCATCCGCAAGCTAAGAGTTTATGATGAGTTGAGATGTGAGAAATTAAAACCCAAATATCTGGATTCAAACGCCGATACAATCTTGCACGGCTGTCGAAATCGCGAGGCAGTATTCAGTCGTCATTTTTTGGTCAGGCCCTTCCACCATCACCCGGCATACCGGCTGGGTGCCGGAATACCGCACCAGCACCCTGCCCTGATCGCCAAGCTTGGATTCAACTGCCTTGATGGCCTGCTGCACATTCACCAGGGATGCCAGGTCCGGCTTGTCTTTGACCGCGACCGCCATGAGTTCCTGGGGAAAGACGTCCATGAGGGACGCCAGATCTGAAAGGCCGGCTGCTTCCTGGCGCATTGCGGTGAGAATTTTGAGGGACGAAAGGATGCCGTCGCCGGTCGTATGATGGTCCCTGAAGATCATGTGCCCCGAGTTTTCCCCGCCGACCACCGCACCGGTGGCCACCATTTTTTCCATGACCAGCCGATCCCCTACACCCGCCTCGGCATGGGCGATACCCAGTTTTGCCAGGACTTGTTTCAATCCAATGTTGCTCATGACCGTGGTAACAACGCAATTGTTTTCCAGCTTTGCTTGCTTCTGGTAATGCGCCGCGCACAGGGCTATCAACTGGTCTCCCGTGACAACCTGCCCCCGTTCGTCCACTGCAATGAGCCGGTCGGCATCGCCGTCGAAGGCCAGGCCGATATCCGCTTGGGTATCACGAACGACCTGGATCAGGCCATCCGTATGTTCGCTGCCGCAGTCCGCATTGATATTGCGCCCGTCCGGAGAATTGTTGAGGACAGTCAGGTCAGCCCCCAGTTTCTCGAAAACTGTCGGAGCAATTTCCGAGGATGCCCCGTGGGCGCAGTCGATCACGATTGACAGGCCCTCGAGCAGGTTTCGGTCCGGCACGGTGCTGCACAGAAAATCGATGTAGGTATCAACCGCGGCCGGCACCGGGTACACCCGGCCGGTCTGTTGTTCCCCTTCCGGCTGCCGGTCGGCAACCGCGATTCGTTCTTCGATGGTCTGCTCTGCCGCCGTTGAAAGTTTGAGCCCCCCGGGGCCGAACACCTTGATACCGTTATCGTACCAGGGATTGTGGGAAGCGGAGACAACCAGGCCGGCAGTGTTCGCGTTGCGGCTGACAAGATAAGCGACCGTGGGCGTCGGCACCACGCCGGCCAACAGCACGTCGAGACCGCCCGCACAGACACCGGCGGCCAGGGCCTGTTCCAGCATATCCCCCGACAACCGAGTGTCCTTGCCTATAAATATCCGGTCACACTTGATTTGGTCGCGAAAATAGTCAGCCACCGCCCTTCCGATGTTCAGGGCCATCGGTGCGGTCACCGGAGGCCGGTTGGCCTCCCCTCTGATGCCATCTGTTCCAAAAAGTGTCGTCATGGAAAAAATAATTCCAAAATTATGTCAGTAGCGATAGATGGTCCAGGGCCGACTTGGCGGTCTGGTCGACAATGGACTGCAACCAGAGCGTTCCCGCTTCACGGCTGGCATCATCCAGCCCTCTGATCACATCCAGATAGTTTTGGTCCTTTTGTTGAATGGCGGTGGCAACGGTGTCCAGAAGTCGGTCGCGGAGTTCAATGTCCCCGGTCGTGGCCCGCCCGTCATTAAGGGCCCTGGTCACGTCTTCGCACCGCGTATGCAGCTCGCCCTGCTGGTCAACAAGGGCAGAGGTTGGTTCCGACGACGCATTGGCGGACAGCAACTCGATGGAGACGGGCATCTTGTGGCAGAATTTTTTAAACTGCCGGATGCGCTCATTGATGGTTGCATCCAGCGCAAACTCGAGACCCGCCGCAAGCGAGGCTGGATAACGATCGGAAATAAACTGGAACCGAACCTGCAGATACCACTGCCGCAGGGCCAGCAAGTTCGCAATATAGGTGACGTTGTGGTGGACGATACGCTTTACGCCCCGGTATATTCCCGCCGCAAAGGGCACCCGGCCGGAGCGAGCCGCCCCTTCGATGATCAGGCGTCCCGGTTTGGCCTCATCTTTGCGGCAGATGGAACCGGCTGAAACCGTGGTGCCGAAGGTAAGTTCGCAGGGCCCCACCAGGCCGCCCTGCCCACCGAGGAAAATCGGCGGCTGATTCAGCATGACGCCCCGGGGTACATCTCCGAGCAGGGAAGCCGTGGCCTTGTCCTGGTTGGGGGTGTAATTGAAATGGATGTAGGAACTGCCCACCTCGCTGTGATCAGCGGCTGAGGTGCCGCCGGCCATAAAGACGTCGCAAAAACTGATCAGGCTCCCCAGGGTCGCCCAGGGAAACAGGATGGTCTGCTTCAATCCCACAGTGTGCGCGCACCGGGCGCCTTCTTCAAATATGGTCCCGGCCCGGACATGGGCGCCGGAACCGCAGCGCGCACCCTCCAGAAAGACCGCACCCTGGAAGAACCCACCGTTTAACGCCACCCCCGGACCGACATAACAATCATCAACCGTAGCCGATGCTTCATAACCAATGCGAGCACCCTCGAGAATGAGGGTTTGCGCACCGTAAATCCGGCAGCCGGGAGACAGGATCACATCCTTACCTGAAATCCTATCAAGATCCACCTCGGGGCCGATATCGACACTTTCCGGATTGGGTATGTTGACACCTTTACTCAGGAGCGCCTTGATCATTTCGGTATTCGATGGGGTCATAGTCTCCCTTCCCAGTCAGTAATCGTTGGAAACCGCCAACCGGCGGTCTTCGGCCTTCAACCTTCTACCTGATTAATCCGGAAGCAAGTCATAAAAATACATCATGGTGTCCGAACGGGTGATGATGCCGACCACTTTTTCATCTGCAATCACCGGCAGGCGCCCAATGTCGTGCTTGACCATAATATTGGCCGCCTGCATGGGACTTTTGCCCGGATCGATGGTCAGCACATTGGTGCTCATAAAGGCTTTGACCGGAGAGTCAAGGCGCGATTCGGTTTTCACGCGTTTAAAATCGCGGCGGGACAGCATCCCCACAAGCCTGCCGTCCGCGTCCGTTACCGGCAGGCCGGTGCAGCCCTTTTCGCGCAGCATGACCGCTGCTTGGCGCATGGTTGTATCGGCCGGCAGGGTTACCACTGGAAAGGACATCAAGTCGCTGACCATCACCGATGACTGCTGCCCGCTCTTGATGAACTCCACGATCATTTGTGCAACCACCCGGGGACTGGCTTTTTTCAGCATGGCCGACCCTGCGCCCGGATGTCCGCCACCGCCCAGGCCCCGCATGACCAGTCCGACGTCGAGGCTGTCTGAATCACTGCGGCCGATGACCATACAACGCTTGCGTTCCGGGTTGTTGAAAATCCCGAAAGCCGCATCGACGTTGAGGATCTCCCGGTACATGTGCATCACCACAGCCAGGCTCTCCACGTGTCCGGAAATTTCCTGACAATTGATGCTCACCTGGTGTCCGTTGATGTGCTGGCGGTCGGCATTTTGCAGCATGTTGAACAGGACGTCTTTCTGTTTCACGCCATAGGCAGGCTTTAAAAATGTTGACAGAATGCCCAGATCCGCCTTGCGTTCGATGAGCCAGCCGGCGGCATAGGCATCTTCGGCCGTGGTGGATGGGAAGGTCAAATTGCCGGTATCCTCGTATAAACCGGCCAGAAACAAGGTGGCCTGTATGGGGGTCAGCACCTTGTGTTCTTTTTTGAGCCGGTTGACCATCAGGGTAATGTTGGCCCCGGTTTCAGCCTGGCAGGACCAGTCGCAGGCAATGTTCCCGTCCCCACTGTGATGGTCCCAAAGCTCTATGGACAGTTCCGTCCGCTCCTGCAGCTTCTTGATACGGCCCAGTCTTTCCCAGCGGTTGATGTCTACGACCACCAGCTTGGAAACGGAATCCAGATCGATTTCTTCGGGTGTCTTGAATTGAAACAAATCTTTGTGAATGGACAAAAACGGTTTGAGGTTGGGGTTGACCTGCGTTGGCAGCACGGGAACACAATCGGGATATATCATAGTGGCGGCCACAACCGAGGCCAAACCGTCGAAATCCGTATTCCTGTGGGTGGTCGCGATGATCATGTCTCTTTTCCGTCGAGGCGACTTTCCGCTTGGGGTTCCTCTCCCAGATCTACCAGCTTGGGCGCAGATGCTGCGACTGTCTTACCGGGCGGCAAGAGCACCACCCGGCGGTTTTCGGGAGCCATTTCCAGCTGCAGACGGTATTTGTCCACTTCCACCTGGCTTTCAATTGTTTTGCGGGCCAGCAGATAGCGCAGATAGATTACCCAGACGGTCAGGGCCAGAAACACGACCACACCCCCCAGGACAACCTATTTGTATTTAATGATTGCTTCCACTCCGGCGGTGCCGATTTTCTGGAGCATGTTCGGCAACATCTAGATGGTCACGGCCGTAAGAAAAGTGAGCGCGCCGATAACGAAGATATTGAACTGGCTCACCTTGCGAATCACGCGCTCGAACCGGGTTTCGGATCCGTCCGGGGCGTTTGCCGGGTCCGTCAGGCCGCCATGACCGGCTTCCGGATAAACCAGCGCCATGTAGGCCCGAACGGCGAAACCGAAAAGCAGGATGGCCCCCACGGGAACGCCGATAGCCGCTGCAAACCAGGCCCGAAAGGGAAAGGGTTCCACGCTGGTAACCAGGCGTGTCTGGTGATTCTCCAAGGGGCCGAAGGTTTTTTCGAAATAATACTTATTGAAATCCGTCAACTGGGTTCCGTCAGCTTCGTAAATCAAAATACCCCGGTCATTGAGCACCTGCAACCGGGCTTCGCGGCCACTGCGCATCGCGGCAATGGCAAAAATTTCCAGTTCGATCAAGAAAAGGCCCACCGCAATTAGAATAAAGACGGTCTTATTCTCGCGTATGACCTGCAGCATGGTGCGCTTCTCCGACATTCTTATCCCATTGGTCCTGGTATCCATTTAATGAACAAATTATTTAAATAACATAAGCTTGTGGTAAGGTTCAAGCGTGAAAAGCATTCTTTTTAGCCCGCCATACCAATCACCGGTTGACAGCTACCCGCGTTCTGATACTAAACACTTTAGATTACCCGCCACCCACAATACAGGAAACACAAAAATGAAAAAGGTCGTCATTTCCGTCCTCGGGCAGGACCGGCCGGGGATCATCGCCGCGGTCTCCGGACTTTTATTTGAAGAAGGCTGCAACATCGAAAATGTGGATCAGACCATCCTGCAGTCGGAGTTTTCGGGGATCTTCATCACCGGCATACCAGTTGAAAAAAACTATGAGAACCTGAACAAACGCCTCGTTGAAGGCCTGAAGGACTTGGGACTGGAGGTTTTTATCAAACCGCTGGATCACAGCCAGCCGCGACTGGAATTTTGCGAAAGCGAGCCCTTTGTCTATACCACCCGCGGACCGGATAAAAAAGGACTGGTCGCCTCCATCACCCGGGTCATAGCCGATTACGGCGTCAACGTAACCAACTTGCAGGCCGTCTTCCGGGGCGGCGACAATCCCAGTGACAATATCATGATCTACGAAGTGGCGGTGCCGCCCGACGTGATCCAAAAGGAGCTGCACGCTAAATTGCGCCGCACAGCTGAGCGCCTCGGGCTGGAAATCAGCATTCAGCACCGCAAGATTTTCGAAGCGCTGAATAGAATTTAGGTATAGGGTTCAAGGATTAAAGGTGAAAGACTATACATCGAAATCGATATCGGGATCGATATCGATATCGGCTTTTAAAAGTCAAGCAGCTTTTGGGTTCAGTTTCGATCCCGATTTCGATAGCGATTTCGATTTCGGCCTTTGCATTACACTTAACACAAAAACCTAACACCATCTGTTTCATCGGAGTCATTATGCTGAACGAACGTGAAATTCTTTCCACCTTGGAAATGCTTAAAAATGAAAATCTGGATGTACGTACCGTTACGTTGGGAATCAACCTTTTCGACTGCGCCAGCGACGACCCGCAGCGTTTTCAGGATAATATTCGCCGCAAGATCACCGGCCTGGCCCGGGATCTGGTGGCCGTCTGTGATCAGGTCGGTGAAAAGTACGGCATCCCGGTGGTTAATAAACGGATCAGTGTCGGCCCCATTGCAGTGGCCGCAGCGCCTTTTCAGCCGGATGACATGGTCGCCATTGCCGCCACGCTCAATGACGCCGCCGCAGCGGTGAAGGTAGATTTCATCGGCGGCTTTTCGGCGCTGGTCCAGAAAGGAATCGCCCCGGGAGACCGGGCGTTGATCGAAGCTATTCCGCGCGCATTGACTGCAACGGAAAGGGTTTGCGCCTCCATCAATGTGGCCTCAACCCGGGCGGGTATCAACATGGATGCCGTCGTGCTGATGGGCCGCATTATCAAAGAGGCGGCGGCCCTGACAGCGGACAGTGACGGACTGGCCTGCGCCAAGCTGTGCGTATTTGCCAATATCCCTCAGGATATCCCCTTCATGGCCGGCGCTTACCTGGGTGTGGGCGAAGCGGATACCGTGATCAATGTGGGCGTCAGCGGTCCCGGCGTAGTGAAAAAGGCCCTTGACCGCGCCCTGGAGAGCAACCCGGCGCTGGACCTGGGGAATTTATCTGAAATCATAAAGAAAACATCTTACAAAGTCACCAGGGTCGGAGAGCTAATCGGCCGGGAAGTGGCCGATATTTTAAACATCCGCTTCGGCGTGGTCGATCTGAGCCTGGCTCCGACCCCCAACGTCGGCGACTCCGTTGGTGAGATCTTTCAGAGCCTGGGACTCAAAGGCATTGGTGTCCCCGGTACAACGGCCGCCCTGGCGCTGATCAATGATGCGGTTAAAAAAGGCGGTGCCTTCGCCAGTTCGAATGTGGGCGGACTATCGGGTGCCTTCGTCCCCGTCAGTGAGGACCTCAACATTTCCCGGGCCGCGGAGGATGGCCTGCTCTCGCTGGAAAAACTGGAAGCCATCACCAGCGTATGCTCGGTGGGTCTTGACATGGTTGCCCTTCCCGGCGATACGTCTGCCGAAACCCTGGCCGGCATCATTGCCGATGAAATGGCCATCGGGGTCATCAACAAAAAAACCACTGCCACCCGCACTATCCCGGTACCGGGCAAAACGGCGGGCCAATATGCCCATTTTGGCGGCCTGCTCGGTCAATCGGTAATCATGCCGGTCAACAATGAAAAATCCGAAAACCTGTTTATCCGGCGCGGCGGCTTGATCCCGGCACCGACACACAGTTTAAATAACTGAGCAATTGGGGAGTTTTCATCGTCATGCCGGACGTGATCCAGCATCCAGAGTGGTTTTAATTAACTGGACTGGATCCCGGCTTTCGCCGGGATGACGGGCATTTATTACAAACCCCCTGACCCTGAAATAACTTAAGGGTTCAAGTGGTTGATTGATAAGATCGCTCTGCCTATGGTTTTACCCGCGGCCCCTTGACCCCTGGGACTCTTATGGCGCTTTACAAATTCCTCGACATATTCTTCCTTGTGTTTCACACCCTGATTATATTTTTCAACCTGTTCGGCTGGATGTGGAGAAAAACGCGGCGCGCGAACCTGATCGTCCTGTCGCTTACGGCATTTTCCTGGTTCGGGTTGGGATTTTGGTATGGTTTCGGGTACTGCTTTTGTGTGGACTGGCACTGGCAGATCAAAATGAAACTGGGAGAACATGATCTGCCAAATTCCTATATAAAATATCTTCTGGATCTGCTGACGGGCCTGGATTGGAACGCTGCCCTGGTCGATACCCTTACGTTTGTCTTCTTCTTTGCCGCTGTCATGGCCTCGATCATTTTCAATACCCGCGACTGGCTGCAAAGAAAAAAGGCCGGCCGTTCATCAGAAAATCAGGTCTGATAATCGCCTGCCCCCAAAAAAGATGTCCACCCGGAAACGAACTTATTTAGTGTCCGCCCACAAATGGTAGGTTTTGGTTCAGCGCAAGGCTTGAGCGATTTTTAAACTGCAGGCCAGTGCGCTATTTTGAGGATAGCACTGAAGGTTGCACCTATCGGCTTGAAAACCGGCAATGCGCGCTCAAACAAGCGAAAACGCCGCTCTGGGCCAACCCATCCTCGCCAAAAGGCTATGTCGGGCAAGAAGATGCCGTTTGGGGATGGGCACTATTTAACAGTGAGGACCGGGCAATGGGCTTTGAGAATCACGAATTGAGCACTGGATCCCATTAAGATCTTTCCCACCCGCGATCGTCTTTTGATCCCCACAACGATAAGCGCCACCTTGTTTTCAGCGGCAAACGCGACGATATCTTCACCGGCGTTGTTGCCGCGGATAAGCAGATGGGTACTGCACGTCACCCCCGCCTCTTCAGCTGTAGACTGGGCTTGCACAAGCGTGGTTTCGGCGGCCCTGATCTCTTCATTTTCTTCGGGGGTGCCGGTAGTCATGGAAGTCACCGCCATCAGTTCACCACCAAAGGCAGTGGCGTTTTTTATGGCCAGTTGCAAGGCCTCTTTAGAAGTATTGGAACCATCGATTCCGACCAGTATTTTCATGTCGACCTCCTTGGGTTGGGCAGCCTTAAATCAGCTAATTCCGTCAGTTTACAGGTAGGCGGTTGTATTCCAGCCAACAGGATAATTTTGCATAGCGAGTATAAACCTGCCCCGTCGACAATGCAATCCTTTTAACGTTTAGCCCGGGTGAGTTTTCTTCGGGAGCCGTGTGTGTCCTCCTGAAATGGTTGTCGTTCCGCCCCGTTTCGTGTATATCTTTGGAAACCTGAACACTTCCACATCCCCCGAGCGCAACTGTTGCCCTGCCGATCAGCGTGTAAGCAAGGCAATTCGCGCGGGGTGACGTCAACTTTCGCAACGCCCGTGGTGCCGACGCCATACCAGAAACGGAGAACCAATGTCAGCCAATAAATCCGGTACCGGCCGTAAATTTTTGACCCTTCTCATCTTTCTTCTCTTTGCAGGTCTCGCTGGGTTTTTGGTCTACGAATACAGCCCGCTTTTCAAGACCAGCCCTGAGGAGGACACCGCCGGCACCCATAAGATAGATAAGAGTGCCCTGATCGCCAATCTGGAAAAAAAGATACGGCGTATACCAGCCGAAAACATTGCCGCGAACCTCGAAGGCTACCGGCGCCTGCTCAAGCTGGCCCCCGGCAATATCCGCTACAAAAACAAAGTGGACTACTACAGCGCCCGACTGAAGGAAACCGGGTCCGTGAACAAATCGAAATCCGGTGCGAAGCAATACATCAAAGTCGGATACCCATCCCCCCGGGTTTTAGATCAACCCGATAACGGCCAGATGCTGGGACGCGTCGAAGCCGGCAGCCTGGTAGAAGTACTGGAATCCATGGCCGTTGCCTCCGGTTCCCTGAAAACGACCTGGTACAAAATTCGCTATGGGGGTGGAACCGCCTGGCTTAGTCAACTCGGTACCACCGGTGATCTGATTACCAAGACCGCGCCCGCAAAGCAGTCGGCGGCAGCAAAAAAACCGAACAGCGCGGTCAATCCCTGGGAACGACTGGCCGCCACGATGATCGAGGATTATGGCGGCAAGATCATTTCCATAGACCGTCTGGACCTTACGGAAAGTCATTTTTCCCTATACGACGGCATGAATCCGGAGCAAGTTCGACAGACTTGTGAGAACATCGGTTATTATATCCGCAACAGTACCGGTGAATCACCGGTTATCGTCGCTTTCATCGATCGCGTCCCGGTTGCCCGGGCGGAGCCGGCCGGCCCGAAATATCAGGCGAAATTGATTGCCAAGTAAGGTTCCAGGCTTTGCCTGAGGCCACGCCCGGAGGGCAGGGCTTTAATGTTCAGAGGTTGCAGGTTATAACTTCGGACCCGGAACCTTGAGCGGGGAACATTTGCTATTTTTTGATTCCGGCATCATGCTTATCACCTGGCTGCAGCAGTTCAGCCCGGCCATGGACCCTTTCTTCAAGGCCCTTACATATTTAGGTGATGAGACCTTCTTCCTCTTGTCCCTGCCCTGTATCTACTGGTGCCTTAATAAAAAAATCGGCGCCCGGCTGAGCGTTCTGTTCCTGTCTTCCGCATATATCAACATGGTCGCCAAAACGATGGCGGACCTACCGCGCCCTTTTGAATACAGTCCGGACATTCAATCGCTGGTAGCGGCCACGGGCGGTGGTTTCCCCAGCGGGCATACCCAGGGTGCCGTCGTATTCTGGGGCTATCTGGCCTGTTGCTATCCCAACATCTTCTTTCGTTGTCTGGCCGGATTACTGATTGTGGGAATCCCGCTCTCCCGGGTTTACCTGGGCGTTCATTTTCCGATCGACCTGGCCGGCGGGTACTTGATCGGTACGGTCCTGTTGTATGGTTTTATCAAAGGCGAACCCCATTTTGCACACTGGAAGGACACCATCGGTTTTACCGGTCTGCTGGCAGCGACCTTTTGCCTGCCGGTCTTGCTCGCGTTTCTTTTTTCCGAAGAAAAAACCGCGGTTGCCGCCATGGCGGCCCTTGCCGGTCTGGGCGTCGGCTTTATATTGGAAGAGAGATACCTTGGGTTTGAGACCGCCCGGACCTATGGCCGCAAGGGCGCCGGCTTCACAGCCGGGATTGCCGTATTTGCCTTGATTTATCTTGGCCTGAAAGAATTGTTTGCCGGCCTGGAGCCGGCGGCATTGTTCCGTTATATCCGCTACGGCCTGGTTGGCCTCTGGGGTGGCGTGGGAGCTCCCTGGCTATTTTTACGTCTAAAATGGAGTGTCTATGAAAGTCATCGTTGATCTCTGCGTGGTGCCAATCGGCGTCGGGGTGTCGGTTTCAAAATATGTAGCCGCCTGCCAGCAGGTACTGAAAACAGCCGGCCTTGATTACAGCCTGCACGCCTATGGAACCAATATCGAGGGTGAATGGGATGCCGTCTTTGAGGCGGTCAAGGCATGTCACGAAACCGTGCACGCCCTGGGTGCCCCGCGCATCACCACCACCCTGAAGGTCGGCACCCGCATCGATCGGGATCAGAGCATGGCAGACAAGATCGATAGCGTAAGGGAGAAACTGGATGGTTAAAAAGGCCCATCCGGTTACACCCGGTATTCGGACCCTGCGCCGGGCCACTATCCCTTTTACGGTTCACCAGTACAAGTACGCGGATAAAGGCGGGGCCCGGCAGGCCGCTGAGGCCCTGGGGCTAGACACGCATGCGGTTGTCAAAACGCTGGTATTTCAAGACGCGCATAAAAACGGCCTGCTGGTTCTGATGCATGGGGATGCCCAGGTATCGGCCAAGCAGCTGGCCCGGCAACTCAAGTCCAAACAGGTGGCGCCGTGTGATACCGGTCTGGCTATGAAGTTGACCGGGTATAAAGTTGGCGGCATCAGTCCCTTTGGAACCAGAAACACCCTGCCCGTGTACGTGGAATCATCGATTTTCGATCTGGAAACCATCTATATCAATGGCGGCAAACGGGGGCTCCTGGTGCAGGCAGACCCGACCTGCCTGAAAAATGTGTGCAATGCAACGCCGGTAGCCGTAGCCCTGCCCCTTTGAACAGGAAAGGAGGAACCATGGCCATCTATCTCGTACAGCACGCCGAATGCCTGTCCAAGGACCAGGATCCTGAAAAGGGCCTGTCCGAGTTGGGGACGGCCAATACAAACCGGATTGCCGAAGTGGCCGCAGGATACAAAGTTCCAGTAACGAAGATCCTGCACAGTGGTAAAAAGCGCGCCCGCCAGACGGCTGAGATTTTTTCCAGCTTACTCGTACCTGTCGAAGGATTGGCGGCGGTAGAGGGCATTAACCCCCTGGACGATGTCTCCCGCTTTGGCGACCAACTGGACAGCAAGAGCAATGTCATGGTGGTGGGGCATCTGCCCTTCATGGAACGGTTGGCCGCCCACCTGATTACAGGGACACCGGAAAAACCGGTCTTTAAATTCCAGAATGCGGGTATTGTTTGCCTGGATCGGCACCCGGATTCGGGTTCGTGGATCATTAAGTGGGGGATTATGCCGAACATCCCCTGATGTCCGTCCACAGGCGGCATCTTTTGGCCCAGAGCGGCGTTCGCCCCTGTTTTGCATTCCTCGATGTAAAGCACTACACCTGCGGATGCAAATACAGCGGCAGCCTTGCTCTGAACCAAAAGCT
>CAJINA010000026.1 GCA_905176665.1 Olavius algarvensis Delta 4 endosymbiont | reverse complement strand
TGGTAAAAAACGTCGAGAAGAATTGTCAAAGGAGGCCGCCTAATAATCACTGACCCGAGAGGGCTGACTGTCCGGGAGGTCTTTGACTTTTACATATAGTCCCTGATTTGCTGCCAGTACTTTTGTAGCGATGGCCTTTTCCTTGCTCTGGCCAAAAGCCTTAAGCCCAGTTGGTTTATCCCAAAGAAACATCTCCAAAACCATGAAATATCCATGCAACAAAGCCACCACCAACACGACTATTTCAGTGATTATTGCCATTAGAATATATTTGTATGTGAGCCAAAACGCTTCAATCAGCTGACGCGTTAGCGGTCGGCTGCATTGACTTGTTTGTAAAAGTCAAAGACCTCCCGGACAGTCAGCCCTCTCGGGTCAGTGATTATTAGGCGGCCTCCTTTGACAATTCTTCTCGACGTTTTTTACCAAGC
>CAJINA010000025.1 GCA_905176665.1 Olavius algarvensis Delta 4 endosymbiont | reverse complement strand
GCTTGGTAAAAAACGTCGAGAAGAATTGTCAAAGGAGGCCGCCTAATAATCACTGACCCGAGAGGGCTGACTGTCCGGGAGGTCTTTGACTTTTACAAAT
>CAJINA010000024.1 GCA_905176665.1 Olavius algarvensis Delta 4 endosymbiont | reverse complement strand
GCTTGGTAAAAAACGTCGAGAAGAATTGTCAAAGGAGGCCGCCTAATAATCACTGACCCGAGAGGGCTGACTGTCCGGGAGGTCTTTGACTTTTACAAGCAATTCCATTCAAAGATATTGATTTGTCACATTGTATACATTTTTTATTTGTATTCAGAATACACAGATTGCCAAACGGATCAAAAAAATGAGCGGCGTTTTTTCCACAATGTGGGCATTCAAATATTATCTTCATAATTTTTGTTTTGGTATAACGGCTGAACTGATGAGCGCGCGTGATTTTTGCGCGTCTTATCCAGTGATATGTTATAAGCCTATTTGGGTAATAATTTATAGCTGTCTATCTTTC
>CAJINA010000023.1 GCA_905176665.1 Olavius algarvensis Delta 4 endosymbiont | reverse complement strand
GCTTGGTAAAAAACGTCGAGAAGAATTGTCAAAGGAGGCCGCCTAATAATCACTGACCCGAGAGGGCTGACTGTCCGGGAGGTCTTTGACTTTTACAATC
>CAJINA010000022.1 GCA_905176665.1 Olavius algarvensis Delta 4 endosymbiont | reverse complement strand
GCTTGGTAAAAAACGTCGAGAAGAATTGTCAAAGGAGGCCGCCTAATAATCACTGACCCGAGAGGGCTGACTGTCCGGGAGGTCTTTGACTTTTACAATT
>CAJINA010000021.1 GCA_905176665.1 Olavius algarvensis Delta 4 endosymbiont | reverse complement strand
GCTTGGTAAAAAACGTCGAGAAGAATTGTCAAAGGAGGCCGCCTAATAATCACTGACCCGAGAGGGCTGACTGTCCGGGAGGTCTTTGACTTTTACACAGGAACTGCTGAATTACACCCCGGACACAGCCGAACTGAATCTCTATCCGAGCAGCATTAAAATCGGCCGGAATGAATTTGGCTGCACTTACCGCTTCCGCCCCGATGGCGAAGATGATGGCGTGACGATCACCATACCGGCATCCCGGGCCGCTGCTCTGCCGGTCGAAAAACTCGATTGGCTGGTGCCGGGACTGCTGCGTGAAAAAGTAGACGCCCTGATAAGGGGACTGCCGAAAAACTATAGAAAGAAACTGGTACCGGTAACGCACACGGTTGATCTGGTCGTCGCAGAAATGAGCCAGGGAAAAACGTCACTCGCTACGAGCCTGAGTCAATTCCTTCACAAGCGCCTGGGCGTTGACATCCCGGCCGCAGCCTGGCCGACGGTCACCTTGCCGGAACACCTGAAAGCCAAAATTGAAATTACCAACGCCAGCGGAAAGCGGATCGCCACCAGTCGCGATCCGGCCATTTTGCAACAGAAAAACGCTGTGGGCGCTCCCGGTGACCGGTTGGCCCGCCTGAGAACCGCATGGGAGCAGGCCCAGATTACGCCCCAAACCTTTCCCGACCTCCCGGAAACACTGGAAACGGCCCTCCCGGGGACGGACCCGTGGGTGGTTTTTCCGGCCCTGGTCAGCGAAGGAGAGCATGTCGCACTCCGTCTCTTGCCGGATGCCAACCAGGCCCAGGCCGCCCATCTGCAAGCAGTGCGGCAGCTTTTTAGGGACCATTTTTCCAAAGACCTGAAGTTTCTGCGCCGGAAACTGCTGCTCCCGGAGTACCTTGCGCCGGCCGCCAGGTATTTCGGCGGCAGCCGCGCCCTTGAAAAACAGATCGAGGATAAGCTGACCAAAGACCTGTTCACCCGGAATATTCGCACGGCCGCAGCATTTAAAGACCATGCCGAAGCCGTCTCTGCCCGGATTATAAACTGCGGTGACGAATTGGTCGCGACGGTAAAAAGAGTGATCGAAGCCTACCGGGATGCTTACACCGCCATCGACGAACTGCGTATAAAATCGTTCGCCAATGGACCGGCCGCCGGCCTGCTGACCACCCTTGCGGCTGAACTTCCCAAACTGGTTCCGGAAAACTTTGTCAGCCTGTATGAGCCCGAACGCCTGCCGCACCTGGTGCGCTATGTCAGGGCCCTCGCCATCCGGGCCCAGCGGGCCATGGATGCCCCGGAAAAGGATCAGAAAAAAGCCACCCAAATCGACCGACACGTCAGTCGGCTGCGAGAATTGCTGAAAGGCTTTACGGATGCGACTTCCGGGGAAAAAAGAAGCGCAGTGGAAAAATACTTCTGGCTGATCGAGGAATACAAGGTCTCTCAGTATGCCCAGGAGTTGAAAACCGTTGAGAAAGTCTCCCCCCAGCGCCTAAACCGGCTGTATGCGGACATCCTGCGGATGACCTGACGCCCGAACGGCTCTTCCTATCACGGCAGTTCGACCTGCACGACCTTGCCACCGTATTTGTGGACCGAATCATGGGCGCGGACGGTGACAGTCCGAACACCGGCGGGAATAGCAACGCCAGACAGACTCCGGGTGAAGGGTTGTTCGTCGACGTGCGGATGATATAAGGTCCGGGTCCCGAAGATAGTGCCATCCGGGCCCAAGACATCCCATTTATCCGCATAGTGGTCCCACCCGGTATCTTTGTGCTGGACGGTGACGCTGAAATGATAGGCCTGGTTGCCAGTCTTGCGTGCTTCTACTTTGAGAACGTCCGCTTCACCGGCAAAAGCCGGTGCCCGGCAAATCAGCAAGCCAACAACCAGGGCGATGGCCAAGGTTAAGAATCGTTTCCGCATGGGGCCCCCTTCGTCTGGTGGGGTTACCGGAATAACAGGAAGCTATCTCAAAAAAATCTTCTATTCCGGCCCGGGCTCGTCCAGTTCATTAAACAGCAGCAACATGGCCAGGGCTACCGGGGCCGCCAGGGTATGGGTCCGCTCGGCGCTCACGAAGCCCTGGTCTGACCCGGCCAGAGCCTTCTTCAGCTTTCCGAAAAAACCTTTCGCCGGTTCTTCACTGCGTGGCAGGCGAACAATTTTGGCCATGGGCCGCTTGCCCTGTATGAGGGCCCACTCGCCCGGGGTCGCAATCATGATGCGATCGGGGATACTTTTGCGGGGATCAACCAGGCGATACACTTCTCGTCCCTGGTCGTCCAGCAAAGCCAGCATCGTGCGGTATAAGGGATTCATCACCTTGCCCAGGACTTTTTGATCGAATTGCATGGCAATCCGCTGTTGGGAATCGGTGACAATCCAGCGAGAAGGCATGATACGGCGATTGGGTTTCATCTGCCAGGTTTTCTGCTCGTGGTCCCGGATGGATTGAATTTTGAAAACCGCCCGGCCAATGAGGTCACATGTCGCCAATATCGTTCCGGCACGATCATCGGCCACGGTATAGGTATTTTTATACTTCTTGGGCCGGTTCTCTTTTCGATAGGTTTTTCGGATACGATAAACGGCCTGATTCTCAGGTTTGCTCATCATGCTCCCGCTATACCCGATTTCGGCCCCCTTCGCCAGCAAAACCAATATCGATGAGAGTACAGTGACCGGCGGCACCGCGGAGTCTAAAACCGCGCGCCCTTCGCTGTCAAAGACCGCAGGCGTTCGATCAGGCGGCCGTCGATTGCAACCAGACCGATGAATATCAACCCCATACCGGTAAAGGCATTCCAGCCGGGCCGCTCTCCCAGAAACAGAACACCCAATATAATAGCACTGACGGGGATCAGAAAGGTAACCAACAGCAGATTTGTGGCCCCGGAAGTGGCCAGAACCCGAAAGTAAATGATGTATGCCAGGGATGTGCTGATTGCCGCCAGCCCGAACAGGGCCGCGACGGAACCCATGCCGGGGGCCAGCTGCCAGGGCTGCTCGACATACAGCGCCAGGGGCAGGATCATGATGGTCGAACCGCACAGCATGCCGGTGGCGACGACAGCCGGATCGATTTCTTTGAAACGCCGTCCGTAGATAGCGGCAAATGCATATGACAAGGCCGCGCCCAGCACTGCGATCTGCCCCAGTACTTCAACGCCAAACCCTCTCAGGGCCTCGATTCCGATCAAGGCTGCCACCCCAAGCCAGCCGATCAGGATGCCGGCAAGGCGGTTGATGGTCAAACGTTCCTCACGGGTTAAATAGTGGGCCAGAACCGCGCTGAAGATAGGGGTGGTGGCATTCAGAATGCTGGCGAGGCTACTCTCGATGTGGGTCTGACCCCAGACAATCAGGCTGAAGGGGATCAGGTTGTTCAAGGCCCCCATTATGAAAAACGCGCCCCATTCCCAAGGTGACCCGGGCATTTTCAGGCCACGCAGCCGGACATATACCAATAGCAGAAACGCCGCGAGGCCTACCCGCCCTGCTACAATGGTCAGAGGCGTCATTTCCTTTACGGCCACCCCCACGAAAAAGAAGGAACCTCCCCAGAGGATGGATAAAATGAGGATGAGTCCCCATTCTCGGAAATCCATTGCGCGGTTAACAGCCGCGGATTGGCGACTAGCCGACACATCTGCTGATAGTTTCAGGGTAATGCTCATGGCCTTCACGCTTTTTTTCTCCTGTTTGAATAGATGTTGCCGTGCATCCATATCAGCTGGTTTTTTGTATTGGTACCCCTTTTGCGGAAAAACGGCCACCCGCATCTTGCTGATGTTTTCAGCAATATTCGGGTGGCCTTATCCACATCGCTGGATTATGGTGACGGTAACATATTTAAACAAAGAGGCTGCCATGGAGCTACATGATTTTTCGCATCAATCCGACAATTACCAGCGTATCGAAAAGGCCATTCAATACATTGAGGGAAATTTCAAATCCCGGCCGAACCTGGATCGAATTGCCGCCAGCGTACACTTAAGCCGGTATCACTTTGACCGGTTGTTCAAACGGTGGGCCGGCGTCAGCCCTATCCAGTTTATGCAATACCTGACCCTTGATTATACCAAAGATAAACTGGCCCAGTCCCAGAGTCTATTGGATGCGTCCCTGAACGCCGGGCTTTCCGGTCCGGGACGCCTGCATGACCTGTTTGTCACCTTCGAGGCCATGACACCCGGCGAATTCAAAAAGCAAGGGGCCGGGCTGGAAATTTCGTATGGATTCAGCGCGAACCCATTTGGCGAATGCCTTTTAGCGACGACGGAACGAGGGATCTGCCACCTGGGATTTGTAGAAGGCGGCCAGCACCTGGCGGCCCTGGATCAACTTATTAAAAAATGGCCCAGGGCAACTCTCATCGAGAAGAACCGCCGAATCGGTCCCATCGTGAAAAATATCTTCAACCCTGACCATCCCCGTGACGCCACTCCTTTTAATCTGCTTCTTAAGGGTACCAATTTTCAGGTCAACGTATGGAAGGCACTGCTGAGAATACCGGAAGGGTGGGTAGTGAGCTGCCGGGACATTGCCGTCTATCTGGGACGCCCCAAAGCGTTTCGGGCGGTCGCCAACGCGATTGCGATCAATCCCGTCGGCTACCTGATTCCCTGCCACCGGGTAATTGCCAAATCCGGGAACATCCATCGGTACCGCTGGGGTTCGGCCCGTAAAAAAGCCCTGCTGGGGTGGGAAGCAGCCCGTAACCGGTCAGCTTAAGAGGCCAAACTAAAACAGCCCGCGTTCAATCCCGCCCAGCTGTCGCAGGCAGAAATTGAACGCGGGCAGTAGAAATGTATACTTCCGAAGCCAGGAAGCCGCTACTCCCGGATATTTCTCAGACGCAGCACCGAGCAGTTGGCATTCTCCATCACACGCTGAGAGCATGAGTTGGAAAACACCTCGTTCTTTTCCCGTTTGCGGTTGTGGTACACGACAATCAGGTCAGCGCCCCACTTGTCCGCAGACTTCACGATTTCTTCCCAGTTTTTACCGGTTTTAATGGTGTAGGTAATCGGTTCCTGGCAATTGTCCTGAATGAACTTTTCCAGCGTAGCCCTGACCTGATCCTTGGCTTTTTTAACCATCTCTTCGGAAATAAACGATGCCACGATGGGCATACTGTACCCCGGCATGACGCTTACCAGACGGATTTCAGCACCAGTCAGTCCAGCAATTTTAAGGGCTTTTTGATAAACGATTGCGGCGGTTTTCGGATAATCAATATCTACCGGCACCAGTATCTTGTTAAACATAGTCTACCCCCATAGTAAAATAGCAGCAAATCGGCACTCGCCGCCGCCACATCTAAGAAACTGTGGCGGCCGACAACAACTCGCGACAACAAGCATCACGTGGCCGCAGCCGCCTCCAATTTGCGGACCCGACCAAGTTGGAGAAACCCGATCAGTCCCAGTAGCAGCATGGCCGGAATCACCATCAACTGCTTGGGTGGTCGTTTCGTCGGTACCTGGACATTGAGGATTATCTGGTCAAAATCAAGGCCAGCCTTCTCGGCTGGGCTGGAAAAGACGATGTTGTCGATCAGGGTTTTCCCGTCTTCCTGGCGCGTTTCGATGCCAATCCCCGCCAGTCTCTCCGTAGCTGTCTTTTCATCGCCCACCGGCAACATAACCGTTTTGGTGAATTTTTCCTCGGTACGCATATTTTCACCTTCGATCATGATTCGGATCAGAGCGCCGGGCTCCATCCCACCCACAATCTGCTCAAGCTTGACGGGCGGTTCTTCATGCAGAGGCGGAAAAACCCGGTCCCACCAGAATCCGGGCCTGAACAGGGTGAAGGCGATCAGCAGCAAAGCGAGGGTTTCCCAGATCTTGCATTTTGTCAGCCAGAACCCCTGGGTGCCGGCGGCAAACACCAGCATCCCGACAATGGCAATCACTACCACGACCACCAGGTGCATCCAGTTGGAAACACCGATGATCAGCAACTCGGTGTTGAAGATGAACATAAACGGCAAAATGGCTGTCCGGATATCATAGGTAAAGCCCTGGATACCGGTCTTTATGGGATCTCCGCCTGATATACCGGCTGCGGCAAAAGCCGCCAGGCCCACCGGCGGCGTATCGTCCGCCAGGATACCGAAATAAAAGACAAACAGATGCACGGCAATCAAAGGTACGATCAGGCCGTTCTGGGCCCCCAGGTCTACGATAACCGGCGCCATCAGGGTGGACACAACGATGTAGTTGGCTGTTGTCGGCAGTCCCATTCCCAAAAGAAGGCTGATGACCGCGGTAAAAATCAAGATCAGCATCAGGTTACCGCCGGAAATGAACTCCACAAATTCGGTCATGACCAGACCGATGCCGGTCAGGGTTACCGTGCCCACAACGACGCCGGCTGCAGACGTCGCCACACCGATACCGATCATGTTGCGGGCGCCGTTGACAAACCCTTCGATCATGTCGCCGAAGCCAGTCTTGAAGGCGAAGTCTACGCCCTTGGCTTTGCGGAAAAATCCTTTCAGAGGGCGCTGAGTCAGCACGATGAATATCAACAGGATCGTGGCCCAGTAAGCCGACAGGGATGGTGAAAAGCGTTCCACCACCAGGCACCACATCAGGACCACGATGGGCAACAGGAAATAGTACCCGGCCTGGGCCGTCGGTGCCAGCTCGGGCAGCACTTTAATCTCCAGACTGGTTTCGAGTTCCGGTACTTTACAAGCAAACGCAATCAGCAAAAGGTAGACGACAAACATCAACACCGCGATGATATAGATGGCGGCCCCACCAGTTAGTGTTTTAATCCAGCCCAACCCGTAATAGGTTACACCGCCCATGATGATGATAAACAGAAAAGTCATCACAGCTGATAACATTGTTGAAATCATTGTTTTTTTAACACCCGGCTTCTCCATCCGCTTGAGGCCCATTTTACAGGCTTCCAGGTGCACAATGTAAACCAGGGCAATATAGGAAATAATCGCTGGCAGAAAAGCGTGTTTGATGACCTCAACGTAGGAAATGCCGACATATTCGACCATCAGGAAGGCGGCAGCGCCCATGACCGGGGGCATCAACTGGCCGTTAGTTGAGCAGGCCACTTCGACTGCCCCTGATTTTTCCTTTGAAAAACCGACCTTTTTCATCAGTGGGATCGTGAATGTACCGGTGGTCACAACATTGGCAATCGATGATCCGGATACCAGGCCGGTGAGGCCGGACGAGATCACGGCGGCCTTGGCCGGCCCGCCGCGCAGGTGGCCGAGCCCGGCAAAGGCGGTCCTTATAAAATAGTTGCCGGCACCGGCCGCTTCCAGCAGGGCGCCAAACAGCACGAACATGAACACCATACTTGTGGAAACTCCCAGGGCAACGCCGAAGACACCTTCAGTGGAGAGCCAGTAATGCCCCATGCCCTTCGTAAAACTGGCCCCCTTGTGGGCAATCACATCCGGCATGTGGGGACCCCCAAATGTATAAATCATGAACACGGCGCAAACCGCCATCAGCGGTGGACCCAGTGCCCGGCGGGTTGCTTCGAGCAGGGTTAAAATACCGATGGCGGCAACAACCAGGTCAAGTTGGGTCGGGTCACCCGGGCGGTCAGACAGTTCAACATAGAAAATCCACAGGTAGGCCGAGCAAAAAGCCCCGATCAGTCCCACGATCCAGTCTTGAATCGGAATATAGCTCCGCGGCGATGATTTGAATGTCGGATATGCCGTGTAGGATAAAAATATCGCAAAGGCCAGATGGATTGCACGCGCTTCCGTATCGTTTAGAACGAAAACATTGAATATGAAAGGCAGGGGCGATGCGTACCAGAGCTGAAACAGGGTCCAGATCAGGGGCACGAAAAATAGGACTTTCTTTGGAATCGCTCCAGTGGGATTGCGCGCACCGGTTTCGGTTTCAGCAACCATGTCCTGCATAGCAGCATCGTCTACTTCATGGGTTTTTTCCTGTTGTTCACTCATACAGCTCTCCCTCCCGGAGGGTTGCAAATGGCAAAAGCCGGGCCGGCCTACAACAGCCCTTTCTCCCGGTAGTATTGTTTGGCACCTTCATGCAGTTCGGCGGATATTCCATCGCGCACCATTTTCTCGGGCTGCAGCACATTGAAGGCGGGGTGCAGTTTGCGAAAATCGTCCAGGTTCTCAAACAGGGCCCGCACGATCCGGTAGACCGTATCGGTGGACATATCGGAAGACGTCACGACCGTAGCGGTTACCCCGAACGTCCGCACAGGATCCGGTATGCCGGGGTACATGTTTCCGGGGATGTCCGTGTAGCTGTAGTAGGGATTGGCAGCCACCAGGTTGTCGATCACCGGTCCATCAACCGTCGCGATAGTAGCGTTGCACAATCTGGCTGCTTTGGAAACCGACGCATTGGGATGACCGACGGTATACACCATGGCCTGGACGCGATTATTGCACAGGGCTAAAGATTGTTCGGAAGCATTGAGTTCCTCCACATGCTTAAAATCCTTGTGGGACCACTTCATGGCCCGCATGACGACCTCCATGGTAGCCCGTTGTCCCGACCCGGGGTTCCCGATGTTGACCTTGTGGCCCACAATTTCATCCAACCGGGTAATTTTTGCATCCCGGCGCACCACCAGGGTGAAAGGTTCAGCATGTAGTGAAAACAGGGCCCGCAGATTTTTAAAGGCGCCGTCCATAAACTTTACCGGCCCGGTACCCTTGACTGCGTGGTATTGCCAGTCAGATTGGGCCACGCCAATATCCAGACCGCCGTCCCGCACATTGCTTAGATTATACAGCGACCCGGGGGTATCCACGACCTCACAGGCCACGCCTTTGACCTTTGTGTTGATGATGCGGCAGAGCGCTTTGCCGGCGTAGTAGTAGACGCCGTCCTTGCTGCCGGTGCCGATCAAAATCTGTTCATCAGCAAAAGACGCAGCCGGCACAACAAAGGCCAGGCACAGCAGCCAAGTGCCCCAACATATGACTAACTTTTTCATGGGTGTTACCTCGAACCAGCGGGTATCCGGCCGGAGTATTTACAGGCGGCCGGTCTGTTAAGAAGCGGTTTAAAAGCCCCCCCCGGACAGCCCAAGTGCCATCCCGGGGAATCCGTTGCAGATCATCAGAAGCTAACCTATCCGTGTCCGCAACGCATCTCGTGGTAAGCTTTGAAGCAGCTTCTGAACATAGAGGGGGGCGCTGTGCCCCCCTCTATCAGGTCAGCTTACAGCCAGCCTCTCTCTTTGTAGTATTTCTTGGCACCGTTGTGCAGCGGTGCGGAGAGACCGTCTTTGATCATCTCGGATTCTTTCAGGTTTTTGAAAGCCGGATGCAGTTTTTTGAACTGGTCAAAATTGTCGAATACCGCCTTGACCACGTTGTAGATAACCTTGTCCGGAACCTTGGAGGAGCTTACGAACGTGGCGCCCACACCAAAGGTCTTGGTGTCCATGGCGGTTCCACGGTACATGCCGCCCGGGATCGTTGCCGTCCGGTAGTAATCGGCGTCTTTTACCAGTTTGTCAATTTTCATACCAGCTACTTCCACCATCACCGAATCGCAGGATGTGGTGGCTTCTTTAATGGAGCCACTGGGATGACCTACGGTAAATACCATAGCATCAATCTTGTTGTCGCACAGGGCCTTGGACTGCTCGGCGGATTTCAGTTCGGAAGCCAGTTTGAAATCACCTTTGTCCCAGCCGTAAGCGGCCATTACTACTTCCATGGTCCCGCGCTGACCGGAACCGGGGTTGCCGATGTTGACTCTTTTACCTTTCAGATCAGCGAATTTTTTGATGCCGGAGTCGGCCCGGGCAACCACGGTGAAAGGTTCGGGGTGCACGGAAAATACCGCCCGCAGGCTCTTGTTGGCACCCTTGTCTTTAAATTTGCTGCTACCGTTGTAGGCATGGTACTGCCAGTCAGACTGGGCCACACCCATATCCAGCTCGCCGGCGGCGATGGTGTTGAGGTTGTAGACGGAACCGCCGGTACTTTCGACCGAGCAGCGAATCCCATGGGTTTTGCGGGTTTTGTTGACCAGACGGCAGATAGCCCCGCCGGTGGGATAATAGACACCGGTCACGCCGCCGGTCCCGATGGTAACAAAGGTCTGCCCGGCTTGAACCGGCTCAGCCGAGGCACCCACCATGAGCGCAAAACCAAACAGCAGTGCAATTGTAAAAACGATTCCCTTTTTCATCTGTTCCTCCTTATCAGTGGTTATTAAATGCCTGGAACCGGCACGGTTGCATGCGGGTTCTGGGATTTGAAGCTGAATTGCTCGTTACACGGTTTATTACCCTCCTTTCAATAAAAAAAGATGAGCACATAGTCTCTGATTTCAGAAACTTACTGTAATAACCCGATCTGCTTATAAAAGATTGTCCCGGTGAGGTTGTTTAGCTGGAATCCCGGTGGAGTACCGTATTAATACGCAACTGCTCGGCAACGCCTGTCCCGCTCTGAGAGAATCAACCTCTTTCTATGGATGTTGGAATTCAACAAGAAAGCTGGATGATATCACACTTATCTTGCGATTTCAAATAGATATTTTGTGTTCACCGATAGCTGGCAATGAGCTTCTCATAGCTCAGGGCTTCTTCAATCTTTCCCCGTTTGCGACAGCCGGAAGCATAGATGGCGGCCTTTTTCACAAGCATCTCAATGGCCGCCGCCCGACGCAGCGGGGTCAGCTTTCCATCCCCGAGCAGTTTTACGATGGCTTGAATGCGGTAGCGGTCCAGACCGACCATCTGGGAAAGCTGATCTGCGTGTCCACCTGTTTTGATGATCAGGGGTGTATCAACCAGGTATACCGGATAGCGGGCACTGATCCGGAGCCAGAGATCATAGTCCTCGCAGGCCGGCAGGGTTTCATCAAATCCGCCGATCTCATCGAACACTTCCCGGCGGAGCATCACCGCGGAGGGACTGACCAGGCAAAGGGCCAGAGACGGCCTGAAGATCTGGCCGGATGGCTTTTTATGCACCTTTTTAGGATTGACCCGCTTCCCGTTCCGGATCCAGATCTCTTCGGTCTGACAGATAACGGCCGCCGGGTGGGTGTTGAAATAGGCCGTCTGCACCTGTAACTTGTCGGGCAGCCAGCGATCATCCGAATCCAGAAAGGCGATAAACTCACCGCCGGCCGCTCGGATACCGGCATTGCGGGCGGCACTTACCCCGGCGTTGGCCTGCCGGATGGCCTGGATAGCACAACCATAATCAGCCAGCAACTCCGCCGTGTTGTCTTCCGAACCGTCATCCACGACAATCAATTCAAAATCTTGAAATGTCTGGGCAATTACGGAATCTATCGCGTCGGTTAAAGTCCATCCGCGGTTATAGGTCGGGATGATGACACTCACGCTGGGGGGAGTTTTTTCGGATGCCATGATTGATCCAGATTCGCCGTTAACAACAGCCGGGGTTACCGGACGGGCGCCGGTTGCCCGAATTGGGGCGCCGTCGCGGGTATCACCGGACCACCCTCGCCAAGCAGCCGCCGCAGCAAGTCGGTTATCCACACTGCGGCCGCCGTGTTCTTCTCATACACCAATTGGGCTGATTTTGCATCCGCATAAGGTCTGTTGCTGCCCCGCGTTGCCGGGCATTGGCCCGTTAGCACTTAAATTTGTTGATTTTTCTCTGC
Organism: Olavius algarvensis Delta 4 endosymbiont; assembly: GCA_905176665.1. Lineage (GTDB taxonomy): Bacteria > Desulfobacterota > Desulfobacteria > Desulfobacterales > CAJINA01 > CAJINA01. The sequence goes on along the minus strand of CAJINA010000021.1, from coordinate 80,449 downwards.
CCGCTTGCTATCTATCAGGGTGCTGTCGGCAAACGTTTCACCAAGGCATCAGACTCAATCTCAGGGAGTGATTCATGAAACGAATATGTGTTCTGGGCGTGATGTGTATCTTTGGTTTATTGCTCGCCGCCGGTTGCGGGAAAGAGGATGAGGCTAAGGCACCGGAACCGAAAAAACATGCCGTACCCCAGCCTACCTTTATCTCCATCGGTACCGGCAGCAGTGCCGGCAACTACTACCTGGCCGGCAAAGCCATTGCCGAATTAGTCAACCGCAAAATCGGGACCCACAATCTGCGCTGCAGTGTAGAAACCACCCAGGGGTCGGTTTTCAATGTCAATGCCGTAATGGCTGGAGACCTGCAGTTCGGTATCGTCCAGTCCGATCGCCAGTGGCAGGCCGTCAAAGGGAAAAGTGAATGGAAAGAAAAGGGGCCCCAGGACGATCTGCGGGCCGTCTTCAGCATCTACCCGGAATCGGTCACCCTCGTGGCTGCCGTGGATGCCGGCATCAAGAGCATCATGGACCTGAAGGGGAAACGGGTCAACATCGGCAACCCCGGTTCGGGCCACCGCCAAAACGCCATCGATGCCCTCGAAGCTGTCAACATCGACTATAAAACCGACATGAATGCAGAAAGCGTCCAGGCCACAGAATCAGCCAACCTGCTGCAGGACGGCCGCATCGACGCCTTCTTTTTCACGGTCGGCCACCCGAACCGTGCCATCCGTGATGCAACTGTCGGCAACCGGAAGGTTCGGTTTGCGATTATTGCCGGCATTGATAAGTTGCTTGTTAAATATCCCTACTACACGAAGAGTATTGTCCGCTCCGGCCTTTACCCCGGGGCTGTGAACGAAGGGGAAATCGGCACGTTCGGCGTAAAGGCCACCCTGGTAGCCTCATCCCAGGTATCGGATACGATCGCATACGCGGTAACGAAAGAAGTCTTTGAAAACTTTGCGGACTTTAAAAGCCTGAATCCGACGCATGCGCATCTGACCAAACCGGGCATGCTCAAGGGCCTGAGCGCCACCTTGCATCCCGGAGCCCTGCGGTATTACAAAGAGGCCGGTTTGATGTAGAAGCTATCTCAAAAGGGCCTTTTGGCCCAATCTCGGCGTTGAACGCTCGGCTTTCATCCCCAAAATACCCGATGTATTTACCACGATAGGCGGTGGCTTCGCTGGCACCTCCGGTTCCGTCCCACATTTAAAAATCAGATAAAGCGGGAAGTCCCGCAACGCGGGGGAACCTCGCGTTTGCCTTGATCCTGAACCAAAATTCCATTTTGCGATAGCTTCCATTCGCGCTTGAAGTCTAGCGGGGATGGCGACTCCCGACTACAGCGTGATTTCCTACATACCGACACCATCAGCCGGCGTTCCGCAGAAGGCACATCGCCCTTCCTCCAAATGGTATCCCCGAATCTGATAGCCTACCCGCTCGATGACCACCCGTTCGCACCCCGGGCAGCTGGTGCTTTCACCATTCGATCCGGGTACATTGCCGATGTAAACATGGTGCAGGCCGGCGTCAAGCCCGATGCGGCGGGCCTCTATCAACGTTTTCTCCGGGGTAACCCCCCGATCCGTCAGCCGGTAGGTGGGATGAAAGCGGCTGATGTGCCAGGGTGTGTCCGGGCCCAGTTCATGCACCAGGAAACCGGCCAATTCGGCCAGCAAGGCCCGATCGTCATTCAGACCCGGGATAATCAGGGTCGTCACCTCCACCATTACCCCGCCCTGCTTCATCCGGACGAGGGTCTCCTTCACCGGCTTTAGCCGTGCGCCGCAATAGTGCTTGTAAAAATCATCCGTAAAGGCCTTGAGATCGACATTGGCGGCATCCAGATACGGAGCGATCAGGTCGAATGCCTCGGCGGTCATGTACCCGTTGGTCACAAAGACGTTGCTGATGCCACTCTCTTTGGCCAGACGGGCCGTCTCGTAGGCCAATTCAAAATAGACCGTCGGTTCGGTGTAGGTATAGGCAATGGTGCGGCAGTCAGCAGCCCGCGCAGCGGCCACAATCTCGGCCGGGGTAACATCCTTGCCCATGATCAAACCGGCCCGGTCGGCAGGCATCTGGGCGATATCCGCATTCTGGCAAAATTCACACTTGAAATTGCAGCCGACTGTGGCGACGGAGTAAGATCTGCTGCCCGGATACAGGTGAAAAAGGGGTTTTTTCTCAATGGGGTCGATGTTTTGGGCGATGAGTTTCCCATAGACCAAGGTGTGCAGCGCTCCGTCCTGGTTTTCCCGCACCCCGCACAGGCCCCGCTTGCCCGGTTTGACAATGCAGCGGTGGCTGCAAAGCTGGCATCTGACCTTGGATTCAGCGCACGATTCCCATAGTAACGCTTGCATGGCGGGGCTCCTATCAATGAAGGTTCCCGTTTCAACGGTTCCGCGTTCAGGGTTAACGTCCTTAACCTTTGAACCCTGAACCTCTGAACCTTGAACCTATCTTATCCCGGAACAATTTCCGTATGGCCCTTTGAACGGTAGCGCAGGGCGAGGGGACGGGTTTTGAAATGCGGCACCAGGGTCACGACCATCCCGGCAAAAGCACCAAACGGAAATCTCTGGATAACCCGGGACCGCTCGATTTTATCCTTGAAGAAACCACCGGTGTCCGGCAACTGGCCAATGGTCCGCCATTCAACCGGCACGTCGCCGGCCACTGTCTTGACATATTTTTTCAGTTCCCAAACGCTGAAAAAGGTGGCCCGGTTGAAGAGGGTTTTTCGGAACATGCCACTGACCCGGCGCTGAACGCCTTTTATAGCGTAGCGATTTAAAAATCCAATAAACAGCCTATCCTTTGCCACCCGGCACGCTTCGGAAATAACCTTCTCGGGGTGGTCGACGAATTCCAGGGTTGTGATCAGGCAGGCATGGTTGAAAGAGTTGTCCTCAAACGGCAGGTCCTCGAAATCCCCGCGGTAAAGCTCGATCCGGTTGCTGTAGTACTCTCCTAACAGGTCCAGCATGTAAGGCGAGGCATCAAGGGCCGTCAGATTGATACCCCTGTCGATAAACGGTGCCAGACGAGATCCGGCGTAGCCACCGATGCTTAAGGCCGAGTCCGTGCTCAAAGGGGCGAGCATCTCCATCATCAGCCGGCTCTCAGTTTCAATGACCGCTGTGTTACGGGGATCATCCATCCACCGGCGGTAAGCCAGAGCATCTTTGAAGTCGAAGACGGTTCCCATAGCTGCATGTTTAGAAAAATATCGTGGTTAAGTCAACGGCCGCCGGCAATGCCGCTGGCCTGACTTTCCGGTCTTAGACCGCATAACATCAACGCATGCGCACGCTGCCGGTTGCCACTGAAACCGGGGCCTGGCACCCGGTTGGAAAACAACCGGGCACCCCTTGCCTCCCCTCCAGCGAGCACCACACGAAATCTCTTTTTATTTGTAACCATGTATAATATATAAATTTTCAGTGCCGGGTACTAACAAAAGACTAACACAGCCCTAATATACCGGCAATAATTCAGCAATAGAGCTCATCCCAATATAAACACTATTGACCAAAAGGGAAAAGAATGAGCAGGGAAAAGATACTGGCTGTGGATGATGAAGAAGACATCCTTGAGTTGCTCCGGTTCAACTTGAGTCGGGAAGGGTATCAGGTAAGCTGTGCCGAATCAGGGGAAGATGCGCTGCGCCTGGCCCGCACCAACCCCATTGACCTCATGGTGCTGGATCTCATGCTTCCGGGATTGGACGGCCTGGACGTTACCCGCAAAATTAAAAATGACCCCAAACTCAGGCATATACCGATTATCATGCTCACGGCCAAGGGTGAGGAGGCAGATGTCGTCACCGGGCTCGAACTGGGCGCCAGTGACTATGTGACCAAGCCGTTCAGCCCCCGTATCCTCATCGCACGCATCAAAGCGACCCTGCGCTCAGCGGCCAAAACACCACAGGATGATCTTGAAGTGCTGCACATCCACGGTATTGAAATTCACCCCGGCCGTAGGCAGGTTACCATGGACGATCAGCAGATCGAACTTACCTACACCGAATTCCAGGTACTGCACTACCTGGCCAAGCGCCCGGGTTGGGTGTTCACCCGGTCGCAGATCGTGGACGCCGTCAGGGGCGATGACTATCCGGTAACCGACCGATCGGTGGATGTTCAGATTGTCGGGTTGCGTAAAAAACTTGGAGAATACGGTGCCTGCATCGAAACTGTGCGGGGTGTCGGCTACCGATTCAAGGAAGAGGCATGAAGAAAAAAAGGCTCATATGGCAGCTGTTCCCAACCTACCTGCTGGTGACCCTGCTCGCCCTGGCAACAGTAACGGTCTCCTATTCCCGGGAGATGAAAAAGTTTTACCTGGATCACACTGCCGCCGAGTTGACGTCACGCGCCCACCTGATATTACCGCAACTTAAAAGCTTGATGGTTGCCCAGGATTACAACACCGTCAACAAAACCGTTAACACCCAGGCTAAATACGCCGCCACCCGTATTACGGTTATCCTGCCTTCCGGAGTGGTTGTCGGTGATTCGGATGAAAGTCCGGTGCAGATGGACAACCATGCCAACCGGCCGGAAATTGCCCGCGCCCTCAAGGGCTCAATCGGCAACTCCATCCGCTATAGCCGTACGCTGCAGAAGAATATGATGTACGTGGCCGTCCCGGTGACCATTGAGAAACGGATCACCGGGGTGATCAGGACTTCAGTCCCGGTTTCCGATATCGATCGCAAACTCGGGGACATGCGTCTGAGAATTATCCTGGCCGTCCTCGTGATTTCCATCCTGATCGCCGGTATCAGTCTCTATTTTTCCAGGCGCATCAGCCGCCCTATCGAGGAACTGGAAGCAGGGGCCCAACAATTTGCCCAGGGAAATCTGGAGCATTCCCTGGCCATGCCGGATTCAGCGGAGCTGGCCGGGCTGGCCGAGGCCATGAACGAGATGGCGGCCGAACTGGATTGGAAAGTGAAGACGGCGTTTGCGCAGCGCAATGAAATCCGGACAATCCTGGCCAGCATGGTCGAGGGGGTCATCGCCCTGAACCCCAACGACCGGATCATCAACATGAACCAGGCGGCGGCCGACATCCTGGAGGTTCCCCTGCCAAAAGAGGAGCGTCGCAATCTGCAGGAAATTATCAGACACACGGCTGTGGAAAAGCTGATTCGAGACTCCCGAACCAACAACGAGCCCACCAGTTGCGACATCGTCTACAATAAAAGCAGTGAAAAAACCCTGCATGTCAGGTGCGCTCCGCTGAAGGATGCCGACGAAACCCGCATCGGCACCCTCCTGGTTATCGACGACGTCACCAAACTGCGCCAGCTTGAAAATGTCCGGCAAGACTTCGCAGCCAATGTCTCCCACGAGATCAAGACTCCGCTGACGGCTATCAAGGGGTTTGTAGAAACCCTGAAACACCACGACATAAAAGATACGGCCGAACAGGACCGGTTTCTCAATATCATTGATCGTCATGTGATCCGGTTGACGAATATCATCGAAGACCTGATGAAGCTGTCTGTTATCGAGCAGGATGCCATGGAGAAGGAAATCGATTTTCAGGCGGTCAGGCTTATCGACGTACTCCAATCCGCGGTGGACATCTACCAAAATGCGGCTGAAGAACGGGACATTACCATTGTCCTGACCTGTGACTCCGATATCACCATCCAGGCCGACCCCTCCTTGCTGGAACAGGCTGCCGGCAATCTGTTGGATAACGCCATTAAATACAGCGAACCGGGCAGCGAAGTGATCCTGGCCACATCTGTCACCGACACCGAGGTCAGCATTAATTTTCAGGATCACGGAATCGGTATCATGAAAAAACATCTGCCCCGGGTGTTTGAACGTTTCTACCGGGTCGACAAGGCCCGCAGCCGGCAGTTGGGCGGTACCGGTCTGGGGCTGGCTATCGTGAAGCACATTACCCAGACCCATGGCGGTCACGTATCGGTGGAAAGCGTCGTAAACAAGGGTACGACCTTCTCCATCCACCTCCCGCTTGTTGCCGCGAAAGAAGAAAAAAGTGAAGCCTAAAAAACGAATTGCTCTGGTCGCCCACGACGAACGCAAAGACGATCTTCTGGACTGGATCACCCGCAATGCCAAAGTGCTGAGGAACCATGATCTTTACGCCACCGGCACAACCGGCGGTCTGGCGGCCGAAAAATGCGGTCTGGATATCCACCGCCTGAAAAGCGGTCCTTTGGGCGGCGACCAGCAGTTGGGAGCCATGATCGCCGATGGTAAACTGGACCTGCTTATCTTTTTCTGGGATCCCATGGCGGCCCAGCCGCACGACGTGGATGTCAAGGCGTTGCTGCGCATGTCCGTACTGTATAATATCCCGTCCGCCTGTAACCGCTCAACGGCAGATTTCATGATCTCCAGCCCGCTGTTCAACGCAGAATACACACCGACCTTGAAGGACTACGGTCACTACATCAACCGCAAACTCTAATAGTCCCGAGAAAGAAATCGTATTCACCACCGCAAAGTGTTATGTTCCGTTTAAACATTGGTTGCAGCATGCACAGCCTTAATGAATCAACGGAACCCGGATGGCTTTCAACCTTCCAGAATTCTTAAATCAACCGCTCAGCATCGGCAACCGGACCATTCCCGGCCGACTTGTCCTGGCGCCCCTCTCCAAGCTGGGTAACGTGGCCTTTCGCGAGCTGCTGGCCGGTTATGGCGGTTTCGGCCTGATGTTTTCCGAAATGAGCAGCTCCCGGGCAGTGCAGCACGGCACCTCCAATACAATCGCGGGATTCATGTGGCGGCCCAAGGAGTTGGAGCACCTGGTGTGTCAGCTTTTCGGCGACGATCCCGACACCATGGGGCGGGCTGCCCGGCAGGTGGAAAAAGCGGGCTTCTTTGGAGTGGATATCAATTTCGGCTGTTCGGTGGCTTCCATATGCCGCCATGGGTGTGGTGCCGAACTGCTCAAAACACCGGACCTGGCCGTCAAGATCGTAGCCGCCATACGTCGCCAGGTTGCCCTGCCGGTATTCGTCAAATTCAGAACCGGCTGGCAGGATGACCCGCAACCGGCTGTGGATCTGGCCCGCCGGTTCGAGGATGCCGGGGCCGACGCCCTGACGTTTCACCCCCGCGTCGCACCGGACCGGCGTACCCGCCCCCCGAAATGGGCCTACATCGCCAGGGTCAAGGAAGCCGTATCAATTCCCTTATTCGGCAACGGCAATGTATTTTCGGCTGACGATTGCCGCACCATGCTCAACACGACCGGCTGTAACGGGGTCGCCCTTGGCCGGTTGGCCATCGCCCGGCCCTGGATCTTTGCCCAATGGACAAGAGGCATCGCGCCGGATCGTGACATCTATAAAACCTGTGCCTTGGAGATGATCGATCTTTTGGAAAAGCATTTCGAGCCAGCTCTGGCCATGCGGCGGTTGAACCGTTTTTTTGCCTACTATGCCTCAAATTTCAAGTTCGGGCACACCTTCTATGCCCGGATATGCAAAGCGCAAACACCTGAAGATGCCCGTCAGGTCGTACTTGACTTTTACCGGGAAGCGCCGGAAACCGTAACCATCCCTAAAATTACTTTACTGCGATAGGGCCTTAAATAGCCCCTTTCAGGTAGGCTTGCCGTCTTGCCTCGGGAAATTTTTCAATGGCATACCGCAACATGGTCCGGGGCATACGGGGGTAATGGGTTTGCAAGAAGGCCCCTTCGGTGGCAAGATCCCGTTTGCCGATTTCCCGCAGCATCCAGCCAACAGCCTTATGAATCAGGTCGTGCGGATCGGCCAGCAGTTGTTCAGCAAGGTGCAAAGCGTCGGCGAAATGCCCCTTTTTGATATAGTGAAATGTCGCCAGCATGGCCACCCGGCGATGCCATAGATCAGTCGACCGGACCAATGTAACCAAACGGGTCTTTTTCCGACCTTCCAGCCAGCCCCCGACTATATGCTCAGCCGAACAATCCACCAGATCCCAATTGTTGATAAACGCCAAATTGGCGAGATAGAGGTCATAGATTTTACGACGCTGCCGAGTGTCCCCCACTTTAAACTGCAGGACCAGGATGAAAAGGGCCAGGTGCCTTTCTTCGTGAATCGCCGAGCGCAACAGCTTTTTGACAGAATCCGTGTCAAGGTCACGATATAATCGGGACAGCCGCCTGAGCTCAGGCACCCGCACCCCCATGAACCGGTCACCTTCCCCATACTCACCCGGGCCCGTTTTGAAAAATCGCATCTGAATGGCGGCCCGTTGTGCGTCGGCAAGGAGCGCCAACTGCGATCGGATTGCAGGGATTGTCATAGGTTCGCTTACAGCTTGGCATGCCGAACAATTTGGCCTTCTATCATATAGATGACCTCTTCGGCGATATTGGTAGCATGGTCGGCCATGCGTTCCAGGTGGCGTGAAATCAATAGCAGGTTGATCAGGTAGCCGACATGATCCGGGTTTTCCTTCAAGGCCGCTTTGATGAGTCGATAGGCCTCGCTCTTGATTTTATCGACCTCGTCATCGAGAATCACTACTTTGAAAGCGATATCGATATCGAAGCTGACCAAAGCATCCAGGCTCATCCTCAGCATGGTTTCGGTTCTGGCCGCCATATCGGCATAATCGAAAATAAAATCTATGCGTTCCTGCTTGTTGATGGTCTGGATCCGCTGGGCGATGTTTACCGCCTGATCACCGATACGTTCCAGGTCGTTGTTGATCTTGATCACAGCCACTAAAAACCGCAGATCAACTGCCACTGGTTGGTGCAGCGCCATGATTTTAAGACATTCCTCTTCAATCTCAACTTCCATGTCGTCGATTTCATAGTCCTGTTTGATAATTTTTTCCGCGATATCGACATCATATGAATCAATGGCGTCTTTGGTTTCCCGGACACGGCCTTCAATCATGGTGCCGAGCGAAAGCAGCATTCGCTTTATTTTGTCCAGTTCCCTTTGGAAATGTTTACTCATGGTCTCTCCTCAGGCTATGTCGCTTACCTACCCGCTGGGCTGTGAGAAGCCGCAGCCGTAACACCCGTCCGCATACCCGGTATGTATGGTTTGGGAAGTATATCGATCTTTACCCGGCAGCAATCGGACAACGATTGGGCCAAACTCCCTGCCATGGGTTCATAGCACAGTTTTAAGCACATAATAATTTGTAATAATAGCCAAATCTCTCACCGAACCAACTACTAACAGAACGCTAACAGAAATCTAACAATTTATTTTTAACGTTCGCCAACACTTTGGCAGGCGCTTTTGCCGACCGGGTTGGACCAGGGGCACCAGCCCCATAATAATAAGGACCACACCGTTTATGTCACCCACCACATTGATGCTCGTCCTGTTAGGATTATCCACCGTAGGTTATTACATCGGCCGCCGCCAGGCATTCGCGGTTGCCGGGCCTACCCGTAAAGTACAGGAGCTGCACTCGCGCCCGACATACTATGGGGCCCTGACCGCGTTGTGGTGTGGAATCCCGGCCCTGCTGCTCTACAGTTTCTGGCTGGCCGGGGAGGATACGGTCATCATTCAACTCCTGGTCGCCCAGCTACCGGAGAACATCCGTACCCTGCCGGATGTCGAACTGAAATTGCTGCTCAATAATATACGCAACCTGGTCAGCGGCAACATCGTCTCCGGAGAAATCGATGCCACCCAGCGGGCTGCCGCGGATCACTATCGCAGCTTGAAAGCGACCAGCCAGGCCGCTCTGGCCGTCGTTACGATCAGCACTACCATCCTGGCCACCCTGCTAGTGCGCAGCCGTATCAAAGCCACCCTGCGCGCCCGCAACCATGTTGAAGAAATCATCAAGTACGTTCTCATCGCCTGTTCAACGATTGCCATTTTCACGACCATCGGTATCGTGCTGTCGGTACTTTACGAGGCCATTCGTTTCTTTCAAGTCATTCCGGTGACGGAATTTCTGTTCGGCCTGGAATGGAGCCCCCAAATGGCCATTCGGTCGGACCAGGTTGGCTCTTCCGGGGCATTCGGGGCCGTCCCCGTTTTCCTGGGAACCCTGCTGATATCCGCCATTGCCATGGTGGTCGCGGTTCCTATCGGTTTGATGTCGGCCATCTATCTCTCGGAATACGCCAGCTTGCGGTTCAGGTCGTATGCCAAACCGTTGATTGAAATCCTGGCCGGGATCCCTACGGTGGTATATGGCTTTTTTGCGGCCCTCACGGTAGCGCCTTTTATCCGCGAAACCGGTACCGTACTGGGGCTGGATGTTTCCTCGGAAAGCGCCCTGGCTGCGGGCCTGGTCATGGGCATCATGATCATCCCTTTCGTCTCTTCGCTATCCGACGACTTTATCAATGCCGTACCCCAGTCCCTGCGCGACGGCGCCTACAGCCTGGGAGCCACTCAGTCCGAAACCACCAAACAGGTTATCCTGCCCGCGGCGCTGCCCGGTATCATCGGCGGCGTTTTGCTGGCCGTTTCCCGGGCGATCGGTGAAACCATGATCGTGGTCATGGCCGCCGGCCTGTCGGCCAATCTGACCATTAATCCGCTTAAAACCGTAACCACCGTCACCGTCCAGATCGTCACCCTGCTGGTTGGCGACCAGGAATTCGACAGTCCTAAAACCCTGGCGGCCTTCGCCCTGGGCTTGCTGCTGTTTTTCGTCACCCTGATTCTAAACGTAATAGCACTTTATGTCGTACGCAAATACCGGGAGCAGTATGAATAATACCCAAAAGAAAACCAGGCGGACCATCGACATCGTCAATCAGAGCCTTGCGCGGCGCTATCGTGCGGAACGACGCTTCCGCCTCTATGGCATATCCGCCATTGTCGTCAGCCTGGCCTTTCTCGCTTTTTTGTTTGTCGCCATTGCGGCCAACGGCGCCAGTGCCTTCTGGCAGACGTACGTGAAACTGGATATCCACTTTTCTCCAGATACCCTGCGGCAGGCCTCTTTGGCGACCGCTGATTACCAGGGCCTGGTTAAAAAATCACTGCGGAACATGTTCCCGGAGGTCAAAAATCGACGCGATAAACGCCAGCTTTACGGCCTGGCCAGTCCCGGCGCGTCCTTTCAACTGCGCAAGATCGTGCTGGATAATCCGCAAATCATCGGCCAGAAACGGTCAATCTGGGTGCCGGCAGACGATGACGTCGATATGCTGATAAAAGGTCACATCAAACGAGAGGGACCGGAAGAGTCGCGCCGGCTGAAAGATAAGCAATTGGCCTGGATAGACCAGTTGATTGCTGAAGAGAAACTGGAAAAACGTTTCAATAAGACCTTTTTTACCGTGGGGGATTCACGGGAACCTGAACTGGCAGGCGTCTGGGGCGCAGTTATGGGTTCCTTTTTTACCCTGATTGTCACGCTTTTACTGTCGTTCCCCGTCGGGGTAGCTGCGGCAGTCTACCTGGAAGAGTTCGCTCCGAAAAATCGCTGGACCGACCTTATCGAGATCAACATCAACAACCTGGCCGCCGTGCCTTCGATTGTTTTTGGCCTGCTGGGCCTGGCCGTATTTCTCAACTTCTTTGGTCTGCCGCGCTCAGCTCCAATCGTTGGCGGCTTAGTACTAACCCTGATGACCCTGCCTACCATCATCATTGCCAGTCGTTCGGCTTTAAAATCGGTCCCACCCTCCATCCGGGAGGCCGCTTTGGGGGTCGGTGCTTCCAAAATGCAGATGGTGGTTCACCATGTCCTCCCATTGGCCCTGCCCGGCATGCTGACCGGGACGATTATCGGTATGGCCCGTGCCCTGGGCGAGACCGCCCCGCTCTTGATGATCGGCATGGTGGCTTTTATCGTCGATGTCCCGGCTGGCTTAACAGACCCCTCGACCGCCCTGCCCGTTCAAGTCTACCTGTGGGCCGACAGTCCTGAACGAGGGTTCGTGGAACGCACGTCGGCCGCAATTATGGTGCTGTTGGCCTTTTTAATAACCATGAATGCCACGGCGGTGTTTTTGCGCAAGCGTTTTGAGCGTCGTTGGTAGGCCTCTTCAAATAGTGTCATTTTTCGTTCAATTAAACGAAATAGTAACATTGACCTAACATTGACCTAATAGACCCGGGGTAGACACAATTAACTTGGTTAACAGTATGGCCTAACGGCCATACCTGATTTTTTTAAATCATCCCTACATTAAGGAGGAAACCCAGCATGAAGAAAGCGCTAATCTTTTTAATTGCCATTGCGATGATCGCAACTGTCTTTACGCCGGCCCAGGCTGCGTCCGGCCGCAATTACATCAGTATTGTCGGATCTTCAACAGTCTATCCGTTTGCCACTGTGGTTGCCGAGCAATTCGGCAAGACCACCCCTTTTAAAACCCCCAAGATCGAATCCACCGGTTCCGGCGGAGGCTTGAAGCTTTTCTGCGCTGGTATCGGCGTTGAACATCCGGACATCACCAACGCCTCCCGGCGTATAAAGAGTTCCGAATTTGCTAAATGCCAGAAGAACGGCGTCAGCGATATCATCGAAGTAAAAGTCGGCTATGACGGCATCGTCCTGGCGAACTCCAAGAAAACCGCTCCGTTGAAATTGTCCCGTAAGGACATTTTCATGGCCCTGGCCAAAGATGTACCGGATCCGAGCGGTGCTACAAAACTGATCCCCAATCCCTACAAAACCTGGAAAGACGTGAATCCGTCGCTGCCAGCCACCAAGATCGAAGTCCTGGGCCCGCCGCCCACGTCCGGCACCCGGGATGCGTTCGTAGAACTTGCCATGGAAGGTGGCGGGAAAAAGTTTGGCTGGATCAAGGCCATGAAGAAAAAAGACAAAAAGAAATACAAAAGCATCTGCCACACGGTCCGAGAAGATGGTGCCTATGTTGAAGCCGGCGAAAACGACAACCTGATCGTGCAAAAACTGGATGCAAATCCGAGTGCGGTCGGTATTTTCGGTTTCAGCTTCCTTGATCAGAACACGGATAAAATTCAGGGTTCTTTTATCGACGGCGTACAGCCGACGTTCGAAGCCATTGCCGATGGCCAGTACCCGGTTTCGCGTCCGCTCTTCTTCTACGTGAAGAAAGCCCATACCAAAGTGATCCCCGGGATGAAAGAGTACCTCAAGGAGTTCACCAGCGAAAAAGCGTGGGGCGAAGATGGCTACCTGAGTGAAAGGGGCCTGATCCCCATGCCGGAGGCCGAGCGTGCCAAGTTTAAAAACGACGCCGGATCTTTGCAAACCCTTAAGTCCGTTAAATAGTATCTAAATCGTCACCTAGACCGGACGCTTTCAAAAAGCCCGGTCTACTACTGTCTTGGCGGCCGTGTATCACCTGGAATCCTCTCTTTTTCGGTTTCCACCGACATGCGGCCGCAAGTTTGACTTTTGAACTGAAACCACTATATAAGTGATGCCCGGGATGATGAAATCCAACACTATAGGCTTAGTAACAACCATGCCGGAAAATAGGGCGACAGCACAAATGGAAATAGAAGACGGACGGGTTCTGGTCAGCCGCGAAAACCGGAAGACCGTCGGCGATATCATTGTGGACAACCCGCGCATGACCTGCCGCAACGTTGATGTGTACTACGACGACAAGCATGCCATCAAGGATGTGTCCATCGATATCGGGAACAATGAGGTTCTGTCCATGATCGGTCCTTCCGGTTGTGGTAAGTCCACCTTCATTCGCTGCTTGAACCGTATGAACGACACCATCGACAACTGCCGGGTCACCGGTGACATTGTGATGGATAATGTCAATATCTACGATAAAAATATCGATGTGGTACCCTTGCGGGCTCAGGTCGGGATGGTGTTTCAAAAGCCCAACCCATTTCCCAAATCCATCTACGATAATATTGCCTACGGGCCCAAGATTCATGGGCTGGCGGCGAACAATGCGGAGTTGGATGCAATCGTGGAAACGTCGCTGATCAAGGCGGGCCTGTGGGATGAAGTAAAGGATCGCCTGGGCCAGCCCGGTACCGGCCTGTCCGGCGGACAGCAGCAGCGCTTGTGCATTGCCCGTACCATCGCGGTCAGCCCGGAAGTCATCCTGATGGATGAGCCTTGCTCCGCCCTGGATCCCATCGCAACGGCCGTCATAGAAGACTTGATCACGGAGCTGAAAACTCAGTATTCCATCGTCATCGTAACTCATTCCATGCAGCAGGCTGCGCGGGTATCCCAACGCACGGCTTATTTTCACCTCGGAGACCTCATTGAAGTCGGGCCTACCGAGCGTATCTTCACCAAACCAAGGCACCAGTTGACCCAGGACTACATAACCGGTCGATTCGGATAAGTGAGAGAAAGATGACCTTATTTTTTCAAAAAGAACTAGACAAGATGAAAAAGCACATTCTTTCACTGGGGGCCATGGTGGAAGAAAGATTACGGCTGGCCATTCAGGCCATTGCCGACGGGGATCTGCAAATTGCGGAATCCGTCATCAAGTTGGATTACGAAATTGACGAAAAAGAGGTGGAGGTAGAAGAAGAGTGCCTGAAAATCCTGGCCCTCTACCAGCCGGTGGCGGTGGACCTGCGGTTTATCGTGGCTGTTATCAAGATCAACAATGACCTGGAGCGGATAGCAGACGAGGCAGTGAATATCGCCGAGCGGGTAGCCAACATTACCGGCAAGCAGGATGATGTTTTTCGCTTTGATTATTCACACATGGCCTCCATCGTGGAAGACATGCTGAAAAAAAGCCTGGACGCGCTGGTCAACCTGGATGTGGATCTGGCCTTTAAAGTTGTCACCCTGGATGACGACGTGGATGACCTGCACGCAAACGCTTATGACCTTATCAAGCAGGAAATGCTAAAATCACCGGAGCAGGCCGGTTCCCTCATCAATCTGTATCTGATCTCCCGCCACCTGGAACGCATCGCCGACCACGCTACCAATATAGCCGAAGAAGTCATTTACCTGGTGGAAGGGGAGATCGTGCGCCACGGCAACTATTAGAAAATACCTATAAATATAGAATGGTTGCCATCCCGGCCGAGACCGGGATCCAGGGCCGCCTACCCGAACCTCTCCTGGGCTCCGGCTTTCGCCGGAGTGACGGATGGGGGATTTAACAATCCGAAGGGATAATTCATCGCGCGAACTGACAGTGGCTTCAGGACTCTTTTGCCGGAGCCGATTTGCGTGGGGCTCTCTTCCGGGAACCTGTTTTCTTGGAAGCGGCCTTACGGGGTGCCGATTTGCCAGATGATGTCTTTTTAGGCGCGGCTTTCCCGGCGGGCACCTTATTGGGGGCCGTTTTACCCTCTGCTGTTTTCTTGCGGGCCGCCGGTCGCCTACCGCGGCGGTAATTGCGGCGGCGTTTGGGTGCCGCGGTTTTGGTCTTTTCCGGTGACTCTTTACCGTTTTGCTCGATCGGTTTTGTTTTGCCGGGCTCGTCTGCCGGAGATTTGGTTTTTCCCTTGGCTTGCGGTTTGGGTTTGAAACCGAAAAAGGTCCCCGGGAAATAATCTTTAGGCCGCGGCGGCAGCGTCGGCTCATGCCGGCGCCGGGGAGCTGATTTCCGTGAGCGGCCGCGGGCTCTTTTGGCGCCTGCAGAACGCGGGCTGCGTTTCGCCCTGCGCTCGGCCGGCACCGACCCGGCCACGTCTTCTTCAAACCAGCCGTCCTCCGGCCAGACAACCGGAATCTGGTACTCGAGCAACTCTTCCAGGGGTTTTAGATGAAACACATAGCGCTCACAGGCCAGGGATAGCGCGCGCCCGGATTTGCCGGCCCGGGCGGTACGCCCGATACGGTGGACATAATTTTCCGGGTCCTGCGGCAAATCATAATTGATCACATGGCTGATGTCCTCGACATGGATGCCCCGCGAGGCCACATCGGTGGCAATCAGGATCTTCAGCTGTCCGTTTTTATACTGACCCATCAGCCGGAACCGCTTTTTTTGCGGCAGGTCACCGGTAATGCCCTCCGCCGGCCAGCCATTGCCCTTTAATTTCTGGGTCAACCACTCGACGCCCATCTTGGTATTCACAAAAATGAGCATCCGGTGCCACTCTTCACGCTTTAAAAACCCCAGCAGCAGCGACAGTTTTTCATCCTTGCCCACGTGGTACAGCTCCTGGGCGATGTTTTTAACGGCTATTTCTTCGGGCGTGACCGAAATAAATTCCGGCAGGTTCATGTATTCGTAAGTAAGTTCCATCACCCGATGAGAAAGGGTGGCGGAGAATAGCATCGACTGGCGTTGGTCGTACTTCGGCATCTTTCTGAGCAGAAACCGCATGTCTTTTTCGAACCCCAGGTCCAGCAGGCGGTCGGCTTCATCGATGACCACGATTTTTACGCCGGCGGTCTTGAAGATCCCCTGCTTCATGTAGTCGATAATCCGGCCGGGGGTGCAGATGACGATGTCGACGCCTTTGCGGAGGCGGTCGGCTTGCTTGACATAATCGACGCCCCCCACTACTTGAACCATTGTGAGACCGGTTTTTTTACCTATCAAGCTGGCTTCGTCAAATATCTGGTGGGCCAGTTCCCGGGTGGGGGCAACAACGAGCGCCGCCGGAATACCGGGTTTACGGTCCTTCATTTCCATGAGTCGTTTAAATACCGTAACGAGAAACGCCGCGGTTTTACCCGTGCCGGTCTGGGCCTGGCCGGCCACGTCCTGCCCGGCGAGGGATATGGGCAATGATTGCGCCTGGATGGGGCTGCACTGTACAAGGCCGGCGTCATTAAGCCCTTCCAGCAGGGCCTCCGGCAGGTTGAATGAGTCGAAACGGGTCTGGGTCAGGAATTTTGGTTTGTCCACCCCATCGGGAGGTGTTTGGGATTGGTTTTCGATTGTTTTACTACTCCTTTTAAAAAGTGTGAAGCCTTTGAATAATGCCATGTGTTTCCTGTGGGGGCGGGCGTTCCTACTGCTGTCGCCCCTTTTGCCCTCACGGGCGCAATGGAATCTTTCTTATATATTCAGTATGTTATAATTACCGCCAGCCATACCTGCACCGGTCGGTGCGCCCGGGCGCGTCACGCAAGGCTTTCGAAAGCTGCCGCCGAACCGGGCTTTATCCAGTTAACCTATCGATTATACATTATTTTCATTGTTTTGCAACCCCGGGCCTTGAAAGGTCCTTAAGATAAAGTATCGCGGCAGGATTTGCCTGGAAGTCCTCATGGTTTTTGCGATTCATCCTCACCCCAGGTATCGCCGCTTTTTTCCATAAAGGCAATCGGGCAGGCTGTGCGGAATTTACAATACAAGTCCGGATCGTTACACCGGCTGCAGGCGGGGCACAGGTATATATCATGCTTCAGGCACTTGAAGTCCGTCTCGACATCCGGGTGGTTTTCGCATTTTCCCATTGTTTTGATTCCGGTTTTCGAACTATGCTATTGTAAGTCCGTCATCATCCTAACACGATATGTCTGCAGGGCGGCGAGGACATGAAAACCGTTTGATACTAAGGATTTCCAACCAATTGTCAACCTCTTTCCAAGGATTGCCAGCATGAACGTTCTCATAACCGGACGCCTGCCTGATGCGGTTTTGGCCGACATCGCATCAACCTGCGCGGTGGCGTCGAACCGGGCCGATCACCCCATGCCCCGGGAAGCAGTACTGCAGCAGATAGAAGGCCAGGATGGCCTGCTGTGTATGATCACCGATACGGTCGATGCCGAATTGCTGGACCGGGCACCCGGGTTGAAAATCATCGCGAACTTTGGCGTCGGTTTCAATAATATAGATGTGGCGGCCGCCACCCGGCGCGGGATCCCGGTGACCAACACCCCCGGTGTCCTTACCGATGCAACCGCCGATATCACCTTCGCCCTGATCCTGGCCGTCGGCCGCCGGGTGGTTGCAGGGGACCGGTATACCCGGGACAGCCGTTTTCAATTCTGGGCCCCGTTTCACTTTTTAGGGTCTGAAATCAGTGGGAAAACCCTCGGCATCATCGGCATGGGACGCATTGGGCAGGCGGTGGCCAAACGGGCGGCGGGTTTCAACATGACCATCCTCTACAGCGGGCGCCGGCGCTTGCCGGGTGAAACCGAACACGCTCTCAATGCCACTTACGCCGACATGGAGACGCTGCTGGCCCATTCGGATTATGTAAGCCTGCACGTACCGCTGAACGAGCAGACCCATCACCTCATCGATGCCGCCGCCCTGGACCAGATGCGGCCGGAGGCTTTTTTAATCAACACCGCACGTGGTCCTGTGGTCGATGAAGCCGCTCTGTGCACAGCGCTGGAAAACCGGTCGATTGCGGGGGCCGGCCTGGATGTCTACGAACATGAACCGGCTGTCACCCCCGGGCTGCTGTCGTTGGACAATGTCGTTCTGCTGCCGCATGTGGGCAGTGCCACCATTGAGACCCGCACCAAGATGGCCCGCATGGCCGCGGATAACCTGTTGGCCGGGCTGGCCGGTCAAAAGCCGCCCAATTGTTTGAACTGGGATACCCTTTATGATAAGTAGCCGCCAGAAGTGACGCCCTGCCTGGGTGGGGGCCGTTAAGACTTGGACCGACTGGAAAACGTATGCAAGATTTCTTCAAAGTAGTGGACATCCGTACGGTATACGGACACCTGCAGGCCTTTACGCCGGTGGACACGGAAGTGGTGGCGACACACCAGGCGACCGGCCGGGTACTCGCGGAAGCCATAGATGCGACCGAAGACCTGCCGGGATTCTCCCGGTCAACCATGGATGGGTATGCGGTCCGGGCCGCATCCTCGTTCGGCAGTTCCGAGGCCAACCCGGCCTATTTAATGGTCACCGGCTCCGTTACCATGGGGGCAGTTCCCGACATAACGGTGGGACCGGGTGAAGCAGTCAGGATTGCCACCGGTGGGATGCTGCCGGCCGGTGCCGATGCAGTTGTCATGGTAGAACACACCGAAGAGGTCGATGCCGATACCATCGAAGTTTATAAAAGTGTCGCTCCGGGCCAGCACGTTATCCTGGCCGGCGAAGATTATCCCGAGGGGGCTACCGTCCTGCAGGCCGGCCGGAAAATCCGGGCGGCTGAAACCGGACTCCTGGCGGCGGTCGGGCGCGAATCGGCAACTGTTTACCGTCAGCCGCTGATCACCATTATTTCCACCGGGGATGAAGTAATCCCTACCGCTCAAGTGCCTGGTCCGGGTCAGATCCGTGATATTAACAGCTACTCGCTGGCCGGCATGGTGGCTGAAGCAGGGTGCCGGCCCAGGCCACTGGGTATTGTCCGGGATAACTTTGAAGACCTGCGGCAAGCCTGCCGTGATGCCCTGGCGCAAAGCGACATGGTGATCTTGTCCGGGGGCAGTTCCGTGGGAACCCGCGATTTCACGATCCAGGTTATCAACTCTCTACCGGATAGTGAACTGCTGGTCCACGGTATTTCCATCAGCCCGGGAAAACCCACCATTCTGGCCAGCGTAGGCGGCAAACCCGTCTGGGGGCTGCCGGGCCATGTAGTTTCAGCGATGGTTGTTTTTGAAAAAATCGTTAAACCATTCATCAACCGGATCCATGGCCGGGCGGATCTTTTTCCCGGGTCCCGGGGTATCCCGGCCCGTCTGACGCGCAACGTCCCATCCGCGCAAGGTCGGGTTGATTTTATCCGGGTACGGCTGATCCAGGACAACGACAAGTTGAAAGCAGAACCCCTGCTGGGCAAATCCGGCCTGATCAACACCATGGTCCAGGCTGACGGCCTGATCGAAATAGACAGTGACACGGAAGGTCTGGACAAAGATATCCCCGTGTCCGTAATCCCCATATGAAAATAGGCCCGGCGCATCGTAACCCTGCCCACTGCAATAGAGCAACCTGCAAGGACAAAACCAATGGCCGTATCCCGACGCAATGTATATCTTCAAAAAAAATCACTTACCGAAGCTCGCGAAATTGTTACCCGGCGTTTTGCCGGCCTCAGTATAAATGAGACCGAGACACTCGCGGTTCCGGATGCCATTGGCCGCACACTGGCCGCGCCGGTCTTCGCGCGGTTATCTTCGCCCGGCTTCCATGCCGCCGCCATGGATGGTATTGCTGTGCAGGCCGCCAGTACTTACGGAGCTTCCGAAACCCGGCCGATTGCCCTGGCAATCGGCAGCCAGGCAATCTTCATCAATACCGGCAATGTCCTTCCGGCCGGATATGATGCCGTCATCATGATCGAACAGGTTCAGCAATCCGGTGACGCTGAGGTCACCATCGAAGCACCCGCTTTTCCCTGGCAGTATATCCGTAAAATGGGCGAGGACATTGTCGCCACCGAACTGCTGTTCTCCCAGAATCACACCATTACGCCCTACTGCGTGGGTGCTTTGCTGGCCGGGGGGATATTCACCGTGGCCGTCCGGCGGCGGCCGCGGGTCCTGATTGCGCCCACCGGGCCTGAATTGGTCGACTGGCAGTCGGCCGACACTGATAACCTCGCGCCGGGTCAGATCCTGGAAACAAACTCTTATATCCTGGGCGGCCTGATCGAAGCCTGCGGCGGCATTTCCGAACGCCATGCCATCGTATCGGACGACCACCATGCGATACGAGACATCATAAAAAAGGCCATGGCCGGAGATTTTGATATGGTCCTGACCGTCGGCGGTTCCTCGGCCGGATCGGAAGACCATGCCCGGGCGGTCATGGCGGACCTCGGTGAAATCCTGGTGCACGGTGTGACGATCATGCCGGGCAAACCGGTCATTGTAGGCGTAATCGAGGGCAAGCCTGTTTTTGGCATGCCCGGGTACCCGGTTTCCACCATTATCGCCTTTGAACAGTTTGTCGGTCCTTTGCTCTGCCGTATGCTGGGAACCCTTTATCCGGACAAACCGGTCGCCGACGTATTCCCCACCCGGAAACTGGCCTCGAAACTGGGCGTGGAAGAATTTCTCCGTGTGAAACTCGGCACCGTTGGCGACCGCATCGTGGCCACTGCCCTGCCCCGAGGCGCCGGCTCTATCTCTACCCTGACGGAAGCGGACGGCATTATCCGGATACCCAGTAATTCCGAAGGCGTCGCCGGCGATCGGCCGGTCCAGGCCGAACTGCTGAGACCCCGGGCCATGATCCGGGATACAATTGTGGTGGTGGGCAGTCATGACAACACCCTGGATATCCTGGCCGACCATATCCGGATCGAGCACCCGGGTCTAACCCTGTCCTCCAGCCACGTGGGCAGCCTGGGCGGCCTGATGGCCATCAAAAAAGGCGGCTGCCACCTGGCGGGTTCACACCTGCTGGATACCGAAGACGGCACCTACAATGTCACTTACGTGCAAAAATACCTGCCGGGCCGCGATGTCAGGCTGGTCAACCTCGTATTTCGCAACCAGGGGTTGATTGTTCCCAAGGGCAATCCGAAAGCCATCCGCGACATAAGCGACCTGGCCCGGGAAGATATCAGCATGATCAACCGGCAAGCGGGTTCCGGAACCCGGATCCTGCTGGACTATCGCCTGGCGCAACTGGGTATCGATCCGGGCGGCCTGAACGGTTACGGCAATGATGAATTCACCCACATGTCCATAGCCGCCGCAGTGCTGAGCGGAACCGCGGATGTCGGGCTGGGCATTTTTGCCGCCGCCCGGGCCCTCGAGTTGGATTTTATCCCGGTGGTCACCGAGCAATATGATCTGGTGATTCCGGACGAGTTCTTTGAATCGGCTCGTATTCAAACGCTCCTGGAAACCATCGTTACACCGGCATTCAAAGACCGGGTTGCCGCCCTGGGCGGTTACAGCACCGCTAAAACCGGATCGGTAGTCACGATTCGAGCTGACGCGTAACCCCCCTGAAAAGCGACGTTGCCGGATGTAACGCCTTTCATTGAACCATTGAGAGTGCCCATCCAGAAACGGATGGGCACTATCGAGGCAGGCCATGCCTTACCAGACTTTCGACCATACCGCCGACCTCGGGGTCCTCGGCCAGGCAGACTCTCTCACCGCCCTTTTCGAAGAGACCGCCCGGGCACTGTCCGAACAGATCTGCGGCCCGCGGTCTTTCAAGGCCACCGGCCAGACCCGGGTAGACGTAACCGGTCGGGACTGGCCGGACCTGATGATCAACTGGCTGCGTGAACTGCTGTACCTGGTGAACGGAAAAAACCTGGTTTTCGGACCGGTGGGCATTGGCATGCTCAAAGAGTACGCTCTGAAAGCGGTCGTCCCGGTTGACAAGGCCGGCTGTGCTCCGCATGAGATGTTTAACGAGATCAAAGCCGTCACGTATCACCAACTTCAGGTGGAGCCGATGGCAGGCGGCTGGCAGGCCTGCATCATTTTCGATGTTTAACCGATTGTACCTGCGCTTCAAAACAGGTTTCACCGCGCTGTGTTGGTCAGCGGCGATCAAGGTTCGCAAGACGCATTCATCGGTTGCCATTCCGTCAGCCGCTTACGGCCGTTTTCGAGGGTGCGACACACCGGGCTATACAGGTTTTTGGTAATGGCTAAGGGAGCGGGCAGGGTGTGGTTGGGGGGGTATGCCATGCTTACCGTTTTAGGCCCGCTGGGCAAATTGGTCTGCTAAACGCCTCCCGAACGTTGCGGTGGGATGCCCCATGAAAAATAACGACCGTATTACCAGGGCCGAACAGCAACCATTGTCAAGCCACTGTGATCGGAACCGTCATTAAGCGACAACTGCCGCCCAAACGAAACCCGCCCCTTTTGGTGGCAATGAACTCAGACCGCCAGTGCGCCAGCAAGGCACTTCACGGCTGCTACCCAGCGCCCATTTCGCGCTCGACCAGTTTCCCCAGTGAGCGCAGCAGGTCTATCTTCACGTCGTCCAAATCCCGCGGCCGAGTATCTATCAGACATAAGGTCCCGACGAAACTGCCGTCGGGCAAACTAAGGGGATAACCGGCATAAAAACGAATGCGCGGGTCTCCGGTTACCAGCGGATTATCGGCAAAGCGGGTATCGCGGAGCGTATCCCGGACAACCATGACATCGGAATCCAGGATAGCATGGGCGCAGAAGGCCTGGTCACGTGGTGTTTGGGTGGCCGCTAAACCGAACCGAGATTTGAACCACTGGCGCTCCCGGTCGACAACAGACACCAGGGCGATCGGGACATCGAAAGCGGCTGCCGCTATCCTGGTGATCTGATCGAACCTTTCTTCCGGCTCCGAGTCGAGAATCTGCAGAGCTTCGATGGCTGCCAGCCGCCGAGATTCATCTACTGGCAGCGCTGCCCGCTGCCAGTTACAGGCACCGCGCATGACCCAGGCGCGCACCCGAGTCCGGGTGTATTCAAGAGAAAATGGATGAACCAGCCAATCGGTTACGGCAGACTCGGAAGGAATATCGGTATCCGAATCAGTAACCACAACCAGCGGCAGTTCATCAATACGGTCGACGTCCAGTTCCCGTATGGCCCGGCATGCCGATACCGCATCGCCGCCCGATATTTGGCCGTCGAGAAGGACAAGGACCGGGAGTGTCTTACGGATTGCCGCCTTCACCTCATCCAAGGTAGCCGCTGTTGCGACCTCCAGATGATCGGCCCGCACGGCATGCTGCAGGGTCGTTGCCAGGCCGGTGTCCGCCACCGCGATCAAGACGAGTTTGGATGTCAACGCCGGCTGAATAGCGGCGTTTTGCAGCGCCTGGGTGGACTCCACCGAGTCGCGTTCAGGAGACGTGCTTTCCAATTCCAGCGCCATGCCTTCTGCGGCTGCAAAAACCTCAAGAGATCGGCAAGCGGGTAGCTGGCTGGCGCAGGCCTGTTCACAGGCGCCATCGACCCCGGCATCGTCACGCAGCGGATCGTGGTGGGTCAAGGCTAATCGCCTGGCCTCGGCCGCGCGACACATATCAACCGCACACTCCACCGGGGTATGCCCCCAGCCAATCTTCTCGTCATACTCTTCTGATGTGTACTGAGCGTCGTGAATGACTAGATCGGCCTTCTTCATAAATTCGACATGACTCTGATCCTGGGCACCCATTACCCCATCACCCAGGGCATACCGCCGGGTATGCGGTTCATGATCGCAGGCATATACGACCGAAACACCATCGGCCTCCAGTCGATACCCCAGCGTTAAAGCCGGGTGGTTCATATAACGGGTGTAGACCGTGATATCATCGATCTCAAATTGGCCCTCAACCAAATCGTGGTACCGGATGGTGGCGCCGAGGCCATCCAATGTGACGGGAAAGTAGGTGTACTGCATCTGTCCGGCCAGGGCGTCGCGCAGGGATGGGCCCAAACCGGAAGGGCCATATACATCCCATCGGTTGCCGGGCACGAATAGGGGCGTAAAGAAAGGGAAGCCCTGGATGTGGTCCCAATGGGTATGGGTAATGAGGATATGCCCCCTCAGGGGATGAGGGCCCGCTTTTAAGAGCGCCTGGCCCAGACCGTGCGCCCCGGTGCCGCAATCGAGAATTACAAGGGTTCCGGAGGCAGAGCGAACTTCCACGCAAGAGGTGTTGCCCCCGAAGCGAAGTGTCGATGGACCCGGCTTGGCAATAGAACCCCGGGTTCCCCAAAAGTTTACTTTCATTGGTAAGCCCCTTTTATTGATGCATTGGGACGCCCACACCCAATTTAATCCGCCGAACCGCGTTTTTTTAGCTCGCCGTGCAAACAAATCGAGCCGCACTGCGGGCAGTATCCGCAACCTATTCAGGCAATTACATTTATACCGAATTATAGTCGGGCCTATCAGAAATAGCAAGCCGCTCCGAGCTGGCTGTCTCTTTTTACAGAATTGCCCAGATCGTGACCGCGGCGGGCAGGCACTCCTCAAGGCGCACCGGAAGGTGGCGTTTGAAAGAATCGTTTTTTATCCCCGATAAAAAGCTTTTCGGTCCATACTAAAAACATGCCCAAAGTGTTGCGGCTTTTTCAGATCTCTTGATTTGGCCTCGGGGCAGTGTTATTTTTTTTAAAGTTCAATCCGATTGGACCGTGGGATTTTCAGGTGACGCTCCAGACTGTCAACCCCGGGCCACACAGCGGATGCATTCGGCCTCAAGCCAGCCGGCCAGCCGCGGATTCGGATGTAAACCGAAAAAGGAGATAACATGCATAAAACACTGAAATGGTTAATCATCACCGGTGGGGCGCTGCTCGCGCTCGTGGTGGGGGCCTTGATTCTGGTACCGTTTTTTGTCGATATCGAGCAGTACAAACCCCAGATCGAAAAGCAGGTCTCCGATGCCACCGGTCGCGATTTTACCATCGGCGGCCGGCTTAAGCTGTCCCTGTTTCCTTGGGCTGGTATTGCCTTTTCCGATCTCTACCTGGGTAATCCTGCCGGGTTTGGGGAAAAAGAGATGCTGTCCATCAAGTCTTTCGATATACGAGTCAAGCTGCTGCCCCTGATCGTCCGTAATCTGCAAATCAAACGATTGGTTATCGACACGCCCCGCATCGTTCTGGTCAAGGACAGGACCGGCCGTGGCAACTGGGAGGGATTTCGGGAAAAAGCCGGAGAAGCGCAGGTGCCGGCCGCCTCCGAAAAGGTTGAAGACACCGGTTCTGCTGGCAAGGGTTTGCCGATTAAGGATCTGGCTGTAGGAGAATTCGCGATAACCAACGGCGCCTTGTTGTATATTGACCGGACCTCCGGCGCCCGCAAGGAGGTGGCCGACCTGGGTATGCATCTAGAAGATGTTTCCCTTGACCGCCCAATTCATCTGACATTTTCGGCACGCGTTGACAACCAGCCGATCGGATTGGAAGGCACCTTCGGACCTTTAGGCCAGGATGCCGGCAAGACCCCCCTACCCATCCAAATGGTTGTCAAGCTTTTCGGGCAAATCGAAATGTCGCTCAACGGCCGGGTAACAGATGCGGCCGGGAATCCAACCTTCGACCTGGGCATCGGGGTCAAACCATTTTCACCACGTACGCTGGTGGCTGCCCTGGGGCAGACATTTCCCATTGAAACCGCCGACCCTATGGCGCTTGACAAGGTTGCCCTGAAAATGAAGTTGAAAGGAAGCCCGACGGCGTTGTCGCTGGCAGACGGCGCCCTAACCCTGGACGACACCGAGGCCGCGTTTTCAGGCAAGACCGAGGCGTTTTCCCGGCCGGTCCTGGTTCTTAGGATGAAAATGAACCACATTGACCTGGACCGGTATCTACCCCCGGATGATAGAGCAACAACGAAGAAAGACGCAGAAGCCGGAATACCTGAAAAGGTAAAAGAAAAGACCGATTACGGTCCACTGAGACGTTTGGTGCTTGATGCGAACGTTCAAATCGAAAAGCTTAAAGTCGCCAAGGCAAATATGGAAAATGTCCAGGCCGTGATAAAGGCCAAAAGCGGGCTCATCCAAGCCACCGTGAAATCGGATATGTACCGAGGTGTTGTGTCATCCCACACCCAGTTCAACGTTACCTCCGAGATCCCGAAAACATCCGTGAAACTCGAAGTGAAAGATCTAAAGGTCAACCCGCTGCTCAGGGACATGCTCAGCAAGGACATTCTAGAAGGGGCGACGGAGGCGCGCATGCAGTTGTCGATGGTCGGCACCGAGACCGCAGCTGTCAAAAAATCACTTTCCGGCCGGGGACAGTTGCGCTTCAAGGATGGTGCGCTCAAGGGGGTTGACCTGGCCTCCATGGCCAGAAACGTAAAGTCTGCCTTCGGCCTGGCCAAAGCAGGGGGAAAGAAACCGCGCACCGATTTTTCTGAGCTTTTCATACCTTTCGACATTTCGAGGGGGCTGGTCCGGACCGGGGGCGCCAAGATGGCATCACCGTTCATCCGGGTCAGCGCCGAAGGTCAGGCCGATCTTTTCAAGGAAACTCTCGATTTCCGGATCA
The DNA here is from genome assembly GCA_905176665.1 of Olavius algarvensis Delta 4 endosymbiont. Lineage (GTDB taxonomy): Bacteria > Desulfobacterota > Desulfobacteria > Desulfobacterales > CAJINA01 > CAJINA01. Next base: position 53,728 of record CAJINA010000021.1, on the reverse strand, counting down.
ATCCCAGATTGGTGGGAACCCTCAAGGGGCAGGGAGACACGCAAAGCCGGTCCGGCATCACAGTGCCCGTAGCCGTGAGCGGGACGTTTGCTTCACCTATTTTTGCTCCCGACCTGGAAGGTGTAGCGAAAGGAAAAATCCAGGAATTGGTCAAGCCCGAAGGTCTGAAGTCGCTTCTCCCAGCGGGCAAAGGTTCGAGTGGCGACCCACAAGATGATCCGGTCAAGAGAATACTTAAAGGGTTGCCCTTTGGTAATTAGCGTATTTCAACGAAACGGCCTTTATATCTCGGACGCCGACGCAACGAATGGGCTGAGTTCCGTTTTTCCTGGGAATAAACCGGCAACAAGTTGAGATGCTCTGAAGAAATCTTCGATAGCGGCGACAATGAAATTCATGGCCGCGTCAAAACAGCGGCGTATATGGGTAAGCACACCTTTCACGCCAAGGCAAAGGCTGATTAGCCGGCCTGTTGACGGGGTCTAAAAAGCCGGTATGTGAAATTATTAGTACCGACCTTTTGAACAATCAATTGGTCAACCCGGAGATGTAGATATGGAAATAAGGCAGCTTGATGACTACCGGTGGGAAATCCCCCGCTCCGGACGCATGCGCGTTCCCGGAATCGTATACTCATCCGCGGATCTGTTCAAGCTTCCCGGTCAAGACCAACCGCTCAAACAGGTGGCCAATGTAGCCTCCTTGCCGGGGATTCTGAAGGCCTCGCTGGCCATGCCCGACATGCACTGGGGGTATGGGTTCCCCATTGGCGGGGTAGCCGCCTTTGACTGGGATACCGGCATCGTCAGCCCCGGGGGCGTTGGTTACGACATCAACTGCGGGGTGCGGCTGGCCGGCACCGCGCTGGTGGAGGCCGAAGTTCGGCCGCGGCTCACGGATCTGATCAACAGCCTGTATCGGGATATTCCGTGTGGGGTGGGGTCGACCGGCAATGTTCGGCTCACCACGAAGGAAGAGAAGAAAGTCCTCACCCAGGGCAGTGCCTGGGCGGTACGACAGGGGTTTGGTGATCAGGCTGACCTTGACCATACCGAAGACAGCGGCTGCCTGCCGGCCGCCGATCCTGAAAGTGTTAGCAAGCGCGCTCTGGAGCGCGGCCTGCGGCAGCTCGGCACCCTGGGCAGCGGCAATCACTTTTTAGAAGTCGGTGTGGTGGACCGAATCTATGATGATGCCATCGCGGCCGCTTTCGGACTCTTCAAGGACCAGGTCACCGTCATGCTGCATTCCGGTTCGCGGGGCTTCGGCTACCAGGTCTGCGACGATTCCCTGGGCAGCATGTCGAAACATGCCCATAAAGCCGGTTTCGACCTGCCGGACCGGCAGCTGGCCTGCGCCTCGATAACGGGCGCCGTCGGACAACGCTACCTGGGTGCTATGGCCTGTGCAGCCAACTACGCCTGGGCCAATCGCCAGGTTATGCTGCACCTGACCCGGGAGGTATTTCAGAAGGTTTTCTCCATCGGTCCCCGCAATCTGGCCATGCAGCTGATTTACGACGTATGCCATAACATCGCCAAAAAGGAACTGCACCAACACCGCGGAAAACAGCAATGGGTTTGCGTCCACCGCAAGGGTGCCACCCGAGCTTTTCCGCCGGGCCATGAGGCCCTGCCGGAAGACTATCGCCATACCGGACAGCCGGTTATCATCCCCGGTGACATGGGGACCGCTTCCTATGTCCTGGCCGGTACTCCCCTGGCAATGGAGGAGACTTTCGGTTCTACCTGCCACGGGGCGGGCCGTGTACTCAGCCGCAAAGCGGCCCGTAAAAAAAGCAAGGGCCGCGCCATTAACCGGGAGTTGGAAGACCGGGGCATTCTCGTCCGCTGGACCGGCCGAGCCACCCTGGCCGAGGAAATGCCGGAAGCCTACAAAGACATCACCAGTGTGATCGCCGCCGTGCACGGAGCGGGAATATCAAAAAAAATAGCGCGGTTGCGACCAATGGCCGTCGTAAAGGGCTGATAGGCAGATCGGTGCGCGGTATAATACAACCGCATATGTCGGGACCATCCATACACTGTGAATGGAGCGGGATACCTGCTGCAGGCTTCAGGGCGACAGCACGAACACTGTTTTGGCATAGATGTAGGGAAAGAACGGTCTGACGACCTCTTGATGGATCACATCGAGTCCCATGGCAGCGAATATCCGTCGCCACTCATCTATTTTGCGATAATTGTGCGGATTCAAAAAGCCGGGTTTCAAATTTCCAAACGTATCACAACACGTGTTGACAGCCCGTTCAAACCGGTTGCGTGGCGTGTCTTCCACCACGACAATCTTCACGCTGCTCACGCGGGCTGCTTCACTCAGGATCTCCTCCTGGTTGCGGGCATGGTGCAGAACGAAGATCAAAAGGGTAACATCGAAACTGCCGTCGGCGTATGGTAGGCGCCGGCCGTCATAAACCTCGTGCGCAAGCTCCGTCTCGTTTCGGTCGAGGACGTCGACAAGACGAACACGGCAACCTTTACGCTGATGCAGCCGCCACCCAACCCAGCCGGTACCGGCGCCCTGATCCAGTACCCTATACCCGGGAGCAATGTGCTTCTCGACGAGGCCGTAGCGCCAGTTCAGCAGCTTCTCATGGCGCCATTGCTTGGCATTCGTCTTTAGTGCTTCCAGCATCGGTGTCAAGGATACATTAATCATCGGTTTATCAGTCCGGGGTATGGGTGATCTCCAGCTCGTGAATGCTTGTATCTTCATTTCGATCAGAATTCAATTTTAAGGCGTAAAAAAAATTTATTTGTCCGGTGTCTTTATTAGTAATTAAACTCGCATTGCGCTATAGTAGCATCTACAGGGGTGCCGCCCGGAACTGCCCGTTCACGGCAATTTACCTGACATCCTGCTAATAACGAGATAGTACACAGTATAGGAACAGATGAATCTAACGGAGGCGGTCTTACTCGGCGTTGTACAGGGATTAACGGAGTTTTTGCCCGTCAGCAGCTCGGGGCACCTGGTCCTTTTTCAAAACCTGCTGGGGTTGACCCAGCCCTTGCTGGCCTTTGACATCAGTGTCCATGTGGGCACCCTGTTCGCCGTAGTCATCTATTTTTTCAAAGACATCGTGGCGATATTGAAGGCGTTGGTCAAGTGGCTCCGGGTTCTGCCGGATATCAAAGCGGCATCTGAATTACTGGCCAAGGACCGGGAAATCAGGATCGCCCTGCTCATCGTGGCAGGCTCCATCCCCACGGCTATCCTGGGGTTGGTTTTCAAGGAAATTGCCGAAACGCTGTTTTCATCCGTTACCATTGTCGGGGTCACCCTGATGATCACCGGGGTGGTCCTCTGGGGCACCCGGCGGCTCGGCGCTGGTGGCCATGGTGTCCGGCGATTCACCATTAAAAACAGTGTGGCTATAGGTATCGTCCAGGGATTGGCAATTATCCCGGGGATATCACGCTCAGGAGCGACCATCGCCGCCGGCTTATACCTGGGGCTCGATCGCGAAACCGCGGCCCGCTTCTCCTTTTTGCTCTCCATACCGGCGGTAGCGGGGGCCGGGCTGCTGGGCGCTGGGGACCTGGTCGGCCACTCCAATTTGCCGTTGACGATAACCGCCGCCGGTACCCTGGCATCATGCCTGGTGGGCTATGCCTCCTTGAGATTTCTGGTCTGGATGGTTGGCCGCGGACGGCTGCATTATTTTGCACCCTATTGTATGGTATTGGGATTAGCGGCCCTGGTCGTCAGTTTGTAACCGCGTTAACCGAAAAGCAGGCCTAATCAGGGGCAATACCGGGATCGTTGGCACCCATCGAACCCGATTTCAAACTTCATACCGCTATGTTGCATTCAACATTCGGACAATCGACACCACAAGGGGTTTATTATGAATCATGAAATGTTCAGAGAATACGATATCCGCGGAATTGCGGGCCGGGACATGACTGAGGAGGATGTACTCCTGATTGGCAAAGGCATCGGCACGTTCCTCATACGCAACGGGGCACGGGCCATTACAGTGGGCCGTGACTGCCGAACCTCTTCAGATAATTACGCCCGGCAGTTGATTGTCGGTCTGCGCGCCACGGGGTGCGATGTGACCGACATCGGCGTTTGTCCCACACCGGTACTCTATTTTTCCATCCAGCACCTGCAGATGGAAGGGGGCGTCATGGTGACCGCCAGCCACAACCCCGGCGAGTACAACGGCTTCAAGATGTGCCTCGGCCTGGGATCGATACATGGCCGACAGATCCAGGAAATCCTTGAAATTATACAGGCGTCGGACTTTGCAGACGGAGCCGGGGACCTTGCCAGTACCGATGTGATCATCCCCTATACCGACTACGTAACCGGCAATATCCAGATCAGCCGGCCGCTTAAAGTGGGCGTCGATGCAGGCAATGGTACTGCCGGCGTGGTAGCCGTGCCGATATTGAAAAAGCTGGGATGTGAAGTCCATGATCTGTATTGCGAAATGGACGGGACCTTTCCCAACCACGAGGCGGACCCAACGGTCCTGGAAAACATGCGCGATCTGATCGAGCTGGTCCGGGCTGAGAAGCTTGATATCGGGATCGGTTACGATGGTGACGGCGACCGTATCGGGGTCGTGGATGAAAACGGCGAAATCATTTACGGCGACAAACTGCTGATCCTGTTTGCCCGCGAAATCTTGACCCGCAAACCCGGGGCAACGCTTATCTCCGAGGTAAAATGCTCCCAGACCCTGTATGATGATATCGAAAAGCACGGCGGACGCGCCATCATGTGGAAAACCGGGCACTCGCTGATTAAAAAGAAGATGAAAGAGGAACAGGCTGAGTTGGCCGGCGAAATGAGTGGCCATATGTTCTTTGCCGATCGCTACTTCGGATTCGACGATGCCACCTACGCCTCCTGCCGCCTGCTCGAGATCCTGGCCGATTCGGGAAGCAATCTGTCCGCCCTGCTGGCTGATGTGCCCCGCACGGTGAACACCCCGGAAATAAGGGTTGAATGTCCGGATAACGTCAAATTCAAAGTTGTCGCTGCCGTGACCGAGCATTTTCGCAACAAGTACGCTGTCATAGACATTGACGGCGTCCGGGTGCTCTTCGATGACGGCTGGGGCCTGGTCCGGGCATCCAACACCCAGCCGGCCCTGGTGCTCCGTTTTGAGGCCCTGACAGAAACCAGGCTGAATGATATCAGAATGCTGGTGGAATCGGTCCTGGAAGAGGTTAAAAACTCAGTCACTTGAAGGCCGGACAGGGCCGGCGGCATCCGACAGGACCGGAACACGAATGGAAAGGTTGAGCTTCAAAAGGCGCGTGACGCTGGCAGCGCTGCTACTGGTTATCGGCACGCTTTGCCATCCACCGGCGGGCGTATCGGCCGGTGAACTGGTGGTCGGCACCAGTACCGGCTATCCACCCTATTACTACATGGAAAAGGGTGACCTAACCGGCGTCTGTGTTGAATTAATCAACCACGCCGCACAATCCTTGGGCCTGATGGTCACGTATAAACAGTATCCCTGGAAAAGGATGCTCCACAGTGGGAAAACCGGCCGGGTCGACGCGATCATGCCGCTTTTCAAAACGCCGGAACGGGAAACGTTCCTGCTTTTCCCGGATGCCGAACTTGCTCTGGAAGAGAATCATATTTTCACCCGGAGGGCTGCGCGCGTTCATTTTTCCGGCAAGTTGACGGATATCGCACCCCACCCGGTTGGTGTCGTGACCGGTTACAGCTACGGAAAAGTGTTTGACGCCGCCACCTACCTGGATAAAATTGTTACGCGAAACGACCTCAACCTCCTGCAGATGTTCAAACATAGAAGATTCGCGGTGGGCGTCGGCAACCGCCACGTGGTGCGTTATTTCGCCGACCGGGTCGGCGGGGTCCACGACTTGGTGTTCCTGGAACCACCGCTTACCCGGGCACCGCTTTTTATCGCTTTTAGCCGGAAAAAAGGGCACACCCGACTTACGGCAGAATTTGCGCAAGCCCTGCGCGACTTTAAAAGAACCCGAGCCGGCCGTGATATACTCGCGCGCTACGGCATGGCCCCCTGAAACCTGCATTTAATTGAGGCCCGATGATCTCCACCAGCCATACAGCCATCCATCGCAAACTCGTATTTCGCATCTCCCTTGTGGGGTTTTTGATAGCCCTGACCGCCGGCTTTGCCGTCTGGCAGTTCGAAAAAGAAAAGATCGACCAGTGGATCCTCATCAAGGCCGAAAGTGGTTTCAAACGCCTGAACAATTCTATCCGGCACCTGTTGAACGATCCGGGCAATCTGAACCGGCTGGAAATGGAGAAACACGCTGCGACCATTCTCGCACAGCGTGATTTCATGGTAACCGGCCGATATGTCTGGATCGGAATTTATGACCTCAAAGGCACAACGGTAGCACAGGTACCGGACATCTCCTATGAACATATCGAGCAGGTTGAAACTATTACCGGCAGCATTCAACCGGATGCGGACCGTAGGGGCAACATGGGAATCAGCGTCATCAAATTGAACCAGATTCCGCATGTACAGATTGTGGCGCCCCTTTCCAATGAACGTGGTGAACTGGCCGCTTACGGTGAGACGATTTTTGCAATCGCACCGAAAGCCATTGCAGCGGTCGAAACCCGGGCCCTGCGGTTGGCGGCCGCCGCAATGGTGATCGTCCTTTTGACCACCGCCCTGCTCTACCCGGTGATCAACTCCCTTCTCAGCCGGGTATCAAGACTGTCGGCCAAACTCTTCGATGCCAACCTCGCAGTGCTGACGGTACTGGGCAGTGCCATTGCCAAACGCGACAGCGATACCGATGCTCACAATTACCGGGTGACCATCATCTCGGTGAAATTGGCCGAAGAACTGTGCCTGGCCGCCGACACCATCCAGCGCCTGATCAAGGGTGCGTTTCTCCACGATGTGGGCAAAATCGGGATCGAGGACGGGATCCTGCACAAACCCGGACGCCTGACCAATGAAGAGTTCGCGGTCATGCAAGGCCATGTTCCCCTGGGACTGGACATCGTGAACAAAGCCGAGTGGATCAAGGAGGGCATGGATATTGTCGCCTACCACCACGAAAAATATGACGGCAGGGGGTACAACCGGGGCCTGGCCGGCAAACAGATTCCGGAAATCGCCAGAATCTTTGCCATTGCAGATGTATTTGATGCGCTCACCTCGCACCGCCCCTATAAAGAGCCGTTTTCATTTGAAAAAACGATGGACATTTTGCAGGATGGCCGCGGTGGGCACTTCGATCCGGACTATATCGATGCATTCGCATCCATCTCCCGTACCCTTTACGACACGTATGCCGGCCGGGAAGATGAGGCTCTGAAATCGGAACTGGATGCCATCATAAAAAAATACTTCTACGCCTGACAAATTCATGTTACCATTTTGAATACCTTGAGCCTGCCCTTCACACAGCGACTGCGCGCCTGCGTAAACACAGTTCACCCGCACCACACGCTTGCTTCTTAGCCGGAGGACAAATGCCTGGAGATAGGACATCACTGGGGGTCTGTCTGGGAGCATCCACCGTATCCATCGTACAGGTGGGCCTGCCTGCCTCCGGTCCCAACGCCGCCCCCTACATCATCGATCATGCGCTCTATCCCCACGACGGCAATCCCAGCCGGACGCTTATCCGCGCGCTGGAATCGCTAGACTTATCCCGGATCAATGGGCTCGCCGCCACGGGCCGTAAATTCTGCCGTTTTTTAAATCTAACGACCATTTCCGAACCTGAAGCGGTGGAAACCGCCTACCCCCATGTCAAACCCGCGGGTGTCCGCTGCCCGGCGATTGTGTCGGCCGGCGGAGAGACCTTCATGGTCTATGTGCTCAATCGTCAAGGCCGCATCATTAACGTGTTGACCGGAAACAAGTGTGCCTCCGGCACCGGTGAGTTCTTTCTCCAGCAACTGCGTCGCATGGATGTTTCTCTGGAGGAAGCCGCCCGGTGGGCGAGCGTGGAAACCCCTCATGAAGTCTCGGGCAGATGCTCGGTTTTCTGCAAATCGGACTGTACCCATGCCACCAACAAGGGGATCCCAAAATCCCGCGTGGCAGCCGGCCTTTGCCGCATGATGGCCGGCAAGATCATGGAACTGCTCAAAAGGGTCGAACGCCGCGACATCATGATTACCGGCGGCACCGCCCGGAACCAGATGATGATTGAATATCTCAGCCGGGAAATACCGGGGCTGATCGTTCCCGAGCAGGCCGCCTACATGGAGGCCTTGGGGGCAGCCGTATGGGCCCTGGACCATGAAACGCTGCCGTTTCCGGGTATCGCGGCCATATTTACCTCCCGCACCGCAGCCTTTGACCGGCTGCCGCCGTTGGACCAGGCCTTTGATCAGGTAGAGTTCAAAACCATGGGAACCGGACGCCTTCAGCCGGGTGACGAGTGCATATTGGGACTCGATGTCGGTTCGACCACCACCAAGGCAGTCCTGATGCGCACGTCGGACAACACCATCCTGGCAACTATCTACCTGCGCACGGATGGAGACCCGGTCGGGGCCTCCCGCCGCTGCTATGCGGCCATCATGCAGCAGGCGTGCAACGAGATCGGGGCAGCCCGCTTTTCCGTGAGCGGCATCGGGGTTTGCGGCTCCGGCCGCCAGATTGCCGGTCTGCACGCGACCACCGACGGGGTCATCAACGAAATTATCGCCCACGCTGCAGCCGCCGTCTATTTTGATCCGGAAGTCGACACCCTGTTTGAGATCGGCGGGCAGGACGCCAAATATACCTACATCACCAATGCCGTTCCCTCTGACTACGCCATGAATGAGGCCTGCAGTGCCGGTACCGGTTCTTTTCTGGAAGAAGCGGCCCTGGAAACCCTGGGCTTGCCCATGGAAGATATTGCCGCGGTTGCTCTGCAGGGCAGCAGTCCACCGAATTTCAATGACCAGTGCGCCGCTTTTATCTCCTCGGACATCAAGAACGCCATCCACGAAAGGGTTTCCCATGCCGACATTGTGGCCGGCCTGGTCTACTCGATCTGCATGAACTACACCAACCGGGTAAAAGGCAACCGCCCGGTGGGCCAAAAGGTGTTTATGCAAGGGGGGGTCTGTTACAATCGTGCCATTCCGCTGGCCATGGCGACCCTGGTGGGCAAACCGATTGTGGTGCCCCCGGAGCCGGGCCTCATGGGTGCCTTTGGCGCCGCCCTGGAGATAAAAACCCGCATCGCCAAAGGCCGACTGGCGCCCGGCGACTTCGACCTCCAGGCCCTGGCCGAACGCGAAATCACCTACGGACGCACGTTCACCTGCAAAGGCGGCCCGGAAAAATGTGACCGTCGCTGCAAAATCGCCCGCCTGGGCATCAACGGCGAACAGTTTCCCTTCGGCGGGGCTTGCAACCGCTACGACAACCTGCGTCGGAATATCCGCATAGACATCGGCAAACTGGACCTGGTTGGATTGCGGCACCAGCTCATCTTTGAAGAGTTTGCTCCGCGACCCGGGGCTATTTCCGCTGAAAAATGGCGGGGGCGCATCGGGTTCAACCGCAGTTTTCTGGTAAACACATACTACCCGCTCTATGCCAATTTCTTCAGCGAACTCGGCTTCGAGCCGGTTTTGCCCGGACGCCTGTCGCAGTCGGGGGTTGATCAGAAAAACGCCCCTTTCTGCTACCCGGCCGAACTGGCCCATGGCTTTTTCCACACCCTTCTGGAATCCGAACAGCCACCGGAGTTTATCTTTCTGCCGCACTTTAAATCCATCCCCAAACAGAACGGCAGCCTAGGCTCTCTGGTCTGCCCGTTTGTCCAGGGCGAAACCTTCTACCTGCGCGCCGCCTTTAGAAAGCAAATAGACCGTCTTGCCAGCCGGGGCACGCGCCTGTTGACGCCCCTGATCGACCTGGAGCGAGGGCTTGAAGACGCCCGCACCCCGTTGATTGCATCGGCCCTGCTCATGGGTGTCAAGCGGCCGGCCGCAGAAAAGGCCTTTGCCCGTGCTCTGCAAAAACAACAGGCGTGCCAGCGGGCCATGAAACGCATCGGCCGGGAAGTCATCGCGCAGCTTGAAACCGATCCGCAGAAGATAGCCGTGGTGCTCTGCGGAAGGCCTTATAATGCATTTGCCGGCGAGGCCAACATGGGTATCCCCCATAAAATCGCTTCGCGCAGCGTCATGGTCATCCCCCTGGATTTTGTACCCATAGAAGATCAGCGGGCCAAACGGCATATGTACTGGGGTATGGGCCAGATGATGCTCAAAGCGGGCCGCCTGGTAGCTGGACACCCCCAGCTTTTCAGTATCTTCATTACCAATTTTTCCTGCGGGCCCGACTCTTTTATTATCGGCTACTTTAGAGATATCATGGGGAAAAAGCCGTCGCTGACGCTCGAACTCGATAACCATACCGCGGACGCCGGTCTCGAAACCCGGATTGAAGCCTTCTTCGATGTGGTGGCTGCCTACCGGCAACTCACCAGCCGCGGCCGGATTGCACTGTCCGGAAACGGGTTTATCCCCGCCCGCACCCTTTACCAGGGGCGCATCCCTACGGTCACAACTTCCTCCGGGGAACAATTGCCCCTGAACCACCCCCGGGTAACGTTGCTGCTGCCGTCCATGGGTGGTATTTCATCGGAATCCCTGGCCGCTGTATTCCGGAGCGGCGGTTACAATGCCAAGGCCCATAGCCCGGCCGATGAAAGTGTACTGAAGATGGGCCGGGGCAACACCTCCTGCAAGGAATGCCTGCCGCTGATTCTGACCACCGGCACGCTGCTGAACTATATCCACAACGGGCGCCGCGCAGACGAAGTGGTGGTCTTCTTCATGCCGTCGGGAACCGGTCCGTGCCGATTCGGCCAGTACTTTATCTTCATGGAAGACCTGGTCAAAAGACTCCAGTTGGCGGATGTGGCCCTGTTTTCGTTGAATGAAGACAGGGCCTACACCGACCTGGGCAATGATTTTCACAAGAAAGGCTGGTGGGCGGTAGTCGTTTCCGACGTGCTGGAAGACATTCGCTCCATGCTCCTGACGAATGCAAGCGATGTGGAAGAGGCCTTGGATACTTTTAATGCTGAGGTAGCGAAGATCCTGGCGGCCCTTGAAAAAGGATCTTTCCCCCAAATCGAAAGCCAATTGCGCCGCACGGCTGAACGGCTTGGCTGCATCAGTTTGAAAGGACCGGTTGCCGCGGTTCCGGTCATCCTCCTCACCGGCGAGATATTTGTGCGCCGGGATGCTCTCTCGCGCCAGAATATTACCGAAAAACTTGCCGAAAAGGGTTTTGCGACCATTTGTTCACCCATTGCGGAATGGCTGCACTATATCGACTACCTGGACGATCACGTCAACAACCCGTCCGGGATATCGCTGATGGCCCGCATCGGGCAGAAATTGCGCCGCAAGGCCATGCACAAATATGAAACCCGCATTAAATCGGTTCTGGCCTCATCGGGTTTGGTGCACCCGGCGCCCGTCCAGGTGGAGACGGTTATCTCCAAGGCCGCTCCGTTTATTTCCCCCCAGTTAACCGGTGAAGCTATCCTGACGATCGGCAGTTCACTTTCCGAAGTCGTCACCGATGTCTGTGGCGTGATTGCCATCGGCCCCTTCGGCTGTATGCCCAACCGCCTCTCGGAAGCTATCTTGAGCGATGTGATGACCCCATCGTGTAAATTGGCTTCGGAGCCGAACAATCAAAAACTGAGTGCCACGCTGGCAGCAATAGAAGATTTACCGTTCTTATCAATAGAAAGCGACGGCTCCCCTTTTCCCCAACTGGTGACCGCCAAGCTGGAGGCTTTTTGCCTGCGGGCCCAGAGACTTCACGACCGAATCATAGATGTTGCCTGAAAAGAATCGACCTTCCCTTCTCCCGCCCCACAGGCTGAAGGGATAGTGGATCACCCCATAGATGTAGGTTGGTATTATCATGCCGGTTCGCAAAAAAATAAACGTATTCATCATTTCTGACGCCACCGGTGTGATTGCCGTCGGTTAATCTAAATTGGCTTTACAGTGGGTTAGAATTCATAGGATGGTGGTAATTATACCACATTATTGACAATTCGGACTGTAGCCGCTATTTATATAAAATTGTTGGCGTTCTGCCGAATATTCAAAAACAATATAATGAGAGCCCTGCTTCTCGTGTTTGTTCCTGATAGCAGACATCCATAAACAGATGGGCCTCATTTGCCGTATCATACGGGTCTTCGTAACCGTTCAGCTATAATACAAGTTTCAAAAGGCCTCACCGACGGGGATTATACCATGAGTGCAGACGATCCGAAAAATGCTGATAAAAACAGCGCGAAGAAAAAGAAGGGTGGACTGATACGGGCCGACGCGGCCGGTGGTCTTGATCGTGATGAAGAGTCTGTCGTTGACTGGGTAGATGATGACCCCGGGCCCTCCGAGTCCGGGTCAGCCGATACTGCGGAGACCGGGACGGAAGAAGCCGCAGCGCTGCCGGCTGATTCGGTCTTTGAACCGCCGCCACCGGAACCTGAACCGGAGACCCCGCAGCCTCTCCCGACCGATGAGCCCGAAGAGGTCGTCGCGGAAGCGGCCGCCCCCCCCACCGCCCGAAGAGCAACCGACGCTTAAGGCCGCTGACGTACCCAAGCCGGCTAAAGATGTCCCCTCGCCCGCAGGTCCGGCGGAACCGGCCAAACCCGCCGAACCTGAACGCCAGGACCGGCCGCCCGCGCATAGAGCCTCCCCCCGGGAGGCCGCACCGGATAAAGGACTCCAAGAGCACCTGCGACCGGTGCCGCCACCGGTAGACTCAAAAGCGCGGAAACCGCTTACTTCCCGGATCCTGCTCTGGGGAGGGGTGCTGATTATCGTGGTTTTCACAGCCGGGTATTTTGTATCCTACGAACCCGAAACCCCTGCGGCGCTGACGGCCGAAACCGGTCAGCTTTTCCATAAAATTCCCCCCGTGCCAACCTCTGTGACCCGCGGGACGGTACCAAAACAGCCAGTTTCGGCAACGCCACCGAAAGTACCTGCCCCAGCAACTGCGGCGCCGGTAGTTTCCAAGCCCCAACAGGTTCCGGCACCTGTCAAGAAGCCCATTATCCAGAAAGCACCCGCGGCGCCAAAACCCCCTGCGCCCGAGAAGGCTAAAGCGCCCATGGCCAAGCCAACCAAGCAGTTGAAACCCTATGTCCCCCAGAGGTATCCCTATGCCATCCACATCGCCTCGTTTCAGTCCCTCGACACGGCTACTGAAAAACTCGCCGACTATCGCCGGGGATTCCAAGCGTATCTTGTCCGGACGAATTTGGGCGAGAAGGGGATTTGGTATCGCCTCTTTTTAGGTCATTTTCCCAGTGCCACGGCCGCCCTGGATGCCATCAAGAAATATCAACTCCAAGGGGCTTTGGTCGCCCGTAACCGGTTTGCCTGCCTGGTCGGCGCCTATGCCTCGACCGCCGCGGCCGACAAAACCGCCCTGCAACTTGGTGACAAAGGCTTTCTGCCCTATACCGTCACCATCAACAAGGTGTATTATCTCTTCGTGGGAGCCCACCCCACCGCCGACGCCGCCCGAGCACTGTTAATGAATCTGGCTGCCAGCGGATTTTCAAGCGATTTGATTGAAAGGTAGCCTGAAGATCGCACGGGTGGAACTGAAGGGCCTCTAACACCAGACCATTGTTGGAAAGCGAACTGGGGGAGCATCTTGTCTAAATAGCCAATTCCCCGTGCGCAAATAATACTGCCCGTCCCGCCATCGACACCCGGTCGCCCCTGTCCTCGCAAAACAGTTCGCCAACCTGGGCGGACACCTGCAGGGCATGCAGCTGCTTTTTTCCGAGTCGGGCCGACCAATAAGGGACCAGGGTGCAGTGGGCACTTCCGGTTACCGGGTCTTCGGGAATACCGGCATTGGGTGCAAAAAACCGGGAAACGAAATCCACCGTGTCACCCGGGGCGGTCACGATGACGGCAAACGCCTCTTTGATCTTTTCCAGGGCGGCAAAGTTGGGCGCCATGCTCCTGACCTGCGTTTCGGTGGCGAACACGGCCAGAATGTCCCGGGCGCCATAGACTTCTTCAGGCCCAACACCCAGGGCATCCGTCAGTCCGGCCAGAGCGCCGGCCTGTTCCGCCTTACGGGCAGGGAAATCCATCACCAGCAAATCTCCATCTTTACCCACCCGCAGTTCACCGCTGGCGGTCTGAAATCGAACGGCGGCGAGTTTCGGTTCGAGAAAATTGAAAATGACAAAGGCGCTGGCCAAGGTGGCGTGACCACAAAGATCGATCTCCAGGGCGGGCGTAAACCAGCGCAGATCGTAGTCAGCGCCGCTGCCCACCAGAAAAGCGGTCTCCGAGAGGTTGTTCTCCGCGGCAATGGCCTGCATTATTTCGTCTTCCGGCCAACGGTCCAGCAAACATACGGCGGCCGGATTCCCGCCGAATACGTGATCCGTAAATGCGTCCACTTGATAGAATGGAATTTTCATACCGACATCCTCTTGCACAAGGTTCGAGGGGTTAAAGCTCTATTTCTTATTTGAATTTTAGTTTCCCACGTAATCCTTGGCCGCTTTAAGTAACCGGCAGGTAGTCCTCGCGCACCGGCGAAAATACTTCTACGACAACCGAATCTTCCAGCACCTCAACCCCGTGCGCCACCTCCCCGGGAATGCACCAGGTGTCACCCGGTTCGCATTCAAAGCTGTCCGCCCCAATCGTGAACCGCATCTTGCCGGCGACCATATAGCCGGTCTGTTCATGCATATGGTTGTGCACGGGGATCGCAGCACCTTTCCTGAGTTTAAATTTGGCCAGCAGGGTTTTGTCACCATAAGCCAGGGTTTTCATTTGCACGCCTTCTAGAAGGTCCCGGTAGCCGCTATCCGCTTGCTTTGTAAACATCCTACCCCCCCATGTAATCCGTTAACTGTTCCTGAGCGCTTTGTACGCAGCGACGTCCGGCCGCAATCGATTCTGCGCTTTTATCGAACTCCAGCAACCCCACGTCGCCCAGCCTGGGCACCAGCATGACATCCGGCGGGTCCCCGGCCATGCGGCTGCGGGTGATGCGGTCTTGCATAATATCGATAAAGCTGGCCAGTACGTCGAACATGCCGGGACGCTCGGGCTCCTCTTTTGATAATGCCGCCAGCACGGAGTTGGACTCGAACCGCGCTGCCAGCTTTTCAAGCAGAGAGGCCTCGGTATTGACCTCAGGTGGCTCCTCCTGCTGCGCCGCGGTAAAATGCTTTTTTACCAGATCCCCATTTAGATTGACCGCTATCACCACATGGGCTCCCAGCGCCCGACAGACCGACACGGGCACCGGGTTCACCAGGCCGCCGTCCAGCAGCCACTGGTCGTCATACTGCACCGGCGTCAATAATACCGGCAGCGTGATGGAGGCCCGAACCGCCTTGATCACCGGACCGCTTTTAAACCAGATCTCCTGACCGGTCTCCATGTCGGTGGCCACCGTGGCAAACGGCAGGGGCAGCTCTTCGATCAAAGGGCCCCCCAGATGTTTTTCGAGAAAGTCGGTCAGGTGTTTGCCTTCGATAAAGCCGCCGCCGGCAATGAAACTGATATCCATCATTTTGGCGATGCTCCATTTATCCAGCTGTCCGACCCAGGTTTCTAGTTCATCCAGTTTGCCGCATACGTAAAAGGCGCCGACAATGGCCCCGATGGAGGTCCCGCACACGATGTCGGGCTTGATGCCCAGTTGTTCCAGCTCACGGATTACCCCAATGTGAGACATACCCCGGGCCGATCCGCTGCCCAGGGCCAGGCCGACTTTTCTGATTGACGTCTTTGCCATTTTACCTTCTTCCAATTCCAGGATAGGTTTTATCCTTTTGGTTAAATTAGCTCCTTCAAATTGCGAATTTCCCCGGCGCCATCCAGCCGCCCCTCCCGGCCGTCCGGGTTGAACCAGATGCCGTGCAGGCCGGCGGCCAGGGCGCCGACGATATCCGTATCGAGGCTATCGCCCACCATTACGATTTCACCGGGATCGGCCCTGATCTTCCGGATAATCCCTTTAAAAAATTCCACACTCGGTTTGCGGCAGCCCAGGTTGTCGAAACAGAAAACATTGTCCAAATGTTCGGCCAGTCCGACTCGCTCCAGGGCCTTGACGATGTCCTGTTCTCGGGAGTCCTGGGCGTTGGTAGCCAGATGGCAGCCGGCCACCCCATGCAGGGCAGTCAGGGTTTCGCGGGCGCCCGTTACAGCGGCCACTTTTTCCCAGAGATACATGGGGCCGTTGGCATCCGGAAAAGCGACCATCAAAGTATCGCCCCAGTCGAAGATGTAATGTTTAAATCCCATTTGGACTTTGTCATCAAACATGAGCTGTATGCTGCTGATGTAACCGAATCTATTCGATCTCAGACAACAGCGTCAAGCAGTTTACACAAACACCGCTTAGCCCTTCTGTGCTCCAAGCTCGGTCGGGAGCGGATCGCTCTGGTCGGGCCTTGAAAATCGGCGGCCGCGGAAATTAACGGTCGTGGTTCGGGGCACATTTATTTCCGGGCAGCAAAGATAAGCCCGGGCACGATAAGCCCGATTCCCGCCAAGTGATACCAGCGAAGGTTTTCGCCGAGGAAGATAATGGCGAGGATACTGCCGAAAACCGGCATCAGGTACAGAAACATCCCTCCCCGATTGGCCCCCAGTTGCGCGATGCCGCGATTGAAGCAAAAATAGGACACAATGGAGGGAAACAGGGCGACGTACCCGACAGCAAGGATCGTTGTGCGGTTGAATTCGATCGGACGTCCGGAAGCTGTTTCCCAGAGATAGAGGGGCAACAGTAAAACGGCCCCCAGGGTAAAGGTAGCGGCCATGAAGGTCAAATCGTGGACCGGTGGCCGCAAACGCAGGAGGGCCGAATAACCGGCGTACAGGACTACCGCCACGAAGATATAGATATCGCCGTAGTTGAAGGACAAGCGCAGCAACACGCCCGGGTCGCCCTTTGTAATGATGACAATGGCCCCCGCCAGACACGTCAGCAGGCCGGCGGCCTGCCCGGGGGTTGCCTTCTCCTTGAAGATCAAAAAGGAAAGCCACACGATAAATACCGGCATCATGGCCTGCAACAGGAAGGAGTTGATCGCTGTGGTCCATTGCAGCCCGGAGTACAAAAGGGCGTTGAAGGCGGCAATTCCGATCGCGGACAGCAGCAGCAGAATCGGACCGCTGTGCCGGATAATCGCCCAGTCCTGCTTCACATGACGCCTCGACATGGCCAGAATAATGACCGTGGCAAGCAGCCAGCGCCAGAAAGCAAACGCCAGGGGCGGGATATCGGCTCTTACAGCCCGCCCCACCACGGTGTTGCTGGCCCATAACAAAATAGCCAGGGTGAGCAGCAGGTAGGGCGCCCCCGGGCTGTTTAAAAAACGCCCCATCAGGTTCGCCCCCCCCGGGTCACCGGTTTTGCATTAGCCCTTGCCGCTGGGGCTGGAAAGCTGGATTTCTGCCTACTGCTGATCAATCAACCTCCCATCCCGTATGGATAAACGTTTCAAGGTGGGTCGGTGCGTATCTCATTTTAATGGATCCTTGGACGGGGGTTGGGCCCTGAGCCGGGCCAGAGGCGGGTTAGGCCGGTTCATGGGGACCGGGGCGCGACTTGCGCCTGGGGATGCCGTTGCGCCTGTCCGGGTTGACCCTTCTGTCCGGAGCCAGAACAGTTGCCAGCTTGACTCTGCGCTCTCTTCCGGTGCGTCGCTCGCCGCCGCTTCTTCTTTCCGTTCGCATCGGTCACCTCGCCGCCGGTACGGTCTGCCAGTCGCTTTTTACGTTGCCAGTCTAGCCTGATGATTGTATTTGAAGTTTTCCTAGATATACCATAAGTTGGTTCATCAGCAAATCCCGAAATAAAAAATTCACGCCCAACGACTTAAAATGATTAATTTTTTGATGAAGCGCGCACTGTGCGCAAGGAGCTGACATGTACGATTTTATGCTAACCCCAGCCGAGCAGGCCGTGAAACAGGAGGCCCGCGACTTTGTAAACAACCGCATAAGCAGCGATTTCTTAAGAAAAATGGACCGGGACGAGATCGTCTATCCCCGTGAGTTCGTTGAATCGATTGCCGGTCATAACTTGCGCGCCATCCGTTTTCCCGAAAAATGGGGCGGCCGGAACTTGAGCTGGGTGGCTGAGGTGGCGGCCACGGAGGAAATCGGCTGCCTGGGCATGGCCCTGGGCTGCGCCTACGTGATGCCATCCATTGTAGGCGAAGCGCTCAACCAGTTCGGCAATGATTATTTAAAGGAAAAGTACCTCAGGCCCTACCTGGAAGGTCAGTTGGTAGCGGCCGAGGCCCTCACCGAACCACGGGACGGTTCCGACTTTTTCGGCGCCACCACCCGGGCCGACCTGCAAGGTGATCATTTTATCGTTAACGGACAAAAACGGTTTGTGGTCAGTGCCGAAGGCGCCGATTTTTTCGTTGTGTATTGCCGGACCAATTTCGAACCCAATGCGCACAAATACGGCAAGTTGAGCCTGCTGGTCATCGAAAAGGGCCCCGGCGTGGAGACCGAATACCTCTACGGCCTCATGGGTTGCCGCGGCGGCGGCACCGGCCGCCTGGTTTTCCGGGATGTGAAGGTCCCCCGGGAAAACCTGATTGGTGAACTGCATGGCGGCGCCCTGTGCTTCAACCAGATGATGATCCCCGAACGGCTGACCTCCGCGGCCGGCTGCCTCGGCGTCTGGGGGGCCCTCGATCTGGCGGTGCGCTATTCCGACAAGCGCCGGGCTTTCGGCCGGGAAATCCGCAAATTCCAGGCCGTCAATACCCTGGTGGCTGATTCAATTACGGAATTGGATGCAGCGCGGGCCCTCACCTATATGGCGGCGCGGGCCGTGGATGAGGGCTACACCCATGCCCGCCGATTGGTCAGCGAGGCCAAGCGCTTCGCCACGGAAGCCGCCTGGAAGGTGGTCAACAATGCCATGCAGATAATGGGCGGCATCGGCTACACGGATGTGTACCCCATTGAACGCGCTCTGCGGGACATCCGCCTGTCCATGATCTGGACCGGTACCAGCCAGATCATGAACCTGCTGATCCAGCACGAATACTACGACCAGGTCTTGAACCCCGCCTACAACCGCCGCAAGATGGAAAAGGATGCCATGCACCCGGACAAAAGCGAACGCTGTTTCACCGATGAAGATATGTGGGCGGTACACGACGCACCCAAGCAGGTCTAGAAATTGAATCCGGGATCACCGCCGGCAGGCGCAACAAGACCCGCCCGAACCACAGTTTGTTCGCGATTCTTCGCGCCGCTGACAATACGCCACCCGTCAAACCCACGCTGCGCTGGCCCGCATCTGCCAACACCTCTGTTTGTAGTTGATTTATGCGCCTTTTTATGCTGGTTTACGCCTCAGTTTCATGGAACCCAGTTCAGGAAGGAACACACCAATGGAAGATACAGCAACCAGTCATGGACTCTGGGCGGTGACCGCAAGGCAGCCACCGGATTTAAAACCGCTGGAAGGAGATCATACAGCTGACGTCGCCGTCATCGGCGGGGGGTATACCGGACTGTCAGCCGCCTTACATCTTGCCGAAGCCGGCCGGCAGGTCACCCTGCTGGAGGCTAGGGACATCGGTTATGGCGGGGCCGGGCGCAATGTGGGCCTGGTCAATGCCGGCTTGTGGCTTATGCCCGAAGACCTGCTGAAATTAGCCGGGGCGGAATACGGTGAAAAACTGCTCACCGTGCTAGGCAACTCCCCCGACCTGGTCTACAGCCTGATCAAGGAACATCAGATTGAGTGCGAAGCCCTGCACAACGCAACCTTGCACTGCGCGGACTCGAAAAGCGGACTGAAAGCGCTTCAACAACGGGAAACCCAGTGGCAACAGCGGGGGGCCCCGGTTAAGCTCCTGGGCCCGGAAGAAACCGCCGCCCGTACCGGCAGCCAGAGTTTTTACGGCGCCTTGATGGATGAGCGGGCCGGTACGATTCAACCGCTGGCTTATGCCTTCGGCCTGGCAAACGCCGCAATCGGAAAAGGCGCACGACTGTTCAAAAACTCGCCCGTGATAAAACACGAGAAAGACGGTAAAAACTACAGACTGGCGACACCGCAGGGCACCCTGGCAGCCAAAGCAGTCATCGTGGCCGTGCATGCCTATCCGGGGTTTGCTTTCCAGTCAATCAAGAAGTCCATGTTCTGGATGAACTTCTTCCAGTTCGCCACCCCGCCCCTGACCGGTGAAGCCGACAAAACCGTCTTGCCGGAGCACCAGGGCGCCTGGGATACGAACCTGATTCTCTCCTCCTACCGCCGCGACGCTGCCGGGCGGCTGATCGTGGGGAGCGTCGGCACAGTCAACGACTTTGCCTATGGCCTGCACGAAGCCTGGGTGAAACGGACCATTAAGAAAACCTTTCCGCAAGTGGGTGATGTGCCGCTGGAATACGGTTGGCACGGCACCTTTGCCATGAACAGCAACCACCTCCCCCGGTTTCATATCCTGGACGACAGCATGGTCATGATTACGAGTTTCAACGGAAGGGGAATCGGCCCGGGCACTGTCTTTGGCAAATTGCTGGCCGGCTATGTCATGGATGGCGATGTTCAGAAAATCCCCCTGCCGGTTCTGAAACCGCAAACGATCTATACGCGGCTTTTCTGGGAGCTCTTCTACGAAACCGGTGCAAGGCTTTATCATTTCATTCAGCGCCGGATTTAAAGTCTTTTTTGTCTCACGCAAAGATGTTAAACCGCAGAGAATACCTATTGCATCGCGCGGAGGCGCAGCGGCGCAGAGAAAACCACGAATTTACGCCGGCTTCGCCGGAAACCCTAAAATCTAAAACCCATAACCAACAGATGGTCTTTCGCGCGACAGCGCGCCAAAATTTTGGTTTTTGGTCTTCTCTGCGCCTCTGCGACTCCGCGCGAGAATAATGCCCTTAAAGGTAGAAAAGCATGCAAACACCAATAGATCCGGACATCGTTAAGAAATTCATTGCGGCCTCGGGACTGAAGTCTGTAGGGTTGGCTTCCATTCGCGAACTGAACCGGCTGGTAACCAACATCGAAGTAGCCAGCGGGGTATCTTTTATCCGTATGGAAATGGGCATCCCGGGTTTCGATCCGCCGGAAATTGCCGTGGCGGGCGAAATCGAAGCCTTGAAACAGGGGGTCGGTTCCAAGTACCCTCCCTTTGACGGCATCCCGGAGCTTAAAACCGGCATTGTCTCTTTCGTGCAGAATTTTTTGAATATCGAAGTCGCTCCGGAAGGCTGCCTGCCTACGGTGGGCTCCATGCAGGGCTGTTACCTGGCAATGATGATGGCTGGCCGGCGTTTTAAAGGCCGCAGCAAAATCCTGTTTATCGACCCCGGCTTTCCGGTCAATAAAATTCAGGCCCGGGCCCTCGGCCTGCCCTACGAAAGTTTTGACGTATATGATTTCAGGGGCGCCCGGCTGGAGGACAAACTGCGGTCCTATCTTGACCAGGGGGACATTGCGGCCGTTCTCTATTCCAATCCCAACAACCCATCCTGGATTTGTTTCACGGACAAGGAGTTGGAAATCATCGGTCGGCTCTGCACACAGCATGATGTTATCGCCCTCGAAGATCTAGCCTACTTCGGAATGGATTTTAGAAAAGACTATTCGCAACCCGGCCGGCCGCCCTATATCCCCTCGGTGGCCAACTACACCGCAAATTATATTCTCCTGATTTCCAGCTCGAAATCATTCAGCCTGGCCGGTCAACGCATCGGGATGACCGCCATATCGCCGGTACTGTTCAATTCCGAGGGTGACGGCCTGGAACCCTGGTTCGGCAGCAACCGGTTTGGCTACGCCTATATCTTTGGCGGCATGTACGCCCTGAGCTCGGGTGTCAGCCACAGTGCCCAGCACGGCCTGGCCCGCCTGCTCGAGGCGGTGAATAGCGGGCAGTATAACTTTGTGGAAGCAGTAAAGGAATATGGCGAGCGGGCCCGGAAGATGAAAAAGCTCTTTACCGACAACGGTTTCAAGCTTGTCTACGACCTGGACGAAGATGAGCCCCTGGCCGACGGATTTTACTTCACCGTGGCCTACCCCGGTTTTTCCGGCGTCGAGCTTGTGGAAGAACTGCTCTACTACGGCATCAGCGGCATCTCTCTGGCCACCACGGGCAGCAAGCGGCTCGAGGGCATCCGGGCCTGCGTGTCGCTCACCGCTAAAAACCGCTTCCCGGAATTAGAATCACGGCTGCAGGCCTTCAACCAGACCCATGGCCGGTGACGGCATTGTTTGGCGAAGAGGGAGACGGCGATCTTCAGGACCCTCTCGATTCCGCCACATAAGGTTTCCGGGCGCTATCCGTCAAGCGCCTCACGCACTGCCAGCGCAATCTTTTCGAGGGTATAGGGTTTTTTGATGTAGGCGCCCGCACCAATCCGCTGGGCTTCGCGTACACGCTTAGATTCTGAAAAGCCACTGGCAATAACCGCCTTTTGCTGGGGACGCTGTTCCAGAATACGGCGATATGTTTCACAGCCATCCATCCCTGGTGCCATGATCATGTCCAAGACCACGATGTCCGCCTCATTTTCCTTCAGGTAGTCAAGCGCTGCTTCACCCGATGGCACGGCCGTGACGAAATATCCCAACTTACCGAGCATCGCCTTGGCGATCTCACGTTGCTCAGCCAGATCGTCAACCACCAAAACCCTTTCGGTACCATGCAGATTTTCAAAAAGGACCGGACTCTCCGTTGCCATGGCAGGTTGCCGATTAACCGGTAGATAGAGCGTAAAAGTCGTACCGTAGCCCTCTCTACTTTCAACATCGATATAGCCGTCGGCATCCTTTATCGTGGACCAGACAACGGTCATACCCAGACCGGTCCCACTGCGTCCCAGTTGTTTTTTAGTGTAGAACGGCTCGAAAATCCGTTCGAGGTCCTGCTCTGCAATGCCAACGCCACTGTCATAGACTTGGATGGTGATATAGTCCCCGGCGGCAATGGCTTCATGCCTGTTTATCGACTGGTCCAGAGATCGATTCCGGGTCTTGATTTCCACATCCCCTTTCACCAGCAGGGCCTCCGCGGCATTGGAGGTCAGGTTCATCATCGCTTTTAACAAATGAACAGGCGACACAAGTACATTCAATAGATCGACCGCCAAATCGACAGTGAAACGCACGTGCGGATGTTGCTGCTCAAGGCTTGCAAACTCAGGGGAGCCGAGATAGTCGGAAATCAAATCATTGGGGTTGACAACTTCCTTATGGGTCACCCCCCGCCTTGCCAGGGCCAGGAGATCCTGGACCATGGCGGCTGCCTTTTCGCCTGACTTTTTTATCGTCAGGATCGGCTGCCGCAGGGGGCTCTCATCGGTCAGGTCCAGAAGCAGCAGGTCCGGATAACTGACCAGACCGCTGAGGATGTTGTTCAGGTCGTGGGCCACGCCGGCAGCCATGCTGCCGACGGCCTCCATCTTTTCCGCCTGTTTCAATTGATCCGCAAGCCGGGTACGCTCTGCTTCGGCGTGCTTGCGTTCCTTAATTTCCTGCGCCAATTCCTGATTGGCGGCTTCAAGTTCATTTGTACGCAGCCGGACCCGCTGTTCCAGGTCCAGATTGGCGACCTGTACTTTTTCACGCTCATCCGCAAGCAGATGAACCAGATAGAAATCCCGGCGCGCATACAGTTCGATGAAATAGCAAGCCAGCATGCCGATCAGGTTGGCGCTGATAAAGAAAAAGTTGTTATTGATCAGGATCGGGACGGGTGTTTTGGCAATGCCGATAGCGGCAACCTCATAGAGGATCACCAGGCACCACGCGCCCAGCGAGGCCCAGATGAATTGGGCCCGCACGAATGTGTAACCGAACATAAACGCCAGAATCAATCCGGCATAGTAGGAATAGTTGATCGGCGGTGGGGCGATGAGTATCATGGCGATAATGCCGCTTCCGCTGATCACAATCAGCCCACTGAGAATCGGTTGGATCATTTTCTGAACTGACTGAAATCGCAAAACAATCGCAGTCAAAATCAGGGCCGGACAGACAACCGCGTATCGAATTGTCCAGAACAAATACTTTTGACCGGGCACCAGCAGAAAATCCAGTATACCGAAAATGGCATAGAGAATCGTAGCCAGAATGAGGACCAGCCGAATATGGGGGATGGACTGCTCCAGGTAGTCCTTTTGAAACAGGCTCTCGAGATGGGTCAGGGGCCCGGAAAATCGCAGGGTGACCGGATTGAGATGCATGGTCTTGAGTTGCGGCCGTAAAGTGGATCTTTTTTCGGCTGACTGTAAGCGAGGTGTCATTGAGGATAGTCAAGTATTTCGGCCAACTCGGGCTGTAAGTTTAAACTATGCGCCTGCTCCGGAAATAGAAAGGCCGGCCGCCTTATATGTTCGTTCTTCGCAATTATAGTGATCCATCCGGCTTCTAACGGCATATGCCTCTTTTCGGCATATTTGTCTGCATACTTGAGAATTAATTACATAATTACCACGGGCTGTTCAATCGGAATTCGTAGCGTGGGCTCCAGAACGGAAAAGTTTAGGGCTCATTTGGCTCGGTAGGCTTGGAAAGCAGGTAACAATCTTTAGCTTGTCGCCTCACTTTCCGGGTTTTCATTATCGAGCCAGGCTGGATATAGTGTGTACATGAGGGCCAGCACCACCGCTCCGGCAAAGAGCACAGGAATCATAGACAAGACCATTCCCGCCAATGAGCCAATCAGAATAACAAGCATCGGCACATCTGCACCACCGCCCATGAGTATCGGCTTTAAGATGCCGGCCCTGGCCCTGCCAACAACGGTCATTTGCGAAAAAGAACCGCGGTGGACGTGCTGGCAGCCGTCACGGCATATTCTTCACCATGGCCTGGGCAAACTCCGAACATTTCACCTCGGTAGCACCCTCCATCTGGCGAGCCAGATCGTAAGTCACTGTTTTCTGGCTGATGGTGACCACCAGGCTGTTGCGCAGGATATCGGCCGCCTCGAGCCAGCCCATGTAATCGAGCATCATGGCCCCGGATAGGATTAGAGAGCCCGGGTTGACCTTGTCGAGATCGGCATATTTGGGGGCCGTGCCGTGGGTGGCCTCGAACAGGGCGTAGCCGGCCCCGATGTTGGCACCGGGCGCCATGCCCAGTCCGCCGACCATGGCAGCGAGCGCGTCGGACATGTAATCCCCGTTCAGGTTGGGCATGGCCAATACCTCGTATTCAGCCGGGCGCAGCAGTATCTGCTGGAACATAGCATCGGCAATGCGGTCCTTGACCACCACTTTACCTTCCGGGGCCTGGCCGTCGAATTCTTCCCAGAGCCGGTCTTCGGTAATCAGTTTGTCGCCGTATTCCGCCGCCAGTTCATAGCCCCACTTTCTAAAGGCGCCCTCGGTAAACTTCATGATATTGCCCTTGTGCACCAGGGTGACACTTTCTTTACCGTGTTCCAGGGCGTAGTCGATGGCCATCTTGACCAGGCGGCGGGTCCCTGTGCGGCTGATCGGTTTGAGGCCGATACCGGAATCGGGCCGAATATCACGTCCCTCTTCGGCCGCCACCAGTGCGATAAATTTTTTAGCCGTATCGGATTCAGCTTCCCATTCCAGGCCCGCGTAAACATCTTCGGTATTCTCCCGGAACACGATCATGTCGACATCCATGGGGCGTACGACCGGGCTGGGAATACCGCTAATGTACTTCACCGGGCGAACACAGGCGTACAGATCCAGTTCCTGCCGCAGGCCGACGTTGATGCTGCGAATGCCTTTACCGACCGGGGTTGTCAGGGGCCCTTTAATGGCCACCTTATAGGTCTTGATTTTCTCTAGAGTTTCGTCCGGCAGCCACTGGCCGTCCATGTTGAAAGACTTTTCTCCCGCGTAGATCTCCAGCCATGCTATCCGGCGCTCGGCGCCATAAGCGGCGGTCACGGCCGCATCGATGGCAATCCGGGTGGCCCGCCAGATATCGGGACCGGTTCCGTCGCCTTCGATAAAGGGTACCGCGGGATTGGCCGGCACTACCGGTTTGCCCTGATCGTCAATCGTAATTTGCTCGCCATTGGTTGTCATAAAAACCTCTCAGGAATTGATTGTTGGGTCTGGACGTCCCCTCTAATCGGGATCGAAATCGAAATCGGTATCGGGACTCGAATGCGATAGCGATTTCGATCCCGACCCCGATAGCACAGGTTTATAGCCAAACTGATTATACTACGTAGGCACCTTCAAATACAGCAACTTTATCGAAATACAAACCCCCGCTTGAGCGGGTCATCCGGATCGATCCAGAATTCATGCCTGCCGGTCAGCCAGGCCCGGCCCTCTACCTCAGGGATGATGGCATCGTATGATTCAAAACGGATGGTCTTGACAACCCGTCCCTTGAAGCGCGTACTGAGGATGCTCTCGATTTCAATGGTCTGGTCGATGGCGACCTCGCCCCTGGCATAGTGCAATGCCAGGCGCCCGCTGACACCGGTTCCCGTGGGGCACCGGTCGACCTCGCCTTCAGCAAATATGCAAACATTGCTGCTGTGCACATCCGGTGTATGCGGCTGGCCGATGAAAATCGTCCCATATAAAAAACTGAGATCTTCCTCAAAAGGATGCGGTATCGGGCGGCTGGCCATGACTGCGTTTTTGATGGCCATGCCTTTTTCAATCAGGGCGCCATAGTTATCCGGCCTGGTCACCAGACCTACCTGGGCAACATCCACATAGGCATAATATGCTCCGCCAAAGGCAATATCATAAAGGATCGGACCCAATCCCGGCACATTCACCTGCTGGTCCAGCGCCAGCACAAAAGAAGGAACATTGTGAAAATAGACACTCGCTACTTTACGGTCAACTATTTTAGCGTGCGCGGTCACCAGCCCGGCCGGCGAATCGATCCGGACTGTGGTTACCGGTGTCTCCAGCGGCACCATACCGGTCTCGACGGCAATGGTGGTCATGGCGATGATCCCGTGGCCGCACATGCTGCTGTAGCCTTCGTTGTGCAGGAAAAGAACACCGAAATCAGCCTCCGGTGATACCGGTGGCGTCACGATGCAGCCGTACATATCCGCATGCCCACGGGGTTCCCACATGAGGGCTGTGCGCAGGTGATCGTATTTGTCCCGCATGCAGCGGCGCCGGGCCAGAATGGTGTCGCCTTCCAGTTCCGGAAGGCCGCCGGTGATGACCCGGAAAGGTTCGCCTTCGGTGTGGGCATCGATTGTTGTGATCTTCTGCCAGTGCTCCGGCGGCTGGTATGCCTTCATTTCGCTTAACACGACTGAGCGCCTCCTGCCTCTTGCTTGGGAAATTGTGGTAATCAGGGCAGATTCGGTTTTGCTTCAGACTTCAGCCTAAACACCTGAATCTCGCCCTGTAGGATGGATTCCTAACCCAAATCGACTATCTGTCCCAGATCGCCCGCCTCTGCACCAGCCAGCACGGCGGCGGCCGCCGCCGCATCCTGGCAGGCCACCCCCACGGATTTAAAGAAGGTGATTTCGGTATCATTTTCACGGCCGGGACAGGTACCGTTCACAATATCGCCGATTTCAGCGTCGATCACGGCCTCCGCCTTGACGATATCCCCGGCTTCCGCCTGGCAGGCCTCGCGGGAATCCACGATGACCCGGGCGCGCTTTACCGTGGCCGCATCGATTTCCTGCATGTCGGGGGTAAAGGATCCAACCCCGGTGACATGGGTCCCGGGTTTGAGCAGATTCCCGTCAAACAGGGGCGTAGTCGTCGTGGTGGCCGCCATGATGATATCGGCCGCAGCCACCGCTTCAGCCGGATCGGCACCCAGGTTTACCGCCGGCGCACCATCCCAGGAAGAGACCTCCGCGGCCAGGCGTTCGGCGGCCGCGGGAACGGGGTCTAGGATGGTCACCTCATCCAGGGTGCGTACCGTCATGGCCGCCAGCAACTGGGTCCGGGCCTGAACACCGGCCCCGAAGAGAACGGCCCGGTGGGCATCCTTGCGGGCCAGCAGGTCGGCCGCCAGGCCGCCCCCTGCCCCGGTCCGCAGGGCGGTCAGGCTGTCGCCGTCCATAAACGACAGGGGCCTGCCCGTTTCCGGGTCGAGGACCAGAACCGTGGCAGCTACGGTGGGCAGGCCCTTTGCTGGATTTTCCCCGTACACCGACACCACCTTCAAAGCAAACTCGCCGGTCTGCTTCAGGTGGGCGGGCATGATCAGCGTGACCCCCTTATCCGTGTGAAACCGACTGCGCAGCGGTACCTTTGCCTGTCCGGCTGAGAACTGGCCGAATGCCGACCGAACGGCTTCGATAGCCCGGTCCATGGGCAGGGCGGCTTTGACATCTTCTGCAGTGAGAATTCGAATCTTCATGTGGCTTTTCCTTTGATGAAATGCTTATGCTCGGGTTTCAGCCCTGATCGAAATCAGTCAGGGAGACGTCTTGCCGGCTCTGTTTTTCGATAGCGATTTCGATCCCGATTCCGATAGGGGATTTAAACGTTCAGGAAACCCGCAATTTGAAATCTGGCACTATCAACATCTATTAAGCGACATTATGCCAGGATATCTTTTAGTTCGGCTTTAATCGCATTCAGATGCCGTCCGGTCCATTCGGCGGCTGCTCCGCTGTCACCGGCCTCGATCGCCGCCAGGATTTTATGGGCGGTCTCAATCGAAATCTCCCGGTAACCTGGTGAAAGCCGGGTGGTCCTCAGGCGCAGGTGATGATCCACCACCTTGTCAAGGATCAGGCGGGTCAGTTCACACAGGATCTGGTTTTCAGATGCCTCGGCCAAGGCTTGATGAAATTGAATGTCCGCTTCCAGAAAACTCGCGTAATCTTCTGCGCTGCGCCGCATTCTCTCAATGGCGCTAACCAGGCTTTTAATCTTCTGGCCCTCCGCCCTCTCAGCGGCCAGGCGCGCGGAGCGGCACTCGAGCAATTCACGCACGTCCATGAGCTCCAGGATGCTGCCGGCTTTCAGGGCTGCGTCGAATTTTGCCAGGGGAACATCCGCCTCCGGCAGATCCGCTGCTATATAGGTCCCGCGCCCCTGGGCCACATCCAGGTATCCCATAACGGCAAGCGCATTGATGGCCTCACGCACCGAAGATCTTCCCACACCCAGCAGCGCAGCCAGTTCACGCTGCGGCGGCAACCGGTCACCGGGCGACAGATCGCCGGATTTTATCTGGTTAAGGACCTGCTCCGCCACCATTTCCGGGGCGCTGCTTTTGCGGATGGTCTTGAAATTCACACGCTTCCCCGTGGGTAATATCGACGGCGCCACTCCTGCGCCTCAAGGTTTCTGGTTCACGTAAATCAGCTGTTCGGTTTCAAAGCCCTTTTGCCGGGCCGTCTCCACGAACCGGTTCAACAAGGCTGCATCAATCGCAGGTGTCCGCGATAAAAGCCAGAGATAGGAACGATCCGGCCCGGATACAAACGCGTAACGGTAATCCTTTTGGTCCAGTTCGAAAACGACATAACTGCCGTAAAAAGGCCCGAAAAAGGAAACCTTCAGGTAGCCTATATCCGACGACTCAACGATATAGGCCCTCCCCTCGGCAGTTTTCCAACGGTCTTGCCGGATGTCATACCCCCGATTGATCACCCGTACGCCGCCATCGTCACGCAACGCATATTCAGCCGTGACGCGTTCCAGCCCCCGCTCGAATGAATGGTCCAGCCTTGCAATTTCGTACCATTTCCCAAGATAGCGCTCTAGTTCAAAGCCGGTGACCGGTGAAACGTTTTCAGGATATCCCAGGCACCCGCTCAGGAAAATCAGGAAAATAACGATCAAGAACCTTGGCATAATGGATCCTTCCTTATGGCGTACGCCCAGGGCGTCTCGTCTTATCCCGCGTTTTCGCGGCGATGGGAGCGAGACCTAAACAATACCTCGGGGCCACACCACTGAGCGCAGATATTGGTTTTAAATAGAGCCGGAACTTTTTTAAACCGCCGATCTAGCAAAGGCCATGCTGAACAATAAAGCAATTCAATTACCCAGCACTGGTGTAAAAGTTGCCCTTTGGGGTGAAGGCCCGCTAGAAGCCATCGTGTTCCGTGCGCCTGATGATTTCATTTTGTAACTCCGCTGTGAGGTCTACAAAATAGTCACTGTAGCCCGCCACCCGGACGATCAGATCCCGGTAGTCATCCGGGGCCTGTTGCGCTTTTTTGAGGATCTCCGCACTCACCACGTTGAACTGGATGTGGTGGCCGTCCAGCCTGAAATAGGAGCGTACCAGGTGCATCAGCTTGGTTATCCCGGTATCGTCTTCCAATACTTGCGGAATGAACTTCTGGTTCAGCAGGGTCCCGCCGGTACGGATGTGATCCATTTTCGAGGCCGATTTCACCACGGCGGTCGGCCCGTGACGGTCGGCGCCCTGAACCGGGGAAATGCCCTCGGAAACCGGCACCCCGGTCAGACGGCCATCGGGCAGGGCCCCGATGACACTCCCAAAGTAAACATGGCTGGTAGTCGGCAGCATGAGGATGCGATGCCGGCCGCCCTTGGTATTGGGTCGGCCGTTGACCGCCTGGTAGTAGACCTCGAAGATTGCCCGCATGATATCATCGGCATAGTCGTTGTCATTGCCGTATTTGGGGGTTGCATCCAGCAAGGTCTGCCGCAGCTGCGCGTGCCCGTTGAAATCATCCCGCAGCGCCTTCAGCAACCCAGTCATGCCAATGGTCTGATTGTCGAACACATGGTACTTAATGGCCGCCAGGGAATCGGTCAGGCTACCCAGACCGACCCCCTGGATATAGGAGGTATTGTAGCGCGCCCCGCCGTCGTTGTAGTCCCGTCCATTGGCAATGCAATCGTCGATTAGCAGAGACAGGAAAGGTACCGGCATGTACTTGGCATTAATGCGCTCGATCACATTGTTGCCGCGGATTTTGATATCCACAAAATAACGCAACTGGGCTGTGAACGCCTCGAATAGGGCCTGGTAATCGGCGAAGCCGTCAGCCGTGCCGGTTTTAAGGCCGATCTGCCCGCCGGTACGGGGATCCATTCCATTGTGGAGGGTGATTTCCAGTATCTTGGGCAGGTTGAAATAGCCGGTCAGGATATAACATTCCCGGCCGAAGGCCCCGGCCTCCACACAACCGCTGGCGCCCCCGTCACGGGCGTCTTCGACGGATTTACCCTGCCGCACCAGTTCCTGGACAATGGCATCGGTGTTGAAGATGGAGGGCTGGCCGAAACCGGTCTTGACGATCTTGAGGGCCCGCTTGATGAACCGGTCCGGGTTCTGCTTGCTCAGCTGCACCATGGAACTGGGCTGCAGCAGACGCATCTCCTCGATGACGTCCAGGATCAAATAGGTTAGTTCGTTGACGGCATCCCGGCCGTCCCGGGTGATCCCGCCCAGGTTGATCAGGGCAAAATCCACGTACGTGTTGCTCTCCTGGGAGGTGATGCCGACCTTGGGCGGCGCGGGATGGTTGTTAAATTTGATCCAGAAGGCACACAGCAGTTCCCGGGCCTGTTCCACCGTCAAAGATCCCGCCTCGATTTCCTTTTTATAGAACGGATACAGATGCTGATCCAGACGCCCGGGGTTGAACGCATCCCAGGGATTCAGTTCGGTGATCACCCCAACGTGCACAAACCAGTAATACTGCAGGGCCTCCCAGAAGGTCTCCGGTGCACGGGCGGGCACCCGGCTGCAGATGGCAGCCATCTGTTTTAGTTCCTGCCTTCGAACGGGGTCCGTCTCCGCGCTCTCCAGTTCACGGCACCGCAATGCGTGCCGGCCGGCAAATACGATCAGGGCCTCCGCGGCAATGGACATGGCCTGCAGCTGCTCAAGGCGATCCAGGGCCCGGGCATCGGTTTCATAATCCAGATCCCCAATCGCAGCCTCGATCTGGTCCTTGAAATCTAAAAACCCCTGTTTATAAATCTTGTCGCCCAGCACGGTGTGCCCGGGGGAGCGCTGCTCCTGGAACTCGGTAAAAATCCCGGCCTGGTAAGCCGCCCGCCATTGGTCGCTCATGTGGGCAAAGATCTTTTCACGGATGGTTTTCCCCTCCCAGAAAGGGATAATGCGCTGGGCGTAGGTCTCTTTGGTTTGCGGCTGGGCTTTAAACGGGACTTTCTCGCGGGTGTCAAACACGGTAAGGTCTGCGGTGGTATGCAGGCAGACTTCCGGATAGGTGGGGGTCGCCTTCGGGGCCGGGCCCCTTTCGCCCACGATCAATTCCCCGTCTCCAATATGGAGGTGTTTGTTTTCAAGAATATACTTGAAGGCCAGGGCTCTTTGCACGGGAATCGACGCCTTCTGGGCCGCGCCCCCGGCATAAAAGTCCGTCAGGAGCTCAGCCCTTTCACCGGAAATGGCCGGGATGGCCCGCAGGCTCTCCTCACGCAATTTTGCAATTCTCGCGTTCATATCTATCCTCCCACGCGGACCGTGAAACCATAGCGTGCTATCCGGTCCTGTAGCATGTCCATTTGTTCTGTAGTAGGTGCGGCCATACCATTCATGCGATCGACAAGGCCGAGCCGCTGGTATTTGGCCGCGGCTGTCCGGTGGTACGGCAGCAAATCGAAACGTTTAATCTTCCCTGATACGGCCGCCAATTTTGCCAGGCGCTCAATGTTCTCCGGGTTGTCGGTAATGCCTGGAATGACAGGGAACCGGACCTGCACCTTGTCGCTGGCCTGTGCCGCCCGGAAATTGGATAGGATCAGATCGTTGGAAACCCCGGTAAATTTTTTGTGGGCCGCGTCATCCACAAGTTTCAGGTCGAAAAGGACCCGGTCCGCCTTGGCAAGGGCCCTTTTAAAAATATCCGCCGGTGCATACCCGCTGGTATCCACGGTCGCATGGATATCTTGCTGCCGGCAAGCATCCAGCAGGGCAAACAGAAATTCCGCCTGCATCAGGGGTTCACCACCGGAGAAGGTAACGCCGCCGCCGGATTGATCATAAAAAATGACATCTTTTTCCACGGCCGCCAGAACCGCTTCCACGGTCATACGGGTACCCAGTATTTCCGGTTTGCGTCCGGAACCGGCAGCCGGTTGGCAGGTTTCCGGGGTCATGCGGATGCCTTCCGGGTTGTGGCACCACCAACAATCCAGCGGGCACCCTTTGAAAAACACAGTCGTCCGGATGCCGGGGCCGTCATGGATGGCATATTGCTTGATCCTGAATATTATTCCAGTGTTAGCATTCAATCTGGGCGTCCGTTGTCCTGTTTTGGGCGGTTTGGAAACCTGGTCAAAAACCCTAACACATCCTCTCCAGAAAGCAATATATATTTATCAGGTGTTCAGACCATTAATACAATTATTCAACGCCCCCTTCTCGACACACCTCCATCTTGCATTATGTTCAAACAATGCCGGTGAATTGCATCGTTACAATAGCTGATTGTAAAAGAAATCCCCCTCACCGGCGGATATCGCAAAACACTTTCAAGGAAATCATCATGAAACAATTCATTTACATAATGTTAATCCTGGCAATCCCGGCCACGACCCTGGGGGCCTCCGGAAGAGCGGTCTCCTACCAGGTAAATGGCGCAGCCTACGAGGGCTATTTCATCAGCCCGGCCGCACGCGCGCCCCTCGTGGTACTGATCCATGACTGGGACGGCCTGACGGACTATGAAATCAAACGGGCCCATATGCTGGCCGATCTGGGCTATGCCGTATTTGCCGCGGATCTCTTCGGCGCCGGTGTACGCCCCAAGGAAGTCAAGGACAAGCGCCAGCATACCGGTGAGCTCTACAAGGACCGCAAGAAAATGCGCGCCCTTTTGAACGGCGCCTTATCCGCAGCCAAGGCAGAGGGTGCCGCCATCGCCAATGCGGTTACGGCCGGCTACTGTTTCGGTGGAGCGGCCGTACTCGAGTGGGCCCGCGCCGGAGCCGATTTAAAGGGGTTCGTAACGTTTCACGGCGGCCTGAAGACACCCGGGGGGCAGAATTATAGCCAGGCCCGCGGCAAGGTGCTTATCCTGCACGGAACGGCCGACAAGAACATCACCATGGATCAGTTTGCGGCCCTGGCCAACGAACTTGAAGCGGCCGGCGTGGAACATGAAATGATCACGTACGGTGGCGCGCCCCATGCGTTTACCGTTTTTGGAAGTTCACGCTATCGCAAAACAGCCGACCAAGAATCCTGGCTGCGGTTTCAGGAATTTCTGAAAGAGGTTCTCTAAGGATTGTTTCTATAGAAGGATTTTGATTCAAGGTCCAGGCTTCCGTCTTCGCTTTTCAAGCTACGCCGGACAGGCGCAGAGTGTCTGAAAGTCTGCGTCTCACAGCTTGAAAACAGGCACCGCGTGCCGGAACTGAACGTCCAACGAAGTCTATCGGAAGTAGCTTCAGCGGAGGCTGAAGCTTGGACCAAAAGACAATATAGAAACAGTCCCTTAGTTAAAAATTAGCGGCTCGCTCCTTGTCACGCGGCATGCTCAGCCATATCTTGGCGCGGTCCAGATCCCTGAAAGTCCGGGCTCTCAGGGGGGTGACCTTGGCTACCAGTGAAAACATGGTGGCCAGCCCGTAATCCTTGAGATTGGAAACCAGGATGGCCACTTTCGAATCACCATACTGCTCCCGGTAAATCCCCAGAATATCCAAAGATTTCATCATGATATCAGTTGAAAGCAGGTGGTCGGCCTCGGTGAAATCCGAAACGATGTGGGCCCCGGGTCGATAGCCGGGATATTCGGCAGCCTGTTTGATGGCCAGGAGAAAGTCCGCGCCGCTCACCCTGCCCTTCCATTTCCAGTAGAGGGTATTTTCAGCGGCGTTGAAATGGGCTTCAAAGGGCACGGGTATTCCTCTGCTTGACGGGTGATTCAGGATGCGGGGGACGACTGCATCGCAACGGCCAATGCGATCTGTTCGGGTGAGTGGTTTACCATATGGATAGATAACCCAGGTGTCAATCCGGTATCGGTAGGTTTAAACCGTGGCAAACTTTTGGGGTAACAGCCACTTGTTGTTGGACGCTACAATGCCGGCGCAGGGGATAATCGCTTCCCCTGCGCGCGAAACCCGGGTTCAGGCAATCATGTTGACCACTGCCCGCCCCTTGTGCTGGCCCTTCAACATCCGGTCGATACAGCCATCCAGGTCTTCGAGACCGATCTCCTCCACAACCGCTTCCATCGTGGGTATCTTCCATTCATCGGCGAGCTTCTCCCAGGTTTTAATCCGTTCGGGCATGGGACAGTTCTGGGAATCGATCCCCACCAGGGTGATCCCGCGCAGGATAAAAGGAAAGACGTTCAAGGGTAGTTCGGGCGAAGCCACATTGCCGCAGGAGGTCACCACCCCGTGGGGGCTGGTCGCCTTGATCGACGTGGCCAGGATATCACCGCCCACGGTATCGATACTGCCGGCCCACAGGTTTTTCAGCAGGGGCCGCCCGCTGGTATCCGTGGCATCCTCGATACCGATCACACGCTGTGCGCCGATTTCTTTCAAATAATCAGCTTCGTCCACCAGTCCATTGACGGCGACGACGGCATACCCAAGCTTGGCTAAAATCGCTACGGCTATCCCACCGACGCCACCGGTGGCCCCCGACACAAGCACTTCGCCCTGGTCCGGTCGCACCTGTTGGGTCAATTTGAAAACGGAGAGCCCGGCGGTAAAACCGGCCGTGCCATAGCACATGGCTTCCCGAATCCCCATCCCGGCCGGCAGGGGGACCACCCAACCAGACGGCACCCGGATGTACTGGCCGAATCCACCGGCGGTGTTCATCCCCAGGTCATAGCTGGTAACAATGACCTCATCGCCGGTCTTGAAAGTACTGTCCGTGCTCTCCGCCACTACGCCGGCGGCATCAATCCCGGGGGTATGCGGATAGTTGCGGGTCACCCCCTTGTTGCCGCTGGCGGACAGGGCGTCCTTGTAATTCAGGGAAGAGTAGTGGACCTGAACGACCACCTCTCCCGATGGCAGGTCGTCCAGGGTCTTGTCCTGTATCTGCCGGGCATACTGCTTGTCTTCCGTCTCTGAAATCACCAGAGCCTTAAATGAAGTGTTCTCCATGGTAATCCTCCGTGTTTAATTATGTTGGCATCCATCATATAGAACCCGCATCAAATTCTGATCTGGGCAAGGTAATTGTCCAGGGTGCTGATAGTCAGATCCAGATTTTTTTCGATTTATCCGAAGTGTACATGACACAAGCGCCCAGCAGACCAGAAAAAACCATTTCAACCACCCGGTCTAGATCCACGCCGTCTTTCAGCGTACCAGCGTCCCGTTCAGCTGCCAGCATGCGCCGCAGCATGGACTTGAAACGAACAAACCCCTCGTTGACAACGGCCGCCAGGTGAGGTCGCTGATCACTGAGTTCGATGGTGAGGTTCACGAAAATACAACCACCGGGGAAATTTGTGCTATCTACCAAGTAGTGATCCCTGTAGTTTTCCAGTATTTTCCTGATCTTATCGATGGGGCGTAGAATTTGATCCAGCCCGGTCAGATTGCGTTCCCGCCAGATCTTGCGCGCCTGGCTGAGCACTTCCAAAAATAACTGTTCCTTGTTTTTGAAGTGGTTGTAGAGCCCCCCCTTGGAGGTATCCACCGCCTGAATGATATCCATGGTGGACGTAGCCAAAAAGCCTTTCGTGGAAAATTGCCGCAGGGCTTCGAAAATAATTTTTTCTTTTAGGATCATGGAATGACTCCGGGCAAATTTAGGGGAGACCGGTCGGTCTCTAGACCTACTTAACGAAGTCGGCTGCAATTTGCAATCCCAAAATATAAAAGCCGGGGCAGATATCCGCCCCGACATTAATTAAAAATACATTGAAATAGTGGATATAGATTAGAAGCTGTTTTTAAATCGTGAATCAGGTCCAAGATCAAGGCGGGGTGTTAAATTTA
Source organism: Olavius algarvensis Delta 4 endosymbiont (assembly GCA_905176665.1). GTDB lineage: Bacteria > Desulfobacterota > Desulfobacteria > Desulfobacterales > CAJINA01 > CAJINA01. Next base: position 16,852 of record CAJINA010000021.1, on the reverse strand, counting down.
GCCGGAGGAATATTGGAATATTTCGAGGATTAAATTCAGCGCCCCAACGCCGAGATTGGGCCTTAGACGCGAATTAAAACAACTTCTACTCGCCTAGGTAAGCCTTTCTAATCTCCGGATTGTGCAATAGCGCTCCGGCCTCGTCTTCCATCTTGATGGTGCCCGTTTCCAGCACATACCCGCGCTGGGCGGCCTGCAGGGCCATGTTGGCGTTCTGCTCCACCAGGAGGATGGTCGTCCCCTCTTCCTCGTTGACCGTGGCAATGATATCGAAGATCTTCTGGACGATCAGGGGCGCCAGGCCCAGGGAAGGTTCATCAAGCAGCAGCACTTTCGGCCGGGTCATCAGGGCCCGGGCCACGGCCAGCATTTGCTGTTCGCCGCCGGACAGGGTGCCCCCCTGCTGCCGGCGCCGCTCCTTCAAAATCGGAAACAGGTCGTACACATGGGCCAGGTCATCGTCGATGGCAGCTCTTTCCTTGCGGTAAAAAGCACCCAATTCCAGGTTTTCCTCAACTGTCAGCCGCGGGAAGATCCGGCGGCCTTCGGGTACCTGGCAAAGCCCCATGGGCGGCAGTTTTTCGGCGTTAGTACCGTGGATGGGCTTGCCGTTGTAGATGATCTCGCCCGTTTCTATGGGGACCACCCCGCAGATGGCCATCAGGGTGGTGGATTTGCCGGCGCCGTTGGCACCGATCATGGCCACGATTTCACCCGGGAACACCTTGACCGAAATCCCTTTCAACGCCTTGATGCGCCCATAGCTGGAATAGACGTTCTTCAATTCTAAAATCGGCTCGGCAGACATCTAGCCCTCCTTCTCTTCGGATCTGGTTCCGACGCGCTGGGCCGGAATCAGGCCGGCCGGCCTGAAAAGCATCATCACCACCATGGCCAGACCAAACACCAGCATACGGTAAAGTTCAAACTCCCGGAATGCTTCCGGCAGGACAATCAGGGCGGCCACGCCCAGGATAATGCCTGGGATTGACCCCATGCCGCCCAGCACGACCATACAGAGCACCATGGCCGACTCCAGAAACGTAAAGCTCTCCGGGCTGACAAAGCGCATCCGGGATGAGAAGAAGGCGCCGGCCAGACCGGCGAAGGTCGCACCCATGGCATAGGCCAGCAATTTCAGTAAAAAGGTATTGACCCCCATCAGTTCCGCCGCCGTTTCATCTTCGCGGATAGACTCCCAGGCCCGACCAATACGGGAGTAATTCAGCCGGTAGACGGATATGATGGTCACGATAGCCAGAAACAGGGCAACATAGTAGAGATAGTAGAGTTTTTTCAGGTGAAACAGTTCAAAGTGAAAACCGTTTTCGAAACTCGGGATGTAGATACTCGGCACCTTGATGCCCAGGATTCCATTGGGGCCGTTGGTCAGTTCCATCCAGTTGTTGAGGATCAGGCGCACGATTTCGCCGAACCCCAGGGTGACAATGGCCAGGTAGTCCCCGCGCATCCGCAGGGTTGGATACCCGATGATGCAACCGGCAATCCCGGCAAACAGGGCCGCAAAGGGCAAGCAGACCCAAAAGGACATCCCGTAGGTCGTATTCAACAGTGCATAGGAGTAAGCCCCCACACCGTAAAAAGCAATGTAGCCCAGGTCCAGCATGCCGGCCAGCCCGATGACGATATTCAGACCCAGTCCCAGACATACGTAGATCAACACATTGATGGCTACATCCTGGGCATAGCGCGATGTAAATAAGGGAAAGATACAGGCCAGCACCAGGGCCACGCCCAACCAGACCCAGACCGGAACGGTGCCGTAAAACGTACCCGCTTTATCCCGGGCAGCCGCCAGCGGTGTGGTCACCACTCTCAAGCCGCCGCTCTTGTTCATTAGATAGAGCAGCAGGCACACAAAAGATCCGCATGCTATGTAGAGCCAGACGGTAAAGGTCTTGCCAAAGGAGAGGGTGCCGTCCGGGTGAATCCCCAGCAGCGGCCACAGCAGTCCGAATAGCCAAACCAGCCCGATGGCATAACTTTTCCAGATTTTTTTAAACTCTTGTATCATCGATATTCTCGCCCATAATACCAGTCGGTTTGAAGTATAAAACCGAGATCAATATGACAAAGGCCGCCACGTCTTTGTACTGCCCGGAAATGTAGCCGGCCATGAACACCTCCACCATGCCGATGATCAGGCCGCCGAGCATGGCGCCGGTGATGTTGCCGATCCCGCCCAGCACCGCTGCGGCAAACGCCTTGATGCCGGGTACGAACCCCATATCGTAGCGCACCGAGCCATAGTAAAGTCCCACCATGATGCCGGCCGCCGCGGCCAGCCCGGCGCCGATGGCAAAGGTCAGGGCAATGATCCGATTGGCGCTGATGGATACCAGGGCCGACATCACCTTGTCCTGGGCCGTGGCCCGCATGGCCATCCCGATCCTGGTTTTGAATACCAGGATATTCAGCACGACGAGTAAGACTGCGGTCAGGGCCACGATCATGATTTGCAGGTAACTGATACTGATCAAGCCGAATTCAAAGCCACCCTCAAAAAGTTCACCGGGATAGGGGGCATCGAAGACTCCCTGGGTGAGCATCAGCCCGTTGGACAGAAAAATCGACATGCCCAGGGCGGAAAGCAGGGCTGCCAGCCGTGATTGCCGCCGCAGCGGCTTATAGGCAACCTGTTCGACGGCCATGGCCAGAAACGAACAATAGATCATGGTCAGAATAAAGGAACCGGTCAGGCAAAGTATGGGATGGGTATGCATGAAACCGAGCCCGGCGAAATAGTTCAGCAGGATAACCCCCACGTAACCACCGGCGGCAAAAAATTCTCCATGAGCAAAATTGATAAGCTGAATCACACCGTAGACCATGGTATAACCCAGGGCGATCAAGGCATACAGCCCGCCCAAGGTCAAACCGTTTATCAGCTGTTGTATGAAATATTCCATTTTATTCCAATTATATGATTCTGTTTCGCCTGCGTTGAGTAAAGATTACCCGGCCTGGGAGGCCGGGTAATCTTTAGGTCAGCTAGTACTCCTTTTGTTGATGTGTATCCATGGGCGTCCAGTGGAGTTTATACTCTCCATCCTCAATTACAAAAGCTACGTAGGAGGAACCGGAATCACCTTTCTTATTGAATTTAACCTTTTTGGAAGCACCCTGGTATTTGAGCTTGAGAAGGGCGGCTTTTACTTTGGCAGGATCGGTGCTGCCCGCCATCTTGACTGCTTTGAAATAAGCAATCGCGGCATCGTAGGCATAGGTCCCATAGGCGCCAATCTCACCATAATTCGCGTTAAATCTTTTTGCATAGGCTTGATAAGCCGGGGTGGATTTGTCGGTGTAGCCGTAAGTTACATAAATACCCTCGGCGGCGGCCTTGGCAACTTTTACAAAGTTGGGGTGATACATGGCATCCTGGGAGAGAATCTTGGCTTTCAGGCCCATACGTTTGGCCTGGATGGCCATGAGACTGCCGGAGGCATGGTTCTGGAGAGACATATAAAATACATCCGGACGGGCCCGTTTGATCTTGGTCAGAACGGCGGAAAAATCCTTGTCGCCCTGGTTGACATGATCATGTCCTTTAACAGTCATGCCTTTTAGCAGGGCATTTTTCCGGACGCCGTCGGCCAACCCCTGGGAATAGGTGGTCTTGTCATCGACGATGAAGACGGTCTTGGCATTCAGGCCTTCCATCATGAACTTGACGGCGGCCGGAGCCTGATCGTCATCCCGCCCGCACATACGGAACATGTAGGGCAGACCGCGATCGGTCACGTCCTGGTGGGTGGAGGCCGGAGTGATCATGAGAATATCTTCTTCCGCCAGGGTGGCCGAAGCCGGAATGGTGGAAGAGGAGCAGTAGGCGCCGATGACGCCGGTCACTTCAAGGTTGATCAGCTTGTTGGCCGCGGCCACGGCCTGCTTGGGGTCACAGGCTGTATCCTGCGGAAACAGCTCGATCTTATCATACCCCGGGAGCCCGCCTTCGTCATTGATCACGTCGATGGCGCACAGCACACCATTTTTGATGTCATTGCCGTCGGCCGCGTACGGACCCGTCAGGGGACCCATGGAGCCAATCTTCAGCGTCTTTGCAGATGCGGTGGACATCAGAAACGGCACCAGCATCAACCCCATCACCAACATGGTAAGCTGTTTTTTCCTCATCTTTTTCCTCCTTGTTAATTAGGCAGTACGCCCCCAATTCCTCTATTGAGAGGTACCAGTTGAATCGCTGGCCGGTTGGCCCAGATACGCTTCGATCACCTTTTCGTTGTTCTGGATTTCTTCCGGCCCGCCCTCTGCTATCTTTACACCGTGGTCTATACACACGATACGATTACACACTCCCATGACGACTTTCATGTCGTGTTCCACCAGGAGCACATCCACGCCCAGTTCGGAAATCCGCGCGATAGCCTGCATCAGGTCCGCGCTTTCGGCCGGGTTCATGCCGGCCGCCGGTTCGTCCAGCAACAGCACTTTCGGTTTCGAGGAAAGCGCCCGGGCGATTTCCAGGCGGCGCTGGTGACCGTAAGGCAGATTGCTGGCTACCGTGTCGGCAAAATCTTCAACCCCCATAAATGCCAGCGCCTCGCGGGCATCCGCGCGAATCTGGCGTTCCTCGGCCCGCTGTGAAGGCGTGCGGAAGATGGCGCCCACCACACCCTTTTTTGAGCGGCAATGGCGCGCCACCATGGAATTTTCAATGGCGGTCATGTTGGTAAAAAGCCGAATGTTTTGAAATGTCCGCGCGATCCCGTTCTTAAATATTTCGTGAGGTCGTTGGCCTAGAATGGATTTGCCGTTGAAGAGCACATCCCCGTTGGAAGCCTGGTAGACCCCGGTCAAAACATTGAAGATGGTCGTCTTGCCGGCACCGTTGGGCCCGATCAGCCCCAGGATCTCTCCGGAGTTGATCGTAAAACTGACTTCGGAAAGAGCCAGCAGCCCCCCGAAACGCACACTGATGTCATTGAGTTCTAATTTCGCCATAGTTCCAGTAGCTAATTTGTTCCCGGGTTAAACAAACTTGTGATCCATCATATATTCATTGAAACGACGCACATGCTTTTGAGCCAGCGTTCGCACAGCGGCCGCCTGTCCCTTTTTGACCAGTTTGACAATATTGCACAGATCCTCGAAGTTTTCATTGAGGCGCTTTTCATCCGGCGGTAAAAAATCGTCATAGTAACGCTGAATATTGTCGTGAACCATCTTGTTTACAAATATATAAATGGGGTTGCCCGTGATGCGGGCCAGTTCCTGGTGAACCTGCTGGTCGACGATTAGAAAATCACTCCACCCGTCCGCGCCGCGATCCACATAAGTGCGCGCCTCCTGCAGGAGCGCCTCCAGGGTATCAATATCGTCCCGGGTCGCTCGCGCCGCCGCAACGGCAGCTACCGTACCCTCGACACCTTCGCGAAATTCGGCCAGGTGTGTCAGGGATATTTTCTGGAATCGAATCAGCAGATCCAGGCTGTCGCTGAACTGGCCGGCCGTGTCTTCCTCCTTGACCACGGCCCCGCCGTTCACGCCGAGCCGGATCTCGATCAGGCCTTTTTGCTCCAGCACCCGGAGGGCTTCGCGCAGGGTTCCGCGACTGATGGCAAAGGTCTCCTTGAGCTCTCTTTCGGGCGGAAGCATATCTCCCGGCTTCAAGGAACCCCCCAGGATTGCCTCCTGAATCTGTTCGACCACATCCTGAAATATTCTGTTTTGCCTGGCAGCCCGAAACATACACTCGTGTCCAAAACGTTTTACGGTTGGCTTTCATGTAACCGCCCCACCGTTTTCAATGGGGACGGACTATCTTTCATGTAAAACCAACCGATTTATAATGGTTCGACCTTTCTATGTTTCTTTTGGCAGAATGTCAAGGCAAATCCCGATTTCACTCCAGATACTAAATATCATTCAGTAAAGGCCGCCGGGATGCTATTTGTCCGTATAAACGTTGGCAATACAGCACAGAAACGAAGCCGGCTCAGCGCCGATATTCTTCATACCGTGGGGCTCTAAGCTGGGGACGTAAACAAAATCCCCGACCCCGGTGACTACAGTTTTGACAGCCGCCTCTGTCTCCATATCATACTGATAACACTTAAATTCACCATTCAGAATATACATGGTCTGATGGTAAAAATGGTTGTGGACGGGAATTTCTCCGCCCGGTTGGATGGTAAAATGGCGCAGGCCGTATTCCGGATTACCGGTGCCGTCGTCGCCAAATTTAGACAGCCAGCGAATACTGGTGCCGATCACGTCGCGCTGGGTGCCTTTAAAGGGGAATTTGTCAATGGGCACGCCCTCGCAATCTTTGAAACTCGCTATATCCATAGTCGCCTCCTCAGATGGAAATCTTTCCTGATCTATGTTAGTTAAATTGCCGCATCATCCAACTCAAACGCCCTTTCGGGAGATGTCCGTGAAGAATCTATTGGCTATGCTCGACCACCATGGCATTACCTACCAGCGTAGTGACCACCCGCCGGTCTACACCATTGCGGAAGCAGACCGACTGGTCCCACCGCTGCCGGCTGCTAAAACCAAAAACCTGTTTTTACGGGACCAGAAAGGTCGCCGGCATTTTCTGGTCTGCGTGGCGGCCGATAAACAGGTCGATTTGAAAGCCCTGGCCGGGGCGCTGGAAGTCAAACGCCTCAGCTTCGGCTCGGCGCGCAGGCTGGAAACCTATCTAGGGGTTACGCCTGGGGCCGTCTCGGTTTTCGGTATCATCAACGATCCGGGTTGCCAGGTCGAACTCGTTTTCGACCATTCACACTGGCAGCAAACCGCCTTTCAGTTACACCCCCTGGTCAACACCAGCACGCTCTGCATCGGCCGGGAGGAACTCATCCGCTTTGTGGCCCTGACCGGCCATGCAATCAAGGTTATCGACCTGCCCTGAAGCTGACGTCTACATCACGGTGCCATCCAGGTAACCCTCACCCTGCGTACCGCCGCGGACAGCAACGCACTTGATCTCTACACAGGCCGCCTTGGGCAGAGCCTTGACCGCCACGACCGCCCGGGCCGGTTTGTGGTTCGAAAAATAGCCCTCGTAGATTCCGTTAAAGGTCAGAAAATCATCCATGTCGGTCAAAAACACATCTACGGCAGCTACCTGGCTGAGTCCCACTCCGGCCGCATCCAGAACCTGGCTGACGTTATCGAGCGCCTGCTTGGCCTGGGATTCAACCGTATCGCCGACCAGTTCACCCGTCTGCGGATCCATGCCCAACTGCCCGCTCACAAAAACCAGGGGCCCGGCCGTAATTCCCTGGGAATAGGGCCCGATAGCGGCCGGAGCCTTATCTGTCTGTACAACTTCCGGTTGCATGCTATTCTCTCCTTTCCTATTTCATATACATATTTTTTAAACTCGGAAATGGTCTGAAAGGTTTTCATCGGGCCCAAGGTCAAGGCGGATGGAAATTCCAAACGGAGAAATACGCCAGTATTTCGAGGATTGGAATTTTCCATCCAACATAGAGATTGGGCCCGAGGGAAGTCCTTCGGGCCATTTCTATTTATTTGAGCGGTAAAAGTGCACCTGCGCCTTCTCCAGCGTGGCCAGGCCGCCTTTGATCAGCGGATCGACCTCGGCAAGAAACGTCTCCAGCTTATCCCGGGTATCCACGATCTCCACAATGACCGGCAGGTCCTGGGACAGCCTCAGGATCTTGCTGGTGTGAATTCGGCTGTTGGCCCCATAGCCCATCATTCCCCGCCACACGGTTGCCCCGGCGAGTCCGCTGGTGCGGGCCTTTTCTACCAGCCGCTGGTAAAGCGGTTTCCCATCCACCTTTTCGCTCTCGCCGATAAAAATACGCAGCAAGCAGCCATCCTCGGGCAGTACCATAGGATTACCTCCAGATTTGCCAGGCGAGGACGTGACCCAGCCATACCGCCCCCAGGCCGAGAAACAGATGCGCCCCGATATAGGTCAGGGCGGCCAGTTGTTTTCCGTCGCTCAACAGGGTCAGGGCCTCATTGGAAAACGTTGAGTAGGTTGTAAAGGATCCCAGGATACCAATAAACACGCACAGCCGGACTTCGGCCGAAAACATGCCGCGGGTTTCGGAGAGATAGGAAAGCAGCCCGATGATCAGGCATCCCAGAACATTGACTACCAGGGTACCATAGGGAAAATCGATGCTTTTAGACCAACTTTGCACCTGACCACTGATGGCATATCTCAAGATTGCGCCGAAAAAGCCCCCCATGCCCACACAAAGAATCCGGATCACCATTTTATCTGCCTCGCGTCAGCAACGTTAGGTCCGCCCGCAAGAAAACCCCCGGGGCGGTGACCATAGTTATCGGTGCGGTTCAAGCCCAACGGGTAAGTGCTTATGAAATACACGGTTGGCTTTGTTCTGTCCAACTGTTTGTGGCCGCACCCGGTCGGGCTTGAATTTTGACATTCACTTGGCTTGCGTGTATAAAAAAGCTGGCGGCCAACAGCCAAGCACGCATCACCCAACCATGTGAAAGACAGTTACCCTATGAACAGATCACGACTGCGATATCTTCCCATGCTGGTTCTCATGAGCCTGCTCTGGGCCTGCGGGAGCCCACCCCGCCAGGCGACCCAAGCCCCGGTCATGGCACGAGACGGCGCCAAACAAATCCAGAGGGGGAACCTGCAATATACGAAAGGTTGTTATCAGCGGGCGGCCGCGCATTTCTCCAGGGTCCACGCCGAATTCACCGCGGCGGATGACCTGGCGGGCATCGCCGTCAGTTTGAACAGCCTGGGGAATGTCTACCAGGCCACCGGGGATGTGGACAATGCCGTGGCCTTTTTTGATGAGGCCCTGACCATCAGCACGGTTCGCGGTGATCGGCAAGCCACATTGCAGGCCATGGCCAACAAGGCGGCTGCGCTAATCGGGGCCGATCGTCTCGATGATGCTCAGGCGGTGCTCACCGCAGCTGCAGAGCTCGAACCCGGGGCGTTTCTACCCCTGCAGATCAACCAGGGGATCCTGTTTCTCAAGCAAGCTGCCTACCCGCAGGCTCAGGCCGCTCTGGAAACAGCGTTGGCCGGGGTTACCAAAGAGGATCAATCATCACAGGCCAAAATCCAATTCGCGCTCGGCCGGCTGAAGCTGGCCCAGGGCGATGCGGCCGCCGCCGGCGAACATCTTGAGCAGGCCCTGGCCGCAGACCGAGCCGTTGGATTCCATGCCGGTATGGCCCAGGACCACGTCCAGTTGGGCGATAGCCACCAGGCGCAGGGATCCTCGGCAAAGGCCGTGGCCCATTACAAGCAGGCCGTAAAAATATACGCCCTGCTGGGTGACGCGCCCAGGGTCAAAGCCAACCTGACCAAACTTGAGAAAGCCGCTGATGCAGCCGGAGCGGACATCCGGCTCACGGTACATTTTGCCAAGACATGGCTGGAGGACAAGGGGTTGAAAAGGCCGTGCCGGTAAGGTTCGTGGCAGGTTGAAATGCGCTTGTGGGTCCCAGGAAATTCAAACTTCCAACATTGAACATCGAACATCCCGCTTCGCAGAGCGGATGCAGCTGGGAGGCCCTGTTTTTTTCCCGGCACGCCAGTCACGGTTTAAGGAAACCCCCTGAATAGATCGCCGCGGGCGCACCTCAGTTCAAAGTTCAATGTTGAGCGTTCGATGCTGGATGTTCATGGGTGGGTCAGACCTTCACCTGCTCCATCCCCCGGGCCAGGGATTGCACCTGTCCCAGCATGTTCTCCGGCAGTGCCCGCCATTTGGGATGCAGCGCCTTGCCTTCACACCACACGAATTCCAGGGATTCAAAACGCTCGGCAATGCAGTGCTGGTCATGTTCACCGTAGATAACCGCCGGGTAGTATTCGATGTAAGTCATCCGGGCCGGATCGACACTGAAATCCTTGACCAGGCAAGTGGCAATGTGTCCGGCGCAACTCTTGATGGACATGCCGCTGTCCGGGTGATCGGTGGTCAGAGCAATGAAGGGTTTCAGCAGAGCCGGGTTATGATCACCACCGCGGGTCAGATCATACAGGCGCAGGAGGCATTTGCCGCTGGCCAGTTTGAGGCGCCCGCCGAATCCATCCCATTTGTAAATGCTGTCGTAGAGTAACATATCCCCGGCTCTGACAAGTATTCTTCTATACTATGATTATAAACATCTTTTAATTGAATACAATCCGCTTGTCCGCTGGTGGCCACGCGGAAACGGTAATTTTGGTTCAGAGCAAGGCTTGAGCGCTTTTGGGCCAAAAGATGCCGTTTATGGATGGGCACCGGTTACGGTTGCCCGCCATCAGTGTGTAAGGGCACTGTAAATCCGCCACAGCTTGTCCGGCAGTTCGCGCACATCGGAAATCGCAGTGTGGTGCACCGGCCCGAAAAGATCATCCATTGCGTTGGTGGTCCGGATATTCACGGTAATCCCATGGGTGAATATATTCTGGGACCGCGCTTCGAAAATCGCCTTGCGGGTATCTTCGATGGCATACCTTTTTTTATAGCCCGCATCATTGGGAAACCCGTCGCCCAGAACGATGAGCAATTTAATCGCGGCGTCAATCCGCCGAAAATGCCGGACAGCATGGCGGATGGCTGCCCCCATCCGAGTGTTGCGCTGGGGTGCCATGGCATTTATGCGCGCCCTGACCGCGGGCCCCATGCTTTCCGGAAAGCTCTTCAGTGTATAAAAGTCGACCCCCAGCCGACCGGTCCCGGAAAAACCAGTTATGGCATAGGTATCGCCCACGACCTCCAGGGCTTCACAAAAAAGGACGATAGCTTCCTTTTCGACATCCAGGACCGAGCCGGTTGCCCCCAGTACCGGGTTGGCGGTGGATTTAGAAAGATCCACAAGCAGCATCACCGCCACATTCCGCGCTGATTTCATTCTTTTAATATACAACCGGTCGGACGGCATAATACCCGCCTTCCTGTCCAGCGCAAAGTCGAGCATGGCCCGATAGTCAAAATCGTCACCTTCAATCCACTGGCGCAGGATCTGGAGGCCTTCCGGTTTGAGCAGCTCGAACGCTGTTTTTATCTTTTTGACCAGGCCTTGATGACGCTGCAGGGTCTGCGGATAGAACCCGTTTTCATGGCCGGACAACTCTTTTTCCGTCAGGCGGGCATGGTCCACCAGATAATCGTTCTGGGTGCAGTCCCACTCCGGGTAGCGAAAGACGCCGGCACGCCCGCGGTCCGGATCTTTGCCATCCGGCCCGAATTCCGGCAATATCTCCGTGAGCCCGAGCCTTTCCGGATCCAGGCTGTCCATATCCCGAGAAGCCTTGCCGCCGGCAGCGGCCGCCAGTCTCCGCAGGTCATCCGCGCTCAACCGGCCATTGTTCGCTCTGAGCTTATCGGCCAGATCCGAGCGGTACACCTTGAGTCCGGATTGTTTCAGCTGCTGTTGAATCCGGCGGACAAAGGCCTGATCCTGGCCGTAGCGCAGGTGGTGCAAGGCCGGTCGGACTCGCCGGCCATAGGGGAACGCCATGGGGCGATATCCAGCGGGCGCCGCCAAATCCGGGGTACCCGTTCGCAGGGCCGCCAGTACCAGGGGGTAGATGGCCTGGACAACGCTGGCCGTGGTTTCAGCCGTTGCCCGGCCTGTGATCCGGCTCTCAAAGACAGCCAGCGCCTGGTCCAGGGCCTGTAATTCCCCCGACTGGATCTCCGGTAGCAGGCCGGATATTTCCAGGGCGATCCGGGCGTAGAGTTCATATAAGCAAGCCGGCGCGTCCGCACGTTTCGCCAGGCGCTCCGTTTCTCGGCCGATGATAGCGCGGGCCGACCGCTCGAGACCGGGATACTTCGCGGCCAGCCGCCTGATCCGGCCGTGTTCTACCAGGGTGAACAGGTCCGCCGCCAGTGCCGGAACGGCAAAGGTGTCGAAAAAATGTTCCAGGTCCGACCACGCGTCCGAAACGGCCGCGGGGTCCAAATCAAGACCCCAGCGGTCGGCTGCTTTCTCCAGGTCGAAGCCAAAGGTTCCGAATTCGGCACAACCCGCCTCTAGCCGGATGAGGCACAGGCCCAATTCCGTATTCAGCTGCACAGTGGCCAAGCGGTTGATCACCGACTCGAGAAAGAACGTGGCCCCATCGAAGTAAATGCCGGCATCGTCCAGTGATCCGGCACAGGCCGCAGGTAGATCTTCAATCGATTTCACGCTGAGCCCGCGTCCGAGCCGGGCCTGCAGGTACCGATCGAGACGTCCCCGGATGGCACTGAACGGCACCGCGACCTGCAGTGCCCGGCAGGCCTCCAGACCAGGCAGGGAGGACAACTCCAGAAGGCGGATTCCGTGATCCCGCACACGTCGGAAAACGTGCAACGCCTGCCTAACAAACACGTGCAGGGCTTTTTCATCCAGCAACCCGGCGCCTTTTTCAAGGCCGTCGAAAAATGGTTCCAGCAGGGCATCACCAACGGCCAGCACATCACACAGCCGCGCCAACTGCCACGCTCTGCGGGTTATAACCAGGGTGGCCGCCAGCCGCGGAAGTCGCTTGGAAATAATCAGACAGCGGTTATAGGTCAAGGGGCGGTCAAACACAATGGCCAGCAGTTCCAGATAGGCGCGGGCACCGGCCACATCCTTTTCGGCCAGAAATCCGGACAGGGCCGCCAGGGGATCTTTCAGGGTGTAGGCCCCCTTGGCCAGCATGATGTCCGTAGCCGCTAAAAATCGCTCGGTAAAAGCCGCCTCCCCATGGGCGATCACCTGGACCAGGGCCTCGGCGAACAGCTTGCCCAGCGTGGGGCCATGCTTTCCGGCGGTATGTACCAGCTGCCTGTAATGCCGCACCTGTTCCGGTCCGGTCAGGCCGACCAGGGCGATAAGGCCCCGGGCGTACGTATGCCCGAAGGAGATTTCCGTCACGAATCCCTGCAGAATTTCATCCACCAGGAAACGAACATCTGCGTCGCTATAGCGGTGCGGGCTGGCCCCCAGGGCTGCACGCAATTGGTCGGCCAATTCCGGGTCGGCGCCGGCCAGATATTCCAGAGGGTCCTGATCAGCAGGTACCATGGGCGATCTTCTTCCTATCTGCATATCACTCAGAAACCATCTCAGGAATGAATTTTGGTTCAATACCAAGGCGGCCAATCAGATCTAACCGGAGGAGTACTGATCGTATTTCGAGGATTAGATCTGGTTGGCCAACGCAGAGATTGATCCAAACAGTCTTCGCTCGGCGAGCTTCGCCCGACAAGAAGACGTTTTTTTGATGGCCCCCGAAAGCTGCCTTAAAACAGGATTTTGGTCCAAGGTCAAGGCGGCCGCGAGGTCCCTCCCGGAGGAATACTCCGGTATTTCGAGGACAGGGACCGAGTGCCCAACGCCGAGATTGGACCAAAAGACGTTTTTAAGATGGCTTTCAGAAGATGTCATCGATTAGATCCGCCAGCGTCTGCTGCAAACGCGCGTCATCCGTGAGCGGCTGGCAGATGGCTGTCCGGCAGGCATTTTTCAGCTCTATCCCGCGACTGATCAACTGCGCGGCATAAATCAGCAGGCGTGTGCTGGCACCCTCGGTAAGGCCGTGCTCCCGCATGTTCCTGATTTTCTGGCCCAGCAGGACCAGTTGACCGGCCAGCTCCGGTGCGACCCCACCCTCTTGAGCCACGACCTCGATTTCCTTATCAGGCACCGGATAGCTGAAATCAAAGGCCACAAAACGTTGCCGGGTGCTCTGTTTCATGTCTTTCAACACGGACTGGTAACCGGGATTATACGAGATCACCATCGAAAAATCAGGATGCGCCGGTATGGTTTCGCCCTTCTTGTCGATGTTCAGCATGCGGCGATTATCGGTTAACGGGTGAATGACGACCGTGGTATCCTTGCGGGCTTCCACAATTTCGTCCAGGTAGCAGATAGCGCCGGCCCGCACCGCCCGGGTCAACGGTCCGTCCACCCAGACGGTTTCATCGCTTTTTAAAAGGTAACGGCCGATAAGATCGGATGCAAACAGGTCCTCGTGACAAGCCACCGTCACGAGCGGGCGCTGCAGGCGATACGCCATGTACTCAACGAAACGGCTCTTACCGCAGCCGGTCGGCCCCTTGAGCATCACCGGCAGGCGGGCGTCATAAGCGGCGGTGAACATCCCGATCTCACCATCCGCTTCTACATAATAGGGTTCCTTGGTCACCAGGGTCAGTTTTTCGTCAGCTTTATGAACAGTCGTCATGGCTCGCTACCTGTCTCGCTCTGGGGTGGCTAAAAGGTCGGCCGGGCAAACTGTGTCTTGCATTGACACGCTAAATCGACTACTTATATTCGGCCCTAAATAAAATGCCCGGGATAAACAACCACCTGTGATGCAGGTGGCCCTGACCAGCCCGCTCAGGGGGAAAACCAGGGGGGCACATCAGTGCCGTTGTTTACGTTTTGCTGATCCCTGCAAGCAGGGGGGAAGGCCAAAATAATATGGAAATATACAGATAATGACCGCTTTAAACAACCCCAATGTCGTGCACCATCTGACGCGCGACGACAAAGAGATTACCCTGCTCGGCACCGCCCATGTTTCCAAGGAGAGCGTGGCCCTGGTCAAAACAGTTATTGAGCAGGAAAACCCGGACACCGTGGCTGTTGAGCTCTGCCCCTCCCGCTTTGAGACCATCAAACAGAAAGACCAGTGGCGGGAAATGGACATCATCAAGGTGATCAGAGAAAAAAAAGCGTTTCTGCTGCTGGCCAATTTCATGCTGGCCTCTTTTCAGAAAAGAATCGCGGCCAAGCTGGACATCAAACCGGGTGCCGAGATGATCCAGGCCATTGAAAGCGGCGAAGCCGCGGGAGCGGACATTCACCTGGCCGACCGGGACATCCGGATCACCCTTTCAAGGACCTGGCGCACCATGGGGCTGTGGTCCAAAGTTAAACTGCTTTTCCAGTTGATCCTGTCGCTGGGCGAGGTCGAGGACATCGGTGAGGAAGACATCGAAAACATGAAAAAGCAGGACGTCCTCGAGTCCCTGCTGGCTGAATTGGGACAGGCCATGCCGGTGGTAAAGGATATTTTGATCGATGAGCGCGACCGGTACCTCTGCGAAAAAATCAGATCCGCGCCGGGCCGCAAGGTGGTGGCCGTGGTCGGGGCCGGACATGTACCCGGTATAAAAGCGTACTGGGAAAAAGAGATTCAACTCGACCAGCTCGAACAGCTACCCCCCAAAGGCCGCCTGGCAGGCACTTTGAAATGGATCCTTCCGGGCCTGATCCTCCTGCTGCTGGCGGCTGGGTTTTATATAGGCGGCAAAGACGCCGGAACCGGCATGCTCACCTGGTGGGTGGTGGCCAACGGTGTCCTGGCCGGACTCGGGGCGGTCATTGCCCTGGCCCACCCGCTTACCGTGGTTTCATCGGTCGTGGCCGCGCCGCTGACATCACTCAACCCCATGATCGCCGCCGGCTGGGTTTCGGGACTGGTGGAGGCGTTTGCCCGCAAACCCCGGGTTCGCGATTTTGAAAGACTGCCCCAGGACATCCTGTCGGTGAAAGGCTTCTGGAAAAACAAGGTTACCAAGATCCTTTTGGTCGTCGTATTCACGAATCTGGGCAGTTCCATCGGCACCTTCGTGGCCATCCCCATGATGCTGCGGTTTTTCTAGTTCTTTTCCCCTCCGGCCTGTGTTAATCTGGTCGTCACAACGTTCAATCCTTTCGCCGGGAATACCCGGGCTTCCATTAGATACTCTCAACGTTTTCTTTTTTTGGAGCAGACTATGAAACCGGATCAGCAAATCGAAGAAAAAGCCTTGAAAACATCGATGCTGGGTGCCTTCATCCTGGCAATCTGGGGCCTGCTGATGGCCGCTTTGTCCCAATCCGGGGCGGTATTGCTGGACGGTATGTACAACCTGATTTCAGCCATCATGACCTTTTTTTCGATCGGGATCACCCGCCTGATCTTCGGCCGGGAAACGCGTGAGTACCCCCTGGGCCATTTTGCCTTCGAGTCCCTGTTTGTATTGATCAAAGGGACCGCCATCCTGATCCTGGTCCTGATGGCGTTGTATGCCAATATCATGCTGTTGATTTCAGGCGGCCGCGAACCGGCCCTCGGACTCTTGACCCTGTATGTAAGTCTGGCGGTGATCGGCTGTTTTGCAGTGTACGGGGTTCTCCGCAAGAGTTTAAAAAGGGCGGATTCGGATCTTCTAAGAGCCGAGGCCAAGGCCTGGCTGCTCAACGGGGCGGTCACCGGGGCCATCGGGATTGCGTTTGTGGTTGTGCTTTTCCTCCAGGATACCGCCTGGGGATGGACCACCCGCTACGCAGACCAGGTGCTGGTCATCGGCATGTCCTTGTTGTTTATCAAGGAACCGCTGATCCTGATGCGCAATGAGCTGAAGGAACTGCTGCTGGCCGCCCCCCAGGAAACCTTTTCCCAGCCATTTATCGACCGGATACTGCCTCTGAAAGAGGAATTGGGCGCCCGGCACCTTTCCCTTGAAATATTGAAAACCGGTCGGCGAATGTGGGTCACCGTTTTCATGGACCCCGCCGGGGACACCTTGCAGGTAGATGCATTTATGGCGTTGAAGGCCCGGCTGCAGACCCTCGCCCGGGATATTCATCCCAATGCGCAGATTGAGTTAATCCTGGATAGGTCATAGCTGGTGAGCTTGCTTCATCAGGCAAATACGCCGGCGGTCTTAGACGCTTTGGTTTATTCAGCGCCTTAAAACCTGGCCCTCAGGGCCAGGTCTGAGATAGTCGGCTGTGCCGTAAAGGCATTATCCTCGCGCAGAGACGCAGAGACGTCTTCCTTCAGTCAAGAATTAAATGAACAGTCCAGCTCAGCTGGGAAACCACGCATATTATCCCGCTACGCGGGATTAAAACCGAAAGG
>CAJINA010000020.1 GCA_905176665.1 Olavius algarvensis Delta 4 endosymbiont | reverse complement strand
TTAATTGTAAAAGTCAAAGACCTCCCGGACAGTCAGCCCTCTCGGGTCAGTGATTATTAGGCGGCCTCCTTTGACAATTCTTCTCGACGTTTTTTACCAAG
>CAJINA010000019.1 GCA_905176665.1 Olavius algarvensis Delta 4 endosymbiont | reverse complement strand
GATCATTATAATGAATTCATCTTCAGAAAATATTGAGACTAAAAATAGAAGGATACCTTTATCGCTTGGTATAATAACGAGCATTGTTTTAGCAGTCTTATTCCCATTATTACTAGTGGCTTATGAGGGTATCATATGGGGCGGCGAGGGTTTGTTTTCATTCATGCTGGTCTCTCCAATTTTGGGTCCAGTTCTTGCCTCTCTCGGTATTGGAATAAGTATTGCGGCCTATAAAGCAGAAAATAAAGCAAAGCGTGACAAAATTATTAAATTCGGGAGCATGATATACATTGTTTTCGTACTGATAGTATTTGTCGCTATGAGTGGAATATACCATGATGCGCTTGGTCCAATAACAAGCCGATAACCTTAAAAAATTGCTAACCAATCGCTGGAGCAGACCGCGTGAATACCGCGGGTTTACGTACCGGCCGTGCATACTCGAAGGTTGTTCGGGCGGCTGCTCAGCTCAAACGTTAT
>CAJINA010000018.1 GCA_905176665.1 Olavius algarvensis Delta 4 endosymbiont | reverse complement strand
CTGAAAAAGTTAAGATCTTCCCAAACAGTTTGAGATAGACGATAAGCGCCATCCCTGGCCCTAAAAGAAGACCAGGGTATGGCGCGCGGTCGTCCTCTCG
>CAJINA010000017.1 GCA_905176665.1 Olavius algarvensis Delta 4 endosymbiont | reverse complement strand
TTGAAAAAGTTAAGATCTTCCCAAACAGTTTGAGATAGACGATAAGCGCCATCCCTGGTCCCAAAAGAAGACCAGGGTATGGCGCGCGGTCGTCCTCTCG
>CAJINA010000016.1 GCA_905176665.1 Olavius algarvensis Delta 4 endosymbiont | reverse complement strand
GTGAAAAAGTTAAGATCTTCCCAAACAGTTTGAGATAGACGATAAGCGCCATCCCTGGTCCCAAAAGAAGACCAGGGTATGGCGCGCGGTCGTCCTCTCG
>CAJINA010000015.1 GCA_905176665.1 Olavius algarvensis Delta 4 endosymbiont | reverse complement strand
CTGAAAAAGTTAAGATCTTCCCAAACAGTTTGAGATAGACGATAAGCGCCATCCCTGGTCCCAAAAGAAGACCAGGGTATGGCGCGCGGTCGTCCTCTCG
>CAJINA010000014.1 GCA_905176665.1 Olavius algarvensis Delta 4 endosymbiont | reverse complement strand
TTGAAAAAGTTAAGATCTTCCCAAACAGTTTGAGATAGACGATAAGCGCCATCCCTGGCCCCAAAAGAAGACCAGGGTATGGCGCGCGGTCGTCCTCTCG
>CAJINA010000013.1 GCA_905176665.1 Olavius algarvensis Delta 4 endosymbiont | reverse complement strand
GTGAAAAAGTTAAGATCTTCCCAAACAGTTTGAGATAGACGATAAGCGCCATCCCTGGCCCCAAAAGAAGACCAGGGTATGGCGCGCGGTCGTCCTCTCG
>CAJINA010000012.1 GCA_905176665.1 Olavius algarvensis Delta 4 endosymbiont | reverse complement strand
CTGAAAAAGTTAAGATCTTCCCAAACAGTTTGAGATAGACGATAAGCGCCATCCCTGGCCCCAAAAGAAGACCAGGGTATGGCGCGCGGTCGTCCTCTCG
>CAJINA010000011.1 GCA_905176665.1 Olavius algarvensis Delta 4 endosymbiont | reverse complement strand
CGAGAGGACGACCGCGCGCCATACCCTGGTCTTCTTTTGGGGCCAGGGATGGCGCTTATCGTCTATCTCAAACTGTTTGGGAAGATCTTAACTTTTTCAT
>CAJINA010000010.1 GCA_905176665.1 Olavius algarvensis Delta 4 endosymbiont | reverse complement strand
TCTCTGCCTCCTTTCTACATTAAGTAGAAAAATCAGACAGATGATGACCTATTGCGAATCTCAGGTCAAATCGTCATCTCGTTACGTCTAGTTGGCAATAT
>CAJINA010000009.1 GCA_905176665.1 Olavius algarvensis Delta 4 endosymbiont | reverse complement strand
CCGGTTCAATGGTATCGATCGCCGCCGCAAACAGGGCCGTGGTCGCCCCCGCATCTTCGGTGAAGGTGACCGTGTTGCCGCTGGTGTTGATGTTGATGGCATCATCGGCCTTGACCACATTGACCGTCGCGACCGTACCGTCGGCCGTGGTGCCGCTGCCCGAATCGGTCACACTGGTCAAGGTCACGGTGCGGGCCGTGGTGGACGGATCATTG
>CAJINA010000008.1 GCA_905176665.1 Olavius algarvensis Delta 4 endosymbiont | reverse complement strand
CTATATCCTGGTTTTGATCTTCTCTGCGCCTTTGCGTCTCTGCGCGATGCACGGTTTTGCCTTTGTGTTTTGATAGTAAAGCCCCTTTTAGGGGCGTCCTAAAGCCTGGCCCTCCGGGCCAGGATGCTTTACACCGATTGCCATAAATACTTTCCGTAACTTTGTCACTCTGAGCGTAGCGAAGAGCCCCCCGCATTCCAGGGCCACCTTTCATCGAAAGGGATTCTTCGTCGTTTCACTCCTCAGAATGACATGATAGACCAATCGGAACATATTTTTGGTAATAGCTCTAAAGGATATCGATTAACTCTGCAAGCTGAATCAAGTCTGTAACGATCAGGTCGGGTGCCAGATCAGCACAACGCTGATCATCCCGGCGCAAACGCAGCGAGCGCTGATCGCCGGCAAAAAGCGCGGTTCGAAATCCGGTGTCCCGGGCCGGCAGCATGTCGTTGCGCATGTCATTGCCGATGAAAAGCACCCGTTGCCGGTCGATGCCCCGGTCGGCGAGGCGGCGGGCCGCCGCTTGAAACAGAATTTCCGATGGCTTGGCACAGCCCCAACGCCACGAGTAGAATAACAAATCCTCAGAGAATCCTAAATTTTCCGGAGAATTATCTAAGAACCAATCGAACAGGAGCGGGGTAAAAAACTGGGCATTGGAGATGATGCCCATGGCAAGATGTGCCCTGCGGCAGGCGGCCAGCAACTCCGCCAGGTGGGGCATGGGGCCGACCGGATTCACCAGCAATTCATACTCGATCGCAAAATCCCTTATGGTCTGATAGTCCTGAATACCGGTAATGACCTGCCAGATGCTGTCGATCTGCACTTCCGGGTAGGCGATGCCTTTATCCCGGCTGTGCCCATGGGCTTTTTCAATGGCTGCAAACAACTGCTCGCGCAGCGCGTCCCCGCCAATGGCGATGCCGTATTTCTCCAGCAAAGCGGATAGATTTTCTGCGGGGCTGCCGATAGACCTTGTCAGGCTGATATCACCGGAACCGCTGATAAAAAGGGTGCCGTACACGTCAAACAAGATCGCGTCTATTTGCAACCGCGACGGTAGTCGTGGTGACAACTTTGTGGCAATCGGTTCCAGTGGCTGGAACCAGGCCGTCAGGTGGTCAGGAATCATGCAATCCCCACTTCAATAAACTGAAATTGTTTAAGTTAAAGAATTTTTCCAGCAGCAGGTCCTTGTGAATGGCCTGGACTGGATCCGTGGTGCTGATCTGGGTGTAGCGTTTCTCCAGCAGACGTCTGTAAGCAGTCTGGGAATAGTGCTCCAGGACCCGTTCGCGGTTATTTTCAGTCTGTTCGTCTGTAAAGGCCGAACGACCGCAATCTGCCAGAAAAGGATTAAGGTCGACAAGCATCGCCTTGTTGGCGGTCGATTCGATAGCTGTTGCCACAACCGCCTGCTGGTGTCTTTCATTCAAAAGGCCAAAATCCAAGGTCCCGTCGGCGGTCATCCGTTCGAATCCAGCCAGGATATCCCGTTCCCTTATTTCGAGCTGAAAAGCCTGTGTGCTGCTGCGGACAGCCACTATCCAGCTTTTGCGAAAGTCGCCAGCCTGCGTCCATTTTACGGGGACTCGCAGCCGGGTATACAGATGGTTCAGTTTTATTCCCGATGTTTTAAAATCGTCTGTGATGCCGGGCAAATCGCGCCCCCAGAGTCGTTTGCCGGCGGTCCAGGGTTCCATAAAAGAAAAGCCAAACCCTTCGGAGATGGAGGTCGTCAGCAGTAATTCTGCGTCTTGCACCAGGGTCACGAAAGATTCGCGTTGTCCTGCTTCAAATTCGATATTGAGGCCCTGGCGCGTGACGAACTGTTTCCAACTCTCGTAGGCCGGAAAGTCAGCCGGGCTGTTGGGCGGCTGGGTTAGGAGCAGCGGCTTGTTGCCCGGGAAAAAAATGGAGAGCAGGATTGCTTCACCGATGTTTTTACGCCGAATGGCCCGGATGGGATAGAGGATATGGCTACCTGATTTTTGCGGACCGGGGGAAACGGGCAGGGGGGTTACCATGTTGCTGACCAGATGCAGACCCGTTGCGGTAAGACCGGCTTTTATCAGGATAGCGTAGTCGCGCGAGTTGATGACGCCATAGTGACAGTCGGCCGGGTAATTTTCATGGAAATAGACCCCGGGTCGTCCATCCTCGGCGAAATCGTGAATCTGCAGAAAGAGCCGTATGCCCTTTTCTTTTAATATCTTAAGTATTTTTAGATAGTTTTTGTTCTTTGCCAGGGTGGGATTATGGACATGCAGCACATCGCAGCCCCCCGGCCAGTGGCCTTTTATGGCCTGGAAAACGGCCTGGGCCGTCGCGACCGGCGTCGACGGTTGGTCGCTGTCCGTGTCATACCCGATACCGGGGACGACGATGACCGGGCAGGGGAAATCGCCTTCCGGCAACCCCCCGGCCAGAACCAGCGTTTCGCAGGTTCCCTGCAGGGCTTCCACCTGCTGGCGGATCACCGTAGTGACCCCGCCGGTCTTCAAATGAAAGTGCATGTAGGCGATTTTCATACCAAAAAAGATTAGCTGGGAATCCCGGCAAATGCAATCGTAAATCGAAGAACGCTTTTAATCAGTATTTAAATGAAAAATACTCAGGTGGGTATGTTTAGGGGTAAAAGATTGCTGGCTTAATTTTAATTGGGATTGGTTTCCATTAAAGCATAGGGGCTTCAAACAGGTAGATTTTGTTCCTGGTCAAGGCCCGAGCGACTTTAATACCGGAGGCATAGGTTTTCCTATGTTGAGGATAATAAAACCGTGAGAACGCCGTCCAGGGCCAAAAGATGCCTGTTTGAAGGGCCCTATTTTATTCCGGCCACACCCTGGGCAATATTATAGCAGTAATCGCCTATCTTCTCGAAATTAGACAGAATATCACTGAATATCAAGCCGGGCTCATTGCTGCAGACACCTTCTCTGAGGCGGTAGATGTGATGCGTGCGCATTTCATCCCGCATGAAATCGATGTTGTCCTCGATGGTCTGGGCATCAGACATGAAATTGGGTTGGAGGTTCTGCATGCCGTCCTGCACCAGCATGAGAAACGCCACGGCCTGGTTGGAGATGACCTGGATGTCCTTGAGGGCATCCTTGGAAAATTGGATATCTTTGTCTATGATGTCTTCCGTCATTTCCGCCAAGTTTTCAACGGCATCCCCGACCCGCTCGATATTGTTGGTCATGCGGATCATGCTGGAGAGCTCCTTGGCTTCGGCTTCGCTGACGTCGCTCTGGTAAATACGTGTCAGGTGCCTCACGATCTCCTTTTGCATGGCATCGAGATGGTCCTCGTAACGCCTCCATTTGCTTAATTTTTTTGCATCTCGGGCCTGCATGGACGCCAGGGTGTTTTTCAGGGTAATCAAGGCGATATCCGCCATGCGGACAATTTCGCTTTTTACCTGAGTAATTGCGGCAATGGGGTTGTCGATGAACCGGTCGTCAAATGAGGGCATTCGAAATAAATCGAGATCTTCCTCTTCTTCCTTGGGTGACAGCCAGATGGCCACCTTGATCAGCCAGGGCAGAACGCATAGGAAAAACAGGGCATTAACAACATTGAAGGTCGTATGCCCGTTGGCTATAAAACGCGAGATATTGACCACTTCCCCATTTTCTACCAGGTCCACAGGACCGGATCCCATGGCCATGGTGATGAATTCGATCATTTTGACGAAGTGGGGAAAGATGATGAGCATCAGACAGACCCCGAGCACATTGAACATGGTATGCGCCCTGGCTGCCCGATGGGCGTTGATGTTGGTGGCCCCGATGGTGGCCAGTTCGGCCGTAATGGTCGTACCGATGTTTTCGCCCAGCACCAGGGCCATGGCAGCCGGAAAAGAGAGCAGGCCCTGCATGGCGAGGGTCATGGTAAGGCCGACGGTTGCGGATGAGGATTGCACCATGATGGTCAGAATGGCACCGGTCGCCACACACAGCAAAAGGCCCCCGATCGTAGAAGGATCGAAGCGGGTGAAAAAGTCAATAAAGGCCGGATCGCCCTTGATGGGACTGAGCCCGAGTTTCATGACGGTCATGCCGTAGAAAAGCAGTCCGAATCCAAGAATGACATCACCCAGATAGCGGCGGCTGGGTCTTTTAGAAAAAAATTTCAAGGAGACGCCGATGGCAATGGCCGGCAAAGCTGCCTTGGTGAGTTTAAACGCAATCATCTGGGCAGTTACGGTCGTCCCTACGTTGGCGCCCAGGATAACGCCAACAGCCTGCTGGAGGGTCATCATGCCGGCCCCCACGAAACTGATCAGCATGACCGTTGTGGCTGATGAGGATTGGACGATGGCGGTTGCCATGGCCCCGGTGCCGCAGCCCACAAAGCGATTGGCAGAAACGGCACCGAGGATTCTGCGAATCCGGTCGCCGGCCGTCATCTGCAGGCCGTCGGTCATCATTTTCATGCCGAGGATAAACAACCCCAGGCCCCCCAGTGTCTGTATAAGTACGCCTGAAATGCTCAAATCATGACTCCTGCGGAATTGGCAATCTGGTATGGTGGTTTGGCTTTATGGTGTTTGTTGAGATAGGCCCCGTGTTATATTGCAAAATTTACAAAAATAACAAATGGTTATACGGTATGTTAGAGCTATGTTAAATATTTGTTAGGGACTGTATAACAGCCGCTATAGATTTAGTAAAGACTTTCGCACGGAAAAAAAAAGCCGGTTGATTAATAAGCCGGAATTATTTAAAAATAAAATTCATTCCCTCATTCGGCCAGTTCAAAGGAAACATTACATGGACGGAATCTACACGCTTAAAAATCCAGTTCAAGAATACGCCTGGGGATCAAAAACGGCTATCGCCGACCTCATCGGCGACCCATCGCCTTCCGACACAACCCAGGCGGAACTCTGGATGGGGGCCCATCCCAAGGCCCCTTCCGAGGTTCTTCTGCCGGACGGAGCCATCACTCTGGACCGGTTTATCGCGGCCGATCCGCCGGGCGTGCTGGGCCTTGAAACAGCAAAACGTTTCGAGGGTCGGCTGCCGTTTCTTTTCAAGGTGCTGGCCGCGTCCAAGCCGCTGTCCATACAGGCGCATCCCAATCTCCAGCAGGCCCGGGAAGGCTTTGCCCGGGAAAACGATGCCGGTATCGATATCAAGGCGCCGGAACGCAATTATCGGGATGCCAACCACAAGCCGGAGTGCATCTGTGCCCTGACCGATTTTTGGGCCATGAACGGTTTCCGGGATAGCGGGGACATGGCCCGGCAGTTGAATGCGCTGTGCCCCCGGACACTCCACGAATTGGTTGCGCAGACACTCCCGATGAATGCGGCGCCTGACCTGCGTGCGCTTTTCAACGCGTTGCTGTCGCTGGATGCAAACACCTGCCGGCGGGTCATCGATGAAGCCCTGAATACCCTGGAGGCCCAACCGAACCCGGAAGAAGTCGGCCGTTGGGTCAGGGCCCTGCAAAATGTATATCCTTATGATATCGGTGTATTATCTCCCGCCATATTGAACCTGGTGTGCCTGGCCCCTGGTCAGGCCATGTACCTGCCGGCCGGGCAGCTGCATGCCTACCTGGAAGGTGTGGGCATCGAACTGATGGCCAATTCGGACAATGTTCTGCGCGGCGGCCTGACCCCCAAGCACGTGGATGTTCCGGAACTGATGCGGGTATTGAATTTCGAAACGACCACGCTTGATGTCCTCGCCCCGGAAGCCGTAAGCGCTACCGAGCACGTTTTTCAGACGAAAGCGGATGAATTTGAACTTTCCGTCATCTCCACCACACCGGCGCAACCACATGTCAATGGTCAGCGCGACGCCGTCCAGCTGTTACTTTGCACGGCCGGTCGGGCTACGGTTAGCCGTGCCGATGACTCAGCCAAAATGACCGTTCAGAAAGGAGACTGCCTGCTGGTAAAAGCAGCGGCTCCGGCATTTCAAATTGACGGAACGGCGACGCTTCACAAAGCGGCGGTTCCGGAAAAATCATAATCCGTGCAGATGCTTATAACGATTGACAACCTGCCGGAATAGGGTGTAATAATCTGTAACCGGCAAGGCAGATGACCGCTGTTAAAGTCAACTCTAAACAATCAGGGCATAAACCGATCCAGGAGGTATACCGATGAAACAGACCCGTAGAAACCTTACTCTGATGATGCTTGCGGCCATGGGGCTCGCTTTTTTACTGGTCGTTTCCGGCTGCACCGGAATGCAGACCAAAAAGAGTGAGCCGTCTTCATCCGCTGCTACTAAAAAAGATGAAGGTCCGGTACCGCTTTACTACGATTTTGGGGACGTGCTGGTTCCGAGTGAGCTGAAGATCAACAAAAAAACCTCTTTTGTGTTTCAAACGCCGGGTCTTTCTGCCGGTGTACTCTCTTTGAAAGGCCGGGTTGAAGGCAGCTCCCTGATCGCTTTTTTTGAAAACAACATGGCCAAGGATGCCTGGAAAAAGGTGAGCTCATTTAAATCGCCCCGCACCATTTTGATGTTCCAGAAGGAAAACCGCTGGTGTGTCATCAACATTACCGACGGCGATTTCACAACCAGTGTTGAAATCTGGGTTGCACCGACCATGACTGAGTCGGATACGGGTCTTATGAAATAAACTGGATCAGCCCACAAACGGCGTTTTCTGCCCAGAACCAAAAGCTACCATTTGTGAGCAGACTCAAACGGTAAACGTTCGTTCCGAGGCTATGAACGGCAGATACTAAATAGATTAGATGAAAGACATACTCGCCGATAAAAATATCGTACTCGGGGTATGCGGCGGCATCGCGGCGTACAAGAGTGCGGAGCTGTTGAGGCTTTTCATTAAGAAAGGCGCTAAAGTGCGTGTAATGACGAGTAAAAGCGCACTAAAATTTATCGGCGAGGCCACCTTGGCAGCCCTGTCAGGCACCAGCGTCTGCAGCGATCTTTTCGATGCAGAAACGGCCGATGACGGGGCAGCTATCAAGCATATCGAATGGGCGGAAACGGCCGATGCGGTCGTCATCGCACCGGCCACGGCCAACATGGTCGGTAAGCTGGCCAACGGTATCGCCGATGACGCCCTGAGCACCTTCCTGCTGGCGGTGACAGCCCCCAGGTTCATCTGTCCCTCCATGAACACCCACATGTATGAGAACCGGGCGGTCCAGAGAAACCTTGACCGACTGGAGCAGGACGGGTATGCCATCCTGGAACCTGGTTCCGGTTCACTGGCTTGCGGCACCGTGGGCCCTGGCCGCCTTCCGGAACCGCATGAAATTCTGGCATTGGTCACTGCCGGTCTCACCCCGAAGGACCTGGCCTCTCAGAAGGTGCTGGTGACGGCCGGCCCGACCCACGAACCACTCGATCCGGTCCGCTACATCGGCAACCCGAGCAGCGGCAAGATGGGATTTGCATTGGCCACGGCCGCCGCTGACCGCGGCGCGGACGTCACCCTGGTATCCGGACCCACCGTACTGGCAGATCCGCCCGGGGTCGAACTGGTCCGGGTCAAGACCGCCCAGGAGATGTATACCGCGGTGATGGAACGTTTTGCCGACCTTGATATCCTGATCAAGAGTGCGGCGGTGTCCGATTTCAGGCCGGATACGTGTTGTGACCAGAAGGTAAAAAAGGACAAAGCGGCTGATACGATCTGCCTGGCCCGCAACCCGGACATCCTGAAAGAGGCCGGCCACGCCAAAAAACAACAGTTGCTGATCGGTTTCGCCGCCGAGACGGAACACCTGGAAATTTATGCCACGGGAAAACTGAAAGAAAAGAACCTGGACATGATCGTCGGAAACCTGGTCACGCAAGCAGAGGCCGGGTTCCAGGCCGATACCAATCAGGTGACCTTGTTTTTCAAAGACGGCACCCACGCGACCTTGCCCCTCATGGAGAAGGCGCAACTGGCCCACGTCATCCTTGACCATATCCGGCAGCTACCTGCCCGTTAACCCATGAATCCATCCACCCCAGATGACAACCCGCCCCGCCGTTCGCACCCTGCTGATCTCGTGGATGAAACCATACGTTCGCTGAAACAGATGGCGCAGGCCGGTTGCAGCGGATTTGACAGCGCACCGGCATCCCTGGAAACCATAAACCGCTGGGGCCGTCCGGCACCCCCTCAGGCCGACCCCGACCGGGAGACCCTGCCGGATATCCGGGCTGACCTGGGTGATTGCCGCCGCTGTAAACTCTGCAACAGCCGTACAACCATCGTCTTCGGTCAGGGCGCGGAGCAGGCCCGCCTCGTGTTCGTAGGGGAAGGGCCCGGTGCCGAGGAAGACCGCCAGGGCCTGGCCTTTGTAGGCGCGGCCGGCCAGTTGTTGACCAAGATCATCCAGGCCATGAAAATGACACGCGAGGACGTCTACATCTGCAACATCATCAAATGCCGTCCCCCTGGCAACCGTAACCCCCAGCCCGACGAGATAGGCGCGTGCGTACCTTTTCTGAAACGCCAGTTAAAATCCATCCAACCGGAGTACATCTGTGCCCTGGGCAGTTTTGCGGCCCGTACCCTGCTGGACACGGACACCCCGATATCGCGCCTGCGGGGACGATTGCACGATTACCTGGGCATACCCCTGCTGCCGACCTATCACCCGGCCTTTCTTTTGAGAAACCCCGAGCGCAAGCGGGATGTCTGGGAAGACATGAAACTGCTCATGGGCCGCATGGGCATCGAATATTGATCTGCCGCAGCCCGATCAACTATTGACAACCCCTTGAAAACAGTCTATTTTAGTACTTCCCATATGGAAAATCAGGATGCAGTGAACCAACACTTCGCAATGGCTTGGCGGTGGCCGGCGGCCCCGTCTTTTCTTTACGAAAAACTTGAAGGAGGAACAGGCGTATGAGTACAGACAGCACAGACAAACCTCTGGATAAAATGACCGTCAAAGAGTTGCGTGAAGTTGCCAAGGAGATACCCGATATTACCGGGGCCCATGGGATGATCAAGGCTGATTTGTTGGAAGCTATCAAGAAAGCCCGCGGCATCACGGATACCCCCAAAGACGAACCCAAGACCAAATCCAAGGCAAAGCCCAAGAAAACGGATCGGTCCGTCAAATCATTGAAAAAGGCCATCAAAGCACTGCGAAAAAAGCAGGCCCAGGCTGTCAGCGCCGACGACAAAAAAATGGCAGCCATATACAGACGCAAAATTTCAAGACTGAAAAAGAAGACCAGGCAGGCCGCCTGAAAGGGATGATATCCGGCGCGGAGCAATGGCATGCAGCAGCAGACAACTGAAAACCTGATTGATCTGTTTGTTGACGCGCTGACGGCGGAAAAGGGGTATTCCGATAGAACCTGCCGCTCCTATCACCACGATATTTTAGAGTTTTTTACGATTCTGCAAGACAACTGGCCGGCCGGGGCGCAGGACGAATCAGCGACCGGCCTGCCGGCCCCGAATACAGTCACCGGAATTCAGGTACGGTATTGGCTCGGCACTCTACACAAACGCAACAAAAAAGTGACGATCGCCCGAAAACTGTCTGCCCTGCGCACGTTTTTCAAGTTCCTGATCAAACAGGGTGTTGTCGATCAAAACCCGGCTGCATCGGTGACCACGCCAAAACAGGAGAAAAAGATTCCCACCTACCTGCCGATCGATGATATGTTCCGACTGCTGGATTCAATCGAAGCGAATACCTTGCTCAAGGCCCGCAACCGGGCCATGTTCGAAACCCTTTACTCCTGCGGCATCCGGGTGTCCGAACTGACCAACCTTGATGTAGCGGATATCGACCGATCCACCGCCATTATCCGGGTTACCGGCAAAGGCGATCGCGAACGCCTGGTTCCCATCGGCCGCAAAGCTTTAGGGGCCATAGATGATTACCGACGGAAATTGAAACAAGAGCAACGCCAGGCAGCCGAAGCGGGCGGGGCGCTGTTTTTAAATAAAAACGGCGGGAGACTGACCACGCGTTCGGTGGCCCGCATCCTGGAGAAAATCGCCCGGGAATGCGGCCTGGCCACGCCCATTTCACCCCATGGGCTGCGGCACACTTTTGCCACCCATATGCTGGATGCGGGGGCGGATCTACGGGCTATCCAGGAGCTGCTGGGCCACCAGAGCCTGGCAACCACCCAGAAATACACCCACGTGAGTATCGATCGGCTCCTCGAAACCTACGATAAGGCCCATCCGCGAAAATAACGGGGAAGGCTGGAAAAGTGATCAACCGCGTCGTTTTAAGGTTTCATGTTTGTTGAAATAGGAGTATGAGTGCGGATGGTTTCAGCGTGTCAAGACGAATTCCCTGATATGAAGGAATGCGCATGCAGTTTCACGGAACGACAATATTGGCCGTCCGGTTGAACGGTCAACTGGCAGTCGCGGGTGATGGTCAGGTAACCTTGAACAACACGGTCATCAAGCACCACGCCCGTAAAGTGCGCCGTATTTACAATGACAGTATTATCACCGGGTTTGCCGGAGCAACCGCAGACGCCCTGACCCTGTCCGAAAAACTGGAAAAGAAACTGGAACGCTACAACGGAAAACTCATGCGCAGTGCGGTCGAACTGGCCCGGGAATGGCGCACCGACAAGTATCTGCGGCGCCTGGAGGCCATCATGATTGCTGCGGACGACACCAGCATCTTTCTCATATCGGGCAATGGTGATGTCATCGAGCCGGACCAGGACATCATCGCCATTGGATCCGGCGGCGTGGCCGCCCAATCGGCGGCCCTGGCCCTGTCGCGCCACACGGACTTGGCGGCTCGGGAGATTGTGGATGCCGCCATGGCAATAGCCAGCGCCACCTGTGTGTACACCAATGACAGCATCACGGTGGAGGAAATGTAGAAGCTTTATAGGTTCCCCGTTCAAGGTTCCCGGTTCTGGGTTAGAAACTTTTTAACCTCTGAACCTTGCCCACCAGGCTCAGCCTCGGGCGATGCCTGGAACCGAAACCCTTGGAACCAGAACGGTTTGTAAATACCCTGGCGCTGAGAGGCTGTGTCGCAGTTCTAAAAACCGGGCATTCGGCCTTTTTGTCATTCCGGACTTGATCCGGAATCCAATTGTTTTTCAGGCAAATAGATTGCTGGATGCCGGATCGGGTCCGGCATGACGGCGGCCATTTGATCCTTTTTATTAATTGCGTAACAGCCTCAGAGGGCCAGAATTTGGAATGCCCTAAAAAAGGGCTGCTTTGCCATATTACCATGGAAAAACCAAGCGTCGCGCGGAGGCGCAGAGAATCTTGTTTTTTATGGAACAGCCAAATATCGCAACTGTACCTGAGGACCTGTTTTTAAATACGGAAAAATGAATAGTTGTTATGAGTAACCTGAAGCCATCCGAAATTGTTGAGGAATTAGACAAATACATTGTTGGCCAGCACAATGCCAAGCGCTCGGTTGCCATTGCCCTGCGCAATCGCTGGCGGCGTCAACAGGTGCCGGAAGACCTGCGGGATGAGATCGCACCTAAAAATATCATTCTCATCGGCCCCACCGGGGTCGGCAAAACTGAAATTGCCCGGCGGCTGGCAAATCTGACCGACTCTCCGCTGATAAAGGTGGAGGCCTCCAAGTTTACCGAAGTGGGTTATGTGGGCCGCGACGTAGAGTCGATGGTCAGGGATCTGATCGAACTCACGGTGAACAACCTGAAAGTGCGGGAACAGGAATCCGTCCAGGTGAAGGCCCGCGAGAACGCCGAAGAAAGAATGCTGGACCTCCTGTTGCCTCCCAGCGAGCCGACAACGGCTTTGACCAGCACTCCGGCCGTAGACCGGCCGTTTGATCCGGCACCGGAAAGCACCCCGGACGGGTCCGCAACCCGCGAGAAACTGCGCAAGCTGCTCCGTTCCGGCAAAATGGATCAGCGGACGGTGGATCTGGAGGTGTCGGATAAATCCGTACCCATGGTTGAGGTGTTTTCCAACATGGGCATGGAAGAAATGGGTATTAATTTCAAGGACATGCTTGGCGGTTTGATGCCAAAGTCGACCAAGCGGCGCAAAATAAAGGTCCCGGAAGCCATGGACCTGCTGGCCCAGGAAGAGGCCCAGGGCCTGGTGGATATGGACCGGGTGGTAAAACTGGCCGTTGAAAAGGTTGAACAGGACGGCATCATCTTCCTGGATGAAATCGACAAGATTGCCGGCAAGCACGGCGGCACCGGACCGGATGTCAGCCGGGAAGGGGTGCAAAGAGACCTCTTGCCACTGGTGGAAGGCAGTACGGTCACCACCAAATACGGACCGGTGCGCACGGACCACATCCTTTTCATCGCCGCCGGTGCGTTCCATACGATCAAACCGGCAGACCTGATTCCGGAGCTGCAGGGGCGCTTCCCTATCCGGGTCGAGTTGAGTTCCCTGGGGAAAGCGGAATTCTACCGAATCCTGACGGAACCTAAAAATGCACTTCTCCTCCAGTACCTGGCCCTGCTGCGCACCGAGGGTTTGGAGGTCGTTTTTACCGACGGCACCATCCGTGAAATTTCCCGTATTGCCGAAGAAGTCAACAACAGCACGGAGAATATAGGGGCCCGCCGACTGCATACCCTCATGGAAAAACTGCTTGAGGACATCCTGTTCGATGCCCCGGACATGGAAACCGAGCAGATGGAAATCGATGTGGCGTATGTCAACCGGAAACTGAAGGATATCATGGAGAATGAAGACCTGAGTCGCTATATCTTGTAAATTGCAACGCTGGTGGTTTAAAGGTTCAAGCCTTATCGAAATCGAGTTCGGGATCGGTATCGAAAAGAAGGTTCTACCAAGAAAAGCAAATCCGATTTCGATCCTGATAGCGATACCGATTTCGATGAAATCTACAACTGATCAATTGGGATGAGATATGACCGCTAATACCCCCGTACCCAACGTCGCTGAGATTCTGATCGAAGCCCTGCCCTACATCCGGCGCTTCTCCGGGATGATCATGGTGATTAAATACGGCGGGCACGCCATGGTGGACGAACAGTTAAAAGCCGATTTTGCCCGTGACATTGTCCTGATGAAGTTCATTGGCCTGAATCCGGTGATCGTCCATGGTGGCGGTCCGCAAATCAATTCCGTTCTGGATCAGATGGGGATCGAATCGCGCTTTGTACGCGGCATGCGCATGACGGATGCCCAGACCATGGATGTGGTGGAAATGGTGCTCGGCGGTAAGGTAAACAAGGCCATCGTCGCCCAGATCAATGCCCAGGGAGGTAAAGCCGCCGGTCTGTCCGGCAAGGATGGCGGCCTGATTCAGGCCAAGAAACTGCAGATTATACACCAGGAGAATGAGACGGATCCTCCCGAAATCATCGATCCGGGACTGGTGGGCGACGTTACGGATGTGAATCCTGAAATCATCGACACCCTGATCCGACAGGGATTTATCCCGGTGATTGCCCCGGTAGGTACCGGCCCAAGCGGCGAAACTTTCAATATCAATGCCGACCTGGTCGCCAGCCGGATTGCGATGGCCCTTTCCGCCGGTCGACTGATTCTCATGACGGATGTGGACGGTGTGCTCGATGGTAACGGTAGACTCATTTCATCCGTAAATACCGCTGACATCCGCCGCATGATCGAGGCACAGGAAATCACCGGGGGGATGATCCCCAAAATTGAATACGGACTGAAAGCGTTGGAAGCCGGCGTGGAAAAAGTGCCGATCATCAACGGCACCCACCGGCATGCGCTGCTTCTGGAACTTTTTACGGATAAAGGTATCGGAACGGAAATCGTGAAATGACTATCGAGACGAAAAAACTGGCAGATACCTATATCGCCGGGACCTATGCCCGGTTCCCGATTGTGCTCGCCAAAGGCAGCGGCTGCAATGTTTGGGACGAGGAAGGCCGGCAGTATACCGACTTTATCGCCGGTATCGCGGTCTGTAATCTCGGCCACGCCCATCCGCGGGTTGCCCAGGCGGTCAGCGACCAGGCCGGCACCCTGTGCCATGTATCCAATCTTTACTATACCCGTCCACAGGCGGAGCTGGCCCGGGCTCTGGTGGAACGCTGTTTTGCCGCGCGGGCCTTCTTTTGCAACAGCGGGGCCGAGGCCAACGAAGCAGCCATCAAGATCACCCGGAAATATTTCAGCGACCGTAAACAGCCTGAGAAATTTCGTATTATCTCCATGCGGCAGTCCTTTCACGGCCGTACCATGGCAGCCTTGTCCGCCACGGGCCAGGATAAGATCAAGCAGGGTTTCGACCCGGTCCTCAGCGGGTTCGATTTTGTGCCCTTCAATGACATGGCGGCCCTGGAAAACGCGCTGACCCCGGAAACATGCGGCGTCATGCTGGAACCGGTGCAAGGGGAGGGCGGGGTGGTCTGCCCGGCGGAAGGATATCTGGACGCAGTGCGTGATTTCTGTGACCGGCATGACCTGCTGCTGATTTTTGACGAAGTCCAGACGGGCATGGGACGGACCGGCAAATTGTTTGCCCATGAACACTTCAAGGTAGCGCCCGACGTCATGACCCTGGCAAAGGCCCTGGCCAACGGATTTCCCATGGGTGCCATGCTGGCTTCCGAGAGGGTCGCCCCGGCGTTCAGTCCAGGCGCCCATGCCTCCACCTTCGGCGGCACACCGGTAATTTCGGCGGCGGCCCTGGAGACGGTCCGCATACTGACCGAAGAGGGCATCATCGCCCAATGTGCCGCCAACGGCGATTACTTCAAAAAACGACTTGCCTGGCTCCAGGAGCGCCATACCTGCATCGAGGACGTCCGCGGCATCGGACTGCTGTGCGGTGTGAAACTGGACCGGCCCGGCAGCAAGATCGTCACCGCCTGCCTGGAGCGCGGGTTTCTGATCAACTGTATCCAGGAAAACATCCTGCGGTTTGCACCACCGTTGATCGTTACCCCGGCGGAAATTGACGCACTCATCGAGTGCCTTGACCAAATCTTGCAGACACTATAATAGAGGCTATCTCAAAAATAGGATTGGGCCAAAAGACATTTTGGAGATAGCCGCTAAGTACGGGTTTAAATTCATACAGTATAGTGACCATCATAAACGGCAGCCAAGATGCCATTTACCGAGGGACACTGGTTAGGAGAGTTGAGCAGTGGGAAAGAAAATTGAAAAAGTAGTTTTGGCTTACTCCGGCGGTTTGGACACCTCGGTAATTCTCAAGTGGTTGATCGAAACATACCAATGCGACGTCATCACCTTTTCGGCGGATATTGGCCAGGGCGAAGAGCTCGACCAGATTGAACCCAACGCACTGAAGACGGGCGCCTCCAAAGTATATATCGATGACCTCAGGGAAGAATTCGTGCGCGATTTTGTCTATCCGGCATTTCGTGCCAATGTCATCTATGAGGGACAATACTTGCTGGGGACGTCCCTGGCCCGGCCGCTGATCGCCAAGCGGCAGATGGAAATCGCGGCTATCGAAGGCGCCGATGCCGTCAGCCACGGGGCAACCGGCAAGGGCAACGACCAGGTCCGCTTTGAACTAGGATACCTGGCCATCGACCCGTCCATCAAGATTGTAGCGCCCTGGCGCGAATGGGATCTCAATTCCCGTAGCATTCTCATGGACTTCGCCGAGAAACATGGTATTGCCGTTCCGACGTCGCACGCCAAGCCATACAGCACCGACCGCAATCTGCTGCACATCAGTTTTGAGGGCGGCGTCCTGGAAGATCCCTGGCACGCCCCGCCGGAAGACATGTATACCATGACGGCCTCCTTGCGGGCCGCCGCGAACACCCCGGAAGAGATCGAAATCTCTTTTGTCGAGGGAAATCCGGTGGCCCTGAACGGTAGTAAACTGGGGCCGGCCGACATGTTGACCGAGCTGAATCGGTTGGGTGGCCGCCACGGAATAGGGCGCATTGATATCGTGGAAAACCGCTACGTCGGTATGAAATCCCGGGGGGTCTATGAAACGCCGGGCGGTACGCTCCTGCGGCAGGCCCACCTGGCCATGGAATCCCTCACCCTGGACCGCGAGGTGATGCACTTGCGTGATTCCCTGGTACCGGAATACGCTTCCATGATCTACAACGGCTTCTGGTTCTCACCGGAGCGGGAAATGGTCCAGGCCATGATCGATGCCAGCCAACGGAATGTATGCGGTGATGTGCGCCTTTCCCTCTTTAAAGGCAATTGTGTCGTGCAGGGCCGCAGATCCGACAAATCGCTTTACAGTGAAGCCCACGCGACCTTTGAAGAAGACGAAGTATACAGCCAGAAAGACGCCGAAGGGTTCATCCGACTGAACGCCCTGCGGCTGCGCTTGAACAGTCTTTTGAATAAATAAGGGTCGGAACAGATAATGATTCAATCGAAATCGAAATCGGGTTCGGGATCGGAATCGAAAAGAATCTGTAGAACGTTCTTTCGATACCGATTTCGATAGCGATTTCGATCCCGATTTTAATTTTGGCGATACCCGGGAACGAGTCAAACTTGACCCGAAATTCAATTTGGGATCGACAAAGGATAGCACCATGTCAGAAAAATTGTGGGATGGTCGGTTTTCTGAAAAGACCAGCAGTCGTGTTGAAAAATTCACTTCATCCATCCAGATAGATAAGCGGTTGTACGCGTACGATATCGCCGGCAGTGTCGCGCATAGCCAAATGCTTGCCAAATGCGGCGTGATCACCGCGGACGAGGCGGCCGAATTGGTGCGCGGACTGGAGCTTATCAAGGGTGAAATTGAAAGCGGGGCGCTGGCTTACGATGACAGCCTTGAAGATATTCACATGCATATCGAAGCCCGCCTGTTCCAGGAAGTGGGCAAGGTCGCCCAGAAGCTGCATACTGCCCGGAGTCGGAACGACCAGGTGGCCCTGGACGTACGCATGTACCTGCGCAAGGAAACCGCCGACCTTATCCGGAGTCTGGCCCGGTTGCGTGAACAGTTCATCCTGCTTGCCCGGGAACATGTAGATACGATCATGCCCGGCTACACCCACATGCAAAGGGCTCAACCGGTGCTTTTCAGCCATCATCTGATGGCTTATTATGAAATGTTCACCCGGGATGCCCGGCGCCTGGCGGATTGCCTGACCCGGATCAACGTGATGCCCCTGGGGACAGCTGCCCTGGCCGGGACCACCTACCCAATCGACAGGCATTACGTGGCGGAGTTGCTCAATTTCCCGCTGGTCAGCAGCAACAGTATGGATACGGTGGCCGATCGGGATTTTATCCTGGAGTTTCTGGCGGATGCCGGTATCTGCATGCTCCATTTCAGCCGGTTGTCCGAGGAACTGATCCTCTGGTCCACATCGGAGTTTGGCTTTATTGAGCTGTCCGACGCCTTTTCAACCGGCAGCAGCATCATGCCCCAGAAGAAAAATCCGGATATTCCGGAGCTGGTGCGGGGTAAGACCGGCCGGGTGATCGGCGGCCTGGTCTCCATGCTGACCACGGTGAAGTCTTTGCCCATGACCTACAACCGCGACCTGCAGGAGGATAAGGAACCCTTGTTCGATGCGGTGGACACCCTGGCAGCCTGCGTGGATATCGTCACCCGGATGCTGCCTGAAATTACCGTGCAGAAAGACCGCATGCGCTCGGCAGCCAACACCGGTTTCTTAAATGCCACCGATCTGGCGGATTACCTGGTCAGCCTGGGCGTCCCGTTCCGGGAGGCGCACAGCCACGTCGGCCAGGCCGTGGCCTACGCGATCGAAAACGGCCGGGAATTGCACGACCTCACCTTGGAGGAGTTGCACAAATTCTCACCCGGCATCAAAGCGGATGTATTCGAGTTGCTGCAGCCGGAAAACGTGGTGAACCGGCGAACCTCCTATGGCGGCACGGCCGGGACAAGTGTGGCCGCAGCCATTGAGGCGGCCGCTGCGGAACTGCAATCCGACAAGCAAACTCTGCCCAGTTTTTAAAGGCGCGTTCACGCTATGCAACCATCTCAACGGCCCAAAAAGTCATACGCCCATCACCTTATGCAGCTGGTGGTGGCCCTGGGACTGCTGCTGGTCTTCGCCGCTTGCGGCGTCAAGGCTCCGCCGGTTGCGCCGGATGCCAAGCCGCCCGTCATCGCAAGTATTAATCACCATTTTGAGAACGGCCAGCTTACCCTTGAATGGACAATGGCCGCCGACAGTTCTCCGCCGGAGAGTTTTACCCTGTACCGTACCCGGTCCCCCCTGGCTGAAAAACCCTGCGACGGATGCCCACTACTGTTTACAGTGCTGCGGTCCCTTCCAGCGGAGGACCCGGGAAAAGGGTCGCTGACGCTCACCCTGGAGCCGGGGTTTCATTATGGGTTTAAAATGATGGCCACGTCCGCCGGCGGGCTGACCGGACCGGATTCCCAAACCATCATATTCGAGTATTGAACATGCAGACGATACCCTTTTACAAAATGAGCGGCAGCGGCAATGATTTTATCCTCATCGACAACCGCGAGAATATCCTGGGCGACATCGGCCTGGACCAATTCATCGTGCAGGTGTGCCGGCGTAAAATGTCAGCCGGCGCTGATGGCATGATCCTGATCGAAGCAGCTGAGGATCTGGATTTTAAGTGGCGGTTTTACAACTCGGACGGGAGCCGGGCGGAAATGTGCGGCAACGGCGCCCGTTGTGCCGCTCGCTATGCATACCTGAACGACATCGCCGGAACGGAGATGGTGTTCGGCACCGATGCGGGTCCCATCCAGGCCAGCGTGAGCGGCGACCGGGTAAGAATTGGCATGACCCCACCTTTCGACTACCGCCCGCCATTTGTCTTAAATGCCGGCGGTCACGCGGTAGAGGTGAGTTTCATCAACACCGGCGTTCCCCATGCCGTCATCCGCACGGACGACCTGGCGACTGCGCCGGTCGTCGATCTCGGCCGTGCGATCAGGCAGCATCCTGAATTTGCACCGGCCGGCACGAACGTCAATTTCATTGCCGTCGAGGATAGCAGTCGGCTCGGTATTCGGACATACGAACGGGGGGTTGAAGATGAAACCCTGGCCTGCGGCACCGGGGCCGTGGCCGGCGCCCTGGTCTACGCCCTGGAAAACGGCACGCCGGCGCCCATCGACATGCTGACCCGGAGCAACAAACGGTTGACAATCCACTATGAACTTGACGGGGACAACTGCCGGCAGGTCTTCATGGAGGGCGATGCCCGAATAATCTACACGGCTGCGCTCACACCGGATGCCTGGCAGTATTAGTAAAGCATCCTGGCCCCGCGGGCCAGGCTTTGGGACGCCCCTAAAAGGGGCTTTACCATCAAAACACAAAAGCAAAACCATGCATCGCGCAGAGACGCAAAGGCGCAGAGAAAATCAAAACCAGGATTTGGTCGCACTATCGTGCGAAAAA
This sequence comes from Olavius algarvensis Delta 4 endosymbiont, assembly GCA_905176665.1. GTDB lineage: Bacteria > Desulfobacterota > Desulfobacteria > Desulfobacterales > CAJINA01 > CAJINA01. Next base: position 44,992 of record CAJINA010000008.1, on the reverse strand, counting down.
CCACTTCAAGGCCCTTTGGGTTTCAATCCCGCGTAGCGGGATAATATGCGTGGTTTCCTCTGCGCCTCTGCGCGAGAATAATGCCTTTACGGCACAGCCGACTATTTCTGACCCACGTGGAACGGGACAGGCTTGGCCCAGAGGACCAGGTATTATAGAGTTGGATAAATGGGGCAGAGCACTTTGAACAGCGTCATCATCGCCGTCGGATCGAATCTGGGTGACAAACGGCAAAACTGCCTGCGAGGGATCGCCGACCTGGACCGCATGCCGGATATCGAAGTGACCGGTCGGGCCCGCTTTTACAAGACTGCGCCGGTGGACTATACCGATCAGGACTGGTTCGTAAACACGGCGATTCGCATTGCCACAGATCTGGCCCCGGACGATCTGCTGCAGCGGTTAAAGCAAATCGAGCGGGACAGTGGGCGCGACCGGAAGACCGTTCGGTTCGGGCCCCGGATTCTGGATCTCGATATCATATTTTTCGGCGACCTCGTGTTGCGGACCGCAACCCTGGAGATTCCGCATCCGCGCATGCATAAAAGGCGCTTTGTGCTAGGTCCGATCTGTGATATAGATCCCACTGCCGTACATCCAACGCTGAAGATGCCGGTAAACGCCCTGCTGGAGGCTATCGACGACCCCGATCAGGATATCGAACCGCTGCCATGCTAAAACTTATCATATTCCTGCTGATCGGCTATTTTGCCTTGAAATCTATCAAACGCATCTTGGGGAACGGCTCCTCGACACGCGTGCCGGGCGGCAGGGGGGAGGCGGACCAAATCGACGATCTCATGGTCCAGGATCTCAATTGTCAGACCTATATCTCGAAAAGGGATGCCGTCCAGGCGGTCCAAAATGGCCGGACGTTTTATTTTTGTTCCGCGAAATGCCGGGATGCTTACCTGGCGGACGTTTAAAAAACCGTGTAACCACTTTATCATATCAGCCCCACAACTTTTAAGGAGAGCGACGCGATGAAATTTTTTCTGGATACCGCCAACATAGATGAAATCAAGGACGCGCACAGCATGGGTATGGTCGACGGTGTGACCACCAATCCATCCCTGATTGCCAGGGAAGGCCGTGAATTTGAAGAAGTCATCAAGGAAATCTGCGCGATCGTGGATGGTCCCATCAGTGCCGAGGTGATCAGCACCGATACTGAAGGCATGCTGAAGGAGGCCCGCCACCTGGCCGCCCTGCATAAAAACATCGTGGTTAAAATCCCCATGACGGTCGACGGCATCAAGGCCACTTGCCAGCTGACCAAAGAGGGAATAAAAACCAATGTGACCCTGGTATTCTCTCCGCTGCAGGCCCTGATGGCCGCCAAAGCCGGGGCCACATACGTCAGCCCCTTTCTGGGTCGGCTGGATGATCTCTCCCAGGATGGTCTGCAGCTCATCGAACAGATTGTCGATATGTATGCCAACTATGCCTACGAGACCGAAATCATCGTGGCCAGCGTCCGCAATCCGCTGCATGTTCTCGAATCCGCGATGATGGGTGCCGACATCGCCACCATACCGTACAGCGTGCTGGCTAAATTTGCGTCCCATCCGCTGACCGACAAAGGACTCAAGGCGTTCCTGGATGACTGGAATAAAGCGCAGGCATAATCTGTCAACACACCTGAAACAGCAGGTGCTGAATGTTTAAAGGCAAAAAACTCAAAGAAATTGCGGCCCACCCCAACGCCCTGACCATGTACCGGGTAGCTGCCGTGCCGGTCATCGTGATTCTCATGCTGTTCCCCAATCGGCTCTTTACCCTGATAGCCGCCATATTGTTTGCGGCGGCGGCTATTACGGATTTCTTTGATGGCTTTCTGGCCCGCCAGCGCGGTTTGGAATCGAGTTTCGGCAAGATCATGGACCCGCTGGCCGACAAGGTTCTGGTTTCCTCAGCCCTGATTATGCTCGCCTCTTACGGCTGGGCTCCGGCCTGGGTAGTGTGCATCATCATCGGACGGGAGTTGGCCGTTACCGGATTGCGCAACTTCATGATCGAAAACAAAATTGACGTCGGCGCTTCGAGCCTGGGTAAATACAAGACCGGATTCCAGATTGCCGCAATCATCCCGTTGCTGGGGCATTACACCTGGTTCGGCGTCGACCTGCACGCCATCGGCAGCGTGTATATCTGGGTGGCGCTGATCATGACGGTATGGTCCGGAGCGGATTACTTTATCCGGTTTCGAAAACTGTTTGTCTCATAGTTTTTTCTATTGACATTATTAGGATAAGACTCTATACACAACAACTTCTGAGCGGGAATAACTCAGTGGTAGAGTGCGACCTTGCCAAGGTCGAAGTCGCGGGTTCAAATCCCGTTTCCCGCTCCATTTTTTTTGGGGCCGCGGAAATTAGCCAGCACCCCTTTCGCGGAGATCCACCGGCGGCATAGCCAAGTGGTAAGGCAGCGGCCTGCAAAGCCGTTATTCACCAGTTCGAATCTGGTTGCCGCCTCCAAACAACAAGAAAGGGCCTGCAGAAACATCATTTCTGCAGGCCCTTTTTCAGTTTTACGCCATCCTTGTTCTAAGTTGCAGCGCCCAGGACCTTCGCCTACACTTTCTTCAGTTCAACAGTAGTATTGACCGCATTTGAGATCGAAAAGAGGGCTTTGAAAACCTCTTCGGTGTGCTGGCGTTCGTGTCCTGTTTCTCGGGCGGGTTGTCCATGCACCGGTCCTTCAGCCGCTGGCGGATTTACGGGTTGGGTGTGGCGGCTTCTGCGGCAGGCCCTTACTGGAATAATACACGGCCCGATTGAACATGAATTTGGCGTGAATGTGGCGCTCGCCGCTGATCCAGGTGCACTGCTGGACGCCCATAAAGGGCTTTACCTGTTGGGGCTGGCCGAGGATTTCGACGACAGCCTCAAATGACATTCCGAATTTTAATTTTTCATAATTTTCCAGAGTGACTGTTCCCGGCTGCGGTGCACAGCCGGCCAGCAGGGTTGCTCCTGCCAGGAGAAGCAGTAACACACCGAGTCTGAGTTGATTGGATTTCATCTTCGCCTCCCTCCGTTACCTTAGAGGTTCTATATAGAAAAACATGCGTCGGAGTTCAACTGTTCATTTGTAATCGTACACGGTCACAGCCTGCCAGCCTTCCGGAGGAGGGGATTTCATAAATGTTTCTATTCTGCGAACCAATAATTGGCTGGGGTGATCGTCGGGGCAGAGGACCAGGGCATCGCGGAGATCCGTTAAGGCGCGTGACCAGTTTCGGCGGGCATAGTGCCGCAGGCCGGACTCGTAAAGGGCGGTCAGGTCTATCAAGGTGTTGTCGGCCTCTTCCAGGGGGGTCATCAATTCATATATTGCCACGGGTGTATCTTTCCCGATTACCTGGACAGTATCCAGCTTGCGCAGTTGAAACGCTGCGCGGATCCTGTCGGCCGTGTGCTCGCTTACGATGATGTGGGTACCATAAACTTTATTCAATGATTCCAGTCGCGAAGACAGATTGACAGTATCCCCGATAACGGTATAGTCCCGGAATTGCTGGGACCCGAGATTCCCCACAATGGCCCGCCCCGTGTTCAAGCCGATACCGAGGTCCAGCTCGGAGGCGCCCGGTATGTCCTGTTGCCGCAGAGCCTCGATGGCAGCCAGCATGGCCAGGGCACAGTGCGCCGCGGCATTGGGATGGTCTTCGATATCCAAAGGCGCCCCGAAAAAAGCCATGATAGCATCACCGATGAGCTTGTCCAGGGTCCCCTGCCGTTTGAATACCAGGGGGATCATGACATCGAAATAGGCGTTTAGCAGGGACCCGGTCCGGGTGGGTCCCAATTTTTCGGATAGGGAAGTGAAGCCGCGTAGATCCGAAAAGAGGACGGTTATATCACAATGGCGACCTTCCAATCGATCGGACTGTTCGCTATTGAGCAGTTCCTTGACCACATCGGGGGCCAGGTACTTGCCAAACAAATCGGTTATCATTAAGGATTTTTTCCTCTGGACACTCTTTTGAAGGGTTGCCCCCATCACGAACTGGAGGCTCCAGACCACCAGCAAGGGGGCGATATCCATCCAGGTAAGGCTGTTCAGAAAAAGATGGTAGTTGATACCGACTGTCGCCGACAGGCCGGCCAGCAGGATCAGGGTGGAGCCGATAATGCCGGTCACCGGAAGATAGAACACCGCTCCGGCCAAGCCGGCCATCATGGTCCAGGCCAGCACTTCCCGGCGCGGGCGCTTGTTGATGAACGCCCGGCTCAAAATAGTTTCAGCTGCCCAGGCGTGACAGGATATTCCCAGATCCTTGTCACCAAGAATACCTGTTTCCACCTGACCGAATTTGGCCTGGAGGCTTTCCGGCGGCCGGGTGAACCGCGAGTAGGGGGTACTGAAGAAGTCCTTTTCGAAAACCAGGCTGCTGCCGATCAGGACCATTTTCTCCTTGACGGTCGCGGGGTCGAAGCGATTGTGGACGGCATCCGCAAAAGAAACCGCGGGAAAGGCAGTATAGTTACCGCCAAAATTGATCAACAGTTCCGGGTAGGGCAGGGTCAGGGTTCTGTCGCGGACGGACCCTAGCTTGAAGAACTCCTTGCCGGAAAAATCCGGTAAGAATTCAATATCATAGAAAACGCGGGCCAGCTCCAGTGAAAAAGAGGGAATCAACTCCAGGCCACCGTCTGGCAGGCGTCGGGCGTTGAAAAAGCGCACTTTCCTGAGGATGTTATCCACATCCAGGGGCACATCGATGAAACCATCGCCGACCATGGCGTCTTGAAAGCGATTCAAGGCGGTGATCTCTTTACCGTGGGAGGACGATATCCGTGCCAGGACAACGTTACCACTGGATTCAATGGCCTTGGCCAGCATGATGTCATCCTGCGGATCCGGGGAGGGGGATGAGAAAATCAGGTCGATACCGATGACCGCGGCCCCGGCCCGGCGCAAGTTATCAATGGCCTGTGCCAGGTGCCGGCGGGACCAGCTGCCCTGCCGACGTTTGAGCGCGACGGCGCTTTGCTGGTCCATTAACACCAGGGTGATTTGACCGGACGGAGACTGGGCACCCCGCCATTTAAAATGCAGGTCATACAGAAAATTGTCGGCCCGTTGCAGAAATCCCTGATGGTACGCGGCCCCGATAGCGGCCGTCACCAGGCACACGCAACAGATCGTCAATAGCAGCTGCAGGAGAAAAAGACGTTTCATTTAAAATAGGGCCTGGCGTTGGAGGCTGATCGTCGGCCAGGGGCTCCCTGTTCCAAAGTGGTTTTAGCGAGCTGACAGGTAAAAGGGCGCCCGGCCCTCGACGCCCCCCACCGGGCTGGACACAATGACGATGACCCGGCAGTTTTTCAGAATCCGGCTGGCCGAATCTTCGGCCTGCAGGGCCAAGGCGTCATTTTGAGAAATTACCAGGTTGGTTTTTGAAAGACCTTCCAGGCCGGCGGCTTTCTTCACTATGAAACGGCGTCTTTTTTTCCGGGGTTTACCATCTTCGGCCACTGCCGGAGCAGCTCCCAGCAGCAGTTCAGCCAGATGCGTCAAGCTGGCAGCCGGGAGACCAAGGGACTGCAGGTGCTGGATGTCAGCCACTGATTCAACATAACTGACCATTGGTCTCTCTTCCAGGGCCGTCGGGTTGATCGTGCCGAGTTCATACACGCGCTCACCGGTGCTGGCGGTGATTTTTGGAAAGAGCGCCGGCTGGACTTTAACCTGTCCGGGTAAACTCCGGGCATCTATGACCAGCCAGGGCGCATCCTCCTCTTCAATGATCGGTTCCCCCGGTTGGTGTGGAAATGTAAAACCGCTGGGGTCGGATCGTATCTGTTTCAATATCTGCAGATTGAGGCCGGAGATTCCGGTCAGATGAGTTTTACGGGTAACCTCATAATAGGGGCGGGGCGCATCCTCAATGAGCCGCGTATCATGCTCAACGAACCTTAGATACGCTTTCAAGCGAATCACGAAGTTGCCGCTTCCGAGTTGGCCCAGTTTGCGCCGATCATCGAGGTTGACGCCAGCGGCCAGTTTTAGAATATTGCTGGCGGCGATAAGCTGGGCAGCCCGCATGGCCATGGGGATGGAGTGGGCGTTCTGGTCCAGATAAGCCCGGCCGGTGCCGTAAATGATCCCCCGGTCCCAATCGATCCGCCCGGTTGCGAATTTCTGGATAAAAGCGGTGAAAGCGCTCTCTTCATCGCTGTTTACAGGGGCGGGCAAGACGAGCAGGCTTGCCGCCAGGAAAAGAATAACGAATGCTCTGGAAACACAGAAACCGGTTCTCAACGAAATCAGCATGGCCGCCTCATTTTCATTCTTCAGGGTGTAAAGTGCTTGGGAACATGAATTTATATTGATAGCACACTATCCATATTAGACCAATCCTTTTTCATCTTTGACAACTACCTGTTATTACCGTATATTAGACCTAATATGATAGCTAAAGGCTTCAAGAAATTCGGGATTCTGACGCTGTTGATCCTGGGAACCGTCGGGGCGGCCCCCCTTGCGGCATCGCAGGTCCGCGATCCGGTATACGCCGGCCTGTTTTATCCGGCCCAGCGCTCCGGCCTGAATAAAAGCATCGCCGAACTGGCCGTGGCGGCCGCAAAAACCAATTCACACGGGAACGTCGAGGGACGGCTGCGGGCGCTGATCATACCGCATGCCGGATATATCTACTCCGGATATACCGCCGCCCATGCCATCCGGCACCTGACCGGTCGGGAGTTTTCGAAGGTGATTGTCATGGGGCCGGACCATCGGGTCGGGCTGCCAGCTGCCGCCATCAGTGCCGTAAAGGCCTACGATACGCCCCTGGGACGTCTGCCGCTGCACCCGGACGCTGCTCGCCTCAGGCAAGCCTCGCAACTTTTTGAATACAGTCCGTTTAGTGATCGCAGCGAACACAGTGTGGAGGTTGTACTCCCTTTCCTGCAATATAGTTTGGGCGCCTTCCATTTGATTCCCATTGTGATCGGTGCCGCGGCACCCGAACGGATTGCGGCTGCCCTGGATCCGCTTATCAGCAAGAAAGCGCTGCTTGTGGCCAGCTCCGATCTTTCCCATTACCTGCCGTACCAGCAGGCGGTGACCTGGGATAACGCTACCCTGGAGTTGATAAAAAACCTGGAACCTGAGAAACTGATGCGGCGGCAGAACAGTGCCTGCGGTAAGGCGCCCATAGCGGTTATCCTGCACTTGGCCCGGATGAAGGCATGGCAGCCGAGCCTGCTCAATTATACCAACAGCGGCGATACGGCCGGCGACAGGGCCCGGGTGGTGGGCTACGCGGCCGTGGCTTTTTATGAAACCAGTCACATCAGGGGGGAAATCCCGATGGAAAATTGTTACCGCCCGGAACAAAGAGGCCTTCTTCTGGATCACGCGCGCCGAACAATTACCGAAAAACTTGGCCGGGAGATTGATCCGGAAGCTTCTGCGGCCCTGGAGGAAAAACTGGGGGACAGCTGCTTCGATACAAAAAGCGGTACGTTCGTGACCCTCACCCTCAACGGTCAGCTGCGGGGCTGCATCGGCAACATGAGTTCCACGGTTAATTTACGCGACGGCGTGCGGCAGAACGCCATCAGCGCTGCTTTTCACGACCCGCGTTTCAGCCCTCTCACGGAAACGGAACTGGACCAGGTACATATCGAGATCGGTGTCCTGACCGATCCGCTCCCTCTGGAATACAACGGTGGGGACGACCTCGTCTAGAAATTGCGGCCCAACGTGGACGGCGTCATCATCAGCAAGGGGCTCAAACGGGCGACTTTTTTGCCGCAGGTATGGAAACAACTGCCCCGGCCGGACGATTTTCTCAGTCGCCTCTGCCTGAAAGCCGGCCTGCCGGCCCGTACCTGGCAGGCCGAAACCCTGGATGTCCAAACCTATCAGGTAATCAGCTTTGAAGAGGAACCCTGAAAAACACCTGGCCGCCCTGGTTGTGGCCACGGGCATATCTTCGGTTGTTTCCCAACTTCTGATCATCCGCGAGTATCTGACTCGGTTTCAGGGCAACGAATACGTGATTGCCCTGATCTTCTTTGCCTGGCTGCTGCTCGGTGGCCTGGGCAGTTTGCTCTCCACCCTGATCGACAAGCGTTTCTTGCCAGCCGCTATCGGCCGGCTGGCTTGGCTCTCCCTGTTCACGGCGGTTCTGCCGATGGCGACGCTTCTGGCCATCCGGCTGGGCCGGGATGTCATTTTTACCCCGGGGGTCTCCACCGGTTTTTATCAGACCTTTGCATTCGTCTTTGTGACCCTGGGGCCCTATGGTGTCCTGGTCGGTTTCATACTGCCCTATACCCTTGCTGTTTTAAGATCCGGTGATCCAGGCTACGCAGGCACGAAGGTCTACATGTTCGACAATATCGGGGATTGTGCCGGTGGGGCCCTGTTTGCTTTTGTCTTGATTTTCCTGTGCACGCCCCTGCAGGCCATGGCAGCCGCCTCCGGGATCCTCGTGCTGGCTGCCTACAGTGTTGGCCGGCAAGGCGAAAAGGCCGCGCTGACTGCAGGCTTTGCGGCCATCGCCGCAGCGCTGGGCCTGGCGGCCGGACTATGGTGGGAAATACCGTCCCTCCAACCAACCAAAGGCCAGCTGGCCTGGTACCAGGAATCGCGCTTCGGCCGGGTGACCGCGGTTCAAGACCGGGAGCAAGTGACCATTTTCCATGACGGTGCCCCGCTGAGTAGCAGCCTGGATGTGGCCGCCGCCGAGGCAGCCATACACTATCCCATGTCCCAGACCCGGTCTCCGGCCGAAGTCCTGATCATTTCGGCCGGCGGCGGCATGTTCAAGGAACTGGAGAAATATCAACCCCTGGTCGTAGACTACGTGGAACTCAACCCTGTCATTACAGATGCCCACTTACGATTTAAATTGTTAAAAAATATCAAAGGGTTAAATTTAATCCGCCAGGATGGACGCGCCTACCTGGCCGGCACCGCTAAACGCTATGATGTCGTGATCGTCAATATTTCCGATCCGGAAACGTTTCAGGCCAATCGTTATTATACCGCTGCTTTCTACCGTCTGGTAAAAAAACGTTTAAAAGCGGCGGGAATCTTGAGCTTTTCCGTCGAGGGCTATGCCAACTACCTCAGCGAAACCCGGCAGCGTTTCGTCTCTTCACTGCATCGCACGGTGCGCATGCAGTTTGCCCATGTCTTGTTGCTGCAGGGGAGCAGGATCTTTTTCATCTGCAGTGACGATCCCCTGGACGTGGATATCCCCGGCCGGTTGGAACAAAAGGGTATTCAGACCGATTACGTGGCCGGCTATTTTTACGGCAATATTTCCGCCGAGCGCATCACGGACCTCTCCCAACATATTTTAACCGACATTCCGCTGAACCGGGATACCGATCCATATCTCATGCGCCTGGCGTTTGACCGCTGGTTTGCTAAATTTGCCACCTCCCCCCACTGGTTATACCTGATCCTGGGCGTCCTGCTGGCCGGTTACGCCTTCCGGATGTCGCAGGAAGAATATCTACTGTTCAGCACCGGATTCATGACCATGGGCACCGAGATCATGGTTATTTTTGCCTTTCAGATCTTTTTTGGTTACATTTATTCCCAGGTCAGCCTGATCGTGACCATCTTTCTGGCCGGGTTGCTGCCCGGGGCTTTGCTGGGCCATAAACTCAGGCGGCAGGCGGCTCGGGCGCTCAAGTGGACCGACGGCCTGCTGATCACACTTTGTCTCCTCCTGGCTGCCATGATACTGCCGGAAAACGCCCAGCCGTCCAGTGGTTCCCTGCTGCTTTTTGGATTCTGCGTCTCAATCCTATGCGGCTGCCAGTTCCCCCTGGCCCTCAAAACCGGAGGAGAGGATCAGAGCCGGGTCGCCTATGCGTTTTCTGCGGATCTTATCGGAGCGGCCTGTGGCGCCCTGCTGGTCAGTGTGCTGTTGATTCCCTACCTGGGTCTGGCCGGAACGCTCTTGGTATTGATCGGTGTGAAGGTGTCCAGTTTGATGGTCGTCGGGCTTAGGCCCGTACGAAGCGATTAGCTATTAGCTGTTAGGTGTTCGCTTAAATAATTGACACCTTCGGTCTAAAGATAGATACACTTGGTGTAGGAGTTGAAATTTAGGCCAAGGCTTGCTCATAAAAGGCTAATAGCTAAATGCTAACAGCCAATAGCCAATTGCAAAATAATAAGCTATTAGCCGTTAGCTGTTAGGTGTAAGCTAAAACCGACACCTTCGTTCTAAAGATAGATACACTTGGTGTAGGAGTTGAAATTTAGGCCAAGGCTTGCTCTTAAAAGGCTAATAGCTAACAGCCAATAGCCAATTGCGAAAGCAATTCACCCATGAAGCTATCCCGACGACAATTTATGTACTGCAGCGCTGCGGCATTGTGCGCTCAATTGCCGTTTCAGGCGGCCCGGCCCCTGGTTGCCGAAGCCGGGGCAGGGCAGGACATACGGGGGCACGTCTTCAAGTCCGATGCGCCCGCCAAACTTTGGAAATGGTCGCGGGAGGCCTACCACTACCAGAAAGCGGCCGACGAACAGACCATTTGCGGTATTTGTCCCCACACCTGTATCCTGGCACCGGGAGATCGGAGCATCTGCCGTTCCCGGGTGAATATTGACGGCACCCTGTACAGCCTTGTTTACGGCAATCCATGTGCTGTGCACGTGGATCCAATCGAAAAAAAACCGCTCTACCATTTTATGCCGGGCACCCGCAGTTTTTCCATTGCCACGACCGGCTGCAACCTGCGCTGCCTGAATTGCCAGAATTGGGAAATCTCCCAGAAAAAGCCCCACGAGGCGCGCCATGCCGACCTGTTCCCGGAGGATGTGTCCCGGACCGCCCTGAAAATGGATTGTGTCTCGGTGGCGTATACCTACTCCGAACCAGTCACTTTCTACGAATACACCTTGGACAGCGCGCGGGCCGCGAAAACGGCAGGCCTTAAAAATGTCTTAATATCGGCGGGTTATATTAACCAGAAGCCCCTGGAGGATCTCTGCCGGGTCATTGACGGGGCCAATATCAATTTAAAGTCCTTCAGCGATGCCCTGTATCGCCGCCTCAACGGCGCCCGACTGGAACCGGTGCTCGCGACATTCAAAACACTGCATGCCCACGGGGTGCACTTCGAAATGACGAACCTGGTGGTGCCGGGCTATGTGGATGATCCGGATATGGTCAAACGCATGTGCGGCTGGATTCTGGAAAACCTCGGGACAGACTATCCACTGCATTTCTCCCGTTTTTTTCCGCAATACAAGCTCGACCGGCTGGCGCCGACGCCGGTTTCCACCCTGGAGGAGTTTCGGGAAATTGCCCTCCAGGCAGGCATTCGGTATGTCTACCTGGGCAACGTACCGGGTCACCCGGGCAACAACACCCGTTGTCATCAGTGTCGTGAAGTCATCATCCGCAGGCGGGGATACCGCATTGCCGCGTTTCACATCGTAAATGGCAAATGTGAATACTGCGACACGGGTATTCCGGGGGTATGGGGCACTTGAGGGTTTTAGGCTGAAGACTGAAGACTATTAGCAGGACCCTTCAGTCTTCAGCCTTCAGTCTGATCACCTTCCAAACGTTTTCTCTATTTCGCGATCCAGCTCCGCCTCGCCGTTCTTGGCTTTGAATTCCTGCCAGCGGGCCTGATCATTTTTATAAGAGGTGGTCAGTTCTTTTCTAACCGTGTCTTTGGCGGCCGCCGGATCCATGACCACCAGGATGTACAACTCCTTGCTGGGCGAGATCCACATATCTTTCTGTCTGGAACCGGACAGGGTGACATTGGTGATCTGTTTGGTCATCTGTTTGGAAAAGCGGTCCACCAGCTGCTCGTCGCCCAGTCCAGTCTGCTGTACGAAATTGTTGACCAGCGCCTTTACTTTAATGGAGGTCTGCCGGGCCAGCTCATTGCGTCCCAGGGCCAGGACCTCTGTTTTGGCAAACTGCATACCGGATTTCCCGATGACGGCCGAACCCACAGCAGAGATGCTGCCCTCTTCATAATTGCCCAGTACCCAGGCCGGGGCGTGTTTGAATTCCGCTTCGAGGGCCTCGTTGTCGATTTTTTTGACTTTTTTGCCGCAGCCGGCCACCAGCAGTCCTCCGACCGCCAGGGCCAGCAGCAACAGGGATAAGCGTTTTAGCATAAGGACCTCCTTTTTTCACTGTCGCCCGGATAGGTTGTGCTGAGCGTACCGTAATTTTGTTTGTTGGAATGCCGGTGGAAGTTCTTTTCCACAGGCTGTTCCAGCACTTACTGCATGCCTGCCGGCGCACTGAAACCAATGGCGGCCGTCAGTCGTTCGGCCAGGGTGTCCGCAACCTGCCGTATCGCGTTGCGCTGGGCTTCGTTGGGATCCACATGGGCTTTGCGTACATCGGCAATCACATTGGCCAGGGTCGCTCCGGTATCGGTTTCGATTACCTTGACCGTTGCCGTGGCCCTGACAAACTTGGCCCGGGGGTTATTGAGTTCCAGGGGCCGGGTTTTGATGCTCCCGGTAATCACCGCGTCGGCGCTATGCCGCTCAGCGCTGAGCAGGAACCCGTTCGTCGTGAGTTTGTCGGCAATGCGGGCTGTCGCTGATGCATGCCCGTCGCCGTAAAGCTCGATGAAAAGCCTGACCTCGGAACGCAATTGAATCAGTTCCGTGGCGATTTTATCCATATCCGCGTCAAGCATCGCCCGGGCAGGGTAGTTCAATACGCGCAGGCGGCTCTCCAGGGCCTGCTCACGGAGCAGACCGGCCAGGACTTTGTTGAGGGCCGCCAGGCGCTGCACCCGTCCGGATGTCTGTTCCAAAGTTTTCAGTTCGGCGGCTACCAGGGCCTGGACGGTAGCCAGCTCGGCCGCCCACTTCCGCCCGGCCTGGTTGCGATCCAAAACGGCCAGGGCGTGATAGGGTGCGGCGCCGGTTTCCAACCGCCAGACCCGGCCTATTTTGGCCCCGGTGAGCTGCACCGTGGAAACAACCGCCACCCTTGATTCAACCTGCTTTTCAAACACCTCGTCTCCGCCGGTGCCGATGGCGGAGCGGGCCCGGGAGGTGGTTTCGGCATGTACTTTGGATTCGAAGATACCGGAAAGAGCCGCCAGGGCCTCGCGCCGGGCTTCCAGTTCCGTTTCACCCGTGCCTTCAGCGGTGAGAAACCGGGACTCCGGAAAAAGGTCTGCTTCCAAAGCCGGAGCCTCTTTCCCGCCTGAAGCACAACCGTTGATTACAAACAGCAGCAATACCAGTATAGGGGCGAATGTTGTTCGCATGGACTACCTCATTCGATCGCGACCGGTTTTAAAAAGCGGTCATCATGTACAATATAATGCGTTTTTCCGGCCTTCACCAGAATATTTTGCAATTTGTGGGGGCTACCGCCGCACGCGGCACTTTGAACCGTGTATTCTCCGGGCGGAATGAACAGGCGGTCCATGTAAATCTGTCCGGGCAGCGTCCGCCATGACCGGGTGTCGGCTTGTTCCAGAAACAAGTTGGCGATATTCAGGGCCGTCCGCACGGCCATGGCGGCCTCTTGGTCACTGCTGTTGGCCAGCCCTTCGATGATCACCTGCTTGGCCACCGCCCGGGCAATGGTCTTGGCCATGATCCGCCCCTTTTTGTCCTCCAGGTTCTTAAGCGCGATCCGGCCGATATCTTCCACCAGATCCAGGGTGGCAACGATCACTACGTCCGGTGAGGTGAGGGTCACCCGATGTTCGCTGCAGGCCGGTGGCAGGAGCAGCAGCCGCGGGTAGGCGATCGACACGGGACCGCCGGACGTAGGCACCACCACCTGTCCCTGCGTTTTGGCCGGCGCGCGCCCGCTGAGCTGCAGGAAAACGATTTTACCCATGTCGCGGTTGGGGGAAGGTGCCTGCCGTCGCTGCCGGCTGTCCCCGGGCAGCAGGCGTTCTACGTCTTCCATTCGATCCACGGCCGCCGCAACCCGATACAGATCTTCGATCAAAGCTGCCGGCGCCGGGGTACCGTAATAGTTTTCGTAATCGCGATAGGTGATCAACGCCTTGCGATAGTCGATAAAGGCATCATCGAGGGCATTGTCGGCTTCGTGGAGAATGCCGCTGAGGTAGCGGCCGAACGCATCTTCTTTGTAAACGTTCTTTTTTTCATATTTTTCATTGAAGAGCGAGAGCAGCGAATCGAGCCGCCGGATCTCGACCAGGGCATCATCAAACGCTTCACTCTGCAGATAGCCGAGGGCCGACATCATATTGATCAGGGCGCGCTCGTAATCCTCTCCTGGATATTTCAGAAGATACTCATTGGTTACCAGTGAGGCAGTCTGCCGGCTGAGACTCTCCGTCCACAGTGATTCCGCCAGGCGCTCGGCAGCGTGAAAATTTTTCTGGGCAGCTTCGAAATTTCCACACTGGAGGTGTACCATGGCCGCATCCAGCAGGTAGAGCAATTGGGCATTGCTGCCGTAGTTGTCGCGGCTGCTTTCGATATGGAGGGTTGCCGCCCGGCACTCACCATTTTGCAGCTGCGCGTACAAGCGGTTGTAATCCAGTCGGTGGGCACAGCCGCTGAGCAACAGAAGGCCCCAGGTAAGCAGGACCAGGTTGGCCGGGATCAGGCGGGGCATGATTGGACTAGAATCCGAACCGGCTTTTTTTTACGAATTTCTTGATTTTCTTCTCCCCAAGCCAGACCTTTTTATGATTCTCGATCTGCACCAGCTCAAGATTGACCTGGTAATATTTCACCTGTTTGCCTTCGATCCGGTCGGTGATCGTATTGATTGAGCCCTGCAGCATGAAATCCGCGCCGATTTCCTGTCCTTCCTCTTTCGCGGTTTCCTCCGAAGCATGCGCGGCCTGGTCCACCCGTTCTTCACGGAGTTCTCCACGTTCACCACTGCTGGCCACGAAGTCGATCTCGCCGGAATTGACCAGGGCCCGCTCCAGATCCTTGACGAAGGTGCGGGTATTGATATGCTCGTCGCTGCGATTGCGAACGGAGCCGACAATCACGGCCGGTGTGTGTCCGCTGTTGGCGCGCTTGTATCTATCAAGCCAGCTGCGGCTCATGACATCTTTGATCATCTCTTCGGAAACGAGGCGGGAATCCGTGTCGTTCCACTGGCCGGAAAGATCAACGGTCTCATCTACGTCGATGCGATCGACCTTGGTGGATGCACATCCGCTGAACATGAAAAGGGAGAGGATAACCGCGGCCGCCGCCGCTGCTTTTAGGCATTGTTTGGTCCGCATGACGATTTCCTTCCATAAACGAGGTTAATAGAAGCTAGGTCAAAAGGGATTTTGGTCAAGGTTCCGTCTACGCTCTGCCAGCTACAGCTTCGGCGAAGGCTGAAGATTGGGCCAATCAGTCTTCGCCCTACGAGCTTCGCCCGACAAGAAGACTTTTTTGCGATAGCTTCTATAAGTATTCCATACCCGCTAAAGTATAAAAGCAAATACCGATTGTCAACCTGTCTGCCAAATCAAAATCGGGCGACTATATTGATTTTTCAGGAAAAAAAGTTGTTTTATGACTGTGACAGTTGTATGACCGGAAAACAAGCAAGGACTTGCAAACAAGGGTAAGGATGGCCTCATGATCGCAGACATCATTGCAACCGGAGATGAAATCAGGACCGGCGCGCTGGTAGATCGAAATAGCGCCTATATTTCTGATAAAATTGAAGAAATAGGGGTTGAGGTGTCCAGGCATGTGTGTGTGGGCGATGACCTGGACCAGATGCGGAGCCTGCTGCTGGAAACTGCCGCCCGGGCCGATATCGCCCTTGTTACCGGTGGTTTGGGTCCGACCATGGACGATATCACCAGCCAGGCGGCGGCAGAGGCAAAGGGGGTTGAACTTCAGCTTGACCCAGCCGCCCTGGAGACAGTGTCCGCTTTCTTCACAGCGCGGAAACTGCCCATGAGCCCGCAAAACCGCAAGCAGGCCTATCTGCCGGAAACCGCTGTCAGTATTGTCAACCCGGTGGGAACCGCACCTGGGTTTCAGCTAAAAATCGACCGGTGTGTCTTCTATTTCATGCCCGGGGTGCCCCATGAAATGCGGCGCATGTTGGCAGACAGCGTTCTGCCGGCAGTTGTCCAGATCAGAGGCGAACAGCATTTGACAACCACCGTGAAAACCATCTGCACGTTCGGTTTGCCCGAATCGGTTGTAGACGAGAAAATCGCTGCCATTCCCGATCAGTTTCCCCTACTCCGTTTGGGACTGCGCGCTTCGTTTCCTTTCATCCAGGTTAAATTATACGGCCGCAGTGCCGATCCGCACGAATTGGACCGCCAGATTGCGGCTGCCCAGGAACAGGTGTGTACCTGTCTGGGAGACACCGTCTTTTCAACTGACGGTCAATCCCTGGCCGAGTCCCTGGGGAATATGCTGGTATCGAAAAACGCCACTGTCGCGGTAGCTGAAAGCTGCACGGGCGGTCTCATCGCCAGTCAATTGACCGACGTACCCGGCAGTTCTGACTACTTTTTATTCTCCGGGGTCACCTACGCCAATGCCGCCAAGGAACAGATTTTAAATGTGCCCGCCGCCATTTTGCATAAACATGGGGCCGTGCACGCGGAAACCGCCCGCCATATGGCCCTGGGCGCCCGGGAGGTGTCGGGCTCGGACTATGTCATCGCCACCAGCGGGATTGCCGGCCCTGGTGGCGGCACCGCGGAAAAGCCGGTCGGTACGTTATGTGTGGGCCTGGCCACGCCGGAGACCTCGCAGGGGTTCACGTATCATTTCCCCGTGCGGAACCGGGAACAGAACAAACTACTGTTTGCCGCTGTGGCCATGAACAAACTGCGCAAAGAGCTCCTCAAGACATGCTGATCTTTTGGGTTTTATCAGGCCTGGTCGCGTTCTATCTGGTTTTAACCTTCGTGCTTTCCTTCGTGGTACAAGCGTTTCCGCGACATCCGGTCAGCGATCCGCCGGACTGGGGGTCTATCGAGGACACATTCATACCAGCCGTTGACGGCGGAAAACTCGAGGTGTGGCGCATCGAACCGCCCGGCAAGAGTCGCGGCATCGTATTGCTGGCACACGGCTGGGGCCGTAACCGGGACCGGATGGTCAACCGGGCCCGCATGTTCGGCGACATGGGGTATACCACGGTTTTGCACAGCGCACGCGACCACGGCAATTCAAGCCCGCGGCGCGTGATGACAGCCCTCCGGTTTGCCGAAGATATCGAAGCCGTTATGGAGTGGATTGGGGAAGAAATTATTCTTTACGGACATTCCGCCGGTGCCGGCGCCGCTATTATCACCGCCTGGCGTAAACCGGAACACATTCAATTGCTTTTCCTGGAAGCCGGATATGCCTACACCCGGCCGGCCCTGTTGAGCCTCTACCGATGGTTCAACCGGGTTGTCGGCAGTCTGCTGGGGCCCATGATCCTGTTCTGGATGAACCTTTACTACCGGGGCGCCCTGGACCGCCTGAGCCCGGCTCGCCTGGCCCCGGGTGTCCGGGCTCCGGTTCTGATTATCCATGGAGAAAATGACAGCCGTTTTCCCGTCCATTTCGCCCGCGAACTACACCAGAGTTTCGTGCCCGAACAGGCCACCCTGTTCATCGCCCCCGGAGCCGGACACAGTGACAGCAGTACCCGCCCCGGATACCGGAAGGCTGTGCAGGCGTTTTTATACAAAACCTGTCGGCGCCATTAATTGTTATCGGAGATTGCTGCTAAAACACTCGGGGGGACTGGCATGCGTTGGGCAGGGGACGAAGGGGTTGTGACGCTGTCCTTACCGGCTCGCGGCCGTCTATTCCGGGGCACGAATTTTTTCTTTTATCTTTTCAAAGGCCATCCGAACTTCGTAAAACCGGCCATGGTCCTCTTTGGCGAAGATCTCGGACACCGATAGAAGCTGGTCGCGGCTGGGATTCTTCAGATAGGTGTGTACGGACCGCAGACGTTTTACGATCTCAGTTTCAACCACCTCCCGTAGCGTTTCCTTGCGGTTGAGGATGTGCTGTTTCATTTCCGGATCGGTCTTGCTGCTCATATATTTGTTCCGCTTGTATTCCAGCCGGGTTTTGATCAGATCATTCTGGACAGCTTCGCACTCCGGGTCCAGCCAGATGATCTCCGGCACCAGGTCTCCAAAGTGGGTAACCCCCAGGATGTCCTTATCCCTGCCCCAGAAACCGTAGACGAATTCTTTTTCCAAATCATAGTAATTTTGCAGCGGCATGAACATCCGGCGCAGGTGCAGCAGTACCTGTTCGGTTTTTTTGCGGTGTCCGCCGATAATGACCGATCCGCCGACCTCGTCCTTTTTGACGCCTTTGGTCCAGGGTGCACCGGTGATTCCAAAATCGTGCCAAACCGGAAGCTGCAAAATGGACGACAGGGTATTAATGGCCAACGCGTAGCCGGCCGAAGGGCCGCCGACATTATAAGAGGCCGAGAGCAGCTGGTGGTGGATCGTGTACTGGCTGAGGTATGCTCCCAGCAACTTGGGCATGCTCACCTTTGGATAGAGGCCCTGCAGGTAGTTTTTCACCATGGTGAGTGCTTCCTGGGCGGATTGCTGGGTCATCTTGACCGCCATATCCATCTGGGCCGTGGCGGAACCGGAACTGGACACAGCCCCGGTCACGAGGACGCGGTCTTCTCCCAGCTTGTAGGTCAAGCTGGTGGCGATGGGCAGCAGCACCCCCGACATGTCATTGGCACCCACCCCGATAATGAAGCCCACCTGGGGTTCCTGGCTGAGCTCCGCTTCCAGGAATTTATCCAGCTGGACTTTGCCTTTGCGTACCGGGCTGCCGGAAATCTCCCGTACCGCCGACTTCAGGTGAGAGAGTACCACCGGGTAGTTCTCGATGGAGTCAACCCGGGCGGTCTGGTCTATAATTTCGTCATACCGTTCGGCCACACTGGCCGGATTTTTCTTGATACCGCTGATCAGGGCTTTGGGCGCCTGGATGGCCTCGAGAATACCAACAAGGGTTTTGAAATTGAACTTGAAAAAGTTTTCCCGGACTTCGAGTCGCTTGCTCACCTGCGTCCGAAAGCGGGTGAGCACCTCGAATTCCGTGTTGCGCAAACTCAGCGCTTTTTCAACAAAGGCGGTATAATCCGCCGGGGTATTACAGATTTCTTTGGCTGATTCCACAATGGTGTCCACGTCCAAATCGGGGGCCAAGGGAATGTCCGCAACCGCCTGCCGAACAATATCTTTGATGTCATTACGACCCATGTGCCCTGAAATCTCCATAACTTTCAGTCTCTTGGAGCGTATCAACGCCGGGTCGAGGATGTCCAGCCGGTTGGTGGTCAGGACAGTAAAGACCTGGTTGAGCGGGATCTCGCCGTCGATGAGGTTTAGAAACTTGTTGGTCAACCGATCGGTGGGTGAGCCGCCGGTCTGGCTGCGCTTGGGCGCCAGGGAATCACCTTCGTCAAAGAAGATCACCGTGGGGGCGATCATCTTGGCGATGTCGTATACTTTTTCCAGATTGTCAACGGCGCCTTCAACCGGATTGACCGGGCCCTGCAGGGCGCTGGGGCTGGTGGAGATATCATGAATGTCGCTGTTTTCACTGAGCCAGGCCCGGACGAGAAAGGTTTTGCCACCGCCGGGGGGACCGTTGAGCACCACCCCTTTTTCTTCGCTGACACCGTAATACAGGCAGTTGTTGCTCATCTCTGAAAAGACATCCTTGACGCTGCCCACATAATCCTGCCACTTGACGTCCCGGTCCATCTTATCCACCACTTTTTTATACAGATCGCCATAGGAATTCTGGGCCACCAGTTCGAACGCTTGGCGCACCAGGAAAGCATCGTCCAGGTATTCCGGTTTGAAATCGCCTTGGATCTGGACAATGGAATTGATCAGTTTGCGCACGTAAGAGGGGATGACCTTCAAGCTGCGCTCCTTGAAAATCGTGTAGAGTTTTTCGACGGCAACCCGCGTCTCCCCCGGATCGAGACAGGTCTCCTCAACGATGCAATATGCGTCTTTATCGGTACCGACATGGATGTTGCTGCGCAGCAGCTCTAAACGCACGACCTCATCAAGGTTGTCGGCGTTCATCCAGAAATCGGAGATGTCGATGATTTTACCCTTTTCCACAAAACGCCGGTAAATGGCGGAATCGAACCGTTCAGGTTGGTCACTGGTTGCGATCAGCAGGCAATCCCGACGGCCATTGATGATTTCATCGATCACGATGTTGGAGGTATCGATCAGGGTTCTTTGCTGTCTTTCCACACCGGATTCCCGGCCGGACGCTTTGCCGAAGGCACTGTGCGCCTCCTCCACATGCCGAATCGTTGTATTTTTACCATCACCCAATGCCTTTTTGAAATAGTTGCCCGGTTCACCGGCCAGCGCGGTCTGGTAGTCATTGGGCGTCACCACGGCGTAATCGACCGGCAGGCTCTGTTCTTCCAGGTCGGACAGGTTGGTGCTGATGACCTTTTTAAAGAGCGAGTTGACCACGGGAATTTTTGACAAACGCTTATAAAACCGCAATTTCTTTAGCCGGTTTATTTCCAAGACGAGGTCCGGATCGACCATTTCAAGGGTTTTCCAGATCGGTTCGCCTGCCAGCAGTTCTTCTTTTTTCTGCTGCAGGTCCACCTCCGGCTGAACCTCGTTGATGAAGATCACCTTTTCGACGGTCTCGGTAACAGTGGCTGTCTTGCCGCTGCCACTGGGGCCGATGAAGAGCAGCAGGGGCGCTTTCGGCACTTCCGGATCGCTGATATACTCCTTACGGATATGGGCCCGGTAGATCTTGTCGAACAATTTTTTCAATTCATCGGGCACATGGATATCACCGAGCTCTTTTTCCAGCAAATATAGCAGGTATTCATAATCACCAGCGCTCACCTCTTTTTCCAGAATCTTGCGCCAGGCTTCCTGCGGGTTGGTCTGGCCGGAGAGTTCGAACCGCCTTTGCCAATCCGTGAGGATACTGGGATCTTTAAGGATGACAAATTTGCGTTCCTTGGGCTTCAGGAAAATCGCACGCAGGCCGTCAAGCAAGTTTTGCAGGGAGGTGAAACGGGGGCGATACTGGTTCAGCCGGGCCCGCATAAAGGCCTTGGTTTCATAGGGCCACGATCTCACCAGTTCCTCGATCTCCCTGATCCGTTGCTCGGGAAGACGAATGTACTTGATCTCTTTGGTGAGTCGCTGGGCCATTATTTCCTCCCCGCAGCAGGTGCCATGTCAGAAGGTGAGGGCAGGGTGAGATTGGGCGTCGCCCCGGTGTTCTGGAGGACGACCGTATTCTGGCCGGCCTGGTTTTTTTCATAGGCACTGGCCCATTTCTGCTGCACCAGAAATTCCAACAGGGCCTGGTCCGTGGAATGGTCCGGCCGACCGAGCGCTTTTTGGAGTTGTTGAATGCTTTCCATGTAGGCCGCGTAGAGTTTGCGGATACGGCTGGCTTCCTGGTCGGCGGCATAATTTTCTGCTTCAGCAATCAGTTCGCGGCGTTTTTTCTCTTCGGTGGCCTCCACCAGCTTATCGCCAAAGCGGGTCTCCTTGAGCACGAAACTGACCACCTCGATCCCGTATTTCTTTTCCAGCGTAGGACCGCCTTCATTGATCGGACGGGATTTGAGCGCGCTGAAGATTTCCTCCTTGATGGATTCGCGGTCGCTGACCAGCCGATCAACCTCCTGGGCCTGGAGAATATCCTTGACGATGCCGTCATAGTCCCCCTGGAGGATGCTCAACGGGTCCAGGTTTTCAATGGCCCAGGTATGCAGGTCCCGGATACGGTACGTCAGCACTGCCGATGTCCACAGGGCTACGTTTTCCTGGGATATGATCCGCATGGGTTCGAGTTGCCCGCCAAGAAAAAGCCGCTGGTTCATCAGCGTGACTTTCTGTTCGATCTTGGTGAAAAAAGGCCAGCGCGCATGCCACCCAACTTCGGTTACGGCTTCCCGGATGCCCCCGAATTTTTCCAGCACCACGGCGTAGTTCATCTTTACTTTGAATATCGTGCGGGTGGCGTAGACCCCCGCAACCAAGCCGTATACCAGCCCGGCGACAACGATCAGGGCGACCAGGCGCCTGACAACCGATAGGATGAAGGACCTTCGCAGAACGGTGAACTGGGGTTTTTCAGCCATGCGAACTCCTTGTTCGTCATATTTCGTTCAACAACGTCTGTAAGCCATCTTAAAAAAGTCTTTTAGCTCAAACTCGGCGTTGGGCGCTCGGTTCAAGTCCTCGAAATACTCCCCAGTATTCCTCCGGGTTGCGACCCACCATCGAGGAAATAGACCAAGCGGGAAGTCCCGCAACGCGGGGCACTTCGCGGCCGCCTTGATTTTGACCAAAAATCCTTTTTTTGAGATAGCTTCTAAATAATTGCTACCGAAAAGTAATAGTCAAGATCCATCGGTGGCCGCAAGACGGTCCTGGAACCACCGGATCGTTTCGGTCACAAACAGTTGCTGGTGTTCAGCAAGCGTCATCCGATGATCGCCGCCGGGCAGGGTGATCATTTCTTTGGGACCGGCCGCAGCGTCGTAAATCTCACCGGCGTGTCGGTAGGGAACCACCTCATCCGCATCCCCGTGGAAAATCAGAATTTCCTGAAGGGCGGCCGCTTCCACGGCCACATCGAATGTCAGGCCCGCCGGTCGCAAGGCCGGCCCCGCTGAACCGTTTGTTGCGGCGGCGCGGTCCGGATCGATATCACCGCTGCGGACCGGTGCAGCGCACAGAACCATTGCGTCCGGCGGTTTCTTCCCGCAGGCCCGGATGCAGACAGCACCCCCCAAACTGCTACCGAAGTATCCAAACCGGTCGCCCGTATCCGACCGTCTGCGGATCATGGCCGCGGCTGCAAGCAGGTCCTGCACCCGGCCCTCCAGGGTGGTCACCTTTTCGAAATCACCTTCACTGCCTCCGCAGCCCCGGTGATCGAAACGCAGGTAGCCGATCCCGGCCCCCAAACAGGCGGCGGCCAGGGCTGTTTGCTTGGCGGACGCTGCGGTTCCGAACAGTCCGTGTGACCCGATCACGACGGCCGGCCGGGGTACGTCCGGCAGGTGCAGGGTACTGTTAAGAAGATAGCCCCCAGACCGAAAAGTGACAGCGGTATCAGTTGAAATTTTAAATTCCTTAACCTGGTGACTCTTTGCTTGCTTGAAAGGGTATATCGGTGTTACACCGGGCATCGCCCGCCGGAAACCGGCCCAAAGTTTATATGGTCCGCTCTCGACGCTGGCCAACGGGACATATTTGAACTGTGCCGGCGTCTTGGCCGGGAGCCGTTGTTTTATTGGGAGACAATTAATTAAGGTAACAAAATATGACAATTATTTCCAACTGTTTTTTTAATTGCCCGAGGGGATTATGACTGTTAAAAAGGGGCGGGAATTCGAAGTTTCGGTTGCGGATATCGCGTTTGGCGGCCGGGGGCTCGTCAAGATCGATGGCATGGCGGTTTTTGTGGACCAGGCTGTTCCAGGCGACCGGGCCCTTATTCGGATCGTAAAAAAGAAAAAGACCTTTGCCGAAGCGCGGGTCATCGAACCACTGGAGCCATCCCCTTTGCGGGTCCCGCCGCGCTGCCGCTACAGCGGCTATTGCGGCGGCTGCAAATGGCAGTTTCTGGATTACCGGCGTCAGCTTGAATTCAAGCGTCAGCATGTGGTCGAATCCCTCGCGCACCTGGCATTGCTGAGGGATGTCCCGGTTCATCCGACCCTGCCTTCGGAAAAGGTGTTCGGATACCGCAATAAAATGGAATTTTCCTGTACCGACCGGCGCTGGCTGATGCCGGAAGAGCTGGGCAATCCGGAAATCAAAATGGACTTTGCACTGGGCCTGCACGTGCCCGGGACGTTCAATAAGGTTCTGGACATCGACACCTGCTATCTCCACCCGGAAGAGGGCAATGCCATCCGCAATGCTGTCAAAGCGTATATGCGCAACTCCGGGCAGCCCGCCTATGGCCTGCGTTCCCACAAGGGTTTCTGGCGGTTTTTGATGCTGCGGCACTCGGTCGACCGCAACACCTGGATGGTCAACGTGGTTACCGCGGCCGAGAACCGGCACGTCCTGAATCCTCTGGCGGCCATGCTCCGGGAAACGTTTCCCAGCGTAAGTTCGGTGGTCAACAACGTCACCACGCGCAAAGCGGGCGTGGCGGCCGGTGAATACGAAGTTCACCTGGCCGGCGACCGGACCTTGCAAGACCGCATCGGGAAATATGAGTTCGAAATCTCCGCAAACAGCTTTTTCCAGACCAACACCCGCGGGGCCCATACGCTCTACGAAACCGCCCGTCAGTATGCCGGCTTGACCGGGACCGAGACAGTCCTGGACCTCTACTGTGGTACCGGGACCATCGCCATCTGCCTGGCGGCCAGGGCCCGGTCCGTTGTTGGCATGGAGATCGTGGAGAGTGCCATTGCCGATGCCCGGAAAAATTGCGAGCGTAACGGCATTGAGAACTGTCATTTTCTTCTGGGAGACATCCGGCAGTTGTTGCCCGCGCACGCCGCCCGCCCGGATGTGATGATCATCGATCCTCCGCGGTCGGGCATGCACAAGGACGTGGTAAAGAAAGTACTCGACATCGGATCCCCGCGAATCGTCTATGTCTCCTGCAACCCGGCCACTCTGGCGCGCGATATAGCGCTTCTCAAGGATGCTTACCAGGTGGCGGAGGTCCAGCCGGTGGATATGTTTCCGCATACCTTTCACATCGAAGCCGTCGCCCGGCTTGATCGGATCAGGGGGTGAACCCATGCCTACCGGTGCCTGCGGTATCAACTGCGATGTCTGTCGCTTGAATACAGACGGCACTTGCTCGAGCTGCGGCAGCGGGACCAGCCCGGCCGGGCAGCGCAAACTTGCCGCCCAGGAAAAGCTGCTGGGTGCGCCCTGTCCCATCTTGGCCTGCGCGGTGCTGAATCAAGTGGCGTATTGCCTGCACGATTGCGATATGTTCCCCTGCGAAAATTTTAGAGAAGGGGAGTACCCCTTCAGCCGAGGCTATGTGGACATGCAGACCCGTCGTCGCAACGAAAAGAAGACCACCCGGGCACCTTACGGGGACGGAGTCGTGGTTCCTCCGGAATACTGGCGGCAATTGCGTGATTTGAAACTGCCGGAACTCTGCCCCCGCGCAGCGGTGATGATGGATGGTGAGGGGGGGCTACTGGTGCCGGCTTTCAATGAGGAGATCCGGGTGGATGTCACAGCCCAGGAGATCCAGAAAGGCGGCCCCGGTCATTGGCGCCGGGCAGCGGACCCGTTTTTGGAATTGATGCTGCTGGTCTATCTGCTCAACGCGGCCGACCATCCCTTTCGGAACGAAATGGTCGGTCCCCTTGATCTGAAAGACGCCCAGTTTTTCCAGGGACCGCATGAATTAAAAACCGACAAGCTTGTCGCTAAGTTCGGGCGCCGCCCCGAGCTGCTGTTCAAAGCCGGTGACCAGCTGGGCGGCTCCCGATTGCAGTTGGCCGATGCCGCGGTCTGCGTACGGCCGTTTCCCAAAATACCGGTCTACTACCTCCTGTGGGGAGCCGACGAGGAATTCCCGGCCAAAGTATCAATCCTGTTCGACCGCAGTATCGATGCCCATCTGCCGGCCGATACCATCTGGGGCATCGTCAGTGTCACCACGGATAAGCTTTTGAATGTATGATTATAAGTCTGAAGGCTGAAGGCGTTTAGACTGAAGTAGGCTTTTAGCCTTGAAAGATTATCCTTCGGCCTTCAGTCTTCAGCCTAAACAGCTAATATAATGCTCTGGATACCGCTTGCCATCGCAACGGCTCTGGTTGTCGCTTCCCAGGACGCCTGGGTCAAAAAACATTTCGCACACCTTTCATCCTATGAGATGGCGGTCATCCCCATGTTCTTCAGCCTGCCGCTGTTCACGGCAACGCTTTCCCTGGTGGAAATCCCGCCGCTGGATAAAATCTTCCTGTTCTGTTTTCTGGTCAGCCTCCCTCTGAACGCCATCTGTTTTACCCTCTACATGCGGGCGATTCAGATTGCGCCCCTCAGCCTGACGCTGCCGTACCTGGCTTTTACGCCGATCTTTGCCATGATTCCGGGTTATATGTTCCTCGGGGAACTGCCGAACATGTGGGGCGGAGCCGGTATTCTGCTGACGGTGCTGGGCAGTTTTGTCCTCAACCTGGACCCCCGGGAAGCCAGGGCCGGCCTGGGGTCGGCGCATTTGATCCGGGAACCGGGTTCTATCCTCATGTTGATTGTCGCCTTTCTTTTCGGGTTTGCGGTTGTGATCGGCAAGGTGGCCATCGTCCACTCGTCGGTCATGTTTTTTACCGTACTCTTTTTTACCGCACTGAATATTTCCATGGTGATGGTCCTGTGGCTGTTGGGAAAAGTGAACCTGCAGACTTTCACCGTGAATCCTGTAAAGGGCCTCGTGGCAGGTCTATTGCTGTACTTCCACGCAGTGCTGCATGGTTGGGCGGTCTCCTTGACAAAGGTCGTATATATGATTTCGGTCAAACGCCTGAGTATCCTCATCGGTGTCTTCTTCGGCGGCTTGTTCTTCAAAGAGGAAAATATCCCCATCCGCGCCGCCGGGGCCCTTCTCATGCTCGCCGGCGCGGTCATTATTATGATAATAGGGTATGCAGGGTAAAAAGGCCGAAGGCTGAAGACTGAAGGAAAACCCTCCGAGGCATGCGCATTTATCTCGAGATTCTTTCTAAACCCGCAGGGGCCCTTGAACTCCTTCAAACCCTTTTTAGACACCATAGGGTGTCTGGTGTATTTCCAAAGATTCTTTTTTAGGCAAGGTGAACGTGAAGGTGGCGCCTTTACCCGGTTTGCTCTTTACCGAGATCCGGCCTTTGTGAAACTCCACGATGTGCTTGGTAATCGTGAGTCCCAGCCCGGACCCGGCCGGCCGGCCGGTCCGTAAGTTTTTAACCTGCTGGAATTTATCGAATATAGCAACCCTGTCCTTCTTGCTGATACCGATGCCGTTATCTTTGACATCCACGCAGATATTGCTTTTATCCGAGCGCAGGGTGATGGCCATGAGACCATCCGAGGAGGGGCAGAACTTCACCGCGTTCGAGATGAGATTCACCATTACCTGGATGAGGCGGTCGTGATCGCCGTAGATGGTGGGCAGTTGGTCGTCCAGATCCAGCGCCAGCTCGATTTTTTTGTCCTCGATCAGTCGTCGTGTGGATTCAACCGCCTCCAGGATGACATGCATGATGTTCACCGGCGCCAGATGCCACTGCATCTTCCCGGACACGATCTTCTCTACGTCCAGCACCTGACTGACCAGGCGGGTCAGGCGTTCACTCTCCTTGATGATAGTGGCAGTGAATTGCCTGTGTTTCTGGTCGCTTAAGGCAGGTGTGGCATGTAAAATCTCCGCTAGGGAACGCACCGAAGTCAGGGGCGTACGCAGTTCGTGGGTGACCGTGGAAATGAAATCATCCTTGAGCCGGTCGAGTTCCTCGAGGCGCTCGTTGGCTGCCTGCAGATCGGCAGTGGCCTGTTCCAGTTCGCGGCTGTAGGTGATGACCTTGCGGGTTTCATCCAGCATCTCCATCACTTTATCGATACGCACCGGCTCTTCCGTGATGATCGTCCCGATGACCACGTGGGCGGAGGAGGTTCCGATGGCCCTGGCGAGCAGGGACTCGGCGTGACTCACCATATCGACGCTGGCAATGGGCGACCTTTCCCAGTCAACACCTTTCAACTGGCGGTATTCCTCGGTCGCCCTGGTGGCCCGCTCCCGGCCGAGAAAACGCTCCAGCATCGATTTCAACTCCTGGGATGAAGCGGTACCCCGGGGGATGACCGACCCGGATGACAGCCCCGAGAATTTAAAAACGTCCACAAAAAGCGCCGCCTGGGTCTGCTCGATGGTTGAAGCGCGGCCAAACAGCGACCCGCCGATGTAAAACGAGATATTCGCCAGCATGCTCCAGAAGACGGCGTGGGGAACATGGCTGAAGCCCTGTAAGCCGAAAAGTTCAAATGGTTTCAGAAAACCAATCCCGAACGGTCCCTCGGTGACCAGGCTCTTGTCCAGGATACCGGCCTGAACCAGGGTAGGCAGCACCAGGGTATAAGCCCAGACAGAAAAACCGGCCAGGAGACCGTAGAAGGCACCGGTTCGGTTCGCTCCCTTCCAGAAAATACCGCCGAGCATGGCCGGTACAAATTGAGCCACCGCGGCGAAGGAGACCATACCGAGGGAAACCAGGGCGTAGAATTCACCGACAAGCCGGAAGTAGGCATATCCCAGCAGCAGTACGACGATGATGCTGCCGCGCCGGATCGAGAGCAGCAGCCGGGAGAGATCGCGCCGATGATCGATACCGATAAACGAAACCCGCAGCACAATCGGCATGACCAGGTCATTGCAGATCATGGTGGACAGGGCCACCGTTTCCACGATGACCATCCCGGTTGCAGCGGACATACCGCCGATAAAGACAAAGAGCGCCAGTTCCTCCTGATTGCCGGCCATGGGCAAGGAGAGCACAAAGGTGTCCGCCTCATAGTTGCCCCCCGGAAACTGGAGTACCCCGGCCAGGGCAATGGGTATTACGAACAGGTTGATCACCAGCAGGTACAGGGGGAACAACCAGATGGCTTTGTTGAGATGGTCCTCATTGACGTTTTCCACCACAGTTACCTGAAACTGCCGCGGCAGAAAAATGACTGCCATCATGGACAGAAACGTAAAGAGAAACCAGTCGGAATAGTTCATGGTGTAGTTGTCGAACGAAAAGACCTGCTGCAGTTCGGGCATGTTACGCGCCCGGGTAAAAATGTCGGCAATCCCGTCGTTCAGGCCGTACACCACAAAAAGCCCCACCGACAGAAAGGCCACCAGTTTCACGATGGATTCGAAGGCAATGGCCGCCACCATGCCTTCGTGACGCTCGGTTGTTTCCAGGTGACGGGTGCCGAACAGGATGGCAAAGACGGCCAGAATAAGGGCAATATAGAAGGCCGTGTCCTGCAGAACGGGAATATCCGAAAAATGGGTGGGGCCGTATATGATCGGATATTGCTGGATCAACAGGTATCCGGTGGAAACCGCCTTCAACTGCAGGGAAATGTAAGGGATGATGCCCAATACGGCGATGACGGTTACCATGCCGCCCAGGACCTGGCTTTTGCCGTACCGTGAAGAAATAAAATCGGCAATGGAGGTGATCCGGTGGATCCGGCTGATGCGCAGGATTTTCTTGATAACCAGCCAACCCAGGGTCGCCATGAGGGTAGGACCGATGTAGGTAGTCAAAAACAGCGGTCCGGAACTGACCGCCATCCCGACACTGCCGTAAAAGGTCCAGGCCGTGCAATACACCGCCAGTGAGAGGGCGTAGATGTAAGGATTGCTGATCAGGCTGCGCCCTTCGTCGGCCCGCTGATCACCCCAGGTTGCTATCGCGAATAGCAGGGTCAGGTACATCAGGGAAAGCAGCAGAATGACGCCGGTTTCAAGCATAGATTATCTCGCGGGCTGCGCTAACTGTAATGCCGGTAAGGGTCATCGGGAATTGGATTTTTCCTGCTTCCGGCCGGTTTCCATGATCAGCAGGATAAGGACAATGAGTACCGCCCAGCTGCCGAAGAGACAGATGTACAGCAAGGGAAGCCCCAGTACGAATTTGTCAATGTTGAAAAGTGTAATGATCGGATAGTTGAACAGCACGCATCCCAGGAAGAATACACCGACCAGTTGCATGCTTTTTCTGTTTTTTTTATCCATGGCAACTCCGGGTAACCGGTCGTCCAGACGAGTACGATGGCAGTCAGGTTCTATTTACGGTATCGACCTACCACTCAATAAACTGATCGCGGAAACAGGCTATAACCTATCTCAAAAACGGATTTTGGTCCAAAATCAAGGCGGCCGCGTGGTTTAACCCGGAGGAATACTCGAGTATCTTGAGAACTTGAACCGAGCGCCCAACGCCGAGTTTGGCCAAAAGACTTTTTAGAGATAGGTTATAGCTATAGATGAGCCGCGGTGGTTTGTCAATTTCCGGCCTGCCCTTCAAGCTCCTCGATCGACAACCCCTGGGGCAGCTCGCCCTGGACCCTTTTGAGCTCCGCCAGGGCAATATTGTAATCCACAATCGCCCGGGTGAAACTGCGGCTGGTGGCGGCGTACAGGTCCTGGGCCCGCAAAAGTTCCACGTTGGTTGTCTGGCCGATATCAAACCGGGTGAATTCACCTTCGACCACATTCCGGGCGGATTCTTGCGCTATCTGCGTGGACTTGATTTCACCTCTGGCGTAATCGATCGCGAGGAGCACCGCCTTGACCTCCTGCTTGATTTGGTTTCTCAACCGGGCGACCTGTTCTTCCGACTGACGGCGCTCGAGTTTTTTCCGGCGGGCCTTGGCCGCGTTCGATCGGTTGCCGATCGGATATTCAAAGTTCAATCCGGCGGCCCAGGCATCCTCATCGTTGAAGGCCGTATTGTCAACTGCGGTCGAAAACTCCCGGCCGTATCCGCTGACGGCATAGCGCCCGAACAGATCCAGGGTCGGCAATTTAAGGTGGTCAGTCAGTTCTTCTTCAACCCTGCGGATGCTCACGCGTTGTTTGGCCTGCAACAGTTCCGGACGATACAAAAACGCCTTTTCAATAACTTCGGCTTCCTTCACATCCAGATATTCCATATGCGGCTCATCGGTGGGCGCAATCGTTGCATCCGAGTCGATAGTTAAGTTCGACCAGTTGATCAAGAGTTTCAGCTGGTCCATACCCACCCGGAGGCGCTCTTTGGATTTAATCAGGTTTCCCCGCCGGCTTTCGGCCCGGCTGCGGGCCCGCTCGACATCGAGCTGCTGCGAGAGGCCTTGCATGACCCGGACGGTTTCCCGTCGGAAAACCTCATCGGCCATTTCGAAATTCTGCCGGTCGATGACCACATAATCCCGGAGCAGGTATAGCTGCCAGTAGGATTTGGAGATACGGGTGGCAATGTCGATCACTTTCCGCCGAAACGCCTCTTTCGAGATGCCGACTTGATAGTTGGCAATCTTGATGGCGGCTTTTTCCTCCCGGCCGCCGATATTTTTTAGCAAGGGCTGCCTGATTTCAAAGGTCGGGGCGAAAGTGTATCGGTACGTTCGATCAAATTCGGCGTTGATCAAATCCCCATAATTCGCTGCCAGTGCACCGGATACGCTGCCGCCGGTACCGAGGGGCTTTCGAATTCCCGTTTGCACGAGGCTGTCATCTTCCATAACCACCCGGGTTACGCTCGATTGCAGATTCGGGTCCCGCCGGAACGTCCCCTCGGTAAAAAATTCGGGATCGAAAACCGATTCGGCATCTGCCAGGCCTTCCTGAGCCTGCTGCGGGGTAAAGGCGACAACCCGAATCTCCTGGTTTTCTTCAAGACCGTGGCGGATGGCATCGAAAAGAGACAGGCGCACGATCTTTGATCCCGGCGGTGGTGCACCCTCTGAGGTTGGCAAAGGCCGTGCGGATGGGGCCGATGTTACGTCGCCGGCAATCGGCCTTTCCTTTTTGACGGCTTCAGAGACGGTGGCGGGTGTGGCCGTAGCGATCGTCCTGACCGCCTCACTCACATTGCCGTAAATGTGGATTTCAACCCGGCGATTACGCTCCCGTCCCTCTGTAGTCTGATTGGAGGCCACCGGGTCAGCCGAGCCGGGTCCCTCGACTTGAATCCTGCCTGCCTGGAGGGCCATGGCGGGATCCTGTGTCAGCAAATCTTTCAGGGCTTGTGCGCGTTTCAGGGAGATGCGCTGGTTGGCCAACGGCGATCCACTGCTGTCGGTATATCCCCTTAACACGATCTTATAATCTTTTCTGGCCGTTATTTTCAATGCCTCGGACAACTGCTCGAGGAGCGTCCGGTAGCGTTTATTTGCCGCGACCGAATAGGCGGGATAGCGCAGGGTCGCAACCTTGCCGAGATGGATCTCCCCTTTGGTGTCGCGATACTTCCACTCCTGACCTTTCAAGTTGTCCAGGACCGGCTGGTAGGTCTCTCCCCCGGCAGCTGAGACGATAATGAAAAGAAAAAGAACGGCGGCAACCCCTGAAACATAGCGTTTAATCATGATGTTAAACCTTTCGATAGGGCCTCTAGACTATCTCAATAAAGGCCTTGTTACCGCCTTGCCTGTCCGGCGTCTTGTCCGGCGCAGCTTGGAAAGCAAAGACGGGGCCGTAACCAAAATTCTATTTTGAGACAGCCTCTAATTAAATTTCTTTGAGCGTAAACCCCAGGTGTTCGTCGAGCCAATGGTCTGCGTGCAGTACTTCTTTACGACGGCGAAAAGCGACCCGCTCGGCGCGACGCTGAGCCAGTGCGACCCGTCGACGGGAAAAAACGGAAGTAATTTCCCGGGCGCCTTCTCCAGCAACGGACGACGATTTTTTCCAGACCGGCGGCGCGTACCGTTGCAGCAATTCGTCATCCAGGCTCACAAAAGCCCGGGCGCTGCCGGGATCGCCCTGGCGGGCGCAGCGGCCAAATAATTGCCGGTCGATCCGGCGGGCCTCGTGGCGCTCCGTGGCAACCACATGCAATCCCCCCAGCGCAGCAACATGCTGACCCAGCCGGATATCGGTCCCTCTGCCGGCCATGTTCGTTGCGACGGTAATGCGTCCGCTCCGGCCGGCGCCGGCAATGATCTGCGCCTCGGCGTCATGCCGGACGGCATTGAGAACCGCATGGTCCAGGTTTGCAGCGGTTAATCGCCGGCTGAGGGACTCGCTGGCTTCCACGCTGCGTGTCCCCACCAGGACCGGGCGCCCGATCTCGTGCTCGCTGCGGATTTCAGCGATGACCGCCCTCCATTTTGCTTCTTCATTTAAAAATATACAGTCCGGCCGCAGGGACCGTTTACATACATGTCGGGGTGGAATAACCGCTACAGGGAGATGGTATATCTGCCAGAGTTCGTTGCGGACCTCCGCCGCGGTTCCCGTCATTCCGGCCAACTTCGCGTAGAGGCCAAAAAAACGCTGAAAGCTGATCCGGGCCAGGGTTTCCCTGGGCAGCTGAACATCGAGCCCCTCTTTTGCTTCGATCGCCTGATGGAGGCCTGCACGCCAGGTTCGATCGGGCATGAGCCTTCCTGAAAATTCATCGACGATGACCACCTGTTGATTGTCGACCACGTAGTGTGTGTCGCGCAGAAAGAAGGCTTTGGCCATCAGGGCCTGAACGACGAGCTCCTCCCGGCGTCTGGCACCCGCCCAGAAACTCCCGAAGTCTTTGGCCAGTTGCGAAATTCGAGCTTTCCCAGCGGACGTCAGGGCCACCTCCCGGTGACCGCGATCCTCCTGGTAATCGACCTGGGCAACCAGCTTTGCGGCCACTCGTGCAGCTACCACATAGGCAACCTCTTGATCGGGGTTCGGACCCGTGCCCGAAATTAACAAAGGTGTCACCGCTTCGTCAATCAGAACTGAATCCGCCTCGTCGCCGATGGCACACCCGAGGCCGCGCTGAACTAGGCGATCGACCGGACCGGGGCGGATACCCGTCATTTGTTCCAGTAGCGCTGCCGAAAGTCCGCGAATCCGCCCCAGGGCGAGCCGGTCGCGCAGGAAGTCCGCCGCAACCTCCTGGCTGGTGCCATAGGTGATGTCGGCGTCATACGCCCGTTTTCGCGCGGCCGGCCACATGGCATTTTCCAGCCAGCCGACCGTCACGCCGCAATACCGATAGACGGGGGCCATCCAGGCGGCATCCCGCTGGGCCAGGTATTCATTGGCTGTGATGACGTGGCACCCCCGGTTGCGCCAGCCGGCCACAATGGCAGGCATGGTTGCAGCCAGGGTTTTGCCTTCACCGGTGGCCATCTCCGCTATACAGCCTGCTTCAATGGCCAGGCCACAGGCCACTTGGACGGTGTACGGCCGCAGGCCAAGCGTCCGGTCGGCGACCTCGCGCACGATGGCAAACGCCTGATCCAGGTCCGCGATGGTCTCCCGCCCGCGGCGAAACCGGTCTCGCAACCCGACCAGCAGGTCCTGAAGAGCGCTGTCCGACAGGTGCGCGAAACGTTTTTCCAGCGCTACGATATGCTCGGCCCGCCGGAGAAAGACGGATTGACCCTGGAAGACGTTCCCCAGGCAGCCCGTTGCCCGGTGATACACACCGTCGAGTCCCCGCAAAATGTCGAGCAGGGGCGGGTCCTGGGAAAGCATGCGCCAGGTTGTACTCGGGACGAAA
The DNA here is from genome assembly GCA_905176665.1 of Olavius algarvensis Delta 4 endosymbiont. GTDB lineage: Bacteria > Desulfobacterota > Desulfobacteria > Desulfobacterales > CAJINA01 > CAJINA01. The sequence goes on along the minus strand of CAJINA010000008.1, from coordinate 10,809 downwards.
CTCATCTCAGGTCTGGAACCTCCTTTGAAATAGCTGCAAAAACGCTTTATAGACTTGCACGAACATCGGCTTCGGGAAGGAATCAATGCGCAGCACCATACTCTGGCCCGGCATCAGACGCTTGTTTCCCGGTATTTCCGGGGCCACGAGAATCTCAAAAAACGGTTCGGCCGTTTGACGCCCTTCCGGGTCATCCAATGCGGTACGGATCGATCCTCCGCCGGCAAAACCAAGTGCCACCGAGGGGAGTCGTTCCTGGCCGGCCGGAATGATGGACTCGATATGGCCGCGCAGCGATCTGTCCGGCTGTCCTTTGACCCGGATTTCGACGGCCGGGCGGGCTTCACGGATCATCTGGGTGGCGACTGTCTGGCCGGCCACCGCCCGGATGCGCACCCTGTCCAGATCCGCAACGGTCCCGATACGCTCCCCCTGTTTCAGGTACCGCCCCCTTACGCGATCGATATCCGGGGCCACCCATGTGCCCCTGATGGGAGCGGGCAGTATCAGATCCGCCATCTCTTCCCGGTTGCGTTCAATTTGCTCTCTGAGCGCGGCCAGCTTCTCTTCGATAATCTGGACCGCGGCCGGCTCCTGGGATCGGGCCTGTTGTCGTTCAATTTGAAGTCGGCGCAGTTCGGCCGCGAGCAGGTCTCGCCGACTCGCCAGAAACGGTGATGCGGCCGCAATGAGGACGGGACCTTGGGGACCGGTCTGCCGGCCGGAAGTTAAAAAATCTTCGACGAATCCGTCAGTTCGCATATGGAGGACAGCGTAGCTGACCGGCTCCACTACGCCCTCTATGCGAAAACGATCCGGCACCGGAAAAAAGCCCGCGACTGCTATAAAAAGCAACCCGGCAGCGAAGGTCGTCATGACCGCCCGCGATCTCCCCCGAGACAGTTCGGGAGCGGTCACCAGGTACCGCAGCAGGTTCCCCAGGGGAAGCAATAACCAAGTGGTCACCATAAAGATCCCAACGCCAATGCCGAGCAGAAAGAACCGGCTTCCCAGGAAGATCACGATCCCTGCGGATACGGCTATCCGTACGATCATGGCCGCAACGGCGTAGATCACGAGCCATATCCTTTCTCCCGGCGTATGGCTCGGATCATGGGCACCTATGAGGCCCCATAGATTGCGTTTGGCCAGGAAGGCAAGGTAGGCTTTTGACCGGGAATCGAGGTTTGGGATTTCGATAAGATCCAGCAGGATGTAATAGGCGTCGTAGCGCAAAAACGGGTTACCATTAAAAACCACGGTGGAAACGCTGGCGATGAACATTACATTGTAGGTGATGGCATGTAATGTGGTCCCCTCGGCAGTAAGGGTCCAGACGATGGCGGCGACCGCCGCAATGGCCAGTTCGACCAGCATACCGCTGGCCCCGATGACGATCCGATGCCATTTACTGCGTACCGCCCAGGCGCTGGACGCTTCCACATAGGGCAGCGGGGTGAAGACAAGCAAGGTCACACCCATCTGGTGTACCTCTCCTCCGGAACCCGTCAGTTTTCCGAAATGCTTACAGGCAAAGGCATGACCCATTTCGTGAAAAGTTTTGAGTATGACGAGCGCCAGGTACAACCACGGCAGGTTATGCGGGTTCAGGACGCCCGCGGCCTGCCGGGTAAGATCTTGCGTGTGGCCGCCGACCACCCACAATCCCGCCACGATGATGACGCCCCACAGGAAGAATCCATACCCCGTGAAGAGTTTTCCGAAAACCGGAACCCACCGGTCGAGGAATCGATCCGGATCCCACAGGGGAATCCGGATAAAGAGAAAATTTCGCAAAAACCCCTTTACTTCGCGCCACATTCGAATCTGGCGCCGCTTAAACAGCGCTTCTGCGTCCGGGGCCACATCGCCCTGGAGCAGGTTGGCCGCATAAAGCCGGGTCAGAAGATCGACGACTTCGCCCTGGGTCGGTGCGGCGTCGCCGAACGCTTCCAAGGACAGCCGCCAAACCTGGTTCACAGTTCGACGCCCATCGAGTATCGCTGCAAAATGATAGGCCCCGTCGTTGAGCCGAAAGTATTCGTTGTTGGCCGGATTTTGCAGAACGTACCACAGGGCGCCCCGAAAGTGCTGACGGTGTACGTTTACCGCAGGGAGCAGCCGCGGGGTCAAGTTGGCAACCCGGTACCACGATTCGCTGAATGTCGGGCGTGTTTCCGTCACGATTACCTGCCAGATGTTTGTATTGCGCCCCTATATATTTGACCGTCGGGAGCAAGGTCTTCAACTTCGCCACAGTCGTTTTGCCATGATAGCTATTAAAGAGATATTTGGCTGTGCTGTGAAACCACTATTCTCGCGCAGAGGCGCAGAGAAAACCATGAATATTTTCCGCTTCGCGGGATTAAAACCAAAAGGCTTTTATTCCCTGCAGTTCAATAATGTTTTTCGCACGACAGTGCGACCAAATCCTGGTTTTGCGTTTCTCTGCGGCTCTGCGTCTCTGCGCGATGCAGGGTTTTGCCTTGCGGTGCATGCTCGGGTTAGAGCCAGAGCTTCATCCTCAGCCAGTCCGTTACCCGGTGGGTCCAGATCCAAGCATAGTGCCTTCTCCCCACCTCGATGCGGGCCTGCCCCTCCATGCCCGGCCGTATCCAGTCCGGCCGGTTGAGCAGGCCGGCGCGCACTCTGAACGAATTTTGTTGTTCGACCACCTCGGCAATGGGATGGATGCGTTCTATGACAAAACGGATCTTCTGATTGGGACGGCCGACAGCGGCTAATTCCCCGGACTGGCCTACGTTGACCAGGAGGATCGACTCCTCCGGTACGAATAGTTCCGCGCGCAGCTGTTCGGTCTGGACGAACTCAAACAGAACAGCGCCCATTTCCACCGGAGCACCGAGTCGATGTTTGAGATCCTCTGACACAAGGCGTCCTGTGACCGGCGCCACCAGGGTAGCCTGTTCGATATGGCGTTCGATCAGGCGGATCTGAGCTGCCAGTTTTTCGATCTGCGCCTCAGCCATCTGGGCCGCGGATGTCTTTCCGTCCCGCATGGCTGCGGCGCGCTGTTTCCGGTGCCCCAGCTGCTCGGCTTTCAAAGCCGCCAGTTGCAGCCGTTGATCAGCGGATTCCAATTCACCCAGGATGGTTCGATCAGCTTCGACCGTCTGTCCGGGATCCACCGCAACCCGTTTGATAAACGAATCAAATGGCGCCACCACGGACTGCTTAACAGCAGCTTCAAAAACAAACGGTGCATCGATACGGTAGTCCCCTTTTGCAAACACCAGAAATAGGGCTGCGAGAAAAACAAGACCGGCTCCCAATTTGAGGCCGATGTGACGAGGTCCGAGAATCGATCCGACCCGCTTTCGAGTCGCGGCCGCCAGGCGGGCCCCAAACCAACGGTCGTGAGCCCTAAGCTCCATAAGTCGCGGCGCACAGAGATCACAGGTCAAACGGACCGCTTCGATTTCATCCAGGTCCGCGAACGGATGGTCGACCGGGCGTTCTAGTAAAAGCACCGCAGCTGGTTGGCTGTTTCGTCGGATCGGGAGGGTAAGAATAGCGGCTGGGCCGTGTTGTTCGGAAAGCTGGCGGGCGGCGCGCTGGACAAAAGCAGCCTCCGGTTCCGCCGGGTACATGATCTCAACATCCTGGTCCAGGCATTCTTCCATGGCCGCTTCGATGTCCTGGGTCAACTTCATCTCCCGGCGGAACGTTTCGGTGCGGCTTATGGCGTGGACGCGGACATAGCGACCTTCCAGTACGCCTAAACTGACGCGGTGACAGCGTAATTTATCGGCAAGCGCGTTGCACAAAGCCACGGCGGTGCTTGCGAAGTGCCTGGCCTGGTTGCACACCGCCATGACGTCCAGTACCAGGGAGAGACGATCAATCACCTTTCGGTGGTTATTCAGAGTCAGGATAAGCTCGCAATGGTCCAGTAAAAGGGAGGTGTTTTTCAGCTGCTCCTTTAGGGCCACCAGTTCCCGGGGGTCTTTCTCGGGGACGAGAAACGCCGCCACCGCTCGGACACTATTCTTTTTTTTAATCGGAATGGCAATAATGGCATGGCTGCGGCTTGGTGCCCCGGAGCCTTGTTGCGAAGATGGCGGCACAATCGCCGCATTACCAACGGACAAGACCTCCAGGCAGGCGTCCAGGGCAGGGGAGATCCATTTGGGACGCTCGCTATTGGTGTCGGATGGCGGAAAAGTCGCGAGGATGGACAGGTTCTTCTTATCGACGGATCGTAGGATGACGCCGCCAGTCGCCCGCACCTGCCGGCACTGACTGCCGAGAACCCGCGTGAGAATCCGGGTAAGTGCCCCGTCGGTTCGCTGCAGTTCGCTCATTGTTTTCAATTTTGGGATTTGTCCGCGACCTTGCTGTTACCGATTTGCGGAAAGCTGACGGTCACCCGTTCGCCTGCTGGACGATCGGAAGAATTGCCTACTTCGACGCGGACCCGCAGGGTGTCGCTGGCTGCGTCGGCGACAGATGAAATGTAGACAATCCGCCCATCAGCCGGTTTACCGGTTGGATTTCCCGAAAATAGGACCACCGCCTGTTGCCCCTTGTCCAGATGCCTGGCCTGGGGCAGGGGGACCGGGACATCAAGCCAGAGTGGATCCGTCTCGACCAACTCAACCACTGGTCCGAGTTTTTCAACCCCTTCGCCAACCTCCGCGAAGACCTTTTCCACGCGTCCCGGAATCGGGGACACGATACGCATACGCGCGAGTTGTTGGACGGCCTGGGAATACTGGCGCTGAAACTGCTCATGTTCGATGGTCGCCGCCTGAAGCGCAAGCTTCGCCATCCGGACACTCAGCTTCATATGCGCGACTTCCCATTCGCTGACCGCACCCTTTTGCCGGGCCGCATCAAACTTTTCCAGGTCCACCATCTTCTGGGCCAATTCCGCTTTTGCCGACAGGATGCGGATCTTGTCCGCGGCCTGAACCTTCAATTGCTCTGTTTGAATTCTTTCGGGATCATCGTCCAGGGCCGCCAGCAGGGTACCTTTTTCCACAGTATCGCCTTCTTTGACATGAATCTCGGCGATTTTTCCGGAAATGACGAAGGAAAGGGTGATGTCCGCGCTGGGCATGGTTACCGCCTGAACTTCCAGTGCATGGGAAACGGTGGGGCTGACGGCCAGGAGCCCGCTGACCACGATCAGAAACAGGCTTAATTTGAGGTTGGCAATCATGAGTCGACTTTTATAATATTTTAGGCCATTTGTCTAACAATTCCAGTATAAAAGCAGATCATTCTCTCCAGTAAGCTTCGGGGAGTCGTCCTCCCGGCGCAGTTCTATCCTGGTTTTGGAGATTAATTAAATCCGCAAGCTTCTCAAGGCGAACGCCGCAAACAAATTCGAAATTCTAATGACCAATGACAAAAACAGCCGCTTAACGTTTATAATGACAGGCTTTTTATGTTTCTTTAGTTCATTGTGATTTACCTTTTTTGATTCGGGTTTCAATATTCGGATTTTAAGTATTATAAGCATGTTACCGTTACACCAGGTTTTAATGAAAAATTTCAGGGACACAACACTACGTGACAGTTGCCGTCTCTGTGTCGTGTCCCCCGCCTGCATCCGGTGGCCGGGCCGCGTCCTTCAGCCGCTTCACCTGAGCCAACATCCTGCCCGCCTGATCCGCCTGTTGTGCTTTGGCGGATTTTTCGAGTTCCGCGGCCGGTTTGGTAAACGCACCAAAGCCTACCGTACCAGCAGCCCCTTTCAGCCAGTGCGACAGGGCCACCAGTTCTTGCCAGTCGCCCTGCGTAAAGGCCTGCTCCATTTTTGACATGTTTATATCGAGTGTTTCGATGAAAAGCCGAATCGTCGGTTGATATTCCGGTAGTTCGGTATAACGGGAAAACAGCGGTTTGACCTTGTTGCCCGTGGTTTCGGCCGGGGCAAGGGCGCCCGTCGATACAGGCGGTGGGCCCGACCGGCCGTCGGCCGACCCTGACGCCCTGAGCGCATCTTCGGTTACCTTCAGGCGGTCGACCAACTGGTGAATATTTTTCCAGGCCTGGGCCATGCCGTATTCGTCGCCCCCTTCCTTGGCCAGCTCTTCGAGCTGTTTGGCCGGCGCGGTAAACTCGTCAAAGCCCACGCTACCGCCGGCCCCTTTGAGCCAGTGGGCAAAGGCGGCGACTTTAACCAGATCGCCCTGGCGTCTGGCCTGCACGGCAGACTCCAGCCTGTTGTGCAGCTGAGAAATAAATTTATCAATGATCTTTTGAAATGCCGCGTTATCGCCCGGCAGCTTGGATACGAGCGGAACCGGGGCACCTTTCTTCTTCCTGGGGGTGGCGGGTTTCTGCTGTGCGGGGGACGCGGGGGATGTGTCTGCCGTTTCCGGGATCTGCTCACCACCCACGAGATCAGCCATCAATTGCATTAACTGATCGATATCGATGGGCTTTGGGAGGTACCCCGAGTATCCGGCATCCAGGCATTCCTGCTCGGAGCCCTTCATGGCGTTGGCGGTCATGGCGATGATCGATGACTGCACCCCGTTTTGGCGCATTTTCCCGGCCGCGGTAAAGCCGTCCATAACCGGCATGTTTACATCCATCAGGATGACGTCGTAGGTTTCGGCGGTTGCTTTTTTGAGACCCTCCAGCCCGTTCTCCGCCTCGTTCATATCAACGCCTGCCTGGGTGAGCAGCAGCCGGAGGAGTTCTCGGGTTTCAACACCGTCTTCTACCACCAGGACGCGTGCCTTGTTAAACCGCCACCGGGCCGGTTTGTCATTACCGATCTCATCCAGGGTCACCGCCATCTCCTCAGGTTGGAGAAAAGGAATCGATGTCGTGTCACCCGTAGCCACGATAACCCGGAAAAGGCTGCCCGTGCCCGGTTGACTGGACACCCGGATATCGCCGCCCAGCAGGCGGGCAAATTTGCGACTGATGGACAGGCCGAGGCCCGTTCCGCCGAATCGGCGGGTGATCGAGGTATCCGCCTGGGTAAAGGGGTCGAATATGCTCTCGATTTTATCACTCGGGATGCCGATGCCGGTGTCGTTAATGTCGACAATCAGGCGGGGTCCGGCGCGGTTGTCCTCGAAGCGCAGACCAACCGTCACGCCCCCCGTTTCCGTGAACTTGATGGCGTTGCCCACCAGGTTGAAAACAATTTGCCGGAAGCGGACCGGATCGGTCTCTGTTTTTTGCGGCAGGGCACTCTCCGCATTGAAGCGCAGATACAGCCCTTTTGCATCCGCCTGGACTTTCAGGCTCTGCAGGACCTCCTGGGCAATCCGGTGGGGCTCGCCCCAGGTCTTTTCCACCTCGACGTGGCCGGATTCCACCTTGGACAGATCCAGGATGTCGTTGATCAAAGCCAAAAGGTTTTTTCCGCTGGAATGAATGGTGTTGAGGTGTCGCCGGGTCTCTTCCTTGCTGTGGGCATAGCCGCGTTTGAGGATCTCGGTGAAACCGAGAATGGAATTCATGGGGGTGCGGATTTCGTGGCTCATGCTGGCCAGAAACACGCTCTTGGCCTGGTTGGCGGTTTCGGCCTCTTCCTTGGACTTGCGCAGTTCGATCTCTTTTTTTTCGAGCAGCGTCACGTCGTCGAAGCCGATGAGCACCCCAGCGCATTTTTCAGCACTGCCCAGTACCGGCGCGCAGTTGACATTGAACGTGCGCCACTCGTCGTCCGAAACCTGCAGTCGTAGCATGCGGTTTGTCTGCAGCTGCCCCTGTTCCATGGCCTGGATCCACGGACGGTTTTCTCTTTCTATCTTATTGCCCTCTGTGTCGATCCAGGGCAGTTCGCCGGCCTTGTGGCCGATAAACTTCTCCGGCGATTGTTGAAACATTTCGGCGAAAGACTTGTTGGCGAACACGATCTGTTCCTTCGGATCAACGACCAGCAACCCCTCAGCCATGGTGTCAAGGGCGGCCCGCACTCGTCCGGGGATGGCCTGGGAGGGGTCCAGCTGACGCAGCACGCGGCCCAGATACAGGTAAAAGGCGACAAAACACCCCAGCCCGAGGAACAGCCCGATCTGGACCCATGGAATTTGAAGAACCCCCTTGAGTCCCTCGTGTTGCAGGGGCTTGAAGCGCAGCTCCAGCTGCCCCCACTTTTGTTTGCCGTCGGATATGGGCACCCGGATCTGGTTAGCCCGGGTGAAGTTTGCTTCCATGGGCAGCCAGTGTCCCTCGTGATCACCGATTGAAACGATGCTGCGGCCATCCGTCCGCCTCAAGGCCAGGGAAAGCAGATCCGGGTTTCTTTTAGCGATCAAGTCCAGGTCGGCTTCCAAGCGCTGATAGCTGGATTGCATCACCAGGCCCGCGCCGTGCACCGCCAGGGCTTCGGCCAGGGAACGGCGTCCCTCGCGCACGGCGCCGATCCGGTCCGGGATGACGCCGAGAAAAAGGGCCAGAAAGACGAGGCTGATCACCAGGCCGACCATGCCGATAACCACGCGGAATTTGACATTCAACCGACCCATTAATTACGTTTCCTTCACTTCAGAAGCGGCAGACGCCTCTTCCGGGGTGTCATCGGTGGACGGTGGCGAAGGCTGCTCGATGATGCTCTCCAGGGATTCTTCGTCTGACTCCTCGTCAAAGCCCAGTTTACCGGCCAGCACAGGTAACGGGTCCAGAACCCGCCAGGCCGGCATGGAAGACAGCAGTGAGCTGAGCAGCACGCCGCTTCTAAGCAGCCAGGCCACGTAGCCCACGGACAAACCGGTTGTTACGGCGATAGCTGAGCTGGCAGCCACCTGGTTGAGGGCGATCCCTTCTTCCGTTTCTTTTTTCATCTCGTCCAGCGAGCTTTCCAGAAATTCAATAGCACGTACCGTCAGCGTGCCCAATTGCGTCGATAGCGTACCGAAGGCCATTGATGCAGCCCGGGGCGGGACTACCGACCATGCCGGTTGACCCTCGCGCGCTGTTTCGCGGGCCGCATTCACCTCGAGATCCGCGCCCAATGCGAGGCTTGCACTTTGGAGGGCCCGCAGCCCAAATCCCCTCAGCGTGCTCGCGCCGATCCTTTGCTGTGACGACACGTCTCCGGCGGCTGTCGGTGGAATTTCCGTTACGTTATCACCCGACTCCTCTTCGTTCAAGGCATCGGCATCCGGGGAAGCATCTTCTTCGGGTTCTGTCGGCGGAGGTTCTTCCGGTGCCGGTTCGGGTTCCGGATCAGGCGGGGTTATGGGGTCAGGGTCGGTGTCGTCCACCGGCAGTGTCGGCGGGGTTGGATCTGCAGGGGCAGCCGGGGATACATTTTTAACGCCTGTCACCGGCGGCGCCGTACCGTCGTCCACACTGGTGGCAATGGTAAAGTCAGCGGTGTAGCCGGCCGCCGGGGTGAAGGCCGTGCCGGCCAGCAAGGTATTGACATCAGCGATGGCTCCCGAAGCCGTCCACACCCCAACGGCAAAGGTGGAGGTGACCAGCCCGGCGGTGCCGGTGCTGAGGGTTCCGGCAGCCGGATCAGACAGGGTTAGGGTAACCGTAACATTGGCGCTGTCCACATCGCTGACCACGATGTTGGTCAGATTCAGGAGTGTCCCCTCATCATAGGCTTCCCCAGCGTTCAGGTTTGAAGCCGTCGGCGCATCGTTGACAGCAGTCACCGTCACCTGTGCCTGAATCGGGGTTGTCGATTCAGCATTCGAATTATCTTCAGCAACCACTGTGAAGGCGTTCAACGTGCCCGTGGCATCGGCGGCCGGCGTCCAGTAGGCATTGTTGGTCCCGTCGATCGTGTCGTTGGTCCCGGCTGCCCAGGCCGTCGCACTGCCCGGATTGGCCCCAATCAAAAGTGTGCCGCTATTCACCGCCGTAACGACGAAACCGCCCACTGTACCTTCCAGGTCGGCCTCATCCCCTTGGGCGGCCAGCTCGGCGAATGTAATCTCGCCCTGCGTATCTTCTATGGTCGTATCAATCGGGCCTAAGAACAATGTTAAGGTCGGCGCATCGTTGACCGGGGTGCCGGTGACAACCTTATTGCCTGTTACGGCCGGTGCAATGCCATCATCTACGCTGGTGGCGATGGTAAAGCCGCCATTAAAATTGGCCGTAGGTGTGAATGCAACACCGGCCAACAACGTATTCACATCGGCAATCGCGCCCGAGGCCGACCACACGCCAGCGGCAAAGGTGGAGGTGACCAGCCCGGATGTATCGGTGTTCAGTGTGCCGGTAGCCGGATTCGAGAGGGTTAATGTGGCGGTGACGTTGGCGCTATCCGCATCTGTAATAACGATATTCGTCAAATCGAGCGGAATATCTTCGGTGTATGTTTCCGCTGCATTAAGGTTTGTAGCATTCGGCGGGGTATTCGTTGCATTGACGGTGATTGCCACTGTGTCGCTGTCGCTCATTGTTCCGCCAACGCCGGTATTTCCCAGGTCGTCCGTATCGATCTGCAGGCTGGCCGCTCCGCTGTAGGCCGGCGTGGGATCAAAACTCATGCCATCCATTGCCGTGTTGATGTTGGCGACAGTCCCGGTAAATTTCATGCTACCTGTCCCGTTCCCACCCGAAGTAAACGTCAAACCGCCGACGCCGGCCAGCGTTAAGGTTCCGTTCGTGGCGGTCAACTCTACCTCGACGATTCCGGCGTCCACGTCACTGATGGAAATTTGGTTGCCATTCCCGCTGGAAAACACCAATGCCGTATTGACCAGGGTGGTCTGCGCTCCCGGTACGGTGTTGACCGGCGCATCATTTGTCTGCGTAACATTGACCGTCGCGACCGTACCGTCGGCCGTGGTGCCGCTGCCCGAATCGGTCACACTGGTCAAGGTCACGGTGCGGGCCGTGGTGGACGGATCATTG
>CAJINA010000007.1 GCA_905176665.1 Olavius algarvensis Delta 4 endosymbiont | reverse complement strand
TGGTAAAAAACGTCGAGAAGAATTGTCAAAGGAGGCCGCCTAATAATCACTGACCCGAGAGGGCTGACTGTCCGGGAGGTCTTTGACTTTTACAATTAACGAAATCTGAGCTCTCATTTTTTCTAAGTCGGAGTCGGCCACGCGAAAAGCAGGAGATCTGAGATTAGAGGCCTGACGTCGGGAAATTAAAAGAGAATAAATAGCCAGAAGTCGGAAGACTAAAGTCCGAAGTCGGACAAAGGGTGAAGGGCTGGGGCTCTGCCCCTTAATCTTGGCCGCTTCAGTCCCACCGAAGAATCCTGGCACAAAGGTATCTGGTGGCCGCACTCGGTATCGCCAGGGCTATATTACTGAGACAGGAATAGGGCCCGGTCGGCCGACTTGATGGTTGCCAGTGCTGTGTCACCCAGCAAACGCCGGATCAGGGCTCTGTTCACGCTGTTGCCCATGACGATGAGGTCGGCGTCGTTTTCACGGGCAAAGGGCAGCAGGTCCGATTTTGCCCGGCCTTTCACCATGTCGGTTTTCACTTCAAAACCGTGGGCCCCACAAAATTCAGCTGCATCTTTGAGCAGGAACTCTTCTTTTACAGGTCCCTCTTGGAAATGTACGATTTGAAGGGTCACCCCCGGCCAGGGATTCAAATGGAGAAAATGGCGAATGGCTTTGGCCGACTCCATGGACCCGCTGTAGGCGATAAGTGCCTTTTTAATGGGACGGTAGGTCTCCGCTACGGCCAGGATCGGCCGCACTCCCTGGGTCAGTAATTTGATAATGGCCTTGTCCGGGTCGGTGGTAAAGCCATAGTCGAAGATGCTGCGTAGCCCGAAAATGGTCAGATCGTTGTAGCGGGCTTCCGAAATCATTGCGGCAAAAGGGTCTTTTTGCTCATACTCGATGCGGCGGCAAACCACTTGCTGCTCACTGCAATGGGCTTTGAAGGCTGCAATGGCTTGATCCATCCCCTCCTGGGTAATCTGGGCTTTTCTTTCGCGCATGCGCTGGGCGTAGGCTTCCCCACCCGCCGGTACCGGTCCCACCTTGGCGAGTTTGCCGGTGTCCACTACCGTTACGCCGGTGAGCTGAGCCTGGTGCAGATCCCCCAGTTCGGTTGCAATTTTAGTGGCCACGGTGGTAAACGGTGTTCCGCCTAATCCAACTAGAATTCGTTTCATCATGTTTTTTGGGTCTCCCTTGGCGGCCCAATTTCCAGGGGTACGCCTTTGTTCGGTGTATATGTAGAAACCATCTCAAAAAAGTCTTTTAGCCCAAACTCAGCATTGAGCGCTCGGTTCAAGTCCTCGAAATACTCCAGTATTCCTACGGGTTAAACCTCGCGGTCGCCTTGCACCACGTTAGGCATTAGCTTCGCATCATTTTGAACCAAAATCCGTTTTTTGAGATAGCTTCTAAACACAGTGGTTACGGCCTGCCTGCGAAATTTGAACCTGGCCTCCGAAACGCCTGCGGCTGTGTTTCCCAATGTGGCGCCAACTATAAGATTAGAAAAAGAGATAGTATCTGTCATCAGGTTATGGTGTTTAGAATTGTAAATTTTCGCCAGACACAAATCTGGGTCCTTTATGCATATATGTCAAGGAGATAGCGCCTCATCAACAGAGATGAGGGGCAGGTAACTGTTAAATATTATTTCAGTTTAACCGCATAGATCATCGTCTGCATGTCAGCGCCGCTTTCGTTGGCGGCGGGTTGCGTTACGGTTTGCGGGCCACGGCCACCAGGCGGTGGTTCATGCACCCCATGTCCACGTCCGGGGGCAATGCGGATGCATCGTTATAAACGGTTACCTTTTCAAAACCAGCTTTAATCACCAGGGTTGCCAGGGTCTGCTGCCCGTATAGCTGGATGCCGTAGGTTTTATCGCGGATCAGGCCATTTTGCTTGCTCAGCACCATCTCCCTTGCATGGATGCGGCCCGCATTTACCTCCCGCAGACGGCAAACCACGATGTCATCACCGATCTCATGCCATGCCAGGGGCGTGATTTTGGTCCGCATGGCTTCCCCGTCACTCACGTCCAATAAAAGCCAGCCCCCTGGTTTGAGCAGGCGCTTGCCTTCTTTCAGGATGCTTAGATCGGCGTCCGGTTCGGGAAGGTAGCCCAGCGAGTTGCCCAGGATGAGCACATGGTCGAAGGTGGCCGGCGGCAGCCGGGTGCGGCGCGCATCTCCCTGCACGAACCGTACGGCGCAGCCCGTTTCGGCGGCATCCCGGGCGCCGATGTCGAGCAGCGGCTGCGAATAATCCAGCACCGTACACTCGCATAAGCCGCGCCGGCTCAGCTCCAAAGAGTGCCGCCCGTGACCGCCGCAAAGATCGAGGATCCGGTCGCCGGGCTCCAGGGGGATCAGAGATGCAAAAATACGGATCTCCTCCCGGGTAACCGCCTCGTCGTTGATGCTGCGGGCATCGGTTAGCAGGTAGACCTCATCGAATAGGGATTTCCACCAGTCCGGGTCCACATGGATGGTCATGTCTCCTCCAACTGGGCGCCGAAGCCGAACAGGCCGTCGGCCGCGAAAATGGCCGGCCTCCCGTGCCACGGCTGCAGACGGGCAATTTCCAATTCTTCATCTTCAATGTCGATGTATTCACTCAGGTCTCCGGCGAGCCACATCTTTTCCAGCTGGATGCTGTCCGCCCACATGGCCCGGCAGTAGGTTTCCAGATCGGTCAGCTGCCGATCCGTGACGATGCGCGGGCGCAGGGCGATCTTGATCGGCCCCAGAAGATAGGTGAATTTTTCTTTCAGCGCCAGCGCGTTCTGCTCATCCTGCACAGACACAAGATCCGCATAATCGAGCTGCGCGATGGTGTCGTTGATGCGGGCGACCGCCTCTTTCACCGTCAGGGGGGATTTCAAGAGAGCCAGCGGCTGCACGCCCCCGCCGCTGCCCACGTTGGTGGGCACGTCCCCGAAGCGGCACAGAAAACCGAAGACCGCGTCCGGACCGATCAGGCACCGGAAGTCTGTCTGGCGACTGCCCAGCACGATCTGCTCCCGGTCCAGGTCGAGTTCCGGCATGGCTTCACCCCATAGCCCCAGCGCGACCTTCTTCTGGACGATATACCCGCCCGTGGTCAGAGCATATTCGATGGCATCGTCTGCGCCGTCACCGGCCTGGCTGATCTTTACGCCGATGCCGGAGTAGCCGCGGACGGGCTTGAGCACCAGATCGGCCCAGTTTTGCCGGGTCCAGTCAATCAAGTCGGCGATATCCTCGCCCGCCGGTCCGGTGGTGCGGCGGTCGAAAAACCGTCGGGTCCAGGGGGTCCGGGCGACGGTTTCCGGATGAAAGCGAGCCGCATCCGGCCCGGTAATCACTTCAAACATGCTTTTCACATTGATCGGTTCGGTCCCCCGGGGATTGAGCACCCGGTTTTCCCGGACGGCCTGGTACAGCGGCGTCAGGTCGTGCTTGCGGTGCAGCTTGAGAAAGACGTCGTTGTTGAAATCCATGAACATCAGGGAGAGCGGTCGCCCCTGGTGGCAGACCCGTCCGTTGCGCAGCTCGAACTCGTGGGGGGCGGCCAGGATGCCGGTAATGCCCTCGACGTTGTCCAGCCGCTGGGCCAGATTTATGTTTTCGGTCACATCAGCCAGGGTCTCTTCTTCGGCCACCACGGCCAGCAGACCGGGGTTGTTGCCTTCCCTTTGGCGGTGGACGGCCAATAGCATTTCGGTAAATCCGACCACTGGATAGAACATGGGGTGGTTAAAATCCAGATCTACACCGGTGGGCTGGAGCGCATTGATCCGGCGCCACACCACCTTGGCGATTTCCTGGGTCACGCGCTGATAGTCCCAACCGCCGGGACTGCCGAGATTCCATTCCGAATGATAGCCGAGAAAGTGGGTCACGTTTTTCCTCCTTGCTGCAGTATCCGACGCTGTAATATTCGACTCAGGTGCTGGAAACCGATCTCTCCCTGCGCCAGGATGCAGCGGGCGAAAGCGCCCGGATCGGCGCCCTGTTCAAGATTGGTATCGTACAAACGGCGAAAGCGGCACCTGCCGATAGTGTAGGCCAGTTGGTAGCCGGGCTTCAAGCAATATCGCCGGACCATGGCCGTGGCCTGACCGTGGCTCATGCCCGCCGAGCACAGGACGGCCGTGGCCTCGTCAAGGGTGCGCCGGCGTGTGTGGATGTCGAAATCAACCTGGCCCCGCAGGGCCCGCCAGAAGCGCCGCTTGGCCATCAGCAGGTGATCGGCCGGGCCGGAAAAAAAGCCGGTGTCGAACAAAAGCTCCTCCGCAAAACTGGCCCAGCCCTCGTAGAAGAGTGGAAACTCGATGTGGCGTCTGACCGGGCGTGCATGGTTCCAACGGCTGGTATCCAGCAGATGATGGCCGGGAAAGGTTTCATGGGCGGACAGCAGCCGGTAATCGGCGGGGACCCATGCGTCGGCGCCGGTGTCTTGAATATAGAAGGTGCCGCCCCGGGGTGGGTGTTGCGGCGGCATGCTGTAGGCCGCATTGCTGCGCACCGGCCGCATATACACCGGGATCGGTTCAACCGTGACCGGACACTGCTGTATAAGGCCGGCCGACACCAGGCCCTGGGTGGTGCAATGCCGGTTCAGTTCAGAAATGGTGGTCTCGTAGATATCCCCGGCGCCACCGGCTGTCACGGCTGGGCGGGGCAGCGCGTCGACGACCGCCGGCCATTGTTCACCCGGTGCGATGGCTGCGGCCGCTTGCTCCGCCAATGCACGGGTTTCGGCAAGCTCCTGCTCCAGTTCGCGGGCAATGTCATCCAGGGGGAGCTGGCACCCCATGTGGTGATAGGCAATGCGTTCGTAAAGCGCCACCGGTGGCAGAAACGACTCGGTGACCGCCATTTCGGCAAGCTGGGTCTCCAGTCGCTGGTAAGCTTTTTCGAGAGGGGCGCGGATGTCTGCTGCCAGGGGCAGCAAAGCAATCCATTCCTGCTGCTTGCCGAGCATGTCGGTTCCCATGTCCCTGAACAGTCGGGGAAAACCCTGTAGATTACGCCGGGCCTGGTCGAGAAAAGCAGGCAGCGAAGCCAGGCGCGCGTTCAGCGGCTCCGGGCCGGTGGTCATTGCCTCGGCCAGACCGATACCGACGATGGTGAGATAAAAGGTCGGCTGGGTCTGGTGCACCCGGGCATGGGCGAGCTGATCCCCGAGGGTCCGCAGGACCCGCTGCAGCATGTCTGCATCGATGGCCCCGGCTGATGATGAGGGGGGGGCCAGATAGTTTTCGAGTGCGTGGTCCCAGCGATGCAAGCGGCCGATCGTGTCGTCGATGCCTGTGGGAGAGAAGTCATCCCAGCGGGACCAGGTAAAATCCCGGGCCCTGGCCTGGGGAAAAAAGTGAAATTCGTCGCTGCCCATGCAAACCGGAAACCGCTCTGCCAGGGTGTCAAAAGCGTCGTCGGCAAGACGGGCCAGCTCAGATAACGCCGAGTTGTTTTCGTTGTGGTCGTGCATTTCGATTTATCGGCTAACCGAAATATTCAATGAATTTTTTTCTACACAATAGATTTTATACTAAATCTTCAAGGATATAAGCGTTGATTACGGCATGGTTTTCAGGTGACACTCTGTACCCTGCGCCGATTTCCATGAACGCAGAATAATGTTCATGTACTATTCGGGCTTTAGAAGGGGCAGCAAACGCATTCAAGTCGTACCAATAATACCGAGCAGTGTCTATCGATTTTGTGAAACCAAAGGGGTCAGACCGACACATTGACAAAGTAGCGGGTTTTGTTAAGGTGTAGGTCTGACTTCTTGATTTTCAATAAGATATTCAAATGCGCGAACTTGCCCCCCAGCTTGAGAAATGGCTCCAATCCTATAACCAGCTTATCGAAAAACTGATAGCGGAAGGTTTTAAACAAACCCCAACCAATGCACGGGAAGGACTGGCGAACTTAACCCGGGCATGGGTCAAGAAAAGCGTACCCGTAAAATGGGTGCAGGACGATCTGGTTGAATCCGAACATTTCAACGTCCCCATTCGCATATATCATCCCCAACCCGAATACCCCCTGCCGCTGCTCGTCTATTTCCACGGGGGCGGGGGTATGGCGGGCAGCATCACGGTTTATGATCCCATTTGCCGTCGCCTGGCCAAGACAGCCAACCACATTGTTATATCCGTAGATTACCGACTGGCTCCTGAATGCCCCTATCCCGCGGGTATCAACGATGCAATGACTGTTGTGAGAAACGTGTGGGCACCTCTTGAGGAAAGAAAAGTCAACTATACGCACCAACTCTCAATTGCCGGTGACAGTGGCGGCGGAGCCATCTGTGCTACCGTTTCCCATATGAGCCAGGCCGAGGAGAGTATTGGTATCCGGCGCCAGATTCTTATCTATCCGAGTCTCGACTACACGCAGAAATCGGAGTCCATGGACCTGAACGGCACCGGCTACCTGCTGCACAAAGACAAGGTGGCATGGTATTTTGACAACTACTTTAAAAACAATGAAGATCGTAAGGCGGCTTCACCGCTGCACTTGCCAGGTATCCGCTCGATTCCGGAGACCCTTTTGATAACCGCCGAATTCTGCCCACTTCGTGATGAGGGGTTATCCTACCTGGAGAAACTGAACAAGGCCGGTATCAAAACTGAGCATCTCCATTTCGACGACATGATCCATGCCTTTCTCAACTTGGAAGACCTGGTACCGGATAAGTGTGCGCTGGTGTACCAAGCAATAGCGGCGTTTCTCAATACAGACACGTGATAAAAAACAAAGGGGTCAAACCCGAGTGGAATCGGCTATACCGGAACTGATTTCATTCCAATGGACAAAGCTGCATTTTGACACAACCAATGATTTTTATCCAGGTCCCGGACTGACATTTTTGCGGCGCCTATGCTTTTTTGCATGTCAATCTATGAATTGACAATGCCCCTGCTCTGGCATACTTTTTAGAGAGCCTCACAGCACTCGGTTTCTGTATTATTCTCAGCCATATCATTCAAATTCATCATCGATTGTTGTCCAAAAGATTGTTCTTGTATCGCGGATTTTTAAAACTACCCCTGACAACGGTGTTTTGTAACTGTTCCTGGAGAAAGGAGGTCTGTATGGAACTAAAAAAAATTCTGGTGCCATATAATTTCACCGGAAACGATCAAAAAGCCTTAGACTTTGTTGTTCAACGCTATGGGCAGGATGGAAATGTTGAGATAACCCTTTTCCATGCGTATACACCGGTACCCAAAATTGATGTGAGTGACCAAACGGTTATGACGCTTATGAATAGCAACCTGTCCTATCTTCGCCAAAAGATAAGTGAGCTTGAAATTGAGTTTGATAAGGCAAAAGAACGGTTGATACGGTCTGGGTTTGCCGGTGAAAAGGTTCACTGTGAGTTTAAACCTTTAAAGGGCGACCTTTCCCAGGATATTATTAATCAATTGAAATCAGGTGGCTTTCAAACCATTGTCCTGAATCACAATCCAAGCAAAATAAAGGGATTTTTTACAATGAGCACGTCAAAGAAGATTATGAAGTCCCTTCCCGGAATTGGTATTCACATGGTCGTCTAATCCAGGCGGAATTGAATCAGCAAAAAATAGGGAGGCGCTATTACCAATGGATAATAAGAATAAAATCAGTTTAGAGGTTTATGCGCTGTTTATCCAAACAATTACCGAGTCCAAAACCATCGACACCATGGCCAATAGCCTGGTTCAATTGCTGGTAAGTGCCTTGGGAATCAAGGGGACTGCCATTTATATTCTGAATCCTGAGTTGGAGGAACTGGAGTTGTTGTCCAGTGTTGGACTGAGCCAGGATTATGTAAATAAAGGGCCCATATTGGTGGACAGAAGCATCAAGATCGGTGCCAATCGAGAAGCAGTGATCATCAGTGATACAGAAGCAAGCCGGGAATTGCAATATCCGGAAAAAGCAAAGGAGGAGGGTGTCCGCGCCATTGTTTCATATCCGATCAATATGCGGGGTAAGACTATCGGATCACTGCGCCTATACCATCAGGATGTGTGGGAAATATCTGAACACGACAAATTATTTATCCAAGCGACAACCCAGAACCTGGGGTTGGCACTCATGTATTTCAGAATTGCCTATGCTGTTTTGAATGTGCAAGAGACCGTGAATGATATTCATCCCGTATGGCTATAGAGCAAACAAAGGGGTCTGACCCCTCTGTTTGCTTCGGCCAGGCGCGTGCGCAAAACGGGCCGGACCGCTCTCGCGAGGAGAGCGATCCGGGGGAGGACAGCCGCCCGGGACACAGCGGCCGGCCCCGATATTAACCCGCCATTTCGCGCCGGGTGGACATATCGACCATGACCCGCTCGCGGGCCCGATCGATGCCCAATTCAGCGCGTTTTTTATCGATGTGGGCAATCATCTTACGCGCATGTTTCAACGGATCGACTTCCAGGTCCCACATACCGCCGTACATCTCTTCAAAGGTTTCAAAGAGGTATTTCTGAAATACCGGTGCCCCCGCGATCGGCAGGGTGACCCCGAAAACCGTGTAGACCCCGGATACCACGAAATAGTGCCCGATACTGATCGCCTTTTCACTCATCCATTCCGGCGCACTGCCGGCCACCGGAAGTTTACTGATATCGTCACCCAGGCCGCCGGCTTTGACCATTTCGGTGGCCGCCAGCAGGATCCGGCTGTTGTCGACGCAGGAGCCCATGTGCAACACTGGTGGGATGCCGACGGTTTCACACACCTCCGCCAGTCCCGGGCCACAGTAGACGCCGGCGCTTTCCGGTGTGAGCAGCCCCTCCATGGCACAGGCAATGCCGTTGCAGCCGGTGGTGATGACGAGCACATCGTTCTTGACCAGTTCCTTGACCACTTCGATATGACCCTCGTTGTGTTTGGTGCGGGCGTTGTTACAACCGACAACCCCGGCCACCCCCCGGATGCGGCCGTTGATGATATTGTCATTCAACGTGTAGTAGGAACCACGGAAGGTCCCGCCCAGGTGGTACTCGATGGATTCCACCCCGAATCCGGCTATCTGGGAGGCTTTTTGCGACGGGATCATCACATCCGCTGATCGGTTCTGGAAATTATCGATGGCCAGTTTTACGATCTTCTTGGCATCCTCGATGGCGTAGTGCTCGTCGAACTCGATATGGATGACGCTTTCCTGTTCCATTTTGGCAATGGGATGGGTGGTGATCAGCTTGGTGTGGAAGCATTTGGCCACATTGGCTACATTTTGGAAAATACACTGGATATCCACCACCATGGCGTCGCAAGCGCCGGTGATGATGGCCAGTTCCTGCTGGAGGAAGGTGCCGCACAGGGGCACGCCATGGCGCTGCAGGATTTCATTGGCCGTGCAGCAGATCCCGGAAAGCTGGATGCCTTTGGCACCGTTTGACTGGGCATACTCTATCATTTCAGGGGTTTGCGATACGGCTACGATCATCTCGGACAGGACTGGTTCATGGCCATGGATGACGATGTTGACATGGTCTTCCTTCAGGACCCCGAGATTGGCTTCGGACTGCAGCGGACTGGGCGCGCCGAACAGGATATCCTGGAGGTCGGTGGCCATCATCGAACCACCCCAGCCGTCGGCAATGGCGGTCCGCGTGCCCTGTTTCATCAGGTTCTTGTAGTCCTGGTCGACGCCGATATGCGTGCGATGCATGATCTCAACTATTTCCCGGTCGATATTCCGTGGCAATACTCCGGAGTTTTTCCATTTATTATACAGTACGTCCGGGGCGCGCTTCAGGTAGGCCAACTCCCCTTCAGGTTTGCCCCATTCGGCCAAGGCCTTTTCGGCCACCTCCAGGGCGATCTCGTCCGTATCACGGTCCAACAGTTCACCATCGACCTCAACCCGGGTCGCCACGTTGAAATGGGGCGCGACGGCCAGCAGTTTCAAGGTATCCTTGATACGGTAAGCGTCACCTTCCTTGCGGGCGGCGCTCATGAACACTTCTGCCACACAGCGGCCGTGGTCTGAATGAGCGGCGGCCCCTCCGGCGATCATACGGGTGAAATTCCGCGCCGCAATCGTATTGGCGGTCGCCCCACAGAGGCCCTTGCGGGTATCCTCACCTTCCATTCCGCCCTTGGGCAGGGGCAGGCGGCAGGGGCCCATACCGCAATTTTTGCAACAGGTGCCCTGGGCCCCGATGTTGCAGGGTTTCATTTTCGCGGCCCGATCGAACACGGTCTCGATGCCCAGGGCCTGGGCCCGGGCGAGCATGGTCCGGGTCGCTTCATCAATGGAGACCTTCGCCGGGTCTGCGACCTTTTCTTTGCCTGCTGCTT
Source organism: Olavius algarvensis Delta 4 endosymbiont (assembly GCA_905176665.1). Taxonomy (GTDB): domain Bacteria; phylum Desulfobacterota; class Desulfobacteria; order Desulfobacterales; family CAJINA01; genus CAJINA01. The sequence goes on along the minus strand of CAJINA010000007.1, from coordinate 31,064 downwards.
TTTTAATCGGTTTTTCTGCCATCACGTCTCTCCTTTGTTGACGGTAAAAGCTGGTTGCGGTTGCATGGTAGCTGGGTCTGGCTGATGGTACAGTATATGAGCAATGGGCGTGCCAGTTATGAGCATATGTCTAAAAATTTCTTAACCACCTGTATATAAATGCAAAACGCTCCACTCATGAGGCAATGGCATTAGATGTACTCGGGCATTTTGCACTTATTGGGAATAGTTAATATTGCTTTTTGCACGAAATGGCGATAGCCTTGCGGCAGTTGTCAGCATAAAGACAGGTCTTATCGACCATTTTCAGGAGATGCCGCCATGAAGATAGACGCAGACCATCAGGTCCAAGATAAAATTCTAGATTCAATCAACGAAGGTGTTTTCACCATTGATCACGATTGGCGTATTACAGCCTTCAACCGCGCGGCTGAACGCATCACCGGTGTGCCCCGTGAAAAGGCCTTGGGACGGCCCTGCAAAGAGATCTTCCGGGCACCGATCTGTGAAAAAAACTGTGTCCTGAAACGGACCATGCAGACCGGTCGGCCGGTGACCAATGCCATGACCCACATCGTCGACAATGGCGACAAACGGGTAGCCATCCGGATCTCGACCGCCCTTCTGCGGGATGAAGCCGGGGGTATCGTCGGTGGGGTCGAAACGTTCCAGGATCTCACACAGCTCGAACAGCTGCGTAAACAGCTGGAACGGCGCTACTCCTACGAAGATATAATCGGGCGGAGCCCCTCCATGCGCAGCCTGTTTCGGATTCTGCCGCAAGTCGGGCAGAGCAACAGTACGGTTTTAATCGAGGGTGAAAGCGGGACCGGCAAAGAGTTGTTTGCCCGTGCCATCCATAACCTTTCTCTGCGAAAAAAGGGCCCCTTTGTCGCTATCAACTGCGCCGCCCTGCCTGATTCACTACTGGAATCCGAGCTGTTCGGCTATAAAGCCGGCGCCTTTACCGGGGCCAACCGGGACAAACCCGGACGGTTCGCCATGGCCCGGGGCGGCACGCTTTTCCTCGATGAAATAGGCGACATATCGCCGGCCCTGCAGGTACGGCTGTTGCGGGTCCTCCAGGAGCGCACCATTGAACCGCTTGGTTCTCTAGAACCGCTGAAGGTGAATGTTCGGATTATCGTTGCAACCCATCGGGACTTGGACCGGCTGGTCGCAAAGGGTGATTTCAGGCAAGATCTGCTCTACCGCATCCGGATCGTTCGCCTCAAACTGCCCCGCCTGCGTGACCGGCGGGTGGATATCCCCCTGTTGGTCAATCACCTGGTGGCAAAATTCAACGGGCTGCAAAATAAGGCGATTTCCGGTGTGTCGGAAGAGGTGCTGGCGCGGTTGATGGAGTACGACTACCCCGGCAATGTGCGCGAGTTGGAAAATATCATAGAGCACGCTTTCGTATTATGTCCGGGCGGCTATATCGAATTTCGGCACATGCCGCCTGAATTCCGGAGCAAGGAGTCTCCCCTCGCCGATGCCGCAAATGCGGCCTTGACGCTCAAGGCCTTGGAAAAAAAGTCTATTGCCGCGGCTCTAAGACGGCATGCCGGCAATCGGAAACGTACTGCCCGGGAGCTGGGTATCAACCTGAGTACCCTTTTCCGTAAGATTCGGGCCTTGAATATCGAAACCCCACCCATGGACGGTCGCCACCGGCCCTAGCAATCGTGCAATCTGCAATGATGTGGCGCGCTGTTGCCGCTGCGCGTCGCCGATCCATTGCGACCCCCCATCGGTAATTTTCCGCGTCCATTTTAAAAACGGCTTGACAGTGCGAAATAGAGTGCGTACTTAATTTTAAGCATATGCTCTAAAGCAAAGGGGGCTGGCATCGGTTTCAGAACCGGTGTCAGCCGGCGAAATTGCGCTCTGGCCGTCAGGCGCCCAGGTAGTGTAGTTTGCGCCGATCATTACAAATTTTAGATAGATGGAGTGTTTTCACAATGAACTTAAGTGACATTGCCCCCCTGGAAACATGGGCCCGGATTGAAAATGAGGCGTATGAAAAGTTCAACCTGCAGAGTTCTGTTTTTAATGTGAACGGTATGCGCATTACCGATACCAAGAACTGGTCCAACCGGATATGCCCGGAGATAAAATCTACCGACAAAGGCCAGAGCTTCATCTGTGCCACGGCCCACATGAACATGGCCAATCAAGCCCGCCGGACCCTGCAGCCGGTGGTGGCCGAATGCGATGCCGGCCTTGTGAAAATCGTGGTGCCCATTTTTGTCGGTGCCGAATTCGTGGGTACGGCGGGCGGCTGCGGCGTGCTTCTTGATGGTGGCGAAGTGGATGCATTTGCCGTCCACAAGATTGCCGGAATGGATGAAGAGCAGGTCACCGCGGTTTCCGAGGGTGTTCCGGTCTTCAACAAGGAAAAAGTCAAAGCCATCAATCGCTTTTTCATTGAAAGTATCAGCGCATTGGTTGAACAGCAATAGACTTGAGAGCAAGGGGTCAGGGGGCAGGCGTCGGGGGTCGGAAAAGGCTTTCAGACTGAAGGCTGAAGACTGAAGAAACACCGGGTAAGAGGTATAAGGTATAGGGTATATAGTTGAAGGAAAACCATGGGGCCGGAAGTCAGAAGTCAGAAGTCGGGAAGATTCCGAGGTCTGAAATCTGAAATCAGTAGTCAGAAAAAACCCTAAGGTATAGTCAAACGGAGACTTGTCCCCGATTATCCAGATTTAGCTCACCTTGTTACCAAAATTGTCTGGTTAAATCTGAACGACTAAAACCTTTTCACTGCGGGAGTGTAAAATCCGCACCCGCAAATTGAACATTCTCAGCAACAGGATTCATCGGTGCCACAGCATGCACACCGCCGCATTCCGGACATGCACCCACATAGGTTTCCAGGGTGAAGGAAGCCTGGCATCCTTGACACACGATATCTAAGGCGCCCTGGGCAATGGGTTGATCACGCACCGCGCCGCCATGGGCATTGTAGACAAATTCAACCAACTCTTTCCCTTTGGAAAAAGGACCGCCTGTTCCACCAAACCCGCTATTACATCCGCATCCCGCCATGACCATTCTCCTCTGATATTATATTTTCAACTCTTTTTTATACGAAAAAACCACTGTTATTAAGATCGAGATTACAGAATTTGAGATCGGAAGGATATGATCTAGATCAATTAATCGCGGAATGGCAGGATTGGGAAAAACAGGATATCAGAAGCCGGATGCCAGAGCTCGGAAAGACCAAACTAATCTGGAGTCAGGAGTCAGGGGTCAGGCGTCTGGGGTGGCGATCCAGAACCATGGAAGAGGCAAGCTAAGTTTTTGACATCGCGTAGAAAATGGCGTAAAAGTACTTTTGGCGGCAAGAAAGGACGATATCGATAGGATAATGAGAAGAACGATGCCTTATTCAAATTATGGAGCGTTATTATGAGTGGCGTGCTTCTGGCGACGGTGCCATCAGAGGTGCGCAATTTCAATCCAAACCTGGGGCAGCTATACCTGGCCGCCTCACTGCGCAGTGCCGGGATAGACGTACGCCTGTTAGACCTGGCAAGCCTCTACGGCCCCAGCGACGTTGATGCTTTGGTTGCGGCCATCGACGAGCAAAAACCAGAAATTCTCGGTTTCACGTTGTATACCGAGACTGTTCTATACGGCTATGACCTGATCGGTTCGCTTGAAGAGAGAACCGGCCTATGTGTCGTAGCCGGCGGACCGCATGCCACCGCCGAGCCGGTCGAGGTGCTTGAACACGGCTTTGACGTGGTTGTCGTGGGGGAAGGCGAGGAGACCCTGGTCGACCTGGTCCGGGCAATTCGATCCGGCGGCAATCTGTCGGAGGTGGCAGGGCTGGCCTGGGCTGATGATGCCGGGGCGCTGCAAATCAGTCCTCCACGTGCGCTCCCCAAAGATTTAGATGTCCTTCCCGGTCCCCTGGATGTCATCGACCTGATCGAGCCAGAACGCTATGTTGCGCCGGGGATGGCTCTTTTACCACCGGTCATTACCAGTCGTGGATGCCCGGGCCGGTGCACTTTCTGTTCTAACGATGTCAGCGGGAATCGTTACCGCTTCCACTCCGCCGTACGCGTTATCGAGGAGGTCCGCGGCTGGCAGGAACACGGGGGCGCTGCTTCGCTGTTTTTCCAGGACACGGCCTTCACTGCCCACCGGAAACGAACGCTGGAACTCTGCAGGCAGCTTGAAAACCTGTCCTCTGCGATCTCCTGGGTCTGCAAGTCACGATGTGACCAAATCGACCGGGAGCTGGCCATGGCCATGGCGGCTGCCGGCTGCACCGCTGTATTCTTTGGTGCAGAGAGCGGCAGTGATGCTGTTCTGGCAAGGGTCGGTAAAGGGCTCACCGCCGGCGACATCGAGAAATCGGTTAAAGTCGTTCATGCGGCCGGAATGGGCGCATATGTCCACCTCATGGTCGGTTTTCCTGACGAGACGGTGGCGGAATTAGAGGCCACCGGTGCCCTTATGGATCGTCTCGCTCCAATTGTTAAAGGCTTTCCCACCGGCGGGATCCTGCTCCCGTATCCGGGTACCGCCATCTATGGGTCGCAACACGAAGCCCTGGGGTGCAGCAGATGGTGGCTGGATCGTAGTCGTATTGATTGTATCAACGTGCCCATGCGGAGTCCGGGGGGGGCCGCCCCTTCGAGTATCGACGATATCATCGCCCTGCATGCCGCGATAGAAAATGCTTTCCTGGCCGCGGAAGTGGTTCCCTACAACCCTGAAGTGAGAGCGGCGATCGAGCGCTGCTTGAGTTTGCGCCGAGAGCATAACCGGCGGATTATGGGGGGAGGTTAAGGGCCGGCCGAAGACTGAAGGCTGAAGGCTGAAGAAAGATCCCGGGGTCGGGAGTCAGGAGTCAGGTGTCGGGGGTTGGAAATGCCGGGAGGTCGGAAGTCAGAGGTCAGAAGTCGGGTGGAAAACCCTGAGATTATAAGTCTGAAGTCGGTGGTCGGATAACATCATCATTCGCGGTTCAAGCTGCGCTCCGCGAGCCTCCAATTGCATCAAATGGTACGCCCCCTCCTTTCGTCAGGCCTTTCCATTACATAAAAGGTGAATATGGTATGATTGAGAAATCGTTGTAACGGTGAACTATAGGTCCTTATCTTACACGCATACCAACCGCCGATGCCTTCTAAACGTGACAACAACATGACGTTATCCCCTGGGACAGGTCGCATAGCGGCCGTGGATGCATTGCGCGGCCTGGTCATGGTCCTCATGACCTGGGATCATGCCTCTTACGCCTATAATGCCGGGCGGTACGTTACCGATTCCGTTGGCTGGTACACACCCGGCAGCGTCATTCCTGTCATCCAATTCCTGGCGCGCTTCGTGACGCACATTTGTGCCCCGACCTTTATATTCCTCGCCGGCCTGGTCATGGCGATCAGCATCCTTAGAAAGCAGGATGCCGGTATCGCGGAAAAGCGAATCGATGGGGATTTGATGATACGCGGGATTTTCATCCTGGCCCTGGATCCGTTGTGGATGAGTTTCGGGTTCGGCGGTCGGGCGGTGTTTCAGGTATTGTATGCCATCGGGGGCGGGTTCTGCTGCATGCTGCTGCTGAGACGATTGGGTACCCGCTGGCTATGGGTCGTCGGGTTGCTCCTGATGATCGGCAGTGAGGCCCTGGCCGGGTTGGCACTCTGGGCCCATGACGGGAAAAGTGCCGGGCTCATCGGTGCCTTTATCGCCACTGGCGGACGCTTGGGGTCTTTTGGTTACGTGCTGTATCCGCTGCTGCCGTGGCTGGCCTACATGATTCTGGGCTTTGCCTGCGGACGGCTGATGAGCCGGGGCACGATCAAGAACCCCAAGAGCTGGTTCCTGCAGTCCGGGTTGATCCTCATCGCACTTTTTGTGGTCGTGCGCGGTATCAACGGCTACGGCAACATGCTCCTCTACCGTGATAATCTGCACTTGCTTCAATGGCTCCACGTCAGTAAATATCCGCCCAGCCTGAGCTTTGGGCTGTTAACCCTTGGATGTATGTGCCTGGGCCTGGCGCTTCTCATGCAGGTCTATGCCCGCAACTCTGTGGCGCCTATTGACCCGCTGCTGGTGTTTGGACAGACACCGTTGTTTTTCTATATGTTGCACGTACATCTTCTGGCGGGCAGCGCCAAGGTCCTGGGACTCTGGAAAAGCGCCGGACTGCTTACCACCGCTGCCGCCGCCCTGGCGGTCCTGGTGGCGTTGTACCCGCTGTGCCGATGGTTTGCGAAGGTCAAGCGGGCGCATCCGCAGAGTCCGCTGAAATTTATCTGAATCGATCGAGACTGGACACCCGTCATCCAAGATTTATCTTATCCCAGACAATTGTTTCTTGGGTATAAACAGATAATCCGATGATGAGCGATATAGGAGGTTAGTATGGTCGAAACCCGTATCATACCGCTGTTTCCACTGGGCATTGTGGCCCTGCCGGGGGTGGCGACGCCGCTTCATATTTTCGAAGAGCGCTATAAAGAGATGATTGGCCGGTGCATTGCTGAGGACCTCGATTTCGGCATTATCTGGTTCGACGGGGAAGCGATGAGAAACGCGGGCTGCACGGTGCGTATCCTGGACGTGGTCACAAGATACGAAGACGGTCGCCTGGATATCCTGACCCGGGGACGGCAGCGGTTTCAGATTTTGGAGATAATCGAGGAAAAGGCCTACCTTCAGGCCCGGGTGTCGTTCTTTGAGGATGCGCCCGAACCTTCGTCTGAAGAGATGGCACCCCTGGCAGAAAAGGGCGCCATCGTTTTTAAAGAACTTGTCGGGCTGCTGTCCACCGCTCAAGCGGACGATGCCGGTGACCTTTCTGATCCGAAACGCCTTTCCTTCATGATCGCCGGTTTCGAGGGATTCGAACCCCTGGAAAAGCAGGCTTTTCTGGAGATGACGTCAACCCGGAATCGGTTGGAAAAGGGGATCGCGGCCCTGGAAAAAGTTGTCGCACGTTTCCGCCTCACCCATGAGGTCGAGCGGATCGTCGGCGGCAATGGACGCCCCTCAAAGGGCCTGCGTCAGAAGCTTGGACGCTTCAACCCTACTGGGGAGGAGGGACACTAGGGCTGAGGACAGGTAAACCAGGAGATCAGAAGTCTGAGGTCAGAGGTCGGGGAAAGCATGGCGTCAGGAGGCGGGGGTCAGAGGTCGGGGAAAGCATGGAGTCAGGAGGCGGGGGTCAGAGGTCGGATTGAACAAGGGGCCAAGTGAAGGGCAAAATCTGAAAACCATAACTTAGCCACAGACACACGCAGACGAACACAGACAAGGGCCGGTGTTGGCCGGCTGCGTCGGAGAAACCAAAAGCCCTAATTAGCCATAGACTCACGCGGATCAGCTGGTCGAATTAGTGTCGGCGCCTGTCAAGTGAGCAAAACCAACGGGTGGCTGAGCAAAATTCAAAAAATCAGTTGCCGCAGACGAAATTATGGGGGAGGTATAATCATGCGACTACTGCTGCTTGTTGTCTTACTTTTACCCCTTTGGCCGCAGCCGCTATTTGCCGTTTCCGTCGGCAAGGTGGAAGGGCTGCAGGCCCCGGCCTGGGTTCAATGGCAGGGCGTCACATTGCCGGTGATGGTGGGTATGGCGATAAAGCCGGGTGACCGCCTTTTCACGGGAAAGTCCGCCCGGCTTCTTCTGCGGATGGAGGAAGGCAGCCTCGTAAAACTGGGTGAAAACGCCAGTTTCACGGTGGCGTCATGGTCAGCGCCGCCTAAAAAGCGAGATGTCTATAAAGGGTTTCTAAAAGTCCTCCGCGGCGCTTTCCGTTTCACCACCACGGCCCTCTCGAAACGACACCGGAGGGCGATCGACGTTCAGGTGGCATCGGCCGTGGCAGGTATTCGGGGGACGGATCTGTGGGGCAAAGCCTCGCCGACAAGAGATATCGTCCTCTTGATAGAGGGCAAGGTGACCATCACCCGGGGTGCGGACGAGCCGGTTATTTTGGACGAACCGTTGACTTTCTATGAAGCCCCCAAAAATAAAGCGGCCCTGCCGGTGGCTAAGGTAGATCCGGAGCAATTGAAAAAATGGGCCGCGGAGACAGAGTTGACCCCCGGACAAGGGATTTTAAGTTCGGATGGCCGTTGGGTGGTAAGTCTGGCATCGGTCCGCAACCTGACGGCAATTACCGATCGATTGCATGTGCTTAACAAGGACGGGTACCCGGCGGAGATAGAAACAGTCAACCTGGATGGCGAAACCTGGCACCGCCTGGTCATTAAAGGGGTTAGCTCAAAGCGTGAAGCGACCAGTTTAATTGAACGTATGCAGGAAGTTGCGTTGTTCAAAGATGCCTGGCAGTATTATCAAAAATGAGCCGGAGCCGGACTTTGAAGATCTAAGATCAGAAGTCAGAGGTCGGAAGTCTGATAGAATGCGGGACCATGGGAAGGGCAAAACCCCCAAACTATTCATTGGCCACAGACCCACGCAGATGGACACAGACAAGATCAAGATTGGGACTGGCTGACGCCAGTAAGAGCAAAAACCCAAAACCCTCAATTAGCCGCAGACGAACGCGGACATCATCCGGCCGACTTGGCCGGCTGAACTTGCCATGCCCTGCGGGCAGGTGTAACTGAATAGATCCAAGTATAGCCTTGATTATTCATTCACCATGTGTTCTTTCGCGAAGCGATGGCTACCCAAGCCCGACCACGTCGGTCGGGCTTTGTCTGCGTGTGTCGAACGAGTAAAGCGAGTGGGCGGCCAATTTTAAGAATTGAACAACTGTTTATATGATTGCCACTTGAAGCATTCAAAGCGACGTTCTCAAATGATGCTGGAATCAACCGAACAATCCCTCCTGATCAAAGAGGAGCGCTCACGTTCCGATATCGTTGTCGGGGTGCCACATCATGCCCCGGCCGGCACGCCTTCTCTGCCCTGTCCCGAGCATAAAGACTCGGACGAAAATGTCGGGTTTATTGGGCGGCGCCTTGCCGAAAGACTCGACTGCTGCAGTGTCATCGCCTGCAATGCTACCATCGACCCCAATAAACACCTGGACAGCAACTACTCCCTGCAGATTGCCGCCTGGCACCCCAGGGTCTTAATTGAAATCCACGGACACGGAAAAGTCAGGACCCCATACGACGTTGAGATTTCATGTGGTTCAGCAGATTTTAATGACTATTCCGAGGCCTTAGCCGCCGGCGTCAACCGCAGGCTATCAGCAGATGAACGTTTTGCAGATGTGTCTGTGAGCGGTCGTTTTCAGGACCTCTATTTTCGGGCGACCAAAACCCTGACGATTACCGATACGCGCTGGCTGGCCTACCACATCGAGTTGTCATCGCGGCTGCGGAAACCGGCAGTCGGGCTGACCGGGAAGCCGACCCAATTTGCCTACCGATTTTGTGATCATTTGGCAGCCGCTCTGTCTGAGAAGCATGGGTGAAGACCGGGTGAAACCAGGAGATCGGGAGTCGGGAAAAACCATGGGGTCGGGCGCCAGGTGTCTGGAGTCAGGTAATGCTGTTAGACCGAAGACTGAAGAAAGATCACGAGATCAGAGGTCGGGCGGCGGTGGTCAGAAAAATCGTAACTCTCCCCAACCGTTGAACAGCCTGAGGACATGGGTAGGATTGACCTACCGGCAACCAGCCAAGCATCTCATATTGTTATTGACCAGCCTTGTATTACCTTTGATCCATAACGGATTGTTTCGGATTCAGCGGTTGGCTTGAATTCGGTGGATGGCAAGGAGGGTTGCGATGAAATGGGCCTTAAAAATTGGACGATTTGCCGGAATCGATGTTTTCGTGCACTTGACCTTCTTTCTTCTGGTCGGATGGGTTGCCCTGGTGCATTGGCAAGACGGCCGCAGCGTTTCGGCTGCCCTGAGCGGCGTGGGATTTATCATCGCCATTTTTATGTGTGTGGTGCTGCATGAATACGGCCATGCCCTGATGGCCCGCCGATATGGTATCCCCACACGTGACATTATATTGCTGCCCATCGGTGGTGTGGCGCGATTGGAAAAGATGCCCAAACAACCCGTCCAGGAGTTGTGGGTAGCGCTTGCCGGACCCGCGGTGAATATCGTTATCGCGGCAGCATTGTACCTGTGGCTGAAGTTAACCGCTTCCTGGGCGCCATTCCAGGGGCTGACCGTCACCACTGGTCCTTTTTTGGAGCGTCTCATGGTGGTTAACATTTTCATGATCGCCTTCAACACGATTCCTGCTTTTCCAATGGACGGCGGGCGCGTCTTGCGCGCCATTCTGGCGCTTCGAATGGAATACGGTCGGGCAACCGGCATAGCCGCATCCATCGGTCAGGGGATTGCCGTTTTCTTCGGGCTGATGGGACTCTTCTACAACCCGCTTTTGATTATAATCGCGCTGTTTGTCTGGATCGGGGCAAGCCAGGAAGCGGGTATGGACCAGCTGGAATCCGCCATCGGCGGCGTCCCGGTTCATCAGGCCATGGTCAGCGACTTTAAAACACTTTCCACACATGACAGTTTGAATCGGGCGGTTGAATTGACATTGGCTGGCTCCCAGAAAGATTTCCCGGTTGTCAACGACGGCATTCTGGAGGGTGTTCTCAGGCAGACCGATCTGTTCCAGGCGCTTTCGGAGCAGGATACGCAGGCGAGTGTCGCTTCCATGACGCGCAGAGAACCTGTGACCGTCGAGTCTACAGAAATGCTGGATGCGGTGGTTGCCAAATTTAGCGATTGCGACTGCCACACCTTGCCCGTGACCCAGAACGGAAAGCTGGTCGGTCTTTTAACGAAGGAGAACCTGGCGGCCTTCATGCGATTTCAGGCTGCCGCAGCCAACTAGAACCGAACTTGAAAAGCGCTCAATTTAAGTAACCGTCAAAGGAAACGTTTATGAATCTGGACATAAAAGCGATCGGAAATCAGAAGGTCCAGTTGTGGGATGGAACGCAATCCCGGCTGCGCCGGTTCTGGAAGCAGGCACCGCTGGTGCTGGTGTTTCTGAGGCACTACGGCTGACCGTTTTGCCGCGAGCAGGTGGCGCAGTTGCGCCGCAACAAAGAGGCCTTTGATAAGCTGGGTGCCCGGGTGGTGCTAGTCGGCTTGGGCAGCGTCGAGGAGACGGCGGCGTTCAAGGAACGCTTCAAGGTGCCTTTCACCATGATTGCCGATCCGGAAAAACGTCTTTTCGGGGCCTTTCGCCTCAAGCAGGCTTCGGCCGGGTCGCTGCTTTCCGCGAAAATGGTTTTCAAGGGTCTGCAGGCCGTGGCCAAGGGTCACACCATAGGTAAGCCCCAGGGGGACGTGCGCCAGTTGCCCGGTGTTTTCATCATAGATATCGCCAACCGCATCCGCTTCAGTCACTATGCCTCCTCGCCACAGGACCACCCCCAACCTGATGCGCTTCTCGACGTGCTGCGCAGAGATGCCGCTTAAAACACCCGGATTTCAAACACTGGTAGACATGTTTTTTCCGATCCAGTTGGCCATTTGATTTTGAATGCTTATGGTCGGTTTGACGCGTTCTACCGGCGTCGGTTGAATAATGCTTAGCAACCAGAGGACCAACCTTATGAATGTTGTATTCCTGTCTCCTCATTTTCCGCACCATTACCATAGATTCTGCCGGGAGCTGAAAAATGCCGGCGCCACTGTTCTGGGGATCGCCGATGCGGCGTATGACCAGCTAGAGTCCGACGTCCGGGAAGCCGTGACAGAGCATTACCGGGTCCCAAAGATGGATGACTATGATGCGCTGGTCCGGGCATTGGGCTACTTTACCCACCGCTACGGGAAAATCGACCGGCTGGATTCGCTCAATGAGCACTGGCTTGGCGTTGAGGCCGCCCTGCGCGACGATTTTAACATCGTCGGTGTCCGGGGCGACGGTATCGATGCGATTCGGCGCAAATCGCACATGAAGCGCAAATTCGAAGAAGCCGGTGTTCCCGTGGCCGCCGGCCGGGTGGTGCCCTCACTGGGGGAGGCCCGGGAACTGCTGGCCGAGACCGGCTATCCCGCGGTGGCCAAACCGGACACGGGCGTTGGGGCGCTGGATACGTACCGGCTGGACGGCGAAGCGGACCTGGTGCGCTTCTTCGATCACAAGCCGCCGGTTGACTATATCATCGAGGCGTTTGTGGCCGGGACCATCTATTCATTTGACGGGTTGACCGATGCCAACGGCCGCATTGTCTACCACACGGCCCACACCTACAGCCAGGGCATCATGGAGACCGTCAATGAGGATCGCCATGTCAGCTATTGCCCCCTGCGTGACATCCCCCCCGCATTGGAACAGTTGGGCCGGCAGTGTGTCGAGACCTTTGCCGTCAAGGAGCGATTTTTTCACATCGAATTTTTCCAGACCGCCCCGGACGCTTACGTGGCTCTCGAGGTCAACATGCGTCCGCCGGGGGGGTACACCACCGACATGTTCAACTACGCTGCCGACATCGACATATACAGCATGTGGGCTCAGATGATCACATCCGGCAGCCTGGAAATCCCCTATTTGCGCAATTACCATTGCTGCTATGCCAGCCGCAAAAACCGCTACACCTACCGGAACACCCACGCGCAAATCATGGATGCTTACGGGCAGTGTATGGTCCAGGTGGCCAGCGTGCCCGGCATTTTCAGCAGTGCCCTGGGGGACGCGGGGTATATGTTTCGTTCTTCCGAGCTTGCCCAGATCAAGGAGATAACCGAATTTATTCAGGCAACCGAGGAGGGCTGAAAAATGCATATTGAAGAACATGTCTGGCACAGCAACCATCTCGGCCGGGAGATGACCCTGAAGGTATACGGTCACTGGGGAATACCCTTTGTTGTGTTCCCCTGTTCCCGCGGGCGCTATTTTGATTACGAAGGAATGGGGATGGTTGGGGCCATCGCCTCGTTTATCGACAACGGCCAAATCAAACTGTTCTGCGTGGACAGTGTGGACGCCGAGTCGTGGTACAATTACAGTGTGCCGCCGGATCAGCGCAATGCCCGGCATGAGCAGTACGATCGATATATCGTCGATGAAATCGTCCCCTTTGTCCGCAACCAATGTCATCAAGCGGACATCCGTCCCATGACCAACGGCTACAGTATGGGCGCCTACCATGCAGTCAACTTTTTTTTCAAGCACCCGGACGTATTTACGGGGACCATTGCGTGCAGTGGCCTTTACCGCCTGGATCGCAGCGAGTTTGGACTGGGGCCGGCGGATATGCCCGCCGTCTACTTTAACTCGCCATTGAGCTATCTTTCGAATCTTGGCGATGAAGGGTATCTGGACCAGTATCGGCAGCGTACCATCGTGGTGAGTGCGGGCCAGGGGGCCTGGGACGAAGAAGCCCTGGACGATACCCGTACCTTGGAAGCCATTTGTCGGGATAGATCGATTCCTGCCTGGATCGATATCTGGGGCCACGATGTGAACCACGACTGGCCCTGGTGGTTTAAGCAGATGAACCATTTCCTGGGGCATTTGTATGGATAGGGGCAAGCGCTGGTTTGACCCGCTCAGTGCGCCCATTCTCCGCAGTCTTCTGCGGGGAAAGATCAATCAGCACTTAAAAAGAGGTGAACCAAGATGTCGACCAATCGGATAACAACTGTGTCCCGGAAACGTCTGCAAAATGCGTTGTGGGGCCTTTTTATCGGGGACGCCCTGGCCATGCCGGCCCATTGGTATTACCGCGTTGAGAACATCGGCAAGGTCTTTGACGGCGGCATTCGTGACTTTCAGGCGCCCCCGCATCCTCATCTCGAGAGTTTTATGGTGGGTATGTCCTATCAACCGGATGTGGCGGCCGCCGAGCGCCAGGGACGGCCATTCGATATCCTGCATGCGCATGCCCGCTTTTATCATACCAGTTACAGCCGGCTTGAAATCAAAAGCACCGAACGGGAAAAGGCACACGGTAATCCGGTCCCCGGATTGGAGGATCGCTACCATTATCATCATGGGCTCAAAGCCGGTGAGAACACCCTGGCCGCCCAGCTTGTCCGGGTGTTGATGCGGTCCGTCATCGCCGGCGAGCGTTATGATCCCGATGCTTTTATTGAAGCGTTCATCGCGCATATGACGACGCCCGGCCAAAACCGCGATCCCTATACCGAAATCTATATTCGGCGCTGGTTCGAAAATTACTCCCAGGGCTTACCCCCCGAAGACTGCGCCGAGCTGCAACGCCGGGTGTGGTCCATCGGCTCCCACGGCGGCCTCATCCGGGCCCTGGTCGTATCCATGCTGGCGGGCAGTTCCTACCAGGGCCTGGGAATGGCCGTTGAACACCAGAATCTTACCCACCGATCGGAAAATGTGACCAGTGCCCTGGGCGTGCTGGTACCGTTGCTGCAGGCCCTGTTGGCAGGCGCTGATCCGGGACGCGCGATATCAACCTATGCGCAGCAGGTGCACGCGCCGCAGGTAACCGGTGAACAGTTATTTGCAGCTTACCGGGATCACCAGGGGCCCGGAAACATTCCCCAGCGCGACATGTGGAAATTCCACACGCTGCTGGCCGATGCGCCGTATGAAGTCGACCGGCTCGTGAGGGAAGAAGCGGAGTCGGCGGTCGTCAATCAGCGGTTTGCCACCGCGTGCTATCCGGAGCATGGCTTGCCGCTGCTCCTGTATTTGGCGAAAGCCCATGATGTTGCCGTGGAACCCGCGCTTCTCGCCAATGCCAATGCGGGCGGCGATAACGTCCATCGCGGCATGGTATTGGGGTTGCTTGTGGGTGCTGCCAATAACGACTTGCCGGAACACCTCAAGCAGGGGTTGATCGCCGGCAACGATCTGCAGGCCGAGATAGAGGCCTTTAGCGATGTCGCTTTGAGCGGACATGCTATCTGACGCCGACCGGCAATATTTTTTCGTGCAACCAAATACTACAGGCTATCTCAACAATAGGAGGACGCCATGACCCAACCTAGAACACACAACCGACGCATCGTTTTGGCGGCGCGACCCGACGGGGTTCCGGTTCCCGAGAATTTCCGCCTGGAGGAGGTGCCGGTGCCGGAACCGTCGGAAGGCCAGGTGTTGCTACGCACCGCGTATCTCTCCCTCGACCCGTATATGCGCGGCCGAATGAACGATATCCCTTCCTATGCCGAACCGGTCAAGATTGACGAAGTCATGGTTGGTGCCACGGTCAGCCAGGTGGAAGCTTCGCGGCATCCTGATTACCAGGCGGGCGAGTGGGTCCTGGCGTACAGTGGCTGGCAGGATTATGCGCTTTCGGATGGTACCGGCCTGACCCGCCTGGGAAAAACGCCCCAAAATCCCTCCTATGCTCTGGGGATTATGGGCATGCCGGGTTTTACGGCCTATATGGGGCTGTTGGATATTGGCCAGCCCCAACAGGGCGAGACCCTGGTCGTAGCGGCGGCCACCGGACCGGTGGGGGCTACCGTCGGCCAGACAGGCAAGTTAAAAGGCTGCCGGGTGGTCGCTGTGGCCGGTGGCAGTGAAAAATGCAAATACGCGCAAGAGGTCCTTGGTTTTGACACGTGTCTCGATCACAAAGCTGCGGATTTCGATCAACAACTCGGCCAGGCGTGTCCCCGGGGGATCGACATCTATTTCGAGAGCGTGGGCGGCAAAGTGTTTGACGCGGTTTTGCCCCTGCTCAATACCAAAGCCAGAATCCCGGTCTGCGGTCTAATTTCGCAATACAATGCCACCCGGCTGCCGGATGGACCCGACCGCCTGTCGCTGCTTATGGCGACCATTTTAATCAAACGCTTAACGGTACAGGGCTTCATTATTTTCGAAGACTATGCGCACCGCTACGATGAATTTGCAAAAGACATGTTCGCCTGGCTCGGAGCAGGCAAGATAAAATACCGTGAGCATGTGGTTGACGGGCTGGAGCAGGCACCGCAAGCCTTCATCGGCATGCTGGATGGTCAGAATTTCGGGAAATTGGTGATCCGAGTTAGTAGTTGAAACTAATTCTCAAAGGATTGCGGCGGGACCAGGCAATTAAAAGACGGAATTCAGAATACAGATAGAAATCTGGAGATTTGATATTTGCGTCCAACCCAGAGATTGGGCCAAAAGACTCTTTTAAGATAGTTTATAATACTCCCGCGGACAATCAGGACAATACTGCTTCCGTCCACAGGTTTTACAATGCCCACCTACCCAAATCTGATCGAACTGATTCACAATGCTCTTTACCATTGAATCTTTCGGTATAAGGTGGATGGTAAACGGAAAACCAAGGGGTCTAGGGTCATGAGCCTTGAGTCAGATAAAGCTGGAAATAAGGCAGGCCGATCATCCGGCCGGCAAGCAAATGGAGACGTGCCACCTATGCCATTTTAACCAGGAGGTCGACGCCTTTCTTGATGTTCTTTGCGGTTGACTGGACGTCAGTCGCGGCCTTCGCCAAGTCCATAAATCCGTCGCCTTCGCGAAGCTTGCTGCGGAGGCTGCGGCGGTCCACCTGGACACCGGCCTCATTCAAATAGCCGGCGATTGAATCGGCAAAGGCCATGCGTCCCTCTAAGGCATCAACCATATTGTCGATCTGGCGCTCCAACTTATTGGTATTATCCAAGACCGCGCGACCGTTCTTGACGATTTCTGACCCTTTGAGACCATTCAGCCACTTCTTGAGGGCGACGATCTGCTTTTTCAGTTCGATACTCTGCTGGTCCACCGATTTCATGAATTTGCCGATAAAGACGTCGTAGCGCTTGCGGCTGGCCTCGGCCGCCTTCGCCTTTTTTGACAATTTGTTCCACAACGACTTGGCGTGCTTCTTGATGAAGGACTTCCAGCTTTTTTCCTGGGCCGCCTTCATCTGAATATCTTCCTCCTTTTCCTTAGCCGCGGCAAAGACCTCGATGGCCTTGAACATTTCCGCCTTGACCTTGTTTTCGCTTTTGCCCAGGTCGGCCAGCGCCTTGGCAATGCTTACCAGTGAAGTGGCCAGGTTCTTCCAGGCCATAGGATCGACGCCGCCCGTGGCCACCAGTTCGACGATGGAGACCGTGAACGTGACCACGTTCTTGCCGACTTTAAGTATCACTTTCGCCTTGAACTCGGTCAGGATCTCGGAAAAGTTTTTGTCTTTTTTCAGGGTCTTGGCAACTTCTGCGTCGATCGCTGACGGGATTGCTGCAGCAGCGTTCTTAACCAGAACGACCGTGGTGGAGACGATGTTGTCGCATTGCTTCTTTGCCTTAGCGAGGTGCGCCTCCTTCTGGTCGAGAGCAATAATTTTCTGCGCCCTGATGCGGGCGTTGTTCCAGGTCTCTATAATCTTCCCATTGAGTGCTTTGATCTCCTTGGCGCAGGTATCCTCATACTTGTCGAGGACCTCGACGGCGATCTTTGTCACCCGCTTGAGCAGGACGGGCGAAACCTGGTCCTGTTTTTTACCAAAGTTGAAGGAGGTCGTGACGAGAAAAGGCTCAATCTGGATTTGGGCTGGAGTTTCGCCGGGAACTTGGACTTTACTCGGGACCTTAACCTTTAGCTCGCCCTTGAAACGTGCTAAAAATTTCCGGCTGGGACCCTTTTTATCGGCCATTGGTCAGTCTCTTTGTTCGAGTGAATTAAAATGAACGTTAAAGGCGTCAAGCAGGCTCTTGATAGATGATAAGAACGCCTTTTTAAAACGGGCAGTTGGGAAATTTATACTTGTGCCTGGTACAGAAGCATCGGGCATTAAGGCAATTTTGACATTTCTTGGGCTTTGTCCAGGTTTCGCACAAGTCTGCTAAGTGGCGCCCCCTATTGGGAGGGGCGCTTTCTTTGCTTGAAAACCCTGCCTTTACAAATGGTTATAGTTCAATTCTTTCGATAGTGTCAATGTTCTTTCGTCCCTTTGATATAAAAACCCGTTAAGATCAGGAGAAGGTCACGCTAATAAGAGGCGGATGCCAGAACGATGAAGTCAAGAAATACGAGAGGGTGAAAGTCGGAGGTCAGAGGTTGGAAAACAAGGGGGACTGGATTCTGGGGCAGAATTGGGGAGTAGGAAGACCATGGCGTCGAGAGCATAGCCTATTCAACCCAAGCAAGAGCATTAAGATAACCTGGAACAGGGCGCTTGAGGGTTTCGAGCGTTTTGATCATGCGTTGGGCCACGCCACGGGTGGTCCAGACGCGGTCCTTGCGGGGAATGATGTCCCGGCCTTTGGCATCCAGAAACCGGATGACCTGGAAGTTCCAGGCCGGTTCGCGATAGCGTTTCAATAGTTCCCGGTCCATGGCGCCGCCGCGATTGTTGTAAACCAGCATCGGGATGAATTCCTCTTCGATGGCCCTTACCAGTTGTGTATTGGTCAGCACGTCCCGGCCGAACTCGCGGACACCCGGTCAGCCGGGGACTTCCTGGAACAGGACCAGCACGGGTTTGCCTGATGCCGCGCTCATCTTAAGGGCCGCATCGAAATCCCGCCCCCAGTTCACGTGGCCGACCTCGACTGGATTTTGCGCGGCCTGACTGCCGTAGGCGGTGGCGCTGATTGCCAATAGAATCATTATTGTTAGAATTCTCATTTCATCACTCTCGAGAAATTGAAAACCGAAAATTAGCCACAGACCAGGCTTCGCAAACGCTTCGCCCGGCAGGCGGCCGCAGACGAAACGCAGACATAGACGGAATAATCAGGGGTCTGGGGTCTGGTATCCGGGGTCAGAAAATCGTCCGACTCCCGTTACGCCTTCAATCTTTGCGTGACCACATGATTTTTAGTCGCCAAACCGTGTCTAACCTTACAGGGGAAACCAAACGGCTGGAAATCGAATAGCGGGAAGGTCAATATGTCGACCGAGAAAACCCCTAATTACCCCTCACTTAACCCTTCCCTTGGGCCGGAACCCGCCTATTGACCTAAGGGCGTCCCGCCCTTATGTTAGATTTCATTGAACGATATCTATTCGACTTATCAGTATATTCACATCGTGAAACATCTGGAATGATAAGGGAGATGTCATGACCATACTCCGGGCTGAACAGCTCACCAAGACATTCACCATCGGGGACCAGGCCATCAATGTCCTGGAAGACGTGTCGCTCAACGTTGAACCGGATGAATTTCTCGTTATCAAAGGCAGCAGCGGCAGCGGCAAGACTACCCTGCTCACCCTGCTATCCGGGCTGGACCGGCCGACCAGCGGCCGGGTGTTCATTGAAAACCAGGATATCACCGACATGCCCGAGGATACCCTGGCTGCGTTCCGCAACCAGGATATAGGCTATGTATTTCAGAGTTTCCATCTGGTTCCGGGCCTGACCGCCCAGGAAAATATCATGTTCCCGGCCGAGATCGGCGGCGACAGGAATGCCCGGGAGAAAGCCGCCCGGCTGATGGACCGGGTGGGCCTGGGTCACCGCCGGCACAATTTTTCGCACCAACTTTCGGGCGGCGAAAAGCAGCGCGTGGCGATCTGCCGGGCCCTGGTGAACGAGCCCAAACTGATTTTTGCCGATGAACCCACCGGCAACCTCGACTCGGAAAACGGCCGGGCGATTCTCGACCTGCTTCTCCAGGCCAAGCAGGAGAGCCGGACCACCCTGGTCCTGGTGACGCACAGCCCGGAGATAGCCGAGCGTGCCGACCGCATTGTCACCCTGGCCGATGGCCGGATCGAGAACGGGGGCAGCTGATGCTGCATCCGGCCTTCATAAGACGACAGGTTGTCCGCTCCCGGAAACAGGCCACTGTTTTCGTGCTCTGCGTAGTTCTCTCCATGATTACCCTGATCGCCCTCAATGGGTTTGCCACAAGCGTTCACCAGGCGCTTATGAACGATGCCCGCCGGCTGCAGGCCGGGGACATCATCATTCGCTCACATTATGCTTTCACGCCCGGGCTGCAGGCGGCGGTAAACCGGCTTGCGGCGGATACCCGCATCTCGGCCGCGCGCCTTTACGAATTCTACTCGATTGTCCGGACCAGGGGCGAGGATCGCTCCCTGTTGGCCATGCTGAAGGTAACCGGGCGCGGCTATCCTTTCTACGGGCAGGTGGTGCTGACATCCGGCAATCGTTTTGACCAGGTCTTGCAGCCGGGAACCGTCATCGTCGAAGCGGGCCTGCTGGAAAGATTGGCCTTGTCGGTAGGCGACACGCTGCGGGTGGGGGATGCCGATCTAACCATCGCCGACGTGGTGACCCTGGAACCGGATCGGCCGGTCACGTTTTTTTCTTTTGGTCCACGGGTCTTTATCCACCCGGAAGATCTGGATGGTCTAGGGTTGATCGATAGAACCGCCCGCGTACATCACAAGCTGCTGCTGAAAGTTCACGATCCCGCCCAGCTGGAGCCCATTGCCGGCACCCTCTCCGCAGCGGCCGATCAAGAACAGGAGCGGGTCGCGACGTTCCAAAGCACCAATTCGCGCATGCAGCGTTTTTTTAACAACTTGCTGTTTTTTCTGAACCTCATCGGTATATTCACGCTTTTGCTGGCCGGCATCGGCACCCAGAGCGCCCTGTCGGCTTTTTTAAAGGAAAAGAGCTACACCATGGCCATCGCCAAGACCGTCGGTGCCACGAGCCGCTTTATCACCGCGCACTACCTGATCATCGTGATGATCCTGGGACTGGCCGGCACCCTGCTGGGGACCGCTATCGGCATGGGTTTGCAGCGCCTCCTGCCGGCCCTGTTTTCCGGATTCCTGCCGGCCAGCCTGGACGTAAGGTTGTCCTGGCCGGCCATGCTCGAAGGCCTGCTGCTCGGCGGGGTGGTGGTGGCCCTGTTTGCCTTTTTGCCCCTCTATCGCCTGAAACATGTCCGTCCCACCGTGATCTTTCGGAAAGAATCGCCGCCCGGACGGGGCGGACTGCCGTATATTCTGACCGCGCTGGCCATTGCGGCCATCTTTATCGGGCTGATTATTTGGCAACTGCGGGATGTGCGCCTGGGCCTCTATTTCGTGGGCGCCATTATCGGGTTTTTGATCCTTACCGCCCTGGTCGTCCAGATCGTCCTGCTGCTTTTCCGGAAAATTCGGTTCCGGCGCCTGATCCTGCGCCAGGCGATCAAAGGGCTTTTCCGGCCCGGCAATTCAACCCGGCCGATCCTGATCACCCTGACCGCGGCCCTGGCCGTGATATTCTGCATTTACCTGGTGGAGGCCAATCTGGATAGGGCGTATGTCCAGAGCTACCCGGCGGACGCCCCCAATATATTCCTGATCGACATCCAGAAGGAGCAGGTAAACGGGGTGGCCGCATTGATAGGGGAGGCCACCTTCTACCCGATCGTACGCGCCCGTATCCGGGCGATCAACAATGTGGCGGTCAACCGAACGGCCGAGAGAAGACGCCGGGGCGACAACCTGGCCCGGGAATTCAACCTCACCTACCGCCACCACTTGCTCTCCGATGAGCGGCTGCTTGAAGGGGATGCCCTGTTTCGGCCGGATTGGGATGGTCCCCAGGTATCGGTTTTGGACACGGTGGTCCGGATGCGTAAAATGGAAGTCGGCGATGTGCTGCGTTTCAATATCCAGGGGGTTCCGCTGAGCGCCCGGGTAGCCAGCATCCGGACCCGTACGAAAGAGTCCATCAAGCCGTTTTTCTATTTTGTCTTCCCGGAGCAGGTGTTGGCGCCGGCCCCCCAGACCCTGTTTGCCGCGACGCGGGTTCCCAGAGAGCAGATCTCCCAGCTCCAGAACCAGGTAGTGGCCCGGTTTCCCAATATCAGCTTCATCGATATCACCGAAACCGTCACGGTGTTTTCAAAAGTGATGCACAAGTTGAGTACGATCATACGCTTTTTTACCTTCTTTTCGATCATCGCGGGTCTGCTGATCATGATCAGTGCCATTTTTGCCACCCGCGCCACCCGCATGCAGGAAGCCGTCTACTTCAAGATCCTGGGGGCCACCCGGGGATTCGTGGGCCGGGTATTCGCTTTCGAAAACATGTTTATCGGTGCGCTCAGTGCCATCCTGGCCCTGGGGGCCGCCCACGGCGCCGGGT
The DNA here is from genome assembly GCA_905176665.1 of Olavius algarvensis Delta 4 endosymbiont. Lineage (GTDB taxonomy): Bacteria > Desulfobacterota > Desulfobacteria > Desulfobacterales > CAJINA01 > CAJINA01. The sequence continues at coordinate 9,131 of CAJINA010000007.1, read as the reverse complement.
ACCTGATTTGCTCCCGGATTCTGGACATTGCCTATCGGCCCTTTATCGGCGACAGTTTCATTATGCTCCTGCTGCCGATTGCCTTGGTGATTGCGGTAGGCATGGGGGCCTCGCGGACCGTATTGAAGAAAAAGCCGGTGAGTTATCTCCGGGGGCAGGAGGGTCGTTAGGCCAGGTGTTTAGGCTGTAGGCTGAAGAATTATTAGGTAGAAGGTGTAAGGTATAAGATAGAAGGAAGATCCAGAGGTCAGAGATCGGAGGCCGGTAAAACCAGGGAGTCGGGAGTCAGGAGTCAGGGGTCGGACAAGCAAGGAGTCGGGAGGCAGGGGTCGGATAAGGCTTTTAGACCGAAGGCTGAAGACTGAAGAAACAAAAGGTTAGAGGTATAAGGTATAGGGTAGAAGGGGAGGACCAAGAGGCCGGTTTCGGGAGTCGGGGGTTGGAAGAGGGTGAACTGCCTGGGTGGCTTTCAGCTTGTAGGTGTAAAGCTGTAGAATGGTGGAACCCAAGGTATAAGGTGGAAGGAAAAGCAAGAAGTCGGACGTCAGACGACGGAGGTCGGGAAACCCGGAGTCGGGAGGCAGGCGTCCGGAGTCGGTATTTGCTGGGAGGTATTGGTTTTTGCCATTCGGTTTTAGATGCAACGGACGGACAAAAGCGGGTTGCAAGATGTTAAGGGCTAATCGCTAAAAGCCAACAGCTCTATCACTATTCTTGATAGCACCTTAAAGAGAGGCGGCGTTGTTCATGCAACAGATTCGAAAACAGAAAATCTGGTTTGTGCTGACCATTTCCCTTATAGCTGCCGTGGGGTGCGGTGAAGAGACACCCTCGACCGATTTGCCGCCTGCTCCGGCTGAACGAACCACGGCTCCCCGCGACGGCGTGATCGTGGCCGTCGGCGATAGCCTGACCGCTGGTTACCGGGTGAATGAAGATCGGGCCTATCCGGCCCTTTTACAGGCGCGCCTCGACCGGGACGGCCACAATCTGGAAGTGATCAATTCCGGGATCAGCGGGGAAACTTCCAGCGGTACCCTGGCACGGCTGGACTGGATTCTAACGCTAAAGCCCGACATCATCATCCTGGAAACGGGAGCCAACGATGGTTTGCGGGGTATCGACCCACAACTGACCCGTGACAATATAGACCGGATTATCACGCGGCTCGGGGATGCCGGGGTTATTGTCGTCCTGGCCGGGATGAAGATGACTACAAACCTGGGGAAAACATTTACCCACGAATTCGAGAGCCTCTATCCAGCCCTTGCCGCAAAGCATGGGGTTGCCCTGATTCCTTTTTTCCTGGAAGGGGTTGCGGCTGACCGACAACTGAACCAGGCAGATGGCATCCATCCCACCGAACAGGGGTACCGTCGGGTGGTGGAGCATATATATCCGTTTGTCCTTGAGGCCATTGGCCAACATTCGGGAAAATAAAGAAGGCTTCAGTAAGACCTTGAGGACAGAGGTCGGAGTTCAGAAGTCGGAAAAACAAGGCGTCGGGAGGCAGGCGTCATATAAGGCGGTTAGGCTGAAGGCTGAAGGCTGAAGTAAGACCTCGAGATCAGACACCTGGGCTCAGAAGTCGGAAAAACAAGGCGTCGGGAGGCAGGCGTCCATCCGCGTCCGTTTTTGGTGAGCCGCGCTGCCGGCCGGTATGGATCTTCCCTTGTCAATTTTTCACTTGCCATCACGCTCGATCTGGCTGATTATGGGTTCCATTGATACGGTGGGATATCAACCTAAGATGTTATCTTCATAAGGAAATCTGGATGGGCTGCGGCAAATCCAAGTTGCACCGGGTTGCCTTCAGCGTTCATTTAAACGACCTCAACGGAGATGTGACATGTCAGCAGAACCCCTGACCACCATGCAGAAAGCATTTGCTTTCAACCTCGACCGTGACAAATACGGGACCATTGCCGAGATCGGCGCCGGCCAGGAAGTGTCGCGCTGTTTCTTCAGGGCGGGCGGTGCAGCCGGCACCATCGCCAAAACCATATCCGCCTATGACATGTCCTTTAGTGATGCCATCTACGGTGAAGAGGAAAACAAGCGCTATGTTACCGAAAATCGCCTCAAAAAAATGCTCGACAAGGAATTCGGGCTGGTCCTCCAGCGGGTGAGCAATGCCCGGCCGGCGACATCGACCTATTTTGCCTTCGCAAACACGGTAACGGCCCGCAGTTTCAGTCACCGCGGCGAAAGCCACGGCTGGCTGGGAATCAAGCTTCAACTCGAGCCGGGGGCAACACCCAACGAGATCCTGCTGCACATCCGGATGCTGGACGAAAGCCACACCCTGCAGCAGGAGGTGGTGGGCATCCTGGGGGTCAACTTGATATACGGGGCCTTCCATTACCATCATCAGCCTGAAAAACTGATCCAATCGCTGGGCGACAACCTGGAGTACGGACGCCTGGAGGTCGACCTGATCCGCTTTACCGGGCCCGATTTCAAACACATCGACAACCGGTTCATGGCCCTCAAGCTCGTGGAGATGAACCTGACGGATGCCGTTGTTTTCGGGGCCGACCGCAAGACCCTGGTCCACCCGTCGGAGTTGTTTTACAGTCGCGATATACTCATGATGCGCAGCATGTTCCGGCCGGTGACCAAGGTCAGCGTGGATATGATGACCAGCGGCATGGAGATCTTTGCGCGGATTCCCGAGGTCGACAGTGCAACGGCCATGATCGTGCCTGAAATTTCCGTGGCGGAGATGCGCCGGCAGAACCAATTCGATATGCAGGATATCCTCAATCGTGTCGATTGTTTGAATATTTTAAAATACCCGGTCGTCGTCTCGAATTATCTACGGTATTTTCGCCTGGCTGAATATCTGGACCGCTACACCAAAGGTAAGATTGCGTTTGTTATTGGTATTCCCAACCTCGAAATGCTGTTTGACGACGCCTATTATGAGGGTCTGAAAGGTGGCATCATGGGGGCCTTTGCGACCCTTTTCGACCGGGATACGCATCTGTTTGTCTACCCCATGCGCCGCAACGACAATCCGGATGATATCATTACCACCGAAAACTTCCCGGCCCCGGAACACTTGAAACACTTCTATGCGCACCTGCGGGAAAACAACAAGATCCTGCCGGTCGAGAAATTCAATGACGCCAACATGCACATCTGGCCGGAGGATGTTTTGAAACATATCACCCAGGGGCCGGGTGAGTGGCAGGCGACCGTTCCCACGGAGGTCTACAACGAAATCGTCAAGCAATGCATGTTCGGGTTTTGTTCTCGGGCTTAGCCTTTTGATCAGGCTGAAGGGGAAGACCACGAGGTCATAGGTCTGAGGTCGGAAGTCGGAAATCGAGGAAACAAGAAGTTAGAAGTCAGAAGACCGAAGTGCAGTCATTGACGAAGGCCTCCACAAGTGGGCGGCGTCCGGAATTGGCATAAAGCCGCGTTACTTTTTAACCCTCCTTTAAAAAAATCCATACCTTTGGCAACTAAGATCAATTCAAAGATAAGGTGTAGAAAGCAAAGGTAATAACTGGTAATATAGCCTCTCTTTTTTCTGTAAAAGTAAATTCGAACCCGTCTCAAAAAATGGATTTTGGTTCAAAATGACGCGAAGCTAATGCCTAACGTGGTGCAAGGCGGCCGTGAGGAATCAACCGGAGGAATACATCAGGTATTTCGAGGATTTATTCCGAGCGCCCAACGCCGAGTTTGGGCCAAAAGACTTTTTTGAAATGGGTTCCGAGGAGGGTTGCCTTGATAGACATGACCATCGTCGACTTTTTGAAGGACCGCGCTGCTAGAAACGCGAATGACCTGGCTTTCCGGTTTATGGACAACGGCGAACTGGACGGGCCGCTCACCGAGTGGACGTTTGCGGAACTCTATCGCCAGAGCATCGGCGTGGCGGCAGACCTGGCTGAACAGGGGCTGGGCGGATCGAGTGTCCTGCTGGCCTTTCCGCCGGGGCTCGACTTCGTGAAGGCGTTTTACGGCTGCCTCCTGGCAAATGTGCGGGCGGTCCCTGTCCCGCTGCCCAATCCCCAGAGCAAGAACCCGCAGGGCAGGATCTTGAATACCGCCCGGGCCTGTGAGGCTGCGATTGTCCTGACCAATCAGGAGTTGGCCAAAATGGCCGTGATGTTCGGCGACGAACTGCCTGTTCGTTTCAAGGCGGCGAGCAACCGGGTTGCAACCGAATGGGATGGTCCCCGGGTCGCAATGGATGCGATTGCCTACCTGCAGTTCACCTCCGGCTCCACCGGTCATCCCAAAGGGGTTGCCATCAGTCACGCCAACGCCGTGGCCAACCTGCGCGTGATGGGTCAGATGCTGCGCCTCAAGTCAACGCAGCCGGCACTGGTATGGGCACCGCACTACCATGACCTGTGCCTGGTGGGGCACGTGCTGGGCCCGGTGTATTGCGGGTACGAGTCCACCCTGATATCGCCCATGGATTTTCTCTTCAAGCCGGTGCGCTGGCTGCGGGCGATGAGCCACTACAAGGTCGCCAATACCGCCTGCCCGAATTTTGGTTACGAGTACGCGGCACGGCGGATTAAGCCTGAAGACTGCTCGGGCCTCGACCTGCGCCACTGGCGCGTCGCGGGAAATGGGGGCGAGCCGGTTCTCGTGCCGACGATGGAAAAATTCACCAATAAGTTCGGACCCTACGGATTTCAACCACAAACCTTCATGCCCACTTACGGCATGGCGGAGTCCGTGCTCTTCGTGGCCGGGATGAAGGCACTATCCGATCCGCCGAAAGTGCTTGCGCTGAGCGCACCGGACCTGGAAAAGCATACCGTCCGTGTCCTGGCCGACAGTGAGACCGGGGGGCGCAATGTCGTCAGTTGCGGAAAACCGGGATACGACCACCAGGTAATCGCCGTAGACCCGCAAACGTTCAAGCCGTCTGCCCCCTACCGGGTTGGTGAACTGTGGGTGCAGGGTCCCAGTGTTCCCGGCGCCTACTGGGGACTGCCGGAGGAGTCCGCCGCCACATTTAAGGGACGGCTATCCGACTCGGACGAGGGGCCTTTTCTCCGTACCGGGGACCTGGGGTTCGTTGCCGACGGAGAGGTTTACGTGACCGGCCGCCTAAAGGACCTGATTATCATTGCCGGCCGAAACCACTACCCGGGAGACATCGAACTTACCGTGCAGCACTCCGGCGCTCCGGTCCGCCTGGGGTCCTGCGTGGCAATCTCGGAATCGGTCAACGGCGTTGAAGAGCTGATTATCATTGCCGAGGTGGATACCCGCCGGCTGCCGGCCGATGTACAGGCTGAGGGCCCGGAAAAGGCGTCTTTGGATATGTTCTGGGCGGAGTCTTTGAAGAAGGTCAAGGGTGCCGTCTCCGAGGGGCACGGCGTGTCTTTACGCACCGTGGTTTTCGTGGAGCCTAAAAGTCTCGAGAAGACCTCCAGCGGCAAGCTGCGGCGGCACTACTGCGGGGAGCTTTTGCGGAAAGGGTCGCTGGCGGTGATGTATGCGGATGGTTGATAGGTAGAAGGTAAAAGTTGGGAAACCCGGGTAATCGGAGGCGGGCGTCAGGAGTCTGGGATCGGTATTACCAGTAAGGCAGTAACCGACAACCTTCAGACTTTAGAAAAAACGATAAAATAACAGTGGGTTGCAGGATTACTAACTGCTAAGCAACAATCGCTCAACAGCCTAAAGGGTCGGCCCACGCCAAGTAGTTGCTAATTGGACCATAGGGACAAGAAAGTTGGTATTATGGGCCCTTATCGGCCACTTTTTACGGTAAATCAGGTCGTTGTACAATTCACCCGAACAGAGGTGAAATCTCCGTTTGACCTGTCTTTCCAAGTTTGTTACAGTTTTTTCGTCTCACCTGTCATCGGGTATGACCACTGCATTGAGACACTGGGATTAGGGATGATTCTAGTGTCCTTGCGCGGAAAAGGACAGTGCCAGACTGTACTATAAGTACCCGGACTCATATTAAATACTATCTTGTGAATCGATATGCCGGCCAGGTGTACCCTATTGCTGAAGTCCGTGGCGTGCGTCTTTGCAGGAAAGGACCGGCGAAATGAATACGAATAAAAAAACAGGTCATTCCAAAATGAAAAATTCCCAAAGCGAATTATTGAAAACATGGGATTATCCCCTTGCGGGCACAGACCCCAGTGAACTTTTCTTTGAAAAGGGCAAAGTTATCGGCACACCGGTGAGAGTGATGCGGACTGGTCAGGCTGAGCCGGATGACGGCTGGCATATTGCTGAAATACATTATAAAGCCGCCGGTAAAAATAAAAAGCAAACCTTTGTAAAAGTACTTAAGCCCAGTCGCGAGGATAATCGCCGGGGGCTTCAAAAGGTTCTGCCGTTGAAGAGCCTGGAAACACTAAATCCTGAAATCAAGCTCCTGTTGTATGAGAGCGAAAAGGATTATGTGCTCTATGCAGACAGGGAGCACGGTTTCAAGATAGGTCTGATTATAGATATCGATCTGAAAGAAGATACCCTGCTCATCATGTTGGGTCCGGAGGGGGATGACATCACTGCCCCGCTGGATAGAATCAAAGCGGCGGATGTCATAGATAAAAGTACCGATCCCCGCAAATTGGAAGAAACGTTCCATGCGGAAGTCAAAAAACGCCGGGCCCGAACCCCGGAGAAAACCGGGCCGTCGCAAAGGAGAGTGGGGGAACGGAAGAATCTGATCTACTACTTGAAAGTCACGGATACGAATTCAAACGCGCCGATCGGCCATGCGGTAGATATTTCAAATCAGGGCTTTATATTGACGGCCGGCAACCCCATCGAACCCGAAGGTCTTTTTCAGATGAAACTGCTTCTGCCCGCTGAGATGAATGGCAGCTGGCATTTAAGCTTCTCGGCTACCAGCCGCTGGTGCCGGCCGGATGAAAACCCCGACTTTTACAATGTGGGGTTTCAATTTGCCGATATCACTCCGGAAGGCACTGAAATTATAGAAAAATTGATCGAGAATTATTGTTTTTAGTTTTAGAGATTGCAAGGTTGAAGACTGACGTCTGAAGGTGCAGGAATCTGAATCAAGTGCCCAAGGGGTAAAGTGAAGGGCAAAAACCAAAACCATGGATTAGCCACAGACCCACACAGGCTGACACAGACAAGGGCAGAGATTGTCCCGCTTCGCGGGTAAGACCATGGTCAAAACCAAGGCATCGCGCGGAGGCGCAAAGACGCGGAGGGAAGCTATTCTGTCTTCAGGTCCTTCTTCAGCCTTCTACCTTCCACCTTAAACCTATTTTTAAAGAAGGTCCTGCAGGAAGGCCGTTCGTTCGGCGGCGCCCTTTAGTTCTTTGCCGTCAACCGAAACGGAATTGATCTTGAGGCCGGCTAGATAGGAAGGCAGCCCCTTGTCGCTCTTGTCGAGGACCCACACAACGCCGGCTAGCAAAATTGCCTTCTCGTCGGTCAAAAGGGTGACCACCACATCCGTAGCAGGTTGGATGCCTGTAGTTGTCTGGATCCGGAGTCCTTCCAGGCTGGTTCCGACCATCATCCCGGTCGTCTGGCCGCCGGCTGTCGTTATTTCGACGTTGAAATTGACAGCATACCGCTCGTGTTCCCTGCGTTCAGATCCCATTATGTATTCCTCCTACGGATCTTTGCTTCCATCTTTTCAAACCAACCCAAGGCGAAATGGCTTCAAATAACGCTATCGGGTTCAAAGGCCTGCCGACACTCTCCGAGCTGGTCTAAACTGAAGACTGAAGGGGAGGCCAATAAGTCTGAAGTCAGCGGACAGATGCCGGATGCCGGAAAGTATTTCTGGTCTCCGATCTCTTGGTCTTCAACCTTCAAGCTCACAACCTAATCGTTTAATAGACAGATTTTAGTATGCCCGATGAGCGCAGGAGGGTAATTCGCCGGCGATTGATAGCCCAAATCAACCTGCCTGGCATGCTCCCGAGATGATGAAAATGTCGTTCCGTTTTGTCGGGAAAGTGAAATGATAAAACGTGTTGCACCATAGCGTAGCGAGAGCGGCATGTCAAATGAGGTAAGGTGTGAAGAGCAGGGTGCCGAGATCGGAAGTCAGAGGCCCGACGTCGGAGTGCTAGTGTAATTGGTTCCCTGCAGCCTGCAAATTTTGGCCTTAATACCTGCCCAACCAAACACCGACATTGGCGTAACATAAGACATCTTCTATGGAGTTGATATAGCGGAGTAAATTTTAAAATCGGTCGAATAGATTGCAGACAGATTGCAGGTTATGCTAAGGTAGCTACCTATCCTTAAACTCCCGGAGCATTCCAATGAAAAACCGATCTGCAAAACTGTTGCTCACAGTTTTAGGCATCGCTGGCGTTCTGCTGCTGGGACTCGGTATGCCGGCTCAATCTCAGAGTGAGGCGTTCTGGAACGGAACCGTTATCGCGAATGTGAACCTGCGGAAGGTACCCAGCCTTAAGGGAACCATTATCAAAGGGTTGCTGAAGGGTTCTTCCGTTAAGATATACGAGGAAAAGGATGGCTGGTTCCGGGTTTCGGCGCAAAAATACCACCAGGTTTTCAAGGGCTGGGTCAGCATCGAATATGTGGAAATTGCAGCCGCGGGACCCTCGGTGGCCACCCCTGTCGCCGAGGCACCTGAACCGGAGCCCCAAGTGCAGACCCTGCCGCCGGCTGAGGGAAGCGTTCAACCGGGCCTCATCGAAGCGCCTGAAAAACCGCTCCCGACGCCCGTAGAGGAAACAGCTCCACCTGAACCAGCATCTCAGCCGGCTGTTACTCCCGAACCTGAGCCGGAAAAACGGGTTGACGCGAAACTTCCGGAAACGAAAGTGGCCGCCACCAAACCCGAAAGATCGCCCCGGGTTAAAGCGCCGCCGGTTAAGGATGCCGCGGCAACCACAGCGGATGATTGGAAGCACATGCTCCCGATGGCCTTACCAGTGGTGGCCGTCGTCGTTTTACTCATTGCGGTGATTGCCTATCGGGTAAAACGGGCCGCCAGGAAAAAAACCGGGGAGCCGGCTGCACCGGTCGAATGGCCAACACCCTTGGATGGTGGTGAGCAGGCGCTCAAAGAATAAGACCCGCTTGAGAAAGATCTAAGCCCGTCACTTGGAGAAGCGCTAAAAGATCCGTTTGGAAAAGATCTGAGCCCGTCACTGGAAGAAGAGTTA
>CAJINA010000006.1 GCA_905176665.1 Olavius algarvensis Delta 4 endosymbiont | reverse complement strand
TAAAGTGAAAAAGTTAAGATCTTCCCAAACAGTTTGAGATAGACGATAAGCGCCATCCCTGGCCCCAAAAGAAGACCAGGGTATGGCGCGCGGTCGTCCTC
>CAJINA010000005.1 GCA_905176665.1 Olavius algarvensis Delta 4 endosymbiont | reverse complement strand
TGGTAAAAAACGTCGAGAAGAATTGTCAAAGGAGGCCGCCTAATAATCACTGACCCGAGAGGGCTGACTGTCCGGGAGGTCTTTGACTTTTACAGTTAATGTAACCACTATCAATAGCGATACCTACCAGTGCTGAGATGATACTTTGCGTGCATGCGTCGATATGATGCGGAATTTTCTGCGTATATGGGTAACTGTATGCATCTAGCACCATATAGCCATTACGGATGATCAATACACTTTCAACTTTAAGTCTCTTGTTCAATATCGTATCCAGCATCTCTATCAGCAAGTAAGAGTCCATTCCTTGGCTTTCAGGAGAGGCGGTTCTCCAACCATTGGTCGGCCAATATGCAGGCTTTTTATCCATTGCATTACTGGAGTTTAGAGATATTGTAAGCAGCAGAGACAATATAAAGAATTGTAGAATGATTTTCTTCATTTTCACACCGCAATCTATGTGCATATTCATATAACTAGTTATTATGTTGCTTGCGTGTTTTAGTAACGATTTAGTTATTCTGAGGTTTCCCGCAACTTGGGTAGACTACTCGAGTATACATCGAACTGCCAGTTTATCAATACGTTATGTCATTCCTGCACAATTGGGAGGCTATTCTTGGGCGGCTTTTGCCAGCTATTATCCTGATTATGCCGCAAGCGTGTTTTAGGTGATTTTAGTTATCCTCAATTTCGGACTTCGTTTTTACGTAAAATAGCAGGCTTAGACCTTAAAAACATACAAGCGACTGAAATGTATCAGCAAGTTTCGATAAGTAGTACGGTCGCCAGCTCTGGAATAATCGGGGATTTTTACAAACCGTGTGAAGTCACAGCTTGCAGGAAAAGGCATACATCAGTTGCAATTAAGGCTTGGTTGGCGCGACAATCAGTTTGTTGCCGCTTTGGGTAATGTTTAAACCGAATCCCGGCATGGTATCCGCCAGGGGTCGGCCGAAAAGAAAATCGAGCAGGGTTGGATCAGGGCGGCCTTTTTCGATTATCAGCGCCCGTAAATGAGCGTCGTAGCCAACCATCTCCACCAGGCTGTCGGCTGCGGATCGATCTTGGTCCGCTTGCAAGCGGGCTGCCAGAGCGGCCAGATCGCGATAATTGCATTTCCGCGCGTGCTCTTCCACGAGGTCCCACAGTTGGGGAACTGACGCCAATAGATCTTTGCGTGTCAGGCGCCCCTGGTCGTAGATCGCTTCAATAGCCGCCGTGTCGCGGCAATTCAGGACCCGGCATTCGAGCGGGCGGTTTTCGTAAATGGAGCAGCCGTTCGATTCAGCATCATAGTAGCAACAGGTCCAAGTGCGCCCGGCCCCCTTGATCTTGATCAACTCCGCTGTTACTGGCTGCAGGGTACCCTTCACATTATCCCGGGCCATTTCCCCCTTACGAATCGTGTAAAGACCCCTCAGGGGGAGTTTGCCGCTTTGCACCAGTTCCAGGTCCTCCTGGTGCAGGGCCGGGCCGCCGGACTTACAGCAGGTGCCGCAGCGTTGACATTGTATGTCGGTTGTCATCATAAAAGAAAAACCATGCCTCGCGCAAAGGCGCAAAGACGCGGAGACAACCAAAAACCAGAAAAGGGGGCGCACTGGCGTGCGCAAAACCTGAAAAACAGGACCCTGAATGGTTTAGGTTTCCCGGCGCAGCCGGATAAAAATGTGATTCTCTCTGCACCTCAGCGTCGCTGCGCGAAAATATTGATTTTAGGTTTACGCGCGTTATCTGAAAGACTACAGTAACCCATCAAAGAAGTCGTTCCCCTTGTCATCTACAAGGATGAACGCCGGAAAATCCTTCACGGTGATCATGAAGATGGCCTCCATGCCCAGTTCCGGGTACTCCAAAACTTCGACATTGGTGATGCACTCCTTGCCAAGCCGGGCGGCCGGGCCGCCGATGGAACCCAGGTAGAAACCGCCGTACTTTTTGCAGGCATCTGTCACCTGCTGGGAGCGATTGCCCTTGGCCAGCATGACCATGCTGCCGCCCTGCGCCTGGAGGATCGACACATAGGGGTCCATACGCGCCGCAGTGGTTGGGCCGAAGGAACCCGAGGCATAGCCTTCGGGCGTCTTGGCCGGGCCGGCGTAGTAGATGATGTGGTTTTTAATGTATTGGGGCAAATCCTCCCCGCTGTCCAGGCGCTCTTTGAGCTTGGCATGGGCGATATCGCGGCCCACGATGATTTTGCCGGTAAGCGATAGCGGCGTGGCCACCGGATACTGGGTCAGGATCTTGCGGATCTCGTCCATGGGCTGATTCAGGTCGATATTGACCGGTTCCTGTCCGGATACATCCACTTCCGGCAAGTACTTGGCTGGATCGGTTTCCAGCTGCTCCAGAAAAATTCCCTGGCTGGTAATTTTGGCCTTGATGTTCCGGTCGGCGCTGCAGCTCACACCGATGCCGATGGGACAAGATGCCCCATGGCGCGGCAGGCGGATCACCCGGGTCTCCAGGCAGAAATACTTACCGCCGAACTGGGCACCGATCCCCAGCTTCTGTGAAATCGCAAGCATCCGGGCTTCCATTTCCAGATCCCGGAAAGCGCGCCCGTTTTCACTGCCGGAGGTGGGCAGGTTGTCCAGGTAGCCGGCCGAGGCCAGTTTCACGGTCTTGAGCGTCATTTCCGCCGACGTGCCCCCTACTACGAACGCCAGATGGTAAGGCGGACAGGCTGCCGTGCCCAAGGTTTTCATCTTGGCTTCCATAAAGGCATCGAGGCTGTCCGGGTTCAGCACCGCCTTGGTCTCCTGGAAAAGGTAGCTTTTATTGGCCGAGCCGCCCCCTTTGGCCATGAACAGAAACTTGTAAACGTCCCCTTCGGTGGCATATAGTTCGATCTGGGCCGGCAGGTTACAGCCGGTGTTCTTTTCAGCGAACATGGTCAAAGGTGCGTTCTGTGAATAGCGCAGGTTATTTTGGGTGTGGGCATTGTAGACCCCCTTGCTGAGCATCTCTTCGTTGGAGAAATCCGCCCAGACCTGCTGCCCTTTCTTACCCATGATGATGGCCGTGCCGGTATCCTGGCACAGGGGAAAGTCCATGTCGGCCGCGATCACGGCATTCTTAATCATTTCCAGGGCCACCAGCCGGTCGTTTTCGGAAGCTTCCGGATCCTTGAATATCTTTTGCAGCAGGGCCAGGTGCGAGGGCCGCAGCATGTGCGATACGTCCTTGAAGGCCTGTTCCGCCAGCAGTTCGAGCGCCGCGGGCGCCACCACTATCACTTTTTTATCGTTGATGGTGGTCTCTGATACATGTTGATCCGTTAGCAGACGATATTGGGTATCGTCTTCACCATAAGAAAATAAAGGTTCGTAAGTAAACGCGGACATGGGGGTCTCCTCTAAACAGCCTTTTCGTAGGTTAAAACCGTTCACGAGATGGTTCCGGGTTAAGTCCTTTCAACCTCTGAACCCTGAACCATTGAACATTGAACCATAAAGGATGGACTTTAAAAGCATATGCGCTGCAGTGTCAAGCGCTTTAGATGGCCAGGCAAGACCGTCCCACCTGAATAATAGCGGATATCCTGCGTGCATCCCTTCAGGTCTGGGTTCCTTGTACTTCGAAATCGAAATCGCTATCGGGTTCGAAATCGGAACCGATTCTCGAAACCCTATCCCGATACCGATTTCGATTCAAAGACCCTTCAATCTACCGCTTTGAAATGCGTCTCAACCTCCAATTTTCCGCCGCTTGCCGAAAACGTTACCGCGCCATCAATATCCGTCCGGTAGACCCGGCAACCAATTGCCTCAAGTCGCCTGAGCACGGCTTTAGACGGGAACCTGAAGCGATTTTTCCACCCGGCTGATATCACTGCCACTTCAGGTGTTACAGCCTCTAAAAACGGCTTACTACTCGAAGTGCGGCTGCCATGATGGGGGACAAAGAGAATCCTGCTTCGCAGCCGGTCTCCGGCCAAGCGTACCAGTTCGCCTTCCGCCCGCTGCATGATATCTCCGGCAAACAGGAAAGAGGCCTCACCCAGGGCCACCCGGAGGACAAGGGAATTATTGTTGGTCCCCCGCCAGGCTTCCGTTCTGCTGCGGTCTAAAAAATCCTGCGGCGGGTATAGACGGGTTACCCGGGCACCGCCGATATCAGACTCTACGGGCAGGTCGGCATAGGCCGGTTTGGCTATTTTATGTGTCTTCACAATCTGCAGAAAGTGGTGATAGCCTCTTGTCGGCGTACTTTCCCCGTTGGACCAGATTTCCTCGACATTAAACCGATCGGCAATGTACAGCAGCCCGTTTAAATGGTCACTGTTGGGATGGGTCAAAACCAGGGTATCCACCGACAATATCTTACGGGCCCAGAGAAAGGGTGCCACCACCCGGGCCCCCATATCGAACAGGGTATTGTCGGAATACCCACCCCCATCGATCAGCATGGTGTGGCCACCCGGGAATTCCAGGAGAGCCGCACTGCCCTGGCGCACATCGATGCAAGTCACCCGCAGGTCCCGGTGCCAGAAGCGATAATGCAACCAATAAAAAACATCGCCGACCAGCAGAAAACTGACCACCACAACTGCCACCCGGACATATCCAACGCAGCGGTCCGGCGGCGCCTGATCGCCGGGATTCAATCCCATGGACAGACGGCCGCTTATGAGTTTGATCCATTGTAAAACCAGGACAAGCAGACTGAACAGACAGCCCACCTCGAACCAGTTGAGCGTGACCGTATGCACGGATATCCAATTGAGGCCCGTCAGGACATCCGCCAGGTCCAGCGACCGGGCCAGTAAGAATCCGGCGCCGTGCAGCAGCTTACCCGCTAAAAGCGCCGAAACAGGAAACAGGGTGCAGGCCGTCAAGGCCAGGGGGACGGTGATAAACCCGACCAAGGGAATATAAATGAAGCTGCTCAGCAGCCCGACACAGGAGACCTGGTTGAAATAATGCATGGACAGTGGCACGGTTCCCAGGATCGCAAAAAAAGAGACCCAGAAGAAAGTTGTTACGGTAGTGACCGCCTTGGCCGGCCACTGCGAGGTTTCCACGGACCCCCGGGGCTGCCGCAAACGGTCGGGCAGGCAGGCCAGGCCATACAGAATGAAAAATACCGCCGTGAAAGACAACTGAAATGATACGGAAAACAATGCGGGCGGGTCGAGGACCAGGATAATGAGGGCGGCGGCGGCCAGGGTGTTGAAGGCATCCTGCGACCGGTCAAGGATGAGGGTAAGCAGGTAGACACTTACCATGATCACGGCCCGCTGGGTCGAGGGCGAAAAGCCCGCAATCAGTCCGTAGGCCATAACCGGGCCAAGGGTGAAAAGGGCTGCGGCCTGCCGGGAACGCCCCCTGTAAACCAAACAGGCCGTACGCCGGGCCAACCAGTAGAGGCAGCCGAAGGAAACCGTGGCAATGATCCCGATGTGTAATCCGGATATCGCTAAAAGATGCCCTATTCCCAGGCGATTGAACTGCTCCCGCAGGCGCGGCGTGATACCGCTGCGGTCACCGGTTACCAGGGCGGCCGCAATGCGGCCTTCACGACCGGGGAGGATTGTCGTGATCCACCCGGAGAGCAATGCCCGGACCTGAACCAAACGGGTTCGCGGGGTCGGAACAGGATCTTTGGCCAGCAACCGGATCCTGTCCGCCGGCACCCAAGCCGAGCCCCAAACCCTTTTTAACCGCAGGTACCGGCGATAATCGAACGCTCCGGGATTATTGAAATTGCGAATGCCCTTTACCCGGGCCCGGAACTGGAGCCGGTCTCCGCAGGCAATCCCAAGCAGCGAGCCGACCGTTGACACACGCAGGCTTCCGCTCGCTTTGCTGCCGTTGAAGGTTTCCACGGTGAGCAAAAACCGGGAACGCTTTCCAAACCGCTGGGGCAGGTCGGTGACCCGCCCTGTGATGATACCGGCCGATCCGTCCGCCTGGTGTTTAATATGGCTGTTCGGAAAATGCGGGGCGACCCAGGGTTGTATGGACAGATAACCCAGAATCAACACTGCTCCCGCGGCCGCAAGCCAGCTGCGCAAGGGGCCGGGTTCTTTCAAATGCAAGCAACCCGCAACACCGAACGCGGCCAGCAAAAGTGGTACCAGATGCCCGGGAAACTGTTCGCCCAGGATCAGACCACCGGCCAGGCTCAGGCAAAAAAAGGCCGCCGGCCTTTCCAGGGACAGGGGTCTATCGGCAGACTTCAAGATCGCTTTTCCAGAAAGTATTTAAAGCGTTGGTTGAGATCACGTTCAGGTGGGAAGCGTGCTCGCAGGCATTCGGAAATGCCGGCGGTTAATTGGCCCGCGCACCTCGGGGAAGGCGCTTGAATCGGGCCATGGCGGGTTCGGTCTCTACTTGCCGTCTTACATCAATGCGAATGTGGGCCCGGCAGCTTGCCGCGCCCAAAATTTACGGCTGTTTACGAAAACCAATTTGGGGGGTCACTCCTTGACGCGCTTGATTGCCGCTCCCAGCTTGAAAAACTTCTCTTCAAGGGCTTCATAACCCCGGTCCAGGTGATAAATCCGACTGATCTCCGTGGTTCCTTCGGCCACCAGGCCAGCCAGTACCAGCGATGCGCTGGCCCGCAGGTCTGTGGCCATGACCGGCGCCCCGGACAGCTTGGTGACTCCGCGCACCATGGCAGCGTTGCCATTGATGGTTATATCGGCGCCCATCCGTTTCAATTCGCTGACATGGATGAACCGGTTTTCAAAAATGGTTTCGGAAATGAGACTCTGCCCCTTGGCGATGGTCATCAAAACCATGAATTGGGCTTGCATATCGGTCGGAAAACCGGGAAACGGCTGGGTCTTGATATCGACGCCGTTCAGGCGGCCCTGACTGCATACCTGGATCGATTGCGAACCTACGTTGACCTCGGCACCAGTCAGACGCAATTTATTGATGGAGGCCCCCAGGTGTTCCGGTTCACAATTCTCCACCCGGATATCCCCCCCGGCCAAGGCCGCCGCCACCATGAATGTACCCGCCTCGATCCGGTCGGGAATGATGGTGGCCCCGGCCGGCTTGAGGGTTTCGACACCGTTGATGGTAATCACTGAAGACCCGGCGCCCTGGACATCGGCCCCCATGGCGTTGAGAATCTCTGCCAGGGCGGTGATTTCAGGCTCACGGGCGGCATTGCGCAGGATGGTTTGACCTTCGGCCAGACAGGCCGCCATCATGAGATTCTCAGTGCCGCCGACGGTGGCCACGTCAAAGTATATCTCAGCACCGCGCAGTTGTTTCGTGCGGGCCTCCACATAGCCGTGCTTTAATTCGATTGTCGCCCCCAGCCTCTCCATTCCTTTCAGGTGCAGGTTGATGGGTCGCGCTCCGATGGCACAGCCACCGGGCAGCGATACGCGGGCTCTTTTCAGGCGCGCCAGCAGCGGACCCAGCACCAGGATCGAGGCCCGCATTTTACGGACCAGGTCGTAGGGCGCTTCATGGGAATCCAGGCCGCCGGCATCGATGCACACACGCCCAGCCCGGCGCGAAACCCGGGCACCCAGGTGCATCAGCAAGTCGATGGTGCTCTGGATATCCCGCAGCTGCGGTACGTTTTCGTATTCGCTCATTCCGTCCGTCAGTAGCGATGATACCAGGATTGGTAAAGCGGCATTCTTGGACCCACTGACGGTGATGCTGCCCTGCAGGGGCCGACCGCCCTCTATGATAATTTTATCCATGCTATCTTCTTACTCATATTTTTAATCCAAATCTTACTTCCCAATGCCCGGCCACGGTCAGGTTTGCTCTCCTCATGCGAGATTATGATTAAGAGCCAGCGTAAGATCAAGAACAAAAAAACGCTCCTCCCACGGCAGATGGAAGGAGCGTTGGTTGCTTTAGACGAATCCGGGTGTTTTAGTGATGATGCCCGCCGCCTTTACCCTGAAACGTATCCAGAGCGGCCTTAATGATGCAGTAGGTCATGCCGATACCAAGAATGGTAAGCGCGTACCACAGTCCGCCCATAAATACTATGTGGGACATGTCCCAGATCCATTCAAAATTAAAAGGAAACATCTGTCATCCTCCGTAACGGTTTATGCTTCAGCTGGCAACGGTTCGACGCCGGCATCGTCGCCCGAGTCTTCATCCTCAACAGCGGCTTCCACAGCCGGGGCAGCCTCTTCATCCTCGATGGGGTTGAGTTCGGCTTCATCCGGAAATACCGGCAGATAGCGGTAAGACAGGGATACCAGGATG
Organism: Olavius algarvensis Delta 4 endosymbiont; assembly: GCA_905176665.1. Lineage (GTDB taxonomy): Bacteria > Desulfobacterota > Desulfobacteria > Desulfobacterales > CAJINA01 > CAJINA01. The sequence goes on along the minus strand of CAJINA010000005.1, from coordinate 325,093 downwards.
ACGCCATAGGCTACCGGTAGAATCGTGGTGGCTATCTCCTGCCAGCTGGGGAAATAGGCGGCAAACCCTTCGAAAGGTATGATCGGCACGGCCATTACTTGGAGCACCATGACCCAGCGATTGATGGAAACACCAATACAGGCCAGGATAATGGCCACCGTCAGCAGAACCGGATTCTTGCGTATGGTGGGGGTTATAAGCATGAGGGCCGGTACAAAACCGCACACCACAATTTCTGTGAATAAGATCCAGTAACCGTAGTTCGAGCCGGGGTTGTTCGTATAGAAATCTGCTATGTTGACCTGGCTCGCCCAGTAGGCAGTGTCGGCTGTTTTAGCGATGGCGTAGGTAATCATCATCCAGCCGGAAATCTTGGCCAGTAACTCAATGGCACTTTGTTTCACCAGCTTCTTACCGGTGATCCATTCAATCATTTTTGTACACAAAAGGGTAAAGCTGGGTCCGAAGGCCGCCGCCGACCAGGTGAAGAGAAAGAACGTCCACGGCCATATGAAAATATGCTCTCGAAAGGCAAAGGGTCTTCCGAAGAGAACACCAGCCACACCACCCAGGGACCCCTGATGGAAGAAGCTCAAGAAAGCACCCGTGGCAGCGAAAACCGCCATGATTTCATGCATGTTGTGGGTGAGGTTGTGGACAAAAGGAATCTTATCCAGTTGCCGGTTCTCGAGAATCAGCGGGATGTACTCGATGGTAAGAACCCCGAAATAGCAGCTCAAGCAGAAAGCCACCTCTGTCAACATGGAGTGCACATTGGCGTGCCAGAAAATAAACCAGGCGCGCAGTGGTTGGCCGACGTCTATGGCCAGGATCAGCTGGGCACTGCTGTAGCAGATAAACCCGAGCAGCACGGCATAATTAATTATGTGCTTGAGTTCATCTTTGCCGAAGATATACTTGCAAAGCCCCGTAAAAAAGGCCCCGCCACCCAAGGCAATCACCGCCAGGTCGGCCCAGATCCACAATGCGAAGCCATAGGAATCATTCATGTTGGTCTGGTTGAGTCCCTTGAACCAGATAAGTAGCAAAGCATACACGCCCCAGAGCAGGATAACGGTCCAAACGCCGAGCCACAATCCAAACTGCGGGACGGGACAGCGTTTAACGCCTTTGGGTATTAATGCAGAATCCATAAGTTCTGTGCTCCTAAAAAAAGTCTGTTGCGGTTATTAAGCTCGCCGGTCACCCGGACGAATTTTAATGCGCTGCGGCGCGTTTCCCCTCTTTCTTCCCAAAATAGTGATCGCCCAATTTCCGGACCCACTTGCGGGTGGTCATATAATAGACCTTGGGATTGGTGCCCAGTTCCTCCAGCAGGCGGAAACAATCCGGGTTCTGGGGCCGTCCGGCGAGGTGATGATCCGGTTGGGCTATCTTGGTAACGGCATGCTCCGGATTGAACAGATCACCGAATGTGATCGCGCCGGCCGGGCAGGCCTGGGTGCATGAAGTCTGGTATTCGTCTTCCGCGAGTTCGCGGCGGCCTTCCAGATGGGCTTTCTCCAGCGCCAGCTGCCTGCGGTGATAGCAGAAACTGCATTTTTCCACGATACCGCGCATGCGGACGGAGACATTGGGGCTGAGCGATTTTTCCATGCCCTTGGGCCATACCGGATCCCACCAATTAAAATACCGGGCATGGTAGGGGCAAGCCCCCATGCAGTATCGGCAGCCGAAACAGCGGGTGTAGATCTGGCTAACGACGCCGGTTTCGAGGCTGTAGTCTGTCGCCGTCGCGGGACAAACGGATACGCAGGGCGAATGTCCACCGTGTCCTTCGCAATGCATACAGGGTCTGGGCAGGTAACAGATATCGGCATCCGGAAAGGATTTCTTGTTGCTCAGCTTGTAGATCCGCATCCAGGTAAGACTGAGCAATTTATCAGTTTCATCTTCCTTGAACGGAACGTTGTTTTCCTGCATGCAGGCAACCATACAGCTGCCGCAGCCAGTACACTTGTCCAGGTCGATCACCATGCCGTACTTCTTGGCTCTACTCTGTCCCTTTTCGGTCGAGTTAGAATTGCTGTGTCCTTGTGACATAAGAACCCCTTACTATAATGATTAGGCTTTACTCAGTTTTGCCCTGATACCCCAGGCAGCGTCCAGGCCGGAAGCAGGATCCTCAACCGGTCCGATGAGTGCATTAGTATTAATACCCTTGTTGGCAAGGTATTTATCATAAGCGGTATGCCCGAGCCCCCTGGGCATGGCGATGACCCCGGGCCGAATGCCGTCATAGAGGTGTACCTTTACCCGGCCGCGTCCGCGGGGAGTTTCGATAACTGCGGCATCTCCAGCGCGCAGCCCGGCCTTCTTGGCGGTGGCGGGATTGATTTCCACCAGGGAGTCATTTCCCAGCAAGATCGTCTCTTCGACGGTCTTCATCATAAAGGGCGTATCGCCGATATAACCGCTGGACAGGCGCAGGCTGTCGTAGGGCATGAAGACCAGCGGGAATGCACCCGCGTCGCCTTCCAGGGCTATTGTACCGGCATCCAGCCCGGCAAATTTGAGTGCTGTCAGGTCGGTCGCCAGGGCCGAGCCTTCATTCACGACATAGCCCCGTTCCAGGAGCGTGTCCCAGGCGTCGCCCAAAAGTTCCTGCAGGCAGGCCTCGTAATTTTCCCAGCCAAATGCCGCGGCCACCGAACCGCCGACGGTCCCGGCCAGTGAAATGACAACATCACCGGTATGCTGTGTGTTGAACTGGGGTTCTACCACCGGCTGAGCCAGCATCACCATTTTTTCAGGATAGCCGGTGGGAGACGGAACATCTTCCAGGCGTTCCAGGTAATGGTGATTCGGGAGAATGAGATCGGCAAAGGCCGCCGTTTCGTCCATGTAAGATGAAAAACTCACGATGAGGGGAACCTTGGAAAAGGCCGCCTTGACGTTCTCGCTGTCCGGCAGTGAATAGAGGGGGTTGGACTTGGAAACAAACAGGGCCTGCAGCGGATAGCTGTCCTCGAGCAACGCCGACACCATCCGGCTGGGCAGGTACGGGCTGTCTTGGTAGGCACCATTGGCGGCACCGTCCACCCGAGGGCCCCCGGCCCCAGCGGCGGCTGTGAAATCCGGCCACTCGACCGTATCGCTGCCGTCCATCAGCCAGACGCCGCCTTTTTTATTGATATTGCCGGCGAGAATGTTGAGTGTGTGTACCGCCATCGCTTCACCGACACTGCCCGGGGTCGTGCCCCGACCCTTGCCGTAAAGGGCCAGCGGTTTGTCCGCCCGGGCAAAAGCCCCGGCCAGAGTGATGATCAAGTCCTCGTCCAGGCCTGTCACATCGGCCACCTTCGTGGGGTAGTAACCCTCCAGTGCTTTCTTCAGGGGGCCGAATCCCTGACCGAGCGCCGGATGGGGATGCTTTTTTAGGATCAGGTGGGCCAGACCCAGGGCCAGCGTGGCCTCGGTGCCCGGCTTAATGGGCAACCATTGGTCGGCTTTGGCGGCGGTGATGGATTTACGTGCCTCTACCTGGGTAAATTTTGCCCCCGCGGCCTTCCAGGCGCTATTGGCCTTGATCATCCGGACTGGCGCGCCCCAACCCTGGATAACACCGGATCCGAAGCTGATCACAAAATCCGCATTTTCAGCATCGAAGCCGGCCGTAGCGGCAACGCCGTGCATTTTCTTGATGGCCAGTTCATACGCGTCTGCGCTGGCCGGCATTTTTATAAAGTTCGGCGAGCCATAGGCCTGCAGGAATCGTTTCAGCAGACCGGGGACGGTACCGCGATCCGTATCAGCGATACAGGCCACCCCTTTGGTCTTGTCGGCCGCCGCGATTTCATTCAACTTCTGCGCGACTTCCTTGAGCGCTGCGTCCCAGGAGATCTTTTCCCACTGGCCGGCGCCGCGGGTACCTACTCTTTTCAACGGCTGCTTTACCCGGGTCGGTCCATAGAGCAGCTGGAGACCGGAAAGGCCGAGCGCGCAAATGCCGCCGTCATTCACCGGGTGACCGCTCTTACCTTCGATTTTAATGGCCCGGTCGTCTACTTTCCGAACCGAAATACCGCATCCGCCCGGACAAAGGTCGCAAACCGAATCGGCATAAGCAACCTCACCATTGGCCGGTACCGGTGTCCAGGGCCACATCTGGGTCCAGATCGAACTGTCATCCGTCAGCTTCCAGGGAATGGGGGTCAGGGCCGTCCCTGCTGCACCGCCGACTACAAACGACAAGAAACTTCTTCTGTCAATTTTCATGGAATCTACCCCTTACGTATATCGTGTACGCCCGGTGTGCACTTCCCTCCGGGCACAATCGCCAGTTACTTGTGGCAGACAAAACAAGCGCCCCTTTCGGTCTGGACGCTCGTGCCTTTGCCTTTGTGGGTCGTACCCGGAAACGCCGTGGCCGCTATCTCGTCAAAATGGCGAGAGATTTCAGTGGACATGCCGCCTTCCACACCGGAATCGAATTTTGTTTCAGCATGGCATTCCGCGCAGTCGTCCATCTTCATGCGGTCCCAACTGTTCTTCTTGATGCCGGCCATATTATAACCCCAGATATTACGGCTGTAGCCGGTAATCCGGTTTTCCTCGTAAATCGGCGAGTTCTCGGATTCACCGATATGCCCGTGACAGGTCACGCAATCGTTTTTGGCCATCAGCACGTGGGCCGCATGGGAAAAATAGACGCAAGGCGGCTGTTTGGAATATACCAGCCAGGGCACCTCGCGCTCTTTGGCCACATACTCGGCTACGAACTTGGCCTCCTCCTCGCTCTCTCCCAGCACATCCTCGTGACATTCCACGCAGGAGGCCAGCTTGGGGATGCCGGAAAAAGACCCGTCTTCCCGGAAGTAGTGGCAGCTGTTGCACCCGTCTTCAACCTCGCCGACATGCAGGGCATGATTAAAGTCAATGGGCTGCCGTTTCTGGGAGTAAAGAACCTTCGGGAAAATCACCCACCCGATAATGAGGCTGACCACCAGGCCGGCAATGAAAAACAGGATAATCGGCCCTCCGGCGCCATCATCCGCCCCATTGGCTGAGTCTTCTGAAACTGCTTGAGCTTTTTCATCGATTTTACTCATGGAAACTCCGTAACGCTGTGGTTTGTGGTTTCGATTGCCCACGTCCAGGCGTCTTAACTGCTACGCCCTGAACGCTGACCCTGACAACGCAAAACAGGTCCCTGTTTACCGGTTCGCCCGAGCCGACAAATGGGTGCGTACATTTCCCTGAAAGCACTGAAAATGCGCCTTCAGATGGAAAAATAATTTGGGCTTGTGTACATAGAAAGTGCGTTTTTGTCAAGTGAAATCGTTTTCAGAAAGGCGGCTGAAATGTCTTCTCGCCGCCCCGACGGGGTGTCGGGAATCAGCGGTCAACTGCTTGAATATAGGAAGGTTTTTTGTGGCGGTGTCCCTGCGCCTCGCGAACAGTCGCCCGATCAGGACCTGGATCCCAGCCGCCGGGGACCTGGGCCGGAAGTGCTTCTACCCAGCTCCGTAGCTGTGCAGCCCCGGAAGAAGATTTACCCCGAAGTAAGTGAATAGAACGGCAAAGAAACCCAGGATGGAGAGATAGGCAATGCGACGGCCATGCCAACCCCGCATCAACTTGGCATGCAGCAGCGTTGCGTAGACGAACCAGGTAATCAGAGACCAGGTCTCCTTCGGGTCCCATCCCCAATAACGCCCCCAGGCGGAGTTAGCCCAGACGGCGCCGGTGATGATCCCGGCGGAAAGGAAGAGAAAACCGAACATGATGAGCTGATAATTCAGCTCATCGAGAATGCGGGGGATGGGAAACCGGGCCAGCAAGGGACCGGGCTCTGAGTTGTCACGCTGGCGGATCAGGTACATGATGCTAACGCCGAACGCGATGGCAAACGCGGCATAACCTACAAAACAGAGGACGACGTGGGCGATCAGCCAGTTGCTCTTCAACGCGGGTATCAGCGGCTGAATACGGTCACTAATATTCGGTGACAGGGAGGCATAGGCAATGGCCAGGAACGCCAGGGGGGCACAAAACACCCCAATGATCCGACTTTTATAACGCCACTCGATAACTAGATAAAGAATGCCGATGACCAGCGCGAAGAACGCCAGGGATTCATAGAGGTTGGAGAGTGGTGCATGGCCAATCCCCAGCGCATAGGACTCCCGCCATCTCATCAACAGGCCGAGCAGGTTACCGGCCACCGCCAGCAGGGTGGTAGCTGTTGCCAACTTTCCCGGCGGGTCCTTTTTAAAGGCCCACGCCGCCAGATACAAAAATGCAGCGGCACCATATATAAATGTTACGATTGATAATATCTGGGAGTTGTTCATAATAGTTCCTCTATAAATCAGCTTGCCCCTGCCGGCTAAAGATCAATACCGGGCTATAGGGATTCATCGGCCAGCACCTGTGCCAGGCGCTCGACCCGGCTGTCCATACCGAGCTTGTTCTTGTTCGCCGTTCCAGAAACTCTGACCCGGGTTTCCCCTGCGGTGGTCTCCACCTCCACCAGGACCTGCTGGTGGGACATAAAAAAGGTGATAAAGCAGCCGGCCAGCATCAGGATGAAACCGGTGTAAACCACCCAGACGCCAGGGTCCCTGGTCACCTGCAGACCGGTGAAGTATTTTTCTTCCTGCCCGACAACGGAGATGAAAACGTCGCCCTTGCGCATGCGGTCAAAACTCGGAAACCTGACGGGCAGCAAAATCTCCCGGGGTTCAGAATCCTTGACCTTTAAGGTAGCCACATAGGCCGCCCCGATATTGTGCCCCTTGAAGGTGGCCTGGCGATTTAAACCTTGCAGGGTGAGGCTGCCCAGGTCCTCGGGAATCTCCACCGTCAGGCCGGGCTGCATTGTCTCCGTATAGTTCATGCCGGTTTCTTGGCTGGTAAATCCCAGGGTGACCTTGTCGGACGGAATCTGCCCGTAGCTGGACTGGAAAATGTTGATCCCCCGGAATCGGATCGGGTCATTGACAATGATACTTTTGGTGTAGACCGGGTTGCCGTTGTCAAGCAAGGTCAGGTCGGACCGAAATTCTTTGGGGGCACCGGTTTCATAGAAACTTACATCGAAATCGTCGCAGCGGATGCTGAAATCGAGTTTGTAAATCTGATTGGAATTCCTTAATCGGATGGTGTCGACCGTTTCCCCTTCGGCGATGTTTACGCTGCCCTCGAACCCGTAGATCGATCCGATAATGCTACCCAGCAGCAGCAGCACGATACTGGTGTGTACCACGTACACACCCAGCCGCGTCCAGCGCCGCTTTTCGGCAAACAGGAGAAAGCCCCCATCCGTCTTTTCGACCTGCAGCTTCCCGAAACTTTTGGCAATGAGCTTCTCAATGGTTGATTGCAGGTCGTCCGGACTGCCCCGGTGCACCACCGTCTGCCGGTTGGAGAGTTTCCGGAATCGTCCAGCTTTGATACCTTTTTGTGAACCGCGCACGATTTTCCAAACAGCCGGAAACCGGTCGATAGAACAGACAATGATGTTCACGGTCAGGGCCAGCAGCAGCAGCAGGAACCACCAGGCATGGTACATGTCAAACAGCCCCAGTACACTGAAGAGTTTGAAACCAAACTCGCCGAAGGCCTGTATATAATCGGTAGGGCTTTGATTTTGAGGAATCAAGGTGCCGACAATTGAAGTCCCCGCCAGGGTCAACAACACGACAACAGTTAGCTGTACCGATGAGAAAAATTTCCAAATTTTGTTTATTATATCCAGAACTTACCTCCTAAAAATCCGTTTAACCCACAATGTGCCAGTGAGCCATATCAGAAGGTAACCCGTTGGGCAACTGCTTTAATGATACCTATTACCATTGGATATGCACACTCTGAAAACGAAAACGACCAGGCCTCAGGGTGCGCTTTGAGACGTCACCAGGATATCTGCTGCACGGTCGCGCACAAGGTACTTGCGGGCGGCCGCTTCCACCTCCTCAACGGTTATGCCGGCATAGTCAGCCAGGATATCCCGACTCCATTGCAATTGCTCCGGGTGGGCCGTTGAACCGGCCAGGACAGTGTTGAGCCAATATCCGTTGCGGCGCCGGGCATCGCGTATCCCGCTCAACGTGGGATCCAGCGCCCTTTTCAATTCGTCTGCAGTGATACCGGCTGTGGCGACAGTTTGCACGATTTTACGGACCTCATCGCGTATCAAAGCAACTTTATCCGGCGCCACCTGCACATAAGTCAAAAACACCCCGAAACCGGGGTAGGCGCGCCCGGGCCGGTTGAAGGCCGCGGTCGTATAGGCGGCACCCAGTTTCTCCCGGATCCCTACCCGCAAGCGTTCGGTGACGACTTCGCTCAAGACCGACAGCCGTCGGGTCCGTTTTATATCCCACACGTCCGCGGTGGGATAGGCCACTATGGTCAGTCCCTTGGGTAGCCGTGTCTCTATCTGGAGTGTCAGTGTCTGACCGTTTGGAAAGGTCGGCAGCCGTTGGACGGCAACATCAGCGGTGCGTCCCCGGGCGGGAAGGTTACCGAAATAGCGGGCCAGCAGGGCACGGGTCGCCGGTACGTCGAAGTCCCCGACCACCGATACCTCCAGCGCCCCCTGTTTGAGGGCCGGCATCAGCCAGGCCTTGACATCCGCCAGGGTGAGTTTCTGAATGTGCTCCCTGGCCGGCAGGCCGAACCGATTGTCGCCACCGGATAAGAATCGAAGGCCGGTCAGGGTCAAGGCCCCGTTGACCGATTTCTCCAGTGCCAGGTAGCGCTGGTTGAACTTTTCCAGGCTGTGTTGAAAGGCATCATCCCGGAATCCCGGATCGGCCAGGTGGGCATAGAGCAATTGCACCAATGTTTCGATTTCCGCCTGTGCAGATTTACCCCTGAAATAGAAACTGTCTTCGGCCACTCTAAAGTCCACTGACAAGTTTTTTCCAGCCAGGGCCCTTTCCAGGGCATCCTTATCCAGAGCCCCGAGAGCGCTTTCGTTTACAACGGCTTCCGTCAGCGGCCCAAGTCCGGGCCGGTCTTCCGGTTCCTGCGACCGTCCGCGGCCGAAATCCACACGAATATCAACTTGGTCCGCCTCGAAATCGGTTTGTTTCAAATTCAGGCGCACACCATTGGCAAGGTCCAACTGCAAAACACCCAGGTCGCCAATCGATCGTGCCTGGGCTATCTGCCCCGGCCCGGGTGGGATTTCCAGGTAAGGAAATTCAACCAGGGCGGCTTGCGCCGGTGCCGGCACAGCACTGGCCCTGCTCCGGGCGTAGATGCCCAGAATCAATTGTTCTGGCTGCTCCCCGGTAATGAACAGATCGGCATTCCCGGTTACCAGTATCAGGCGATGGTCTGTCGCCCAGCTGTCACGCAAGGCAGCATTTACCTGTGTTAAGGTGGCATTCGCCAATATGGGGGCAAGTAATTCCAGTTCCTGGGCAGGAGAGAGGATAACCCGTGCGGAGTTTATATTACGGATCAGGTGCCGGGAGAGGGCCGGGCTCTGGCGGGTAGGGGCCTTATTAACGGCATGTTCGAGTTCCGCCAGGATGTCCTTTTTCACCCGGTCGAGTTCTGTGGCTGTAAATCCGTAAACAAGTGCCTGGCGCAAGAGGGTTTCAAGGGCAACCAGGGTTTTCTCCCAGTTCTCGGGACTGCAATCAGCCGAGAGCTCGGTATAGCGCATCTTGTTGAGGAACAGTCCAATTCCGGCGGAGCCCTCTGTATAGGGCGTTCCCTGTTTTCCGATTCGGGCGTCCAGCCGGTTGGCCAATATCCGCCGGCCGATTTCCTCAAGCAGGCGTCTGTGCCGATAGGCCCGGTTGTCCTTGAAAGGTAGACTGGACCTCAGGGTTTCGATGCGCACGCTGGTTTTATCCGCTTCCTTCTCAAAATGGTAGAAACTCTTGTCTCCCCGGTGGGCCAGGGAGCCAAACTCAGGCGGCGGTCGGCGGTTGCCCCGGGCCCGGGTGGCCCTGAATTTCTCAGCGATCATCTTTTCTACCTGTTCGGCCTGGATGTCGCCAACCATCACGACCATCATCTTTTCCGGACGATACCAGGCATCGTAAAACCCTCGCAGGCTCTGGTGGTCGGCGTTCTGAATGGATGCCCGGGTCCCGATGGGCATCCGCGCGGGAACGAGCGTATCCGGCATTTCAAAGTTGGCTGAGGCCACCCAGGTACGGTAGCCGACCGAATCGCGGGTACGTTTTTCCGCCAGGATAATAGCCAGTTCACGCTCCACCTCGGTTTCCAGCAGCAGCGCACCTTGCGCGTAATCCTTTAGCACCATCAACCCTTCAGCTATGCTGGCGGCCGAGTTATCCGCCAGCAGAATATCATAGACTGTTTCCTGGAACCCGGTATGGGCATTGGCGTCGGGACCGAACTGCATGCCGATTCGCTGAAAGTACTTGACCAATTCTCCCGGCTGAAAATTGGTTGAGCCGTTAAACAGCATGTGCTCCAGGAAGTGGGCGGTCCCCTCTTCTCCATCGTTTTCATGCAGCGACCCGGCCTGAACGTTAAGATGCATGCTAACGCGCCCAGCCGGCTCCTTATTTTCCATGAGGACGTACCTGAACCCATTGGGCAGTTGTCCGTATACGATGGCCGGATCCGGATCCAGATCACTGGTCAGATGTGCCCAAGGCATGGACCTGGGAGCAGCAGCGTCAGCGGGCGAGGCCGGCGTTTCCCGAGACACCGCACAGCCACCCAAAAAAACCGCGGACAAAAACAGGGCCCCAATGGCCAGATACTTGCAATTCTTTGCATACGCTGGGATTGTTTCGTTTCGATACATCGCAGAACCTTCATGCAGGAAAACAAAAAAGCCTCCGGCCGCCGACCTCAATGCCAGCGACCGAAGACTTCAGGAATTGAATACCACGGAGCAGTGTTGGGGTGAATAACTGCCCTTAGGCAAAAGCCATATTACGCTTTCTGATACACGCCGCGCGATACGGACTTAATTTTGCCCCTTTTTGAAAGTTTGTACAGGGCATTGCTCAGTTGCCTTGAATCCAGGCCGGTTTTTTTCTTGAGATCAGCAATAGAGACACCCGCCTTGCTTTTACCCACAACAGCCATAACCTTTACCAGAACGGTTCCGGCTTTGTCGCCGGCGGCTTTTTTCTTGGCGGGAGCTTTTTTCTTGGCCGCCTTCTTTTTGGCCACTTTTTTCTTGGCCACTTTTTTCTTGGCCACTTTTTTCTTGGCCACTTTTTTCTTGGCCACTTTTTTCTTGGTTACTTTTTTCTTGGCCACTTTTTTCTTGGTTACTTTTTTCTTGGTTACTTTTTTCTTGGTTACTTTTTTCTTGACCGCGGCGGCTTTCTTCTTGGCGGCGGCGGCTTTCTTCTTGGCGGCGGCGGCTTTCTTCTTGGCAGCCGCAGCAGCTTTCTTTTTGGCAGCCGCAGCCTTCTTCTTTGCATCTGCCGCAGCCTTCTTCGCTTCAGCCTGTATTTTCTTTTTCAGGGATTCAGCCTGTCGGGAAAGCTGTTTCAGGGCCTTTGTAATGTTGTTAACCTGCTCCTTCAATTTCGCCATTTTTGTTCCTCCGTGTTTTGGGGTAACAATTCTGAGACCATGTCATTGTTTTTGCAGTAGTTAAAAAAGGCTCTTATTTGAAGTAGTATATATCGAATAAAGACATTGTCAAATAAATTATTCAATAAACACGAACAAATAGCACTCTTTAGGGCGACGGGGACGGATAGCGGATGTGACTTACGGTAGAAATCTGGAGAACTGCCTCGGACCCGGCAGAATGGCAACCATGGCGAAGTAAAGCGGGATCTGACAGAGGGCGGCATTATTCCGGGCTAATGGCTTAGGAGAAGTAAACCGTTGCCGACCGGCGGTCCGGGGCCTCGGCCGAGCGTCCCGGGGCAGCCGCGCCGGCAAGCATCCCGGGTGGGCACTCCACCATTACCTGTGTTGCCCGGTGAATATCAGCCTTTTAGAAAGAACCACCAGACAAAGAGGCCCAGAACCGCAAAAGCCAGAGCCATCTCGGCGTAGGCCCGGTAATTTACGGCCTTGCGCCCGACACCATGCTTATCGGCCGGGCCGACACGTTTTTTACAATCAGGGCAACGTGTCGCATCGATGGGAATATATACTCCGCACTCGGGGCATCTTTTTGTTTTTGAATTTGCAGCCAGGCTTTCCATAACGTTGTCTTTCCTGTTTATGGTTGTTTGGTATAGCGGTCTTCGACCAAAATTTCACTGTTCGCCCGCAGGTTTGCCACCAGCGCTGAAAACATGTCACGTTTTTTCTGCCCCAGCAGCGAAGCCTGAATGGTTTTCTTTTCTTGGGAGAACCCGGTCCCATCCGGCATTTTGCGCTCTTTGTAACGGATCACGTATACACCTTTTTCACTTTTCAAGGGCGCCGCCGGCAGGGGTTTGTCTCGGGACAACTCAAAAGCGGCGGTGGCAATCTGGGATGCCTGACCGATATGCGGTATTTCGGCGTTCTTCTTGAAATAACCGGTTTCACCGGTTTCAGCCGCGCCCTTGGCCGCCGACTCATCCCAGTTGCCCGAGGGGCTTCGCATCTCTTCTAAAAATGCGGCGGCCGCCTGCATGGCCAGTTTATCCCGCTCATGCTGCTGCCAGTCGCGATCAACCCGCTCGCGGACCGGAGCCAGTGCTGGTATGGTGGCGGGTTGCTTCGCAATCACCTTGATCAGATAGAACCCCTGGCCGGCATCGACAATGTCGCTGATCTCACCTTCGGGCAGACTGAAGGCCGCCTGCGCAAAAGCCGGACCATTGACGAAATCTTTCTGCGGCCCACTCCGATCGAAGAATCCGGAGGTTACCGCGGTCAAGCCTTCCGCAGCAGCACCGATTGACAGGGAATTGTCTTCATAGGATGACTCAAACACCCGGTCCGCTTGTTCGTAGGCCAGGTTCTTGGCAGCGGTATCCTTTAAACGTTTACTGATTTGGGGGCTCACCTGGTCCGGCGTTTTGACTTGAGCGGCTTTGATCTGCTCTACCTTGATGACGTGCCAACCGAAACGGGTACGCACCGGGTCACTGATCTCTCCAACCTGCATGGCAAATGCTTTTTCGGCAAACGGCGCCACCATATCCGTTTTCTTGAAGAATCCCAGGTCACCGCCGGTTGTCCTGCTAGGCCCCTGTGAATACTCCTTGGCCAGCGTGGCAAAATCCTCGCCACCTTGGGCCCGGCGGGCGACATTCTCTGCCTGTTCACGCGATTTTTCGACATCGGCCTTGGCCGCAGTCTGGTCGACTTTGATCAGCACATGCCGCGCACGGACCTGTTTCGGTTCCCGGAATTCACCAACATGGGAATCGTAGTACTCCAGGATATCCTCCTGGGTAACCGCTACCTCGCCGGTGTGTAAGGCCGGATCAAAAAAGACGTACTCCGCCTTCACCAGCGGCGCTGTACGATAGGCTTCCTTGTTCTCGTCGAAATAGGCCTGGGCCTGGCTATCATCAGGTCCGGTAACCGGGAACTTGGCTGGTGCAAACAGGGCATAGTCTACATTGACTTCACTGTTGCGCCAGTTATACCATTCACGGGCCTCGAGGTCGGACACTTTGGCGTTTTGAGTCACGAACCTTCTGACCTTGTCGATCAGCATCGATTTTTCCTGAGTGGCTTCGAATGCCTCGGGCGACATCCGGTTGTTGCTCAACACCGCCTCATACCGTCGGCGGTTGAACACACCATCCACTTGAAACCCGGGATATCCGGCAATTGCGGCCACCAGTTCCTGCTTGGTTACATCGAAATTCAGTCGCCGGGCTTCCTTTAGAATCAGCTTCTGGTCAATAACCTGATTCATGGCCTGCTCATCAACATTGAGCATTTTCAAAAGATCTTCAGACAGATTGTTTCCAAACTGCCGGCGCATTTGATCCATCAACTGGTTATAGGCAAACCGGTAGGTCTCCACGGGAATAGGTTCACCATCTACGGTGGCCACCCGGTTGATCTTCTGGGCCGTCCAGCTGCCCACGCCCCAGAAGGTAAATACGATGATAATGACCCCCAGAATGAACTTGATCATCCAGGTTCCGGCTTTCTTGCGCATCAGGTCGAGCATGAAAACTCCTTGAATTTTCCTGTTTTTTGCCTCGCCTCCCATCCAGGTGGCGGGCGGGTAAAGACAATGTGTTACTACTATCGGCGGTTTTACTAAACGGTTGAATTTATTCTCTACCAGGCAATTTGTCAATACCTCTGGAATTATCGTCCGCAGCCGCCGTCAATCCAGTGGGGAAGACCTTGATGACGACCGCCCGCATCTGGTCGCACCGGGTCCTGCCGCGGGGGGTAAAATGAGTCGCTTGGAATTCGGATAGCGGCTGTCTGCCAGGCCATCGGCGGGTGTAATTTTGAGAAGGAAAACCGTAACTTTTCGTTGACACCCGACAGTATATCTGTTAGGTGCCCCTTACTTATTGGGGCTGTAGCTCAGATGGGAGAGCGCATGACTGGCAGTCATGAGGTCAGGGGTTCGATCCCCCTCAGCTCCACCAAGCAAGCATAGGGGGTGGTCGCCGCGACTACCCCCTTTTTATGTGGCGGCGGCAGGTGCCAGACGGCCCGGGGAAACTTTTCAAACCCCGGATTGTGTTATATAGGTCGATATGGTAGATCCGTATGCAGAAGGCTTGGCAGACAGGTTGATCAAACCGGTTATGGACATTCCAAGAGGGCTGTAATGACTCCAGCTACCCAAAAGGCAGTACCGCGGCAAGCGGTGATCCTTTTCTCCGATATTATCCACTCTTCTGTTTTTTCGGACACCCTCGGGCTGGTTGATTATGACATGTTTTTGGAAGAATTCCAGAAGACTATGTTCGATGCCAAAAAGCGGGTATATGAACTCACCCATATAGATGAGAATCAAATGGAATTCGATGTCCGCGGAGATGAAGCCTGCGCCATCCTGTATGCCGAGGACACCGGCCATAATCTGTATACGGCCCTTATGCTGGCATCTTACATGAAATCACTCTGGTTTCAGTCATCATTCAATATCAAGCGGGTGTCGGAAGCCAAGATTGCTTCGGACATTGCCATCGGCATCCACACCGGCAAAGTAATTGTCCGGTCCCGGGTTTCCAAAAAGCTGCCGCCCAAGCCCGAAGGGTATGCCATAAACCTGGCCAAACGGGTTGAAGGTTTGTCCCGGGAGGGCTCCCATACAAAAATGATGATTTCCAACGACGTCCGCATCCTGCTGAAGCAGTTTAACATCGATGTTGAAATAAGCGGTCGGATCACCAAACAATTTCGGGGCATCTTGTACCCGACCCATGTCTACGAAATCGTAAACTTGCCGGTGAATTTCTACCGAGCCGACGCCTACAATGCCAAGATGCCCAGACCATAACTTTCGCCGCAGGTTCGGCATCAGGCCGCTGGCACCGGGAATTCTGATCGGTTTTTTGGCGTTAGCCGCAGTCTGCCTGTCGACGGTTGTCGGCGTCAGCGCCCAAACGGCCCGGCCGGCCGGCACCCAGGAAATGACGATCAGTCTCTATTTTGCCGATCCGACCCGTTTTGCATTGCAGGCCGAGCAGCGCCAGATACTCCGGCCGGAAACTCCGACCGCCCTTGGCAAGCTAATTGTGCGTGAATTGACAACCGGCCCGCAGAGCCAGGGCCTGGGGCGCACCCTTCCGGCCGGCGAAGTCCTGCGAACCTTTTTTATCGACGGTGATCGAACGGCGTATATCGATTTCAACAATACCATGTGGCAAAAGCATCCCGGCGGTCTTCAAGCGGACATGCTGGCACTATATTCGATCGTGAACTCACTGGTTCTCAACATGGCGGAAATAGAAGCAGTTCAGTTCCTGAATCTCGGCCGGGAGCCGCTGCCGACGGCCGGGCATCTGGACCTGCGCTATCCTCTGAAAGCGAATATTCTCCTGATAAGATGAAACCAAAAGACAAAATCAGCAAAATCAGAAACATCGGCATCATGGCGCATATTGACGCCGGCAAAACCACTGTTACCGAAAGGATATTGTACTACTCGGGCCGCTCACACCGGATCGGAGAAGTCCACAATGGCGAAGCGGTAATGGATTGGATGCCTGACGAGCAGGAACGCGGCATAACGATTACATCGGCCGTCACGACCTGCCAGTGGAACAACCGCGAAATCCAGATTATCGATACCCCGGGGCATGTGGATTTTACCATCGAAGTGGAGCGCTCCCTGCGGGTCCTGGACGGGGCCATCGGCGTTTTCTGCGCCGTGGGCGGGGTGGAACCGCAGTCTGAAACCGTCTGGCGACAGGCTGACAAATACCGGGTACCGAAAATCGCCTTCATAAACAAACTCGACCGCATCGGCGCCGACTTTTTCGGGACCATCGAAATGATGCAAGAGCGCCTCAACGCATCGCCGTTGATCCTGCAGCTGCCGGTGGGCAGCGAGGATGAATTCGAAGGGGTCATTGACCTGATCGGTATGCAGCAGATCCGCTGGCAAGCCGACACCCTGGGCGCCACCTTTTCTTCGGAAGATATCCCTTCCGAACTGGTCGACCAGGCCCGTGAATATCGTGAACTGCTGATTGAAACGCTGGCCGAAACAGACGACGCAATCATGGAGGCCTACCTGGCCGAGGAAGAGATCGACCCCAAAATGATCGTAGCCGCTATTCGCAAAGCCACCATCGACCTTGAACTGGTCCCCATTTTATGCGGCAGCGCTCTGAAGAACCGGGGTATTCAACCCCTGCTGGATGCCATCATCGACTACCTGCCGAGTCCGCTGGATGTACCGCCCATCCAGGGTGAACATCCCGAAACCGGTGAAGCCGTGGCTTGTCCCCCTGCGGACAGCGCACCTCTGGCGGCGCTAATTTTCAAGGTGTCCATGATAGAAGGCCGCAAACTCAGTTTTGTAAGGGTCTACAGCGGACGCCTGAAAGCCAAGGGAGATGTGTTTAACCCGGCGCGAAAATCCAAGGAGAAGCTGGCCCGGATACTGCGTATGCATGCCAATAAAAAAGAACGGGTGGATGAAGCCGGGGCCGGCAGCATTGTCGGGGTGGTCGGCTTGAAAGACTCTACTACCGGGGAAACCCTGTGTGCGATCGATAAACCACTACTGCTGGAAAAAATTGATATTTATGAGCCGGTGATCTCAGTCGCCATAGAACCTAAAACCAGCGCTGATCAGGACAAGCTCGACCAGGTTCTGGATAAGTTCACGGCCGAAGATCCCACCCTGCGCCTGAAAAAAGACCCGGATACAGGGCAGACCATTTTATCCGGCATGGGCGAGCTGCACCTGGAAGTGATCATCAGCCGCATGCTGCGCGAATTCAAAACCAGCGTCAATGTGGGGCGTCCCCAGGTTGTTTACCGGGAGACCATCGAAAAAGAGGCCGCGGCCCGGGCAACCTTTGACAAGGAAGTGGCCGGCCAGCGTCATTTCGGCGAAGTCGAGCTGCAGCTGTCACCTCTGCCCCGGGGATCGGAAAACCGTTTCAAATCCATGGTGTCGGAAGAGATCATTCCGGAATTATACATCCCGGCTATCGAGAAAGGGGTGCTGGAGGCCCTGGAAAGCGGGTCCCTGATGGGCTACCCGGTAGTGGGTGTAGCGGCAACTCTCATCGGCGGATCGGTTAAGGAGTCGCAGGGATCGGAACTGGCCTACACGGTCAGTGCATCCATGGCCTTGAAGGCAGCCCTGGCCAAAGCCGACCCTTTCCTGCTCGATCCGATTATGAAGGTGGAGATCTTTGTACCGGAAGCGTTCATGGGCGATGTGATTGGGGATATCAATGCGCGCGGCGGTAAAATTGAATCCATGGAGCACAAAACCGGCATCCAGGTCATTAAGGCAACGGTACCGCTGGCCCAGATGTTCGGTTACTCTACCGCCCTGCGCTCAGCCACCCAGGGCCGCGGTACGTTCTCCATGCAGTTTTCGCATTTCGACCGCAGCTAGATGACCAAGGGCGGTGCCGGCCCAAACATCCTACCGCCGGGGGTTCTTTTGCCCGGGTTTGACCGGTTTGAGCTTGCTGAGCAGATCCTCAATACGGTCTTTGTTCACGGGATCGGTTTCAGCCTTTTGGGCCCGCTGAAGGTGAAATCGGGCGGTTTCCTGCTCACCCTTTTTCAGGTAGTAAAGAGCCAGATAGTAGTGCGCCTGCCCCAGTTGCCCAAGTTTCCCGTGGGCATTGCCTAGAAAATAACTGAGCCGGGGGTAACGCGGCGCCAAATCAAACAACTCTTCCAGGTAACGTACCGCTTCCGGATACATGCCCAACTGCTGATAGGTACGCCCCAGGTAAAAGAAACCATCTGCAAACTCAGGAAAAATCTTGACGGCCGCCTCGAGATTGTTCAGGGCCGGCCGATAAAGTCCTTCGAAGTATTGGGCCCGGCCTAGTTCTCCCAGCAGGTAGGGGTCAAAGGGCCTGATCCGCAGTGCCGTTTCAAAGTGCTCGATGGCCTGATCGTACTTGCCGCTGCGGGCCAACACCAGACCGTACCCGTAATGGGAGATGGCCTGTTCCGGATACTCGTCCACTCCGCGCTTCAACGTTTTGAGGGCCAGCTGCCGGTCGGTATACAGTGCCAGGACCCGGGTGTGCGCCACGATGAACCCGCGCGGGTTGCTGGCCTGAGTGGGGCGCAGAGCACTCTTGTTGTCCGCCATCCAGCCGTCGATGTATAGAATCCGGTCTTCGGTGGCGGGGTGGGTTTTCAGGTAGGTGGGTACCTGTTTGGTGCCGAACCACTCGCGGTTGCGCATCTTCTTGAGGATCTTTACCAGGCCATAGCCGTTGTACCCGGCCGCCGCAATGGAATGCAGCCCCTTCTCATCTGCTTCCAGTTCGTTTTCGCGGCTGTAGGCCAATTCCGCGGACTGGCTGGCGGCGAGGGTCCCGTAGGCCAGGGCCTGGGCGCCGGTCTGCGACCCGGCGGCCCCCAGCAGGAGCCCCGCCACGATGCCGGCCAGGGTGACGTAACTAATCTTTTTCTGGCGGGCCAATTTTTGGGATATGTGACGGCTGGTCACGTGGGCAATTTCATGTCCCAGAATACCGGCCAGTTCATCTTCGGATTCCATGGCAGCGATCAGTCCGCTGTGAATGAAAATGTGTCCGCCCGGCCCCGCAAAAGCATTGTAAACTTCCGATTTTATTACCCGGAAGCGAAACTTGAGCTGCTGGGACGGAAAATAGGACAGCACCCGCTGGCCTACCGATTCAACGTATCCTGCTATGAATTGGTCGTCGATCACCTCCATGTGGGTTTCCACATAGCGGGCAAACTCCCGGCCGAACTCTTCTTCTTTTGAATAGGTCAGGGCACCGAGGGGCGCGGGCAGTATAAGGCTTACCAACAGGGCAGTCACGGTGACCCGTATAATCATTTTAGAAGCTAACCTTTGCATATCCCCGCAGATCCTTCAGTTTGTCTCTCCGTCATATCGCCGTAACCACAGCGGGTGTCATCCCAGCTGCAGCCCGAAGTTTGCAGACCAGGCAGCCCCCGGGCAGGCCAGCCGTCACCGGCAGAATGTCCTGCTTTAAAAATCCCTCCAGATATGATAGGGGTTCGTGATTATGGCACACATCATTTGCATTGCCAACCAGAAAGGTGGCGTGGGAAAAACCACCACAGCCATCAACCTTGCCGCGGCCCTGGCCGTCTCCGAGAAAGCCACGCTGCTTGTAGATTGCGACCCGCAGGGCAACGCAACCACAGGCGTTGGCATCGACAAATTAACCGTCGACCTCAACCTGTATCACGGCATGATCGGTGCCGCACCAGCCGGGGCCTTGATTACAGACACCGAAATACCGACTTTAAAAGCCATCCCGGCCCTGGTCGAACTGATCGGTTTCGAGGTTGAAATGATGGAATCCAAGGGTCGTGAATTGGTCCTTAAAAACTTGCTGGCCGATATAGCTGACGATTTTGAATACATCATCATCGACTCTCCGCCGTCGCTGAGCCTGCTGACGGTAAACGCCATGACGGCTGCCAAACACCTGTTGATTCCCCTACAGTGTGAATTTTACGCCCTCGAAGGCATCGGCCAGCTGATGCAGACCATGAAACTGATAAAAAACGGTCTGAATCCCAAACTCGAGGTAGGCGGCATTTTACTGACGATGTTCGATAAGCGGACCAATCTGTCGTACCAAGTGGCGGATGAAGCTGAAAAGCACTTCAACGACCTGGTCTTCAACACGATGGTTCCCCGCAATGTACGTCTCAGTGAAGCACCCAGCTTCGGAAAGCCGATTTTGCTCTATGATGCCACTTCGGCCGGCGCCACCAGCTATTTTGAACTCGCGCGCGAAATAGAAATAATGGACCGGTAAATTCCCAACAGGCTGAACTAAAGGAGCTTGATGCAGAAACAAAATCTTGCCAAAAAGAAAGCCGCCACGCCGAAAAAGCGTAAAAAGCAAGCCCTCGGCCGGGGACTCGCCGCTCTGATTCCGACCACCACCGCCTCAACCGGGCCGGATTCCGGTAAGGGTTTTGTCGAATGCGACATAGATCTGGTCAGTCCCAACCTCTACCAGCCACGGACCCACTTTGCCGCCGACGAACTGGAGGAACTCTGCGAATCGATCAAAACCCAGGGGATCATACAACCCCTGCTGGTGCGCAAGGACACCAACGGCTACGAACTGGTGGCCGGGGAACGCCGCCTGCGAGCGGCCAAGATGGCCGGTCTTGCCAAGGTGCCGGTTATGGTCAAGAACCTTACCGATGCCCAGATGCTGGAAGTGTCCATTGTCGAGAACATCCAGCGGGAGGATTTCAACCCCATTGAAGAGGCCGACGCCTACCACCGCCTGATAACCGAGTTCAACCTCACCCAGAACCGGGTCGCCGAAAGGGTCGGCAAAAGCCGCAGCGCGGTGGCTAATTTTCTCCGGCTCCGCCAGCTACCGGAGGAAATCAAGGGCAGCATTACCAATAACACGATCAGTATGGGGCATGCCCGGGCCCTGCTGGGCATCGACACCAGAGCCGGCCAGCTGTCCGCCTGGCGGGAAATTGTGGCTAAAAAGTTCTCCGTGCGCCAGACCGAAACACTGATCAAGCGATTGAAGAAAAAGCCCCCCAAACCGGCCGCCGCACCCACAGATTCTGAAAAATTCTATTTTACCGGACTGGAAGAGGATCTCTCCCGCCATTTCGGCACCCGGGTCCGGATTAATCGCAAACAGCAAAAGGGCAGCGTCGCAATTGAGTTTTACAGCAACGACGATCTTGACCGCTTGCTGGGTTTGCTCAAACGCTAATCCGGTTTGCCGATTCATATCATCATCGACGGCTACAATCTCATTCGCCAATCCACGGACTTGAGCCGGCTGGACAGCTTGGATCTCCAGACCGGGAGAGAAGCGCTGCTGGACCTGCTGGCCGCTTACAAACGTATAAAAGCCCATAAAATTACCGTGGTTTTCGACGGTACGCGGGCACCGGGATTCACCTCGGATCGAGACCGGTACAAAGGCATCGCGGTGGTCTTTTCGCACCGGGGTGAAACCGCGGACCGGGTCATAAAAAGGATGGCGGCCCGGGAAAAGGAAGGCGCCCTGGTTGTCAGCTCCGACCGGGAGGTGGCCGACTTTGCCCAATCCAGGGGTGCTGCCATCATTGCCTCGCCCGCTTTTGAAGAAAAATTGCAGCTGGCCGGGTATCTGGATGCCAAGGGAATGGAGACCGAACCTGCCTCCGGGTGGAATCCCACTACCCGCAAGAAAGGCCCCCGGCGCCGCTTGTCGAAAAAGGCTCGGCGGAGCAAGGCCAAGATCCGCAAACTGTAAACCCCAAGGTTGCCTAAAAAATATGCCAAAGTGGGGATAACAGTATGTCATAAAATCAATCGTAAAGACAATCCCGAGGCTGCTTGGGGTTGCCAGGCGGTGGATCAAGGGATCGGGCCGATTTGGTCATGATTTTTACCCTACGGGAAAGCCGGAAGGCTCCAGATTCTGCGTTGTCAAGGGTGGCGGTAGTACACTAAAAATGCACCCTTTCCGCCTTGACTCTGAAGCCCTCGTACTTTTGCAAGGTTGGGGTAAAGTGGCTGTTTTTATTGACGCTCTCTGGTTGATCTGATAGTCACCCGTTAGACCGGCTGTTAGACCGAAAGGGGTTTAGCCGGATGCAAACACTTCCTTTTCCTGCTTGGTGATGGATTCAGGATGCGTTTACGTCACGGGAGCTGAATTCCGGCTGGGGGCATACCTTGCAGCCTTCAGTCCGCAGCCTAAAAGACCTACTGGAATTTTTAACGGCGTCGCCACATACCGCTGACCGGAAGATGCGGGTCAGCTTGTTGAGGCCACCTAAAAATGAGAAAAATCTGCGTCATCGATGGTCAGGGAGGCGGTATCGGCAGTGCGATTATCAAACCCCTGACCGCGGCTGCCGGCGGCAGTATCGAAATCGTCGCCCTGGGAACCAACGCGATCGCCACCGCCCAGATGCTGAAAGCCCGCGCAAACCGGGGCGCCTCTGGAGAAAATGCCATTGTCTGCACCGTGCCGACGGCGGACATCATTATCGGCCCGGTCAGCATTATCATGGCCAACGCCATGATGGGCGAGTTGACACCGGCCATGGCTAGGGCAATCGCGACCAGCCCGGCCCGCAAACTGCTGCTTCCGCTTTCACAGGAGAATATCGAGATTGTGGGCCTGGTTCAAGCACCCCTGCCGCATCTTATCGATGCCCTGATAGATGAAAACCTAAAATCTTTTCTTGAGTGAGGATAACCATGTGTGAAGCCAATGCCTACCTTATTGAGGGCGAAGACAAAACCCTCGTCATGGAATCCGTCGATTCCGTAGAACCGGAAGACGACGGCCTGAAACTAATGAATATCTTCGGTGAACAGCGATTTATAAAAGCGAAGATTCACTCCCTCGCCCTGGTGGATCATTACATCTACCTTAGCCCGCTCGGAGACCTGTAAGGGCTCCTGGCTGCTTGCGGTAAATGAAAATTATCATTGCCAAGACAGCGGGTTTCTGCATGGGGGTCCGTCGGGCGGTCGATATGGTGCTCGAAGCGCCCGGCAGCCAGCCGGAACCGATCAATACCTACGGCCCCCTGATACACAACCCCCAGGTTCTCGATCTGCTCAAAGAAAAGGGGATCAACAGCCTCGCTGAAATACCGCGGGAAGGTTTCGGCACTGCCCTGATCCGGGCGCACGGTGTGCCCCCGGAGGCCCAGATGGGACTAGAAGATGCCGGGTTCAAAGTTATCAATGCCACCTGCCCGCGCGTCATCCGAGTCCAGACCATCATTCGCAAACACACCGAGAAGGGGTATGCCTCCATTATTATTGGAGACAGTGATCACCCCGAAGTAATTGGCTTGAAGGGCTACGCCGGCAGCCAGGGCCATGTGATTAACAACCTGGCTGAACTGGCAGCCCTGCCTCCCTTCGAGCAGGCCATCATCGTCGCCCAAACGACTCAGAATATCGAATTTTACGATACCGTAAAGCAGTGGGCCGCCGCAGAGCGACCCCACTACAAAGTCTACGACACGATTTGCGATTCCACGAGTAAACGCCAGGCGGAGATAACGGAACTTGCCGCCCAGGTGGATGCCATCATC
Organism: Olavius algarvensis Delta 4 endosymbiont; assembly: GCA_905176665.1. Taxonomy (GTDB): domain Bacteria; phylum Desulfobacterota; class Desulfobacteria; order Desulfobacterales; family CAJINA01; genus CAJINA01. The sequence continues at coordinate 301,489 of CAJINA010000005.1, read as the reverse complement.
GTAGTCGGCGGGCACAACAGCGGCAACACTGTCCGCCTGACGGAAATTGCCCGGCAGACCGGCAAACCAACCTATCACATCGAGACTGAAGAAGAACTGGATCTCAACGCCCTGGCCGGGGCGGAAACCATCGGGATCACGGCCGGCGCGTCTACCCCGAACTGGATTATCCGCAAGATATGCCGGGTCTTGGAATTGATTCCCGTCGGCCGTCTGTCCGGTTGGAAACTGGCGCTGTTCAACCTCCAGCAGGCCCTTTTGTTGACCAATATCTACGTGGCTTTCGGCGCCGGCTGTCTGTGCTATGCCTGTACGCGCCTTTTGGGCGCAACCCAGAATTTTCCCCACGTCCTGATCGCTTTTTTGTATGTGCTCTCGATGCACATCATCAACAACCTGACCGGGAAAAAATCCGACCACTACAATGACCCGGTGCGGGCCCGGTTCTATGAAAGCAACCGCCACTTGCTGGGAATGTTCGCTTTCCTGGCCGGGGGCGTGGGGCTGGCCACGGCCTATTCACTCGGACCGGTACCGTTTGCAGTCCTGCTGGCCATGAGCGTAACCGGCCTTTCATACAACCTGAACCTGGTCCCTCCCCGCTTCAAACAGATACGCTACCGCCGGATCAAGGACATCCCGGGGTCCAAGACGGTTCTGATTGCCGTGGCCTGGGGGGTGGTCACTGCCATTTTACCCGCCCTGCGCCATGCGGACGAGGTGTCCGCTCTGGCTACCACAGCAGTCTTTGTATGGTCCACCTGCATGGTCTTCGTCCGAACGGCCTTCTTCGATCTGCTGGACATTCAAGGTGACCGTATCGTCGGCAAAGAGACGATTCCGGTCGCCTTCGGTGAAAAGCAGACCCGGGTGCTGCTGAAAACGATGCTGATCACCGGCGCCGGCACGCTGGCCGCCGCCGGTTTACTACAAATTGTTCCATGGTTCGGGTATCTGCTTTCCCTTTGTCCCCTGCTTTTCCTGCCGGCGGCCATCGCCCACCGGCAGGGTCGCATCATGCCCGGCATCCGGCTCGAATTTCTCGCCGAATCTCTATTTGTTTTTACCGGCGTGCTGGCTTTTTTGTTTTCCCTGGCCGCATAGGGTCTGGTTCTAAGTTAGGATTTTGGTTCAAGGTGCGGCGGCCGTGAGGTTCCACCCGGAGGTGCCAGCAAAGCCAATGCCTTGCGTGGTAAATACTCACGTATCTCAAGCGATAGGAACCGAGCGCCCAACGCCTAGATTGGGCCAAAAGACAATTTAGAAACAGCCCCTGGATGGCCGGCTCAACTTCAGCAATCGAATTTTTTCGGTGCGATTTTTTGTCAACTCACATTCAGTGGTTACCTTAAACAAACACGAACTTTCGCACAGCCGGTCGATGGTATACAGCAAGTACAGGGATAAATAGAATGGCGGCATTCGATGCACATATCATTCTGGTTACGTTCATTCTGTTGACAACCCTGGTCCTGTTGGTATCCGAGAAGGTGGCGGTCGATAAAACTGCCATCGGGATCATGGTGGTCCTCGCGCTGACCAACATATTGACGCCTACGGAAACAGTGGCGGGATTCGCAAACCCGGCCGTCATAACCGTGGCAGCCATGTTCTTGTTGAGTCGGGGGCTTATCCGGACGGGGGCCGTCGACTTCGTGACCGCAGCAGTCATGCGGTTTTCCAGGGGGAAACAGGCCTACGCCACCATTCTCATATTCGTGACCGTCGCCGCCGCCTCAGCCTTCATCAATAACACCCCCGTGGTGGTCCTGTTCATTCCGATCGTGATGGCCCTGAGCTGCGAGTATGGTTTCTCCCCTTCCAAACTGCTGATCCCCCTGTCCTACGTCTCCATCCTGGCGGGGACCTGCACACTGATCGGCACTTCAACCAACATTATTGTCAGTGACCTGGCCGCCACCTATGGCTATGAGCAGCTCACCATGTTCGAGTTGGGCAGGATCGGGGTTCCCATCGCCCTGGTTGGTATTGTCTTCCTGCTGGCTGTCGCCCCCTTGCTCATGCCGGCCCGCACCGGCCCGGTGTGCGAACTCGACCATGGCAAAGCCAAACGCTATATCGCCGAGCTCATTGTCCCGGCCCAAAGCCCCCTGATCGCAGCCGACGACATCCTCAAGGTTGCCGAACAAAAATACGGCCTGAGTGTGATCGAAGTATTTCGCAATGGCCATATACTTGATCCGGCCCGCAGCCCCCTGCCTGTAGAGGCGGCGGATATCCTGCTGGTCAAAGGTTCGGCGGAAGAATTGCTGGCCTGTCTTAAAAAAGAGGTCCTCGTATTGGCCCACGGGGAAGAAGACATGACCTTCGGTGGCGGCTTGAAGGATGACCTGATCATCGAGTTGATCGTGCCGCCCGTATCCCGACTGCTGCGGGCCCCGCTCCTGTCCACCGTACTGCAGCACGATCCGGAAATCCGCATCATTGCGATCCGGAGCCGCCGCAGCCACTACTCTTACCGCAAGATCCAGAAGGTCCGGCTCAAGATTGGGGACGTCATCTTGATACGCTGCCCGCGCGAAAAAGTGGCCACCATCCGCAACTCGACGGATTTCGTGATCCTGGAAGATATCCACCACGCCATGATCGATAAGGAGAAAGCCGGCATTGCGGTGAGTATCTTTGCCGGAGTGGTGGCGGCCGCCAGCCTGGGACTGGCCGATATCATGATCTGCTCTCTAGCCGGGGTGCTGGCCATGGCTCTCACCCACTGCTTCAGCCTTAAAGATGCCTACCGGACCCTGCAGTCCGAAGTACTGCTCTTGATCGTCGGCACCATCGCCCTGGGTCTGGCCATGCAGAAAACCGGCGCCACAGAATTATACGCCCACCTGTTTTTAAATCTATTTCAGGGGCTGGATCCGGAATACGTCCTGGTGGGCATCATCGCCCTTACCAGTATCTGCACCCACCTTTTAAGCAACAACGCCACCGCCGTGCTGCTGCTGCCCATTGCCATATCAACCGCTGTGGCCCTGGGCGTAAACCCCAAACCCTTTATCGTGGGGGTCTGCTTCGGCGCCAGTGCCTGCTACGCCACCCCCATCGGTTACCAGACCAACCTTTTAGTCTACAGCCCGGGCGGATACCGCTTCTCCGATTACGTTAAGCTGGGTCTTCCGCTGAACCTGCTGGTGATCGGCCTGGCATCGATTATGATCCCCAGAGTTTGGCCGTTTTAATACAACGGCTGGCCCCCAAGATAATTTTAGTCAGCAATTTGAACTTCGGCCGCCGCCTGGTGGAAAAAATGCCGGAATTTGGAATAGGGGTAGGAAAACCCGATCGCGGCGGTTACGAATTTTTTGCGGTCGTTGGGTGCCAGATCGTACTGGTAGGAGGCACCCATGTAGGTGTCCTGGTAGTGTAGACGAACCTCTTTTTGCAGCAGCGGTTCCCCCTGGTTAAAGTAAGCTGGCCAGTCGTGTAGGTAGGCAACCGACTTCCCGGCCGCCGGATCATATGCCTGGCTCAACATGATCTCTTCCTGGTAGCGCAGCAGATCTTCCGTTTCACTGGTGATGTCTATCTGCTGATTGGTCAGAAAGGTCCTTAGAAGTCGGTAAAATTCCCGCCTGTGATCCGCAATCCACAACCAAATGTAGGTCCACAGCTGCCAACCCTTGCGGTCCGGGTTAAAGGACGCCAGAAACTCGGCGATGTCCGGCTGGGTCAGAGCCCGGTTGATCTGGGGCATGTCCGGGTCTGCATAGAAATCATGGATGAGCCGCCTGATCCGGGGGATCGCCTGGAGAGCAGGTTCCTCCGTCGAAAGCATCCAGGTAAACAGGGCGGTGTAGAAATTATAATAGGTCAACGTTCCGGTTCTGTGCAGGTAAATCGCCAGGAAGCGGGTGTAGCCCCCGTTGTGCAGGGCCTGGGCCATTTCGGAAAAGACAAAGCAGTCCTCCCAGTCGGCCAAGGACATGGAGTTTGTGGCAAAGACCAGTTCCACGTACTCGGTCTGGCACCCGGCATCGGCGATCCGCATGGGTTTACGCCGGGTCTGCAATCCGTACTTATACCGCATGGCCGGCTGGGCCAGGGGAGCATTGGGCAGCAGCACGAGTTCAAAGGTCCGGAAATCGTCATGCATCTCTATCGCGAACAGCGTGCAGATGCCTTTGATGAAAGATTCCCGGGTTTCGCGGGGCAGGCCCAGGATCAATTCGGTATAGGTGGGAATGCGATAGGCCTGGTATTTTTCTTTGGCGGATTTGTACTCCGCCAGGCTGACCTTGGGGCGCTTGATGGCCTCCAGAACCGTCATATCAACGCTTTGCATGGATAGGGTCGTGCCCCAGAGCATGTTGTGCTCGAACAGCAGGCGGGAGATATCTAATACCGTCCGGTTGGATTTTTTCGCGAATTGGGTTCGAACCCTTTGAGGGTAGCCGTACTTTTCCTTACAGGCCGCGAGCATCCTGGCGATCTCAAGGTCGCGCTCGAACAAACCGAAATTGGAATCGGTAATGTAAATGTCTTCAATCTTGTGACGTCCGAAATAATCGACCTCCGCCTGGATGCGATCCATCTGATGCAACCGGACCTTGCTGGTCGTGCGGACGCCCCAGTCGCAAAAACAGCAGGAAAAAGGACACCCCCGGTTGGTCTCCCACAGGGCGATTTTATTGGCCTTGTCGGCGGAAGTGAAAAAAGGTGTAAACATTCCATCCAGATAAGGGCTGGGCACCGGGAGGTCTTTGGGCAGTTTTTCGCTCTCCGCGGTCTGGACCGTTCTATTGTCATACAGGTAGCTGATGCCATTGACCTGCGCCAGATCCGGTTCTTCCTGCAGCAATTCCTCCAGCAGGTTGCGCACCGGAATTTCGCCTTCGCCATGCACCAAGATGTCTATAAACGGATACTTTTCCAGATAACCGGTGCTGTCGTGGGGGACATGGGGGCCGCCGCAGACAACCCGGCATTGCGGATACCTGGCCTTGACCTGGCGGGCGACCTCGATCTGCTGGTTGAAATTCCAGGCATAGCAGGACATGAACACCAGATCCGGCTGGGTGATTTTGGACACCAGGCTGGCCACGGGCTCTATCCGGTAGAATGGCTCCTGCCAGTCATAGTGCTCACGCACGGCACGGGACTGCTCGGCATAACAGCGCAAAAGCCCGTAGGCATAGGGTACGAACTGGATCATGTTCAAGGAAAGAAAATAAATTTTGCGCATATGGATTGTACCCCTGATCGGCAGCTGGTCAGCTGTCGGCCTGTTTCTTGTCCGATTTTTGATCGATGGTCGGTTCGGTGCCGGCCAGAATCCTCTTCAGATTGTCCCGGTGCTTGATAAAGATAAAGAGCACCATCATCAGGCAACCGGATGTGTAGGGAACGCTGCCGGTGAACAACCCGACGGCAGGTACCAGTACGGCGGCTCCGGTAAGTGATCCTACCGATACCCGCCGTACGGTTTTAACCATGACAACGAAGGCCACTAAAAAGATAAGCACCGCAGGTGGTGATAGCACCAGGCAGCCGCCCAGAGCCGTGGCCACACCCTTGCCGCCGGTTTTAAAGCCCAGGTAAACCGGAAACAGGTGCCCGACAAAAGCGGCAACAGCCACACAGGCGGTGAGGGTCTCGGCTAGTTCGCGGGGTTCACCCCGGAATAACGCCATTGTCAAAAGAACCGGCAGGGTTCCCTTCAACACATCCCCCAGCAGGGTCAGAAAACCGAGCAGGTTACCGGCCAGGCGGCGAACATTGGTCGCGCCGATGTTCCCGCTGCCGGTGCGCCGGATATCGATGGAGGTGAAAAGGCGGGTCAATACCAGACCAAAGGGAATGGATCCCAAGAGATAGGCCAGGACTACCAGCAAACTGCCGCCGAAGATTAGCATTGCATCACCTTGTTAAAAGCCATCTAAAACGAAACTTTTGTCTCATCCCGGCATATGGTATGCAGGGGCATGGAACCGATCATCGTCCCCATTGAAGATGTCCTCGACCTGCATCTGTTTCGGCCGGCCGAAGTGCCGGATCTACTGGACAACTATTTCCAGGAATGTATCCGGGCCAACATCTTCACTGTCCGGGTAATTCATGGCAAAGGCAAGGGCATCCTTAAAAAGGGAGTTCTGGCGTTGTTGGAAAAGCACCCGCTGGTCAAATCCTTTGCCCCCGCACCCCCCGAGGCAGGCGGCTGGGGCGCCACCCTGGTGACGCTGCAGCGGCAGCCAAAACGAAGACCGGAGTCGCAAAAATAGGGTCTGGCAGACACCGCCGCCATGCCCGCCTACTCCTTCACGGCCGTAACCGGAATATTCGGCTGCAACGGGGCCCGTTGGGCTATGCGTGTAATTTTCGGACGATAGGCTTCATTTTTTTCCATCTGGCCGGCCTTGAATTTCGCGAGCCATATGGCGGTAAAAAAGAAGGTAAAGGCGCTGATCGCCGCCACGATCGAAGGATTCCGGTCCACATAAGGTGCCAGCAACCAATTCCCTACGCATGCCCCGACCAGCAGGGCGATAATGGGCACCATATACAGCAAGAACAAGGCTTTCAGCAGGGATCCGGTTGCAAAGGTGATCACTACTGTGTCTCCCACCCGGGCATCCCGGCCATTGATCACCTGCACACTGTTGCGTTCTTTGCCGACAGCGTGGCAGGACCCCCGGGAGGCACAACCCTCGCAGGCGGCGGATGGCGTCGCTTCCACCCAGGTACCTGCGGGGCTGACAACTGTTACCGTAGCTTGTTCGGTAGCCAAATCTACTCCTTAGCCAACAACCGCGCTGCTTACCGGCGGTCGGAACTTTCCTCCCGCCGAGCGAGAGATGATGGACGCCATAAAAATTAGGCCCATTTTCATTTGCCGGTACCGGGCTCCTTTGGTGTCTACTGAGCCTTAGCAGCCGGCAGGAAAACGGGCCCTTAGGTAAAACGGCGATTATTCGGGTTGTGCCGTGAAGGTCGTCCAAACCTTCCCGGCGCCGCTGAATTAACCGGCGGCAGCGGCCGGAACGTCGGCCTGGATTTGAGTTTCAGCCTCTTGCTTATAGCAGATCAAACCGCACTGCAGGCAGCGCCCGGCTTCAGCGGCGGCCGCTTCCCGGGCAAAACCCAGCTCAAGTTCCCCGCATTTATCCATTTCCGGTCCACCGCACAAGGGCATGATCTGCCGCGAGGCAGCCGGAACACGCTCGACTGCAAAAATGTTCTGGATATCCGCTTCCGACTGCACCACGTCCGGTGCCAGCTCCGGCCCCAGATCATACATAACCTGGTGGATCGAGGCTGCCGCACGGCGACCGGCACCGATGGCCTTGATGGCCGCGCTGAAATCGGTGAGTTCGTCCCCGGCGGCCAACAGGCCGGTTTCATCTTTGAAGGCCGGCTTCTTGTAGGGGCAGATGCCTTCCCACGCCAGCGGGTCATCGGCCGTTTCACCGGTGGTCGCCTCATCGACAGTCTCACTTCGTGAAACGATTTTCCTGAAAATCAATTCCGGCATACGACCGCTGGCTAGAAACAGCGTCCCGGCCGCCAGGGCCTGAGGAACCCCTTGGGCGGATGTCTGGTACTCAACCTGCGCAAGGTCGCGCCCCGTTCCCTGCAGTCGGGTAATGGCGCCCCCGAAAACGAGCTGGATACCTTCCCGGGCGGCCAGTTCTCTTTTTTCAGCGCTCACCTCGATAGCGGCCGCGCTTTCCCTGAACAGGACAGTGACATTTGCGGCCCCCATCTGTCGACAGACAACGGCCGCATCAATGACCTCGGCCGAACCGCCGTAAATCACCACGTCATTTTGCAGTGCCACCGCACCGGTTTTTTGTTTGCTTTCATTAAGCAGGTCGATCAACAGGTAGGTCCCCGGTAGGCTCTGCTCGGTCTTACCGCCGCCGGTCCTCAGCAGTTTGCTGTCCCATCCGCCGGCAGCAAGAAAAACGGCTTCGTAACCGTCGCGCAGCAGGTCATCCAGGGCAAAGTCCTTGCCCAGGGTCTGGCCGGTCTTGGCTTCTACGCCGAGTTCAAGCACCCCCTGGATATCCCAATCCAGAATATCCATGGAAAGGCGATATCGGGAAATGGCGCTCCTTAAAAGCCCGCCGAGATGATCGCCGGCCTCGTAAACCGTCGGCGCATGCCCCAGCCGCGCGGTAAAAAATGCCACCGAGAGTCCCTGTACACCGCCCCCCACAACCGCGACTTTGCGGCCGGTGGCTGGGGCGCAAAATGGCTGGACCCTATCACCGTGCTGGCGTTCATAATCGGCAGCATATCGTTTGAGGAAATTAATCGCCACCGGCTCATCGATGTACTTGCGCCGGCACTCCTCTTCACAGGGCCGCGGGCAGATGCGTCCGATCACCGTCGGGAAAGGATTGCGCTCTTTGATCACCTGTACGGACCGGCGGTAATCACCCAGGGAAATCTGTCGGATGTACTCACTAATGTTGATCCCCGCCGGGCAGGCGCGCTGGCAGGGAGTCGTACAATCGTCGGTGGTATATTCACGCAGTATTCTACGCGTCACGGAAGAAAGTTTGATGATATGCTTCGGGCATACCCGTTCACAGGTGCCGCAACCGGTGCACAGTTTCTCGTCAACTACCGGCAGGCCTTGCGGGCCCATGACAATGGCGTTGAAAGGGCAAGCCACGGCGCAGGTGCCCAGTCCCAGGCATCCGATGGTGCACACTTTCATGCCACCACTCAGCAGGGCGGCACCCCGGCAATCAGAGATCCCGTTGTAATTGAATTTGGTATCCGCCTCGGCAACGCCGTAGGTACAATCCGGCAGCGCGATATCGGGCTCTTTGGCTTCGACGGCTACACCCAAAATAGCCGCAATGGCTTCGGCCGTATCCGGGCCGGCCGCAACGCATGAATTGGGGGCCGCCTGGCCCTTGACAATCGCCTCGGCATTGGCAGTGCAGCCCGGCAGTCCGCAACCGCCGCAATTGGCACCGGGCAGCGCATCATCGACAGCCAAGATTTGAGGGTCCACGTAAACGTAGAAAACCTTTGAAGCCAGGGCCAGGCAAATACCGACCGCAACCCCGAGTCCACCCAAAATGAAAACCGCTTGTAGCATGTTCAATTCTCCAGTTAAAAATCCCTGATTATTAGAAGCTATCTCAAAAAACGGATTTTAGTTCAAAATCAAGTCGGCCGCGAGGTTCAACCCGGAGGAATACTAGAGTATTTCGAGGACTTGAACCGAGCGCCCAACGCTGAGTTTGGGCTAATAGACTTTTTTAGATGGCTTCTAGAATATTGCGTCAAACTTACACTTTTCAAAACAGGTCATGCACTTGATACACTTCTCGTTGTCGATGCGCGCCGGTTGCTTTTTCTCCCAGTCAATGGCATCGGTCGGACACGCCTTGAAACAAAGGCCGCATTTTTTACAGGCCTCCGAATCTACCCGGAATTCGAGTAGCTCGACGCAGCGTTTGGCTGGACAGCGGCGTTCATTGATGTGTTCGTCGTACTCTTCGCGAAAATAGCGCAGCGTGGACAGCACCGGGTTGGGAGCCGTCTGCCCGAGACCGCACAGGGCCGTGCTGCGGATGACATCGGACAGGGATTCCAACGCCTCGATATCCTCGGCGGAACCGTGCCCTTCGCAGATCTTTTCAAGGATCTGCAGCAATCGGCGGGTGCCTTCGCGGCAGGGCGTGCACTTGCCGCACGACTCATCCTGGATGAACTCCATGAAGAAACGGGCCATGTCGACCATACAGGTGTTTTCATCCATCACGATGACCCCGCCGGACCCCATGATGGCGCCTACTTTGGCAATTTCCTCGTAGTCGACCGGGGTATCGAGGTATTCTTCCGGCACGCACCCGCCGGAAGGGCCGCCCAGTTGAACCGCCTTGAACTTCTTCTTGCCGGGAATGCCGCCGCCGACATCGTAGATGATGGTACGCAGCGAGGTCCCCATAGGCACTTCCAACAGGCCGATATTGTTGACATCGCCGGACAGGGCAAACACCTTGGTGCCCTTGCTGGTTTCCGTGCCCACAGCGGCATACCACTGCCCGCCTTTCTGGATGATCTGGGGAGTATTGGCCAGGGTTTCCACATTGTTCAGAATCGTGGGCTTTTCCCACAGGCCCTTATGGGCCGGGAACGGCGGCCGTGGCCGCGGCATCCCCCGACGGCCTTCGATTGAGCGCATCAGGGCGGTTTCTTCGCCGCATACAAAGGCACCGGCCCCCTGGTAGATCTCAACTGAAAAATCAAATCCGGACCCCAGGATGTCGGTCCCCAGCAGTCCGCAGGCCGTGGCCTGATCGATGGCAATCTGCAGCCGTTTGATGGCCAGGGGATATTCTGTCCTGGCGTAGATGTAACCCTTGTGGGCATTGATGGCCCGGGCCGCGATCACCATGCCTTCGATTACAGCATGGGGGTCGGCTTCCAGGATACTGCGGTCCATGAACGCACCCGGGTCACCCTCGTCCGCGTTGCACAACACGTATTTCACATCCCCGGGACTGGACTGGGCAAAGGCCCACTTCATACCGGTGGGAAAACCGGCCCCGCCCCGTCCGCGCATGCCGGAAATTTTGACCTGTTCGACAATATCGGCCGGCTCGATTTCCAGCAGGGCCCTGGCCGCGCCCTGGTAGCCGTCCCGCCCGATATAGTCATCGATGGATTCGGGATCGATGATGCCTTTGTTGCGCAGTGCGCGGGGCATCTGGTGCGCAAAAAAGGGGATATCGTCCTGTATGGGAATGCGCTTTTTGGTGACCGGGTTCTTGTAGAGCAGTTTTTTCACCTGCTTGTTGTTGATTAGGTGTTCCTCAACAAGTTCCGGCACATCCTCCGGTTTGATCTTCTGGTAAAAGACACCGTCCGGCTGAATGACCATAAGCGGTCCCATGGCGCAGAATCCGTTGCACCCGGTTTCGATCACCTGGACCTTTTCCTGCAACCCCTTGGCCGCCAGCTCATTTACAAGCGTCTCTTTGAGCGCGATACTGCCCGTCGCGTGACATCCGGTGCCGCCGCATATCAAGAGCTTTTTAATCGTCGTATCGGTAAGCCGCTTTTTCTCCTGGGCTTGTTTCTCCGCAAGTGTTTCCCTGGTCAATCGCTGCATCAGATCTCCTCATTCCGGAAGCTGCCCCCGCCTTGGCCGGGGTCCAAATCAACACGCCCGCCACAAATCACCATGATCCGTCCATCCCGCGCAAACCGTTCATATAGAGCCGCCCGCAGGCGACAAAAAGAGAATACTTCGTGGTCATTACGGGCAAGGAATAGGATTTGGCCAGTTCCAGCACACTGTCGCTGGGCTCCTTGCCCCGGACGAAGACGATAACGGTCACACCGGCAATTTTGGCAGTGCGCAACACCTTTTCGGTGGTCAACCCCGTGAGCAGGGCCCCACCTTCAGCCACCGCCGACAGGACATCGTCCATTAAATCCGCCCCGCCGCCGGCCGCCACAGTTTTGGCAAGGTGCTCTTCGCCCGTTAAGACGGTGGCTTTCAGTATCTCCTGGATTTCAGATAGTTTCATGGGAAACCGTCGCTTTCATAACCCGTGGGGCAATCCGGCGAATCCCTCCGGGTTATCGTTTACTCGTACTTGTCCAGTATATCGATAATTTTGTCGGCACTGATATCCCCATAGGTATCACCGCCGATAACCATGACCGGTGCCAGGCCGCAGGCGCCCAGACAGCGTACGCCTTCCAGGGAAAACCGGCGGTCCTCGGAGGTTTCCCCCTCCTCTACCTGGTACGTATTGGTTATCCGCGCCATCGCCTCTTTGACTCCTTTTACATAACAGGCCGTTCCCAGGCACATGCGAACCGTGTGGCGGCCCTTGGGTTTCATTGAAAAAAGAGAATAGAAGGAGGCAACGCCAAAGACCTCACTGACGGGCAGATTCATATGCATGCTGATGTAGTTGATCAGCTCAACCGGCAGGTAACCGGCAATCTCCTGACTTTCACGTAAAACGGTAATGATTGAACCGGGTTTACCCCGGTTGTCCGCGATCACGGCGTCGATGGCCGTCCACATGCTCTCGTCAATATCCGGATGTTCCCGCCTGGCCCTGGTACCCATTGTTAACCACCTGTAATTAATGGCAAATTGAGGTCCGAATCACTGGTTTTCCATAAAAACATAACGTGGTAGTTTTTCACACAAATGCTACAATGTCAATGGGTTCATTGCCCCTGGAACCCTAAAATCCGCCAAAAGATTTTTTTTGCCAAGGGGGGGGTATTTCTGCTAAAAACAGGCCATCTGTAACCACCCGCATCCAGCCGGACAACAATCGGAAAGCCCATGAAAAATGACCGCAAAACCGTCAATGAAACGGCCGAATTTTTAAAGAACCGGACAGGCACACAACCGACCATCGGCTTTTTTTCAGGGACCGGTCTTGGCACCGCCGTCTCTTTCTTTGAACCTGAAGCGCGTCTCGACTACCGCGAGATCCCCAATTTCCCGCAAGCCACCGTAACCAGCCACACCGGCCGGATGCTATTCGGGCAGGCCCACGGACAGCGTGTCGTGGCCATGGAAGGCCGTTTTCACCTTTACGAGGGCTATCGGCCGCAGGAAGTTGCGTTCCCGGTCCGGGTCATGCAGGCCCTGGGTGTCAAAACCCTCATTTTGACCAATGCCGCCGGGGGCCTCGATCCATCCTTGAACACCGGGGACATCCTGGTGATTGCCGACCACATCAACTTGACCGGCGAAAATCCGCTGGTCGGTCCCAACGAAGATGCCTGGGGCCTGCGCTTTCCGCCGATGACCGCCGCCTATGACCGCGACCTGGGCCGACTGGCATTCAGAGCGGGGGCGGCGCTGGGCGTCAGCCTGAAGACGGGCGTATACGCCGGCTTGAAAGGCCCCAGTTTGGAAACACCGGCCGAGATCCGGTTTTTAAAAACAATCGGCGCCGCTGCGGTGGGTTTTTCCACGGTGCCGGAGGTGATAGCCGCCGTGCATGGCGGCATGCGCGTTCTGGGGCTGTCGATTATCACCAATATGAACGATCCCGATCACCCCGTACCGGCCACCCTCGAGGAAGTTCTCGATGTTGGTGGGAGGGTCACGCCCCTCTTGAGCGACATTGTGGGCGGGGTCCTTTCACGCCTGGAGACAGCCTCATGAGCCCGGGTCGGTTCCCGGCAACCATGCCGGCGGTCGTATTCGACGGCCGTCTTAAACTTATTACCGATCACCCGGTACCGGTGACGCCGCCGGGGTGGGCTTTGATCCGGACCCTGGTGGCCGGCATCTGCCGCACCGACCTGGAAATCATCGCCGGCTATATGGGCTTTAACGGCATCCTCGGCCACGAGTTCGTGGGTGAAGTGCAGGCCTGTGATCAGCCTGATTGGATCGGCCGGCGGGTTACCGGCGAGATCAATGCCGCCTGCGGACAATGCCGGATGTGCCGGGAAGGCTTGGAACGGCACTGCCCCGAACGGTCCGTACTGGGCATCCTGAACCTCGACGGCTGTATGGCCGGATACTGCCTGCTGCCCATAGCCAATCTGCACCCGATACCCGCCGGTATGCACACGGACCGGGCTGTTTTTATCGAACCGTTTTCCGCCGCCTGCGAGATTCTGGACCAGGTACCGCTAAAGGGCACTGAAAAGATCGCAGTGCTTGGAGATGGGCGTCTGGGTATATTGTGTGCCTGGGTCCTGGCTTCCGTCGTGGATAACGTGACCTTGGTCGGCCGTCATCATGCGAAGCTCCAGGCTGCGCGCTGGCGCAGCCTGGAGACCACCACCCGCCTTTTAGATGCCGCCGGGGCCGACCTGGTGGTAGAGGCTACCGGGAAACCCCAGGGAATGCTGGATGCCATGGCGGTCTGCCGCCCGCGCGGCACCATTGTTTTAAAATCCACCCTGGCTTCCCAGGGCGAGTTGAACCTGGCCCCGGTGGTCATCAACGAGATCACGGTTATCGGATCACGTTGCGGATTGTTTAAAACGGGTATCGCCCGGCTGCAGCAGTTCCCGGATATACCCCTGGAAAGACTGATCACCGCCAAATATCCCCTGGAAAAGGCTCAGGCGGCCTTTGAACGGGCCCACTCATCCGAGGCTCTCAAAATCCTGCTGGAAATAAGGTGAGACATGACCCGCAATCAATATGATCTGATCATCCACAATGGCACGGCCGTAACCGTCAATGAACGTTTCGATATTATCGAGCAGGCCCTGATAGGGGTTCAAAAGGGCACCATCGTGACCGTTGCCAAATGGGAGGCGGGTGTGGCCCTGCCGGAAGCCGCGACGGCCATTGACGCCGGCGGCGGCATTGTTATGCCGGGCCTGGTAAACACCCATACCCACCTGCCGATGACCCTGTTTCGCGGCCTGGCGGATGATCTGCCGCTCGACGTCTGGCTCAACGAGCACATGCTTCCGGCGGAGAGCCAATTCATCACCCCGGAGAATGTGAAATGGGGGACGCAACTGGCTTGTCTGGAGATGCTCCTGTCCGGCACCACGACCTGCTGCGGCGGGTATTTCCAGGAGGACAGCGTCGCCGCAGCCGTGGTTCGGGCGGGCCTGCGGGCGGTCCTGGCCCAGGGGGTGATCGATTTTCCGGCGCCCGGCGTACCGGACCCGGCCTTGAATGTGACCCACGCCGGCAATTATGTGGATCAATGGCTGGAGCGGGAAGCGAACATCACGCCCTCCATATTTTGCCACTCCCCTTACACCTGCAGCGGCGACACGCTAAAAGCGGCCAAGAATGCAGCCCGTGAAAGGGGCGTCCTTTTCCAAATTCATGTGGCCGAGACGGAAGCGGAACGCAGCGCCTGCTTGCAGGAACACGGGGCCACACCGGTGCAATACCTGGATAGTCTCGAAGTCCTGGATGAAAACACCCTGGTCGTGCACGCGGTCTGGACCAATGCAGAAGATATCGACATCATGCGCACACGCGGTGTGAAGATATCCCATAATGCCGAAAGCAATATGAAACTGGCGGCGGGCATAGCCCCGGTGCCGGACTTTGTCGCCGCCGGCCTTACCGTGGGCCTGGGTACCGATGGTTGTGCCTCCAATAATGATCTGGATTTGTTCACCGAAATGGATGCTGCGGCCAAAATCCACAAAGCGGTTACCCGGGACCCGACAGTGATGGATGCCACCACAGTACTGAAAATGGCCACCCGGCACGGGGCCCGGGCTATCGGCCTGGGAGATGTGACCGGTAGTCTGGAACCCGGCAAACAGGCCGACCTCATCGTGGTAAACGCCGACCGCCCGCATCTGGTGCCAATGTATGCGCCCCATTCGCATATTGTCTACGCCATGCGTGGGGCGGACGTGGTCACGGTGGTGGTCGGGGGAAAAGTATTGATAAGGGATCGTCAGCCGGTCACGCTCGATCGGGAAAGGATTTTGGCCAGGGTTGGTGAAATTGCGGCCGAGATAAAAGGTTAGATATCATCCCGGGGTGTATCAAGGATAGCTTTTCGCAAACGGGGGTTCACTGTTATCCGGATCGGGCACCCTGTCAATATTTGTCATTCTGAGGAGCAGCACGACGAAGAATCCCCAACCACAACGTAGGCCTTCTGTTGTAGGGGACTCTTCGCTAGGCTCAGCGTGACAGGTAGAAACGTTACTCCCCCTCAAACTCGGTCAGTGTGAAGATCGGGTACTGCGCGATCTTCTCTTTGCCGTGCAGGTCGGGAAGTTCTACGATGAACGCGCACTCCAGAATCTCGCCGCCCAGGGACTCAACCAGCTGGGTGGCCGCATAGATCGTACCGCCCGTGGCGATCAGGTCGTCCACGATCAGGCATTTTTCTCCCCTGGCAATCCCGTTCTCGCTGATCTCGACCGTGGCAGTCCCGTATTCCAGGGCGTAGTCCTGGCTGATGGTCTCCGGCGGAAGCTTGCCCTTTTTGCGAATGGGCACAAATCCCACGTTGAGCTGGTAGGCCAGTACCGCACCGAATATAAAGCCCCGGGCGTCGATACCCACAACCTTGTCAATCTTCATGTCCTTGTAGCGCTCATAGAACTGGTCGCAGGTCTTCCGAAAGGCGGCCGGATCCTGCATCAGCGTGGTTATATCCCGAAACATCACACCTTCAATGGGCCAGTGGGGTACGGTACGGATTGTGTCTTTAATGTTCACGTCAGCGCTCCTTATTTGATTTTGGGGATCACGTTGATCAGTAAATTTTTTACCTTGCTGGCATTCTCGTCGAAAACGGCCAGAATCTCGTCCCAGGTCACCGGGGCTTCGTCCTCCTTCCAGCAGTCGTAATCGGTCGACATGGCCACCACGGCATACGGGATGGCCGCCTCGTTGGCCAGGGCTGCTTCGGTGGCCACCGACATGTTGATCACATCACCGCCCAGGGTCCGGAACATATGGGATTCCGCCTTGGTTGAAAACCGGGGGCCTTCAATGGTCACCATGGTGCCGCCGTCATGCACCCGGTACTTCAGTTCCGCGGCCGTCTCAAACAGCGCCTTGCGCAGGTCCGCATTAAAGGGTTCCGCCATGGCCGTGTGGCCGGCCCCATTTTCAAATGAATCGAAAAAAGTCGCCTGGCGATGCCTGGTGAAATCAATAAACTGGTCCACGATGACAAAATCACCCCGCCCTATCCTGGCCCGCAGGCTGCCGCATGCGCTCGTGGCCAGGATGTGCGTTGCCCCCTGGTCCTTCAGGGCCTGAATATTGGCGCGGTAGTTTACCTGGGTGGGGCTGAGTTGGTGTCGGCGGCCGTGCCGGGCCAGAATGACGACCTCGATCGGTCCAAGCTTACCCAGGGTCAAGGGTGAAGATGGGCTGCCAAACGCGGTTTCCGCCTCTATTTCCCGGGGGCCTTCTAAAAGGCGCGGGTCATCCAGGCCGGAACCGCCGATAATTCCAATCTTGGGCATATGATGGGCTCCCTTCTCCTGCGATTGCGGGTTGAAATCCATAAAATCAGGTAATGTGCATATCGAATTTTCAGCCTTTTGTAAATCATCGGCCTTTTCCACCAGAACCCGGTCGGCAAATCAGCCATAATTATTTTGCCTCCACCGATATCATACTTATACTGTCTCAATAGAAATTGTTATCCCATATACTTGTCGGCCCAGACCCCCTCAAGGAGGGCGCGGTGCCGACCGGCAGGCGACTTTTTATTGAAAACATACCCTATCCAGGAGGTGGGAAATGAGCGGCGATCATTTATTTTCACCCTTTCAACTGCAGCAGCATATATTGAAGAATCGAATCGGGGTTGCCCCGATGACCCGGATGTCCTCCCAGCAGGATTCAGTCCCGCGGCAGGACGTTCTGGATTTTCTGGTCCGGCGCGCCGAAAACGGAGCCGCCATGGTGTACACGGAAGCAATCGTCACCGACTACGAAAGTGCCCAGGGGTACCCGGGGCAGGCCAGGATCCTCACCCAGCGCCAGATAGATGCCTGGCGCCCGGTTGTAGCCAAAATCAAGGCCGCCGGCGCCCTGGCCATTATGCAGATCTTCCACTGCGGTCGGATGGGATGGCCGGAAGTCAATCCAGCCGGCCGTATCATCGCCCCCAGTGCGGTGGCTCCGGCCCAGGACAATCCCCTCACCGGTGAGCCCTATCCTGTGCCGGATGAAATGAGTCTGTTTGACATCGAACAGGTCATCAACGGGTTCGTGCGTACCGCCCGGGGTGCCGTTGCGGCCGGTTTCGACGGCATCGAGATTCATGGTGCGCATGGATACCTGATCAGCCAGTTTCTCGCGACCTATTCAAACCGGCGGTCAGACGGGTACGGTGGCAGCCCGGAAAACCGCTACCGGTTCGCCCATGAAATAATCCAGGCGGTCGACGCGGTGATACCAGATGAGACCCTTCTGTTTTTCCGGATCTCCAATTGGGGCGTCGCCGACATGGATGTCTCCCTGTTCGCCGACCAGGCTGAATACCAGGCCATTATCGGGTTGCTGAACAAAGAACCCCTGGATGCGATTTCCGTTTCGACCTACCGGTTCAGCGACGAAGCCTTCGGCAGCGGACGAACCATGGCTGCCCTGACCCGGGAGGTCACCGCTCTGCCGTTATTTATCTGCGGGCAGATCCATGACCGGGCCAGTGCGGAAGCGGCCCTGGAGAACGCCGATCTGGTCTTGAGTGCCAAGTCCATTTTGCTGAATCCAAACTGGGTAGCAGGCGTCCGGGACGGCAAGCCGCTGCCGCTGCACAGCTCCGAAGCTGCGAATGTGGCCTATACGGAAGAGCCCTTACCTTAAAAACCAAAACGCCCGATCCACCTGTGCGAAAGGATCGGGCGTGGTTTTTTATTCGGGGGGCCTGCTTGTTTGCCCCGGTTGCCTAGAACCGTGATTAGAATCTATCTTCAAAACGGATTTTGGTTCAATGTCAAGGCGGACGCCACATTCGAACCGGAGGTGCCGGCGAAGCCAATGCCCTGCGTGGTAAATACTATCAGTATTTCGAGGATTTGGTCCGCCCTACAATTAGTAGCATTCCCTGCGGAGGCGATTTACACGCCCATTTAGCGCCCAACACCGAGATTGGGCCAAAAGACTTTTTTGAGATAGATTCTACTCTTCCGGCTTGATGGGGCTGTTGATTTCGCTGCCTTCACCCGGATCGCTCAATAACCCGTCCTTGTCTTCCACAATGATTCGATAGCGGTAAGTGGTCTCAGGCCGCAAGGCCGTGTCCTTGTAGCTCAGCTGGGACGGGCCCAGGGCCTTTAGTTTCGACCAGCCCCCCCCGTTCTTGCTCTGGTACAACTGATAGGCTTTGACATCCGGCTCCGGGTTCTGCTCCCATTTTACTAGGATGTGATCATCACCGGCTGCCGCTGTGAGGCCCTTGACCTTGACCGGCCGGAATTTGGTGGTGGCTTCTGCCACCGGTGAAACCGCCCCATCGGCTTTGAACAGATTGTAGCTTTCAACGGCGTAGTAGTAGGTAGTACCGTCCGCCAGCTTGCTGAAGCCGGGACCTTTGTCCAGGTAGGTGTTTTTTGACTGGCCGCGCACGTAGCCGATCTTTTTCAGGCGATCGGGATCTGTGCCGCTATAGATATTGTACCCACCCACATCCTGGTCTTCCACCGGGTCCCAGCTCAATTCAACCGATTTGACCATGTTGCCACGGGCCTTGAGGTTGGCGGGATACGGCGGCAGGTCCTTGGTTTTGGCCTTAATGATGTTGGAGGGGCCGGTCTCACCCTTCTGGCTATCATAGGCGGTCAGGTGATACTGGTAAACCTTGCCGTCAACGAGCTTGCCTTTCTTGTCGATGTAGGTGGTCTTATCCGGCCGGCTGTTATAACCGATCCGTTCCCACTCGCCGCTGCCGTCCTTGCGGTAGATGCGGTAACCACCCACTCTTTCTATGGACTGCCAGGTAAACCGGTTTTCCCGGAGCAGGTTGTCCTTATCAAGCTTTAGTGCCGGCCGTCCGACGGTGGCTATCTTCAGTGGTTCAGACAGGGAACTCTCGATTTTCTTTTTGTCCATACTGGACAGGCCGTACACGTAAATCTTCCCGTCTTCCAGATTCTTGCGGTCTTCAACTTCAAAGGCAATATTCGCGCCCGAGGCCCGTTTGGCCTTAACGGTCTGCATCAACTGCCAATCGCCGGCCGGCCCGGTCTTACGATAGAGATTATAAGCCACTATTTTGAACTTACCCTGATTGTTTTTCAGGGACGGTACGAATTTGAGACGGGCCCTCTGGATGAAGCCTTCGCCACCCATGACCAACGGTGGATGGGGCTGCTCGACACCAGCGCCCAGGGCATTGGCCGTGAGGTCGCTTTTGACTTCGCGCCCGGTACCGTCCAGGATGCCTATCTTGTAGTGGTAGACCAACCCCTTGCTGATGGTAGTGTCCACGTAGCGGCTCTGGTCGGTTTTGCCAAGGAACTGGTAGGGTCCCGATAGACTCGAGGCCCGATAGATATGGTAACCGACCGCGGGCTGGGTCGGATCTGCGGCCCAGGTAACTTCTACCTGGTTGCCGGTGCCCACGGCTTTTAGATCACTGATGGATAGATCCGGCGCGGCCAGGCCCGAAGCCTCCAGCGTGATAGCATACTGGTCGCGATTCACGATGGTATCGGTCAGGTCACGGGCGAAGTCGGGGACCCGGTCGGCAATGGCTTCCCGGCTGCTGAACTTGCGTTTCCAGGTTTTCATGACGTCCTGCTTCTGGACATCCATGAGTTTTAACTCGGCCCGGATAGAAGCGCCCTTCTTGGTTACCTGGCCGAACAGGATATAATTGATGCCCAGCACCTTGCCGGCCTGGGCCACCACAGCCGGGTCGTTGCTCTGGACCAGTCCGGCATCGAAAAGGGCATCTTCCATGGCCCGGCGCGGCATGATTTCGATTTTCTTCTCCTGCTCCAGGGGTTGGATCAGGACCCCGAGAATCTCGCCGTTGTATCCCATTGCTTCCATGTTCGTCGGCGTCAGGGTGAATATGGCCAGGGAGTCCTGCCCCTGCCCGGCCGCCGGCGCAACTGCCAGTACCAGACCCAGCAGGACCAGTACCGGCAGTTTCATTCGCCTGAAGGGACTTCGCATATTACTCCTCGAGATTCAGTCTGTGCTGCAGGAAGATATCATAGAGATTGTCAAGTGCAGATATAGTCAGCGGCGATCCCTCAATCCGTTTCAATTTTTCGTCAAAGATCGCGTTCACGAAATTTTCAGCCGCACTCAGGGTATCCCGGCGGCGGAGAAAATTCTCACCCTTCTTGAAATAGGTTTGCTCGAGATTCTGCAGGGGCCGCAGGGCCTCCTTGCCAAGTTCCGCGACGACCTGGTCGGTCATTTTCTGCAGCAGCTCCGTATCAGTGGGCATCTCCAGGGGATCGAACTTCACGTTGGCCTCGGCCAGTCCGGCACTGGACTCGTCTTCGGCCACCTCTTTACGTTCGATTGTTTTCACCTGGATATTCTCGCCGGTAGCCACATCGACAATCCGGAAGGAGAGTTGTACAAACCCGATTTTCTTGTGATTGGAAACCCGATAGTCCTTTTCGGCGATCTCGGGCTGCATAATCTTGGCGGGCGGGGCCGCGGCCAGTTGTTCCGGTGTCGGTTTGGGATTGCGGGCGACCCAATTCAGATACTCGATATTGTCCGAGATTTTGGTGCCCACCTGGTAGCGCACCGTCTTGGTGCCTTCCCCGGAGGTAGAATCTACTTTAAACAGCAGCACGCTGCCCATAATGGCGACGTCGATGCCGTATACGCGCCCCATCTCCTTGGCTGAATTGGCGGAGACGACTCCGATCTGGCCGAGTTTCATCTCTTCGAGAATCGACTTGAGGTTTTCCCTTTCCAGTATCTTGATGTCGCCGCTGGCATTCTTAAAAAGGTAAGTGATCAGGTTGTTGGCGACGATAACCCCCGCATCCGCGTTATCCGAGGGGCTGTTGAAGTCGAATACGGCGATCGACTTTTTCACCCGCGCCTTAATCTTGTCTTCCATAGCCTGCGACAGGTAGAAGATACCCGGGTAGTTGCGGTTGCTCTCACGAAGCTTGACATACCAGTACCAGGCGCTGCCGAACAGTTCCTTCTCGGTAAACTGGCTGGCCACCAGGGCGGCCCGGGCGGAGAGGTCCTTGCGCAGGCTGCCCAACTGGTAATTGTTGGGGTCGGTGGCATACTTGACGGCCAGTTTATAGGAATCAAAGGCTTTGAGGAGCCAGCCGCTGTCCATCAACTGGCGAGCATCCTGGATGTAATACTGTCCGGCCTTGGCGTAAACCTGCTTTACCAGCATATTCAGTTTCTTGTTGCCGGGCTGGTATTCCAGGGCCTTGTTGTAAGCAAACACGGCCGTATCCCAGTCTTTTTTGGTGATGGCCGCGCCGCCTTTCTTGATAAAATAGTTCATGTTGTCGCGCTGTTTGGCCACGGCCTCCATTTTGCGGGCCCCGGTGTGGTCGGGTTTCAGCGACAATGCTTTGCGCAGCAGGGATTTGGCACCTTTGTAATCATCCTTTTCGAAAAGCACCTTGGCCTCGGCATAGTAGGCCTCTGAACCCTGCACAGCCGTCTGGGCCATCAGTTGGTAGGAATCTTCGTAGTTGGGAAAGCGGGACTGAATCTGCTGGAAGTTGAAATAGGCTTTGACCCATTCCTCGTTCTCCCGGAAACTCTTGGCCTGGGAGTACAATTTTTCAACTTCACCAACCAGGCTGCTTTCGGCCCCGTTCACCTGGGTGGCAAAGCCCTGTACCACCGGACTGGCGGCATCGACTTTTTCGGCCTTGGCCAGGGTGGCCTTGGCCCGGTTGATGTTGGACATGGTCCGCGAATCGGCGTAGCCAAGTTCCTTGGTGCCGGCATCCACGTATTGTTTTACGAGGATGGCTTTGATCTCGGCCAGGGACTGTTTGTATTCTTTGTTTTTGGGCTCTTGGGCGATGGCTTCTTCGATGTAAGCGATCGCGTCTTCATACTTGCCCGCCTGGCTCAGCTGCATTCCCGTGTCATACTGCTTTTTACCGGCGGTACAGGCGGCAATGAAAGCTGCCATGAGAATCATCAGCCCGGCATAATAGAGTACCCTGTTTTTCATGCTGTCCTCCCGAGTTGAAACGGCTTCGAATTAAAACATTAAAATATGATGTACACTGAAAATCATTCTTGCTTGTTGGCGGTAATGACGATCCGGTTGCCCTGGATGCTTTCCAGGGTGGAATCGAAATATTTGCGACGGAAATATTCCATCTGCAGTTCGGTGACCAGGTGCTCCGGCCAGCCGTTGTACTGGATGCTAAACTCGGCTTTTTTCTTTTTAAAACTGACCAACTGCACATCAACCATACCGCTGGCATCGGATTTTAAGATGGCGCCGACCTCTTCGGCTTCGGCGTGGGAAGTGATATTTTGAACCACCAGATCGATCTGCCGCTGGCTGTAAAGCTCTTTCTCCCAGGTCTTGGTCAATTGGCGCCGCAGATTTTTCCAGACGCTGTCCACGCACTGCCTGGCGCCCTTGTCGAGTACCTTGAGCTTGTTGGACCCGGGCAGAGATTTTACGGCACTGGCCGTGGCCAGGATCTCCCCCTGACCGGGCCTGAGAACGTCGGTGCGCAAGCTGATTTCGTGCAAGGTAAGTTTCACGCCCTGGTAAGTCGACTCGCTGCTGGCGATTTCCAGTCCGAGCCTTACGATCAGCCCCATGCCGGACGTATCGGCTGCCGTGGCATCGAACACGCGAAACCCCTCGGACTTCAGGCGGCGGCCCAGGCTGCTGGCTGTTTTACGGGCGGTGGACACATAGGCTTTGTCGAGATCAGGGTCCACCAGGATGCTGACCCGGGGATTTTTCTGCCAGCCCAGGATTTTTTTAAAACGGTCGAGGTCGTTGACCAGGGCGGCAATTTCTACTTCCGCGCTGATCTCCACCTCATAAGTGCCCAGGTCGGTTTTCTGTTCGCTGACAATTTCCATGTTTTTCAAGTATCCGGTGGCATGGCTGAATACCTGGTCGCGGCTGACCTGGAAATTCTCTATGACCGTCCTTGATTCTATACGGGTTCCCACGGCCTGCTCGATGGCCGCTCTTTTGGCCTCATCCAGAGCTTTTTCCCGGGCGATGGCTACGCGGCCCTCCTCGAAAAAACTGACCCCTGTTGCGGTAACCTTCTCTCCAGCCGAAACGATAGCCGGCAGCGCCAGCAACATGCATAACAGTATAGCGAATCTTTTCATTGGCATCCCCATCAGTGAACATTGCCCGGGCAAGAAGGCAGGCAACTATTTTGAAAAGCAGACTATTTAAGATAATCCCGTATCAGGCATCAGACCCGCGATGACATCCGTATAGAATAAAGTTTCGGCCTGTTTGTGTCAAGATTGAAACGCGCTTGATAAGGACAGTAAAACCCGCGGCAAGTTGTTTTCCCCCAGCCCCTGGCAGGCTTAAAACCCTAATGCAATATATATTCAGAGAGTTACGGTGTTCGCCGTTAACCACCCGTAATCAGCACACCCGTACACCCCCCGGCCCGGAATATCTGGGGTGGCGTATCCCCACAGGCTACATCAGGTGGACGGTTTGTCCTCATCAGAGGCCGCATCGGTCGGTTCGCCTTTGGCTGCTTTTTCAACCGTGGCGTAGATTGACCGAAAGGTGTCATGAAAACCGGTGGGCGAGACACGCCCGGTCTCAATGAATTTAACGACTATTTCTTTGGTTGCCCGCAGAATCTGTTCGTCAATAGACCCCATCAACTGACCTCCATCGAGATTTTTACAATGAAATTGAAACGTTAACAGGTATGCCCCTGTATGTCAATACCGGTTGGCCGATTCAACCTTAAAAGACCGGCACTGCGCATTGATCGTTTGACAGATGCCCGATATTTCTCTATGAACAGGAAGTTTTCGATAGCGTTTAATAAAGAATTACCCTTGGGAAAGCGGGTCCGGATGGAGATAAAACAGATGACAGGTGTGCGTTTTTGGGGTGGCATGCTGGTGGCCGGCATGCTGGTCGTAATCATGATGGCCGGCTGTGCGCGATTCGATACCCGTGATCCCCGCCCACCCAAATTGACCTTGCCGGAATTTTCAGATGGCGGCCTGGTCAATAAAGTGGCCCTTTCCCTGTTCGACAATCGCACCCAACTGCGCTTTGAAGAGGTGGAACAGTCCTTCTACAAGCCTTTCAACCAGCAGATCAAAGACGGATGCAAGAATCTGCTCCTTTTCACGCCCTATGATCCAAACTTTCCTGAGGCCCTGGTGGACGCCACACTGGTTCCCGAGAGGGGTGCCCTGAACAACATGGCCATTGCCCAAAACGGCCGTTCCCTGGGACTGGGGGCCGTGATTACCGGACGGTTGGCCAACATCAGTGGTTTTGAAAGGGAAAAGGGATTCTGGCTGTTCAAGGAAAACCAGCACTATCAACGGATCATGATCCAGGTGGATATGTACGCCACGGAGACCGGGGCCAAAATCCTGAGCGAAGCCTATTCGCAGGAAATCGAGATAAACGATACTGAATTTCAGGCCCTGGCCAACGGCTCGGTGGAAAATTCGCCCCAGGCCATGGAAACGTTCCAGGAAATCGCTGAGGATATCGCCGAGGACGTGTGTGATATTCTCAATGATATGACCTGGATTGGGTTTGTCACCCGGGTGAAAAACAACACAGTAACCCTCTCCTCTGGCTCGGAGGCGGGGCTCGTGCCGGGGCGCCGCCTCGAGCTTTACAGCAGTGATCGGATTTTCCAGACCCCCAAAGGCACCCGCTTTTTCGTCCCCGGCGCCAAAACAGGTGAAATCGAAATCACCGCGGTCGAAGCCGGCCGCGCCCGGGCAACCCTGCTGCCGGAATCCAAAGTCGGCCCCGGCTATACGGTCCGGACGCGCTGATCAACCCGGTAAATCGCAATTGGATCCTGCAACCCCTTGACTCGCATGGGGTCGCGCGCAGCAATGGAAAAATCCGCCGCCCCGTTGGGCCCTACCCGTTTTTGCGACTGGATTTTCAGAAAGGTCTTTTCACTGATCAGGATCTCACCCGGGGCGGCCAGGGCCTGCAACCGTGCGGCGATATTGACCGCCATGCCCACCGAAGTGAACTCCTTTTTCCGGATGGATCCCAACAATCCGGAAAAGACGGTTCCCGTGGAAATCCCGATGCCTATTTTCAGTCGCAGACCGTTTTTTAGCCGCAATTCGCGGTCAATCCCAGCAGCCGCCGCCTGCATGACCGCGGCGGCGGTTACCGCCCGCAGCGGGTCGTCTTGACGCGGTCCCAGCGACCCGAACACGATCATGATGCCGTCTCCAAGGTGCTTGTCGACGATGCCGCCGTGTTGGTAGGCTATCTCACCCAGGGGCGTAAAGTAGCTGTCGTTCAAAAAGCCGGCGAGGCAATCGGGGGCCACCGTTTGTGTCATACCGGTAAACCCCCGGATATCGGCAAACAGGACGGTCACCTCGTGAAAGGCCGGCGCCAGGGCACCGGGTGAACTTTGCAGTTCATTGTAGACCTGTTCGGTTACGAACTGACGCAGATGCTTCTTCACGGAGATGCCCCGGATGTTGGCCCGTAGGGATTTGTTGTCAAACGGCTTGGTCAGGAAGCCGTCAATGCCCTGGTTGGTCGCTGCGATGGCGGCTTCCATGGTAGCATAACCGGTCAAGATGATCCGGGTCATTTCCGGATTGATTCGGCCGATCGCGCCCAGTGTTTCCAACCCGTCGATCCCCGGCATACGGTAATCGGATACGACCGTGGTAATTTCCGGACTGTGCTGCTGGGCAAGGGCTATTCCGTTTTCGCCGTTCTCGGCAACATACAATTGGTAGGGCTCTCTTTTCAGGGCCCGGGTTACCGACCGGCGGACCCCTTCCTCGTCATCAATAAACAATAAAGCGTTCATTTCCACCTCCTGGGGGAACTGTTCTTTGGGAGCGCAATCAAAGTGTGGAAGGTCGGACGACCGGAGGGGTCCTAACAACATCAGTCAAGCGTGTTTACCGGCCCTGCATTGCGGGGTGCAAAAGCGGATGGGAGAGGCCGGTTGGATACCAGGGCAAACACCTAGCGGTCAGGGCGCTTCACCTATAAGAGTTTGCCGGTAGCGGCGGATAATGTCAACCGCCTGCTGCTCGGTGGATATCTTTTTGATGGCTTCCCGAAAGTGGCTGGCGTGTCGCAGGCCCTTTACGAACCAGCCCAGACGGCTGCGCATCATGTAACACGCATGGGTTTCGCCGAAGTACTGCACCGAAGCACGCAGGTACCGTAGCATACCTTCAAAGCGTTGTTCAAGTCCTGGCGGCGTATAACCTTCCTGCTTATCCAGCAGGGCCCGGACACCGGCGAAGATCCAGGGGTTACCGATAGCCGCGCGGCCGATCATGACGGCATCGCAGCCGGTCTGGGCAAACATGTCCAGCGCGTCCTGCGGGGTTTGAACATCGCCGTTGCCGAAGACCGGTATGCCGGCCTGCTGCTTGACGGCCGCAATGATCCGCCAATCGGCCCGGCCCCGGAACCCCTGGGAGGCCGTGCGTGGATGGATGGCCAGGGCATCGACCCCGCAATCTTCGGCAATTCCGGCAATCTCCAGGGCCTGTTTCCCGGTCGCATCCCAGCCGGAGCGGATCTTGATCGTGACCGGTATATCCACCGCTCCCCGAACAGCCCGGAGTACCTCCCGCGCCCGGTCCGGCGTTTTCATAAGGGCTGAACCGGATCCGGTCTTTAGAACCTTGCGGACCGAACACCCAAAGTTGATGTCGAGGATGTCTGCCCCGGACGCCGCCACGATCCGGGCGGCTTCAGCCATTATGCCGGGATCCGAACCGAAAATCTGTATGGATAGGGGTTTCTCCCAGGGGGTGCTGTCCATCAGGCGGTGGGTCTTTTCGGACTGGTGAACCAGCCCATTGGAACTGATCATTTCCGAACAGACCAATCCACACCCGGCCTCTTTGGCCAGCAGGCGCAGCGGGAGATTGGTAATGCCGGCCAGGGGCGCCAGGATCGTGGGATTGTCTATGTTTACGGCACCGATGTGCATGAATGTCTAGTTCCTTCAGGGCGACCGGTCCCCGACCGGGTTGGCGTAACAGAACAAACAGTTGTGCCGACAGGGATGACGGTCATAGGACCCGATATCCCGCGAGACATGGCACCCGCACCCGGCTGCCACACGCTGGCCGGTATCCCGTTTGCGGCTGACCTCTCCCCCGAACAAGGTCATTAAAAGATCCGCGGAAACACAGCTGCCCTGTGCGATACCCACTCCGGGCGGCAGCACCGCCAACACCTCTTTTTCACAGCAGGTCTGCAAACGGATGGCCCTGGTGTTCAAGGTCCGCTGCATGGCCAGGCAACAGGCGGCTTTTTCCTCCAACGGGGGGTCGTGAAAACTGAACCCGGGGATAGCCGCGGTTCTTTTCCTGACCTTGGCATAATCATCCCTAAAACTGGTCACACAGCGCTTGATGCCCAGGCGTCCGGCAGCGGCGGCAATACGTTCAAAATCCTTAAAATTGTCTGCGCGGTCGCCCGGGGCGCGGGTATAAAAACAGATAGGATCAAACCGCCAGTTGATGACCTCGGGACCGAAGCGCGCACCCAAAGACGCCAATTGATCGAGCCTGGCTGCCAGGGGAGGAATCTGCGGCTCCAGCAAGGTATCTTCGGAATTCACGGTAAAATTGAAAAACAGATGATATCCGCGCGCCCTCAAGTCCTCACCATACCGGCCGTCTAAAAAAGGTCCGAAATCCTTGGACCAGAAAACAATGCTGTGGACCCGCTCCACACCGGCCGGTACCCTGGAGATTTTCCGGTTGTAAGGATTAACGACCTCAAAACAGCCTTGCCTGATGCCGTCCATAAACCAGGACATGTAAAATGCCGGAATGTCGGTCCGCCGGGAGGCGGACAAAATAATCTTATCACTAACACCCATTTTTCCAACCAGGAATCGAAAAGTGTAAAGAATCCTGGGCCAGAAGGCCAGTCATTGAGACACCCTGAAAAGGGGCCTCGCGGTCAATATACAATAATAAAACCATGCATCGCGCAAAGGCGCAGAGTCGCAGAGAAAAGCAAGAACGGATGTTCGTCGCGCTATCGCGCGAGAACCTTTTCAATCCCCAGGTCCAAAGACCCTTTTGGTTTTAACCGGCGAAGCCGGATATATTCACGGGCTCTCTGCGTCCCTGCGCCTCTGCGCGAGAAACCTGTTTTACGGCATAGCCATTGGCTCCTGACCTATTCCTGAGGACCAGGTTTTAAAGGTAGCTACCCACCCCATCTCGTGGTAAAAGTCATGTTTACCCCCAATATGTGGTAGATATTGCCTCAGAGCCCGGCCGCGTTTCCTGCGACCGAACTCGTCTAGTCCTTCTTCAAATCGGCGAACGAAATAACGTTGCCGTCCTGTTTTTCGTTGCCCTCATCCCCTGTGTTTTCCGAACCTTCCGGCCCAGGCTCAACCGGCGCCTCCACTTTTTCCAGGCGCATCTGCTTGCCATTCATGGTAAAGGTTTCACCGTTGATATAAATGTCTTTCAGGATCCAGGTCACCGCCTGCAAGGGCACCTGCAGCATCAAAAGGGTGATGTGATACCAGTCCGGTTTGGCATCCGGCAAGATACGCTCCACGCGTGCAAAGACCACCGGGGTGTCCTCAAAATAGATCAATACCAGATTTTTTTCGGTTGTCATGAGGGTTCCTTTCGCGTTTTCAATCTAAGGCTGGACGGATCATGGCAGCCACCGGGAATTAACCAGACCCCATCTTAAAAAAACCTTTTGGTCCAAACTCGGCGTTGGGCGATCAGCATAAACCTTTGAAATACCTTCCGTATTCCTCCGGTTTATTCTTCACGGCTGCCTTGATTTTGAACCAAAATCCGTTTTTTGAGATAGAATCTATTGACCCGGTAACCGGTTCATAGTTTATGCTTGCAGAATTCACAACACCTAATGGGAATTTGGAAGGAAACCGTAAAACAAGATGTATCGCATCTCGCAACTTGCCGGGCAATTTGGCCTGTCGCGCAGCACGCTGCTCCATTACGACCGCATCGGTCTTTTGAAGGCCGCCGGCAGCACCCCTGCAGGTTACCGGATCTACTCGGAACCGGACCGCCGTCGCCTGAAGGATATCTGTCGCTACCGGCAGGCGGGCTTGGCCCTGGATGAGATCCGATCCATTTTGGAGTCCCCCGATCAACCGGACGCCCGGGTACTCAAAGGTCGCCTGGCGGCCCTTGGACGGCAGATCCAGGACCTGCAGGCCAAGCAGCGGGTTCTGGCCGGCATGTTGAAATCGGTAACCGCCGGCGACCTGCCGCCGCACGTCGATAAAAGCGCGTGGGTGCAGATGCTGCAAGCCGCCGGCATGGACGATGCAGCCATGGATACCTGGCACGCCGAATTTGAAAAGCGGGCTCCCCGGGCTCACCATGCGTTTTTGCTCTCTTTGGGCATCCTGGAAGAGGAGGCCCTTAACATCAGAAATACGGCCCGGCTTAAAAGACTTTCAATGACCGGGTCCGACCGCGGAGATCTGTTATGACGACGTTTAAAATCCATCCGATCGTGATGGGGACCAAAGTCTTTGACAAGGGCATGATGACCTATCAACATGACTACGGGAAACCTTATACGATTCCCATTTACTGCTGGTATCTGGAAGGCGGCGATACGCCGATCCTGGTGGATACGGGTGAAATGAGCCCCGTTATATCGGCCGACCGCGAGAAGGCGATCGGTGGAAAAATCTATACGTTTGAAACCGGACTGGCCCGTTGGGGACTGGCCCCGGAAGATATCGGCCTCATCATCCATACCCACCTGCACAACGATCACTGCGAAAACGATTACAAGTGTCCCCATGCGGACATCTATGTACACACCCTCGAACTGGAAAGCATCCATGCACCCCACCCGCTGGATTTCAGATACCTGGAAGACTATATCGAAGACGTGGAAGAAAACGGCCAGATAAAGCCGGTCAGCCGCGACGGTGAGATCGTTCCCGGCATCAGGGTCATGCACACACCCGCGCACACCCGGGGGGGACTGACGGTGCTGGTGGACACCGCTGACGGCACTGCGGCAATCACCGGCTTTTGCGTGATCCAGGAAAATTTTACCCCGCCGATAGAAGTCCGCGCCATGGAGATGGAGGTTATCCCACCAGGGACAGCAGTGAACCCCCAGCGGGCCTACGACATCATGCTGCAGGTGAAATCAGCGGCCGACATCCTCCTGCCGCTGCATGAACCGCAATTTGCCGGGATCGATACCATTCCCGCTTAGAGGCTCTCCGGGAAGACCACCTCGTTGGACGCCACCCGATTACGGCCGGCCTCCTTGGCCCGGTAAAGAGCCTGGTCAGCGGTGGTAAGCAGAATCTCCAGAAGGTGCCCCACCGCCGGACGGGCACAGGCAACCCCCAGGCTGAGCGTAACCACAGGGGCCGTCGCTGAGTCGTTGTGTTCAATCTGCAGCTCCATCACGGCCCGGCGGATATTTTCGGCCACACAGACCGCCCCCGCCAGATTGGTGTTGGGCAATATCACGGCAAACTCCTCCCCGCCGTACCGGGCCACCAAATCAGCGGGCCGACGGACAGAACCTTCCAGGGCCCGGGCGACAGACTTGAGGCATTCATCGCCCTCCTGATGCCCATAGGCGTCGTTGTATTTTTTAAAAAAATCGACATCGCAGATAATCAGCGCGAGTTCGCCCTTCTCACGAGTCACCCGGCGCCACTCGTTTTCCAGGCGCTCGTCCAGGGCGCGGCGGTTGGCGATATCGGTGAGGCCATCGAGCGTGGCCAGCCGCTGAAGTTCATCATTGACAGCTCGCAGGGCGCTCTCGGCTTCCTTGCGCTCGGTAATATCCCGAAAATTTTCCAGTACGCCGACCAGTTCGTGCTCAAGGCCGTAAAAAGGCGTCGCCGTCAATGTGTACGGCGTGGGCTTGCCAAGCGTGAACAGCTCTATATCGTTGCGAATTGGAATCTTGCGGCGCTTGATGCGCTTGATGGTACACTCCTGGTTGTCGCAGCAGTTGCCGGCCATGACATCGTAGCATTTGCGCCCCACGATTTCCTCTTTGGACAGGCCCAGCATGGTGCGCATGGAATCATTGGCCCGGAGGACATTGCGTTTCAGGTCCAAAATCCACATGCCGTCTAAAGAGGTATTGAAAATCTGATTCAGTTCGATATTGGCGATTTCCGCTTCCACCGCCATCTGGTTGGCATTGGCCACTGCAATCTCCAGACTTTCATTGGAGTCATCCAACTGCCTGCGGGTCTGCGCCTGCTGATCTTCCTGGATACGTCTTTCGGTGATATCCCGGACGAATCCGTGAAAGCCGACCGGCTCCATTTTGATCGATTTGACCACCGCGGCGGTCATCTTCACAAAAATGGTACGGCCGTCTTTTCTGACAAAATTGATCTCGACATAATGGGTGGCGATGTCCTGGGCGAGAATATCCTGGAACATCTGCCTGACGTCAGCCAGATTTTCGGGAGCAACCAGATCACTGCTGTTCAGGGTTTCGAGTTCAGCAGCCGGATACCCGGAAATATTGATAATTGCCTGGTTGAAATAAACGAAATTTCCAGTAAGATTGATTTCATAATACCCGTCGTCATGATCCTCGATGATATGACTGAGCTTTCTGCCTCTCGCTTTCTGTTCCCTGGCCGCTTCGGGGCTGATCATCTTTCCTCTCACTCTTTGAAAATTACCCGGCCGATCCGGATTCCCGATGGTTTAGGTGCCGGGGACTGCTCCTTTCGCAAACAGATGTGCGCAAAGTCTATCAAAGGCCCCCGGGAAGGTCAACTTTTGCGCCGCAGCCTTCGCGCTCATGCGGTGAGCACTTTCGGGATAATTCTATTATCCGCATGTCGGCCGACTTCTTGAGTAAACTTTCAGGCCTTGGATCACCGACGTGGATACCCGGTGCGTATAAAGGCCCCCCAGTGAATTATAATTCATAACAAATTTTGTGTGATTTTTATATCTCTTTAGAAGATCCGAAATCAATAAAAACGCACAACATACTATTAATATTATGTTTTTAATAGTTTATTTAAATAATTGGGATTATGTTTTTCGCTTGACAGACGGGTCCCGGCCCTGTTAAGTGAATGAACACTCATTCATTTAGGGGGGGAAATACCAACTTTAGGAGGTTATTATGGTTAGAAAGATCAGAACAGCTGCGGTAATCGGTTCCGGGGTCATGGGTGGCGGTATTGCCGCGCTCCTGGCCGGCGCCGGGGTCAAAACCTTACTGCTGGACATCGTACCGTTCGATTTGAAAGATGACGAAAAGGACAACCCGGTTGCCCGCAACCGTATCGCCCAGGCCGGCCTGGACACCGTTAGGATGTCAAGACCCGCGCTGCTCATGCAGCAAAAGGATGCGGACCTGATCACCATCGGCAACCTGGAAGACGACTTCGACAAACTCGCCGATTGCGACTGGATCGTGGAGGTGGTCGTCGAAAACCTGAAAATCAAGCAGGATCTTTTCAAGCGCATCGAACCGGTCCGCAAAGTCGGCTCTATTATTTCTTCGAACACGTCCGGCATTCCGCTCAAGGCCATGTCCGAGGGCCTCAACGAAGAATTCCGGCAGCATTTTCTGGGGACCCATTTCTTCAATCCCGTCCGCTACATGAAATTGCTGGAAATCATTCCCGGCGAGCAGACCCTGCCGGAGATTCTGGACTTCATGGCCGACTTCGGCGAACGGGTATTAGGCAAAGGCATCGTCTGGGCCAAGGATACCCCCAATTTTGTCGGGAACCGAATCGGGGTACAGGGCATCGTCAAAGCCATGCAGCTGATGCTGGAAGACGGTTTGACCATCCCGGAAGTGGACGCTCTGTTCGGTCCGGCCATGGGACGTCCTAAAACCGCCATGTTTAAGACCTCCGACCTGGTCGGCTTAGACACACTGGGCCAC
Source organism: Olavius algarvensis Delta 4 endosymbiont (assembly GCA_905176665.1). GTDB lineage: Bacteria > Desulfobacterota > Desulfobacteria > Desulfobacterales > CAJINA01 > CAJINA01. The sequence goes on along the minus strand of CAJINA010000005.1, from coordinate 268,004 downwards.
GTGGCCAGCAACACCTACGACCTGGTAGTCGATGACGAAGCACGGGACAGCTTCAAAATGCCAGCTTTCGTCACGGAGATGATCGAAAAAGGCTTGCTCGGGAAAAAATCCCAGGCCGGCTTCTACAAAACCGACCTGACCCCGGAATGGAAGAAAATCCGTAAGGTCATCGATCCGGCTACGCTGGAGTATGCCGAACATGCCAAGCCGGACCTGCCCTGCCTGGCGGCCGCCAAGGCAGCCAAGAGCCTCCCGGAAAAAATGCAGGCCGTCGTATACGGTGATGACAAAGGCGCTAAGTTCGCCTGGATGACCGTTGCCCACAACCTAATCTATGCGGCCAACCGGATCCCGGAAATTTCCGACACTATCGTTGAAATCGACAATGCCATGAAATGGGGCTTCAACTTCGAAATGGGCCCCTTCGAGACCTGGGACGCCATCGGGCTTGAAAAGTCGGTGGCCAAAATGGAAGCCGACGGGTTGGCCGTGCCGGAGAACGTCAAGGCCCTGCTTGCTGCCGGCCACACCTCTTTTTATAAAACCGAGGGCGGCAAAATCGCCTTCTACGATTTCGCCAGCAGCGGCTACAAAGACATGGTCGTCAGTGACAACATTGTCTCCCTGGCCGGGTTGAAGGCCGCGGACAACGTTGTCAAGACCTGCGGGTCGGCAACGCTCGTGGATATCGGCGACAACGTCTTCTGCCTGGAATTTCACACCAAAATGAACGCCATCAACGGCGAAATCGTGGATTTCATGGCGGAAGGGCTGGACTATGTGGACGCCAACGGGGCCGGACTGGTGATCGGCAACCAGGCCGGCGGCATGCCGGGGGCCTTCTCCGCCGGCGGCGATCTGGCCTTTATGGCCGGCCTGGCCAAGGAAGGCAAATATACCGAGATCGACGCCTTCCTCAAAAAGGCCCAGAATGGTATGCAGAAAACCAGGTATGCCAGCTTTCCGGTTGTGGCCGCACCCTATGGCATGACCTTGGGTGGTGGCTGCGAGGTTTGCCTGGGATGTGCCGACAAGATCGTGGCCCATGCCGACCTTTACATGGGGCTGGTGGAAATCGGCGTCGGCCTGCTGCCCGGCGGCGGCGGCTGCCTCAATCTGTGGAAGAAGATGACCGCGGATATTCCGGAACCGGTCACCGATGTCGACCTGGCCAAATACTTTATACCCACGTTCATGGCCATCGGCATGGCCAAGGTCTCCATGTCCGCGGCCGAAGCCCGGGCCAACGGTTTTCTCGGGCCGCAGGATCGGATTATCTTCAACCGTGATTACCTTGTGGGAGAAGCCAAGAAAGAAGTCCTCAAGATGGTGGACGAGGGGTACGCCCCGCCGGTGAAACGCAAAATCAAGGCCTTCGGTGCCGCAGCCCAGGGAATGATCAACGCGGAGCTGTTCAACATGCAATCCGCCCAATACGTCAGCGAATACGACGTGTTCCTGGCCAAACGGATCGCCTATGTCATCAGCGGCGGCGATATCCGGACCAACAGCCTCATCGATGAAGAAGTTATTCTCAATCTCGAAAGGGAGGCGTTTGTCGATTTCTGGAAGGAAGAAAAGACAGTGGCCCGGGTAGAGCACATGCTGACAACCGGCAAACCTCTGAGAAACTAGTTTCGCGAACATCTGCTATCAAGGAGAAATTACCATGAGAGATGCATATATCGTAACATCCGTCAGAACCCCCGGCTGCCGCAGAGGCAAAGGGGCGTTTAAAGACACCCGCCCCGAGGATCTGTTGACCCACATCATGAATGCGGCGGTAGAAAAAACCTCGAATCTCGAAAAAGGGAACGTGGACGACATCATGATCGGCTGCTCTTTTCCGGAAGCGGAACAGGGGTTGAATATCGGCCGCCTGGCCAACCAGATTGCCGGCTTCCCGATTTCCGTCTCGGGTGCCACAGTCAACCGCTTTTGCTCCTCCGGCCTGGAAGCCATCTCCCTGGCTGCGCTGCGGGTCATGGCCGGCTGGTCGGATATCACCATCGGCGGTGGTGTGGAATCCATGACCTTCGTCCCCATGGGCGGCAATCTGCCGCGCCCTCATCCTGAGCATGCCCGGGTCCAGGCAGACCTTTACGCCTCCATGGGTATCACGGCTGAAAACGTGGCCAACCGCTACGACGTTTCCCGCGAAGATCAGGACGAATTCGCCTACCAATCCCATATGAAAGCCGTAAATGCCCAGAAGGAAGGACTTTTCACGGAAATTGTACCGACCCCGGCTGCCAAGTATGTGCTCCAGGAAAACGGAACGTATCAGAAAGAAACCTTCCTGCAGGACTTCGACGACGGCGTCCGGCCGACCACCACGGTGGAGGGCCTGGCCAAACTGCGGCCGGTCTTCGCCGCCAATGGTTCGGTCACCGCCGGCAACTCTTCCCAGACCACCGACGGCGCGGCCGCCGCAGTCATCATGAGCGAAGATATGGTGACAAAACTGGGCGTGAAACCGATCGCCAAACTCAAGTGCTACACAACCGTCGGCTGCGAACCGGATGAAATGGGCGTCGGCCCGGCCGTAGCCATCCCCAAGGTACTTGAACTGGCCGGCCTCAGCACGCAGGACATCGGCCTGTGGGAAATCAATGAAGCCTTTGCTTCCCAGGCCCTCTACAGCGTGCGCAAGATCGGCATCGAGGACCAGATGGACAACATCAACATCAATGGCGGCGCCATCGCCCTGGGCCACCCCCTGGGCTGCACCGGCGCCAAGCTGTGTGCCACCCTGCTGGCCAACATGCAGCGCTTCGGTGTGAAGTACGGGGTTGAATCCATGTGCATCGGCGGCGGCATGGGCGCAGCAGCAGTATTTGAACTCTGCGACTAAACGCAGGCCCGAACAATGCAAAGGTCGCCGGAAATGTCCGGCGGCCTTTTTGCTTTGCGGCGGAAGACATGCGCATCTGCCAACAAAAAATGTTCGCCGGCATCCAGGGGTTCAAACTGGGCTGGGCTCCCCTGGGCCCGCCCTTGATGACCGTTTACTGCTACGTGCTGGGCGACCTGATGATCGATACCGGCCAGGCTCACATGCGGAGAGAAGCCCTGCAAATTTCCAGCGCGTGTCAGGTTAAGCGGGTTTTTCTGACCCACCATCATGAGGATCATAGCGGCAATGCGGCCGCACTTAAAAAATACGGCCAAGTTCGGGTATTTGGACAGGCAGTGACCCGTAGCAAAATGGCAGGCGGGTTTCCTATTTTACCTTACCAAAAGTATGTCTGGGGTCGGACAGAACCTTTAGAGGTAGAACTTTTTCCAGAAGTCATCGAGACATCCTGGGGCAACCTTGTGCCGGTGTCGACACCCGGTCACGCGAAAGATCACACGGCTTTTCTTTTACCCGAGCGCGGTGTCCTGTTTTCAGGGGATCTCTACCTGGCAGATACCATCAAGTATTTTCGTGTGGATGAAGATGTAGGGACCCAGATCGAATCACTACGCAAGGTACTGACCCTTGAATTTGACATCCTCCTGTGCAGCCATTTCCCAAAACGGGAAAACGGAAAACTGAGAATTCATAAAAAGTTGCTGTTTCTGGAGGATCTTTATGGGGCCGTCATCAGGCTATGGCGGCAAGGTCAGCCCGCAAAGGTCATTTTCAGGAACCTGAACCTGAAGGAAGACTATTTCACTAAATATTTCTGTTTCGGAAATGTAAGCCTGTTCAACGGGGTCAAGTCGATTATCCGGCATTATGAAACGCGCCGGGACATGCCTGGCCAGGACAGTTCGGGCTCAACGCCGCACCCCGCTTAGACCATCACCTTCAGCAACACGTTCCGACCGGACCACCTCTCGGCGCACAGTTGCTCCCACGAAACGCTTTTACCGTCCAGGATAATCTCCCGACAAGCGATACGCAATTCGTTGTCCGGCCTGTCAAGCAAAGCCGCCAACTGATCTCCGACTAAATGCACCCCTTGTTCCAGAAAGGTCGGCCCGAGCTCACGGGCCACCATGTTGAGCAGTTTCAAGGTAATCCGGCCGCGGGCAGCCCCAAGGCACTCCTCGCCCTCCGCGCACGAGATGCCGCTCCTGAAACCGGCCAGCGTCCCGCCCTTGCGCATGGTTGCCCCGACCAGTCCCGGCATGGCAGCGGAAAGGGTGACAAAGGCGCCATCGTTTACCACGGCTTTTTCCGGCTGATCCACAGCTTTGAAGTTTAGGAAGATCGTTTGCACCCTGTTTTCAAAGTAGTTCTCGGAAACACCCAGTTGGTTGCATATCAGCTCCTTCAGGGTGGTTCCGGTCTGAACCGGCAATGAAACGCCAGCGGTGAAGAGACTGAGGAATCTGCTTATCTTTTTCGACTCAACACTTATCTGAAGAGAATTTTCACGCATGGACGGTTTGTCCGCTTCCATGGCCCCCCCTGAAACTTGAAAGGGGAGCGCCGGGCGCCCCCCTTTCCGTTTACATGCATTCCTGACATACGTTTACCAGCTCATTACCTCGTCAAGGTCTTTGTCCTCCACCCCAAAGGTGACATTGTGGGGCGGCAGCGCTTCCTGTTTGAAGTAATCGGGCAGACGGTCATCCTTGCTGGTAAAACCTGCACGAGCATTGAAATCGCGCTCGGTCTCTAAAATAGTCTTGCCCAGAGCGGTTACATCGTCGGCCGTCAGGCTGGCTCCGGAGAATCCGTTGATGATGTCGATCAGGGCCTGGAACGTGTCTTCCTGGTCCAGGATTGCAAAGGCGATAAACAGACACATCCCGGTGGCGTCGATGGCCGCCGTGGCAATCTGCAGATTGCGGGAAAGCTCGACCTGGCCCTCGGGTTTGAGCGGATCGACGCTGCCGCCGACCCCCAGGATATTGGTGGCCACCGCATACCCGGCGGTGTGGTCCGCGCCCATGGTAGACGTCGCATAAGTCACCCCGATGCCCTGCACGGCCCGCGGGTCATAGGCCGGCATGGCCTGGTTCTTCACGACCGGGACTCGCTCTACCCCAAAAACTTTTCCGGTAACGCCCGCGCCATTGCCCAGAACGCGACCCAGCGGCGTTCCCTGGCCGACTTCCTTGAGCAGGTTGAGGGCGCCCTGGGAGTCCCCGAATTCCACCAGTCCGGCTTCCATGGCGACGCCGATGGTGGCACCCATTTCAATGGTATCCAGGCCGAAATCGTCATCCATCCGGTCGAGCTGCGCAATGACATCCAGGTCGTCGATGCCGCAGTTGGGTCCGTGGGCCCAGACTGTTTCGTACTCGGGCTGCTTGGTAACGAAGTGGCCGTTCTCGTCCCGGAAGGTCCCCGAGCAGCGGATCACGCAGCCGCGGTGGCAGCCGTGCGTAGCCGCACCTTCACCGCCCCGGGTGTTCTCGAGTTCCGCCAGGGCCTCACCGCTGACTTTCGCGGCCCCTTCAAACTGGCCGGACTGAAAATTATGGGTCGGCAAACCACCGGCTTCATTGATGACGCCGGTCAAGACATTGGTCCCGAAAGCGGGCAGCCCTTCGCCGGTTACCGGATGTTTGCGCAGGCCCCCAACAAACGCCTTGTTGGCCGCCTTGAACTTGTCCGGATCGGCGGGCTTACGCATGGACATGCCCTCGTCATCGAGGACAATAACCTTCAAGCCTTTGCTGCCCATCACTGCGCCAGTGCCGCCGCGTCCACAATGCCGTGTAGGCCGCACTTCCATGTCGGTAATGGCCACCGAGGCCGCTCCCATCTTCATCTCACCGGCCGGACCCACCGAGATGCAGCATACCTTTTCGCCGAACTCAGCTTTCATCTTATCCACTAAATCGTAGTTACCGAGCATCTTCAGGCTGTTGTCGGCCGTTACGCTGACACCGTCTTTGTTAACCGACACTTTGTAAAGGGTATCGTCAGCCGCTTTGCCCTCCAAGATGATGGCCGCATACCCCAGCCGGGCCAGGACCTGGGCGGCCTGCCCGCCGGAATTAGATTCCTTGATACCACCGGTTAAAGGACTTTTACAGCCGACGGAAATCCGGCCGGACATGGATGCCGCCGAGCCGCTGAGCAGACCGGGGGCAATCACCAGTTTGTTATCGGCACTCAGGGGATGGCAGGTTGGGGGAACCTCTTTGGCAACGACGGTCGAGGTCATGCCGCGACCACCCAGACCGGCATACGCACCTAACTCTTCTACGTTCGCTGCGGGCCCGCCCTGGGCGCCCATATCGATTCTTAGAATTTTGTCCATAGGATAGGCCTCCTTTGTACCTGGTTAAATTGTGGCGGATAAGTCTGGCGGGGGCGGGATTTGAAAACGCATCCCAGCCCACGAGATGATAGCGTACTGGAAACGTCCTTTTGTTGTTATTCGTAATTATGGGTTGTGTCAAGGAAAACCAAGCCTGACACCCCGGCGGCATTTTTTTTCACCCATCTGTTTTTTACTATGGTATAGTTTGTCCAACGACCACAACCGATTACGACGTTTCCTACTCGTCTCATGTCGCCGTCAGCAATCTGACACTCTGGAACTCCGCATCTTCTGGCCATAGTAAACTTATCTTTCATTTTCAAGCAGTTACCGTGAGGGCCAGATTCAGTGGCATACTATATGCAGAATATCAGATTGCCACTCAATGCTTTGCTCAACCTGTAAGGATGGTCTAAAAAACACGACCATTAGGAAGATAGGCAGCAACCCACAATCCATATGGGGGACACCATGGCCACAAAAAAAATCAGCCCACTTCAACACCACATGGCGGAAGTAAAAAAGGGCAATCGCCGGTTCGAGAATGCCTTCCAGGGGGTTGCCCGCATGATACTGGAGAATGAAATCGACAAGGTGGTGGTTAACGGGAAAACAACCTATGATTTCAAGATCTTCCGCACGGGCAAAAAACACATCATCGGCATGTACGAAGAGCTCAACAGCTTCGTATCGTATGTGAAGGACGCCGCCGAAGGGGGCTCCTCCAAGGAGATGGCCTACGTACTGGTGGGTGAACCGGGCAACGGCAAGACCTTCTTTGTTGAATACCTCTGTACCAAGTACCGGGAATTTTTGACCCGGGATACGAACCGCAAATACACCTTTCGCTTCACCGGACTGGACAAACTAGGCAATTACGGCCGGATCGGTACAATCGAGTCCCAGACCTTCGAGGACCCGGCGATCCTGGCCATGAACCTGGTGGAAACCACCGATCAGAACCAGGCCAATCTGGGTAAACTATTCGGTTTCAGTGATGAAGCCATCGATGACCTTTATGAAAATTACCGCCCTCTGGGAGCCTGCAGCGGCTATATTCTCAATGACCTGATCACCCACACCAACGGCAACCCGGATAAACTGCTGGATCATTTTGACATCGTCCCGGTACCGCTCACCGAAAGCCTCGGCACGGTCACCGGTAAATATCCGGCCAAAGATAAGATCACCTCTTCGGCCGTTGATCTGCTGGGTGAAGAATCCATCCAGCGCCTGCTGCACATCACCGACACCAACAACCCCTACCGGTTCGACCTGCGCCGGGGCGCCCTGGCCCGGGTGGCCGGCGGCGGCATCCACTTCAGTGATGAAATCTACAAGAACAAGAAGGACCTGGTCCAGGTATACCTGGGTGTCATTCAGAACCGCACGGTCGAAATCGACGGGTTTAAATGGCCCATCGACACCCTGATTATCGCCACCAGCAACAATGCCGAATTCAACCGCTTTTTATCTGAGAAAGAGGAAGCCCCGATTGTGGACCGCTGCCGCATCAGCTATGTCTCCCACAATACCAATTACAAACTGCAGGAGGAACTCACGGATTACGCCATCGGCAATGAGGCCAAAACGACCCTGGACAACGAAAGTCTGCACCAGGACCCCAACCTGAACTATGCCTCCTCGGTGGCCTCCATCCTCTCTCGCCTGCCGCGCTCTGAAAAGCTGACCCCGGTGGAAACCATGAAGCTGGCAGCCGGCGAAGTGGCCGGCGAAAAGAGCATCAAGACCCTGGCCGAAGTAATCGACACCCTGAACCAGGACCCGGATATCACCCGCCGCTTTGGCCAGAAGGGGCTGGGCCAGCGCAATTTGGGCCGCTCCATTCAGCTGCTGCTGGAAAGTTCCGGCACCAACGAGGGCCGTTGCATGTTTGCCTATGATATTTACCAGGCCCTGGAACGCGTCATCCTGGACTATGTCACCGACGCCAACGACCGGGCAAAGTACCTGGAAGACCTGAAAACCGCCAAGGGACTCTACCGGGAACGAATCATGACCGAGATGTTCAACGCCTATATGGACGAACCCCTGGCGATTCGCAAAGATGTCATGAACTACGTGAACATGATCATCGGAATCGACGCCGAGAACCTCGGTCCGGACAAGATGTGGAAATACAAAGACCCCCAGAGCGGTAAGCTCAAAGCCCTCAAGGTGGATGAACGTTATATCAACAGCGTTGAGGATCGACTGGGTCTCAAGACTGCCGAGCAGAAGGAGTCCTTTCGCACCTCCATCCGCAAGATATACGGGCAGAAGATATCCGTGGACCCCAACTACGACTTCATGGACAACCTGGAATTGGTCAAGGCCGTGACGGATGTGCGTCTCAAATCCGACATTGCGGGGGCCGGCAGCCTGATCGGGGCCCTCGCCAACCGCACCAATGAGGAAAACCAGAAACTCTACGACCGCATGATCGACACCATGCTCAACAAACTGAACTACTGCAATACCTGTGCGGAAAAGACAATCGAATATTTCTGTACACAGGAAGATGAAAAATAATGCGCCTCGTCACTGCGTCTTAAAACGTGATCCGGGATAAATTAAAGAGGCTGAGCTGAGGGCCACCATGGATTCGAAACTTGAAACATATTACCGGAAACTTAAAAAGCGCGGACTCTCCCCCGAACAGGAGGAGAAAATCCAGGCGGAACTGAGCGACGACAGCCGCCACGGGATTCCTGCCAGAAGGGCAACATCCCGGGAAGCCGGTGATCCGCCGGTTAAAGATGTGTATGCTTGGGACGACCTGGACACCCTGCAGGCCATTCCCAGCCCGGCCTCATCCTACACCCTGCAGTTAAAATCCATCGATGAACTCCTTGAGCGGGATAAACGCCGTGAGGAAGACGGTTTTCCCCGCAAAATCCGGGTGGGAAAAATGATAAAACCCGGCCGGGGCGGCAAGGATAAAGTGGTGGTCGTACCGACCACAGTGGAAGAGAAGTTCATCCACGACCCCAACTTTAACCCGGAAGAGGAGGAGGAAGATGCAGCCGGCGGCTCCGGCGAAGGTGAAGAGGGCGAGGTGATCGGAGAGCAGCCGGTACGCGAAGATGAAGGCAGTGGCAGTGGCCCCGGGCAGGGCGAAGGCGAGTCGCACGAGATGGAATCCAGCGCCTATGACCTGGGCAAGATTCTCACCGAGCAGTTTCAATTGCCCAACCTGAAGGACAAGGGTAAAAAGCGCGCCCTGAGCCGGTACACTTACGACCTCACTGATCGCAACCGCGGTTTTGGCCAGATTCTCGATAAAAAAGCCACCCTGCGCCAGATCCTGGAAACCAATATCAGCCTGGGCCGGGTTCCGGACGTCGGGGCCATCGACCCTGCTGATTTTTTAATCGCGCCCAGCGACAAAATCTACCGAGTCCTCTCCAAAGAGATGGATTATGAATCTCAGGCCATGATTTTCTTTCTCAGGGATTATTCCGGTTCCATGTCCGGCAAACCGACCGAGGCGGTCGTCTCCCAGCATGTCCTGATTTACAGCTGGCTGCTGTACCAGTATGAGCGCCAGGTCGAAACCCGTTTCATCCTCCATGACACCGAGGCCACCGAGGTGCCCGATTTTTATACCTACTACAACTCCCGGGTGGCCGGGGGCACCAAGGTTGCAGCCGCCTTTCACATGGTCAACGACATCGTCGAAAAGGAGAGCCTGGCCCAGGATTACAATATCTATGTATTTCACGGCACAGATGGCGACGACTGGGATACGGATGGTACGGAAACGATACCGGAAATCGAAAAAATGCTGCGCTATGCTAACCGCGTGGGGGTCACCATTGCCCAGCGGGCGACGGGTGCCAGCAGCGGCACGGAAGTGGAGAAATACCTGAAAAAATCCACCCTTCTGGAAAAGCAGGCCAACCTTATCCGCCTCGACGCCATGCAGGCCGATGCCGACGAGCCCCGGCTGATCGAGGGGATTAAACGCCTGATTTCCGAAGATTGATTCACAAGCGCGTTTAGTATTAACTGCGAGAACCACTATGGAGCTTATTGACCAACACACCAAAAAGATCATGGAAGGCTGCAAGGACCGCGCCCGTGACGCAGGTCTCAGTTTCGAAGACGAAACCCTGGAATACATCGTCACCAACCGGGACCTGCTGGAACTCTCGCCGAAGGTCATGATCCCCACCCTCTACGACTATTGGGTCCATGATGTCGAAGTGCTCAAGGAAAAAGGCAAATACGAGCTCTATCCGGGAAACCCTTACGAAACCGTAATCAACACCCGCCCTGCGATATCGTACTACAACGACAACAACCCTGACTGGCTGAACGTGATGATATTCTACCACGTCATCGCGCACATAGATTTTTTCCAGAATAACCTCTACTTCCGCCATACCTGGGATTACGATTTTACCGGCCAGGCATTGTCGGACAAACGGCTGATTGCCAACCTGCGCGCTGAAAAGGGGCGCTGGGTGGATTACGTCATTGAGTTCTCACGCGGTATCGACAACCTGGCCGGGTATCACACGCTGCTTTCGGGAATTCATCATCCGCCCGCGCTGGACGGTTCCGAAAAACTAAATTTCTACTTCGATCTATTTCTTCAAGAACATCAAAAGGTAAATATCGGCAAGTATATCAAAGAGATCGAAAGGTATAACGAATACCAGGAAAAATACGGCGAATTAGGCGAAAAGACCTTCTTCAGTGAAGTGGAAAAAAAACATCCCGAGCTGAAAGCTCTTTTCGAGAAGCACCTGAGGGACAAACCGGACCACAACCCGGATATTTACCTCTACCTGCTCAAGCATTCCAACAAGCTCGCCAAAGAGAAGAACGGCTGGATGCGCCTGGTAATGCAGGTTATCCGCAACACCTCCCTGTTTTTTCAGCCCCAGATCAGGACCAAAATCATGAACGAGGGCTGGGCCAGCTACTGGCATGAAACGCTGTTTTTAAAAGATGACCGCATCAAAGGGCACGAAGTGGAGTTTGCCAAGGTGAATGCGGGTGTGACCGCCCTGCCCCGGGTCGGCCTGAATCCTTACGCCCTGGGCATGCGCCTGTTTTACTATATCGAGGAGATGGTCGACAAAGGCAAGCACACGTTTGCCTTTCAAAGCCTGAAAGATAGCATCGCCCGCGACGCCTTTGACCAGGACACCCGTAAAGGCCATGATTTCATATTTGCCCTGCGGGAAAACTATTGTGACCTCACCTTTATCAATGATTTTCTCGACCAGGATTTCATCGACCGGCACAAGCTTTTTGTGGCCGGCAAACGCCTGAACAAGCGCAAGATGGTCTACGAATATTATGTGAAAAGCCGTAAATTAAAAGCCTATCGTGACATGGTCTTCGGCTCCCTGTACCACCCACCGCGCATCAACGTGATGCCGGAATTCACTACCGAAAAAAAACTGTGCCTGAAACATGTGTTTGAGGGCAAGCCGCTCGTCCGCGAATATATTGCCAATACAATGCTGGGCATCGAATTCTTGTGGGGCGGACCGGTCATGCTGGAAACCAATGAGCCGATTGCCACCCCCAAGACGGAAACCAAGGTTTTCGTGGTCGGTCCGTCGGGTCAGCCCAAGGAAGAGACACAGCGACCGCCCTTCCAGTGGCAGCGAGTCCTCTACACAATGGAAAATCGTAAACTAACCCGTAAACTGCTGTAGGTACGGTTGATAAACTTATGGATGCAACCAATGGAAAAATTGAGCAGACGATGGACTTTCTGGACCAGAGTCTCAGCAACCATCAGCACCGCGAGGCGATCAGCTTCGATGCTTTCTTAAAGGAGCTGACCGCCAACCCGCCCGGGGTCATTCGGAACGTGTTTCAACTGTTCAATGACATGGTCCGGGAATACGTGGGCGAGGGCGAGGATGAATACCCGGATGATCCGGAATCCATCAGTTACGTCAACTATGACTGCACGCAGCTTTTTGTGGATGGCTCCGACCATCCCTTCTTTGCCGACCGGCTTTTCGCCAATCGACTTATCAGCCGGGTAGATGCCATGCGCCGCGGATCCCAGCAAAACAAGATCTATGTTTTCAAAGGGCCGCACGGCTGCGGCAAGAGTACCTTTCTTAACAACCTGCTGAGAAAATTCGAGGAATATGCCAACACCCCCGAGGGGCAACGCTACGAAACCCTCTGGCGCATAGACCGCGAACTGGTCAAAACCCGCTCGGAACTTTCGACCCTGTCGGTATTCGAAAAATTGGTTGAAATGCAAAAGGAGACGGACGCCAATCAATTTCGCAAGATTCAGGCCATGACCGACCCAGGGGGGGGACACCGGGCACATTGAAGTGGCTTGCCCCAGTCACGACCACCCCCTGCTGATGGTTCCCAAAGACCTGCGCCGCTCCTTTTTTGACGAACTTTTTGAAAACGACGAATTCAAGTGGAAGCTGTTCACCGACAAAGAGTATGAATGGGTTTTCAAAGATGTGGCCTGTACGATTTGCACATCTCTCTACCAGGCCCTTTTAGACCATATGGGATCGCCGTTGAAGGTATTCCGGTCCATTTACGCCCGCCCGTTCCAGTTCAACCGGCGCCTCGGAGAAGGCATCAGCGTCTTCAACCCCGGCGACAAGCCCCTGGTCAAACCGGTATTGACCAATGAAATACTCCAAAACCGGATCAACCGAATCTTCCGAGACAGCAACCAGGTGCACTATATTTTTTCACGGTACGCCAAAACCAACAACGGCATCTACGCCCTGATGGATATCAAGTCCAATAACACTGAGCGTTTCATTGAGCTGCACAATATCATCAGCGAAGGGGTCCACAAGATAGAAGATATCGAAGAAAATGTTAATCCGCTCTTCTTCGCCCTGATGAACCCCGAAGACACCCGGAACATAGAAGATTTTCCCTCATTTTCCGACCGCATCGAATATATCAAAATCGCTTACGTGCTCGACCTCAACACTGAAGTTGAAATATACCGCAACATCTTCGGCAAGCATATCGAAGACAGTTTCCTCACCCGGGTGCTGCACAACTTTGCCCGCATCATTATCTCTTCGCGAATGAATCCCAAATCGGCCGCCATGCTCGAATGGATCAAGGAACCGCAAAGTTACCGTAAATTTTGCGATGAGAACCTGCAGTTGCTGAAAATGGAAATCTACACGGGCCACATCCCGCCCTGGCTCAGCGAGGAGGACCGCAAGAACCTCACCTTCAAAAGGCGTAAGAACATTATCGGGGAATCCGAGACCGAGGGCGAAAAAGGATTTTCCGGTCGCGACTCCATCAAAATATTCAACGATTTCTATTCGGCCTACGCCAAAGAAGAAAAACTGATCAATATGGCCTCCCTGTGCCAGTTCTTTGAAAAAATAAATGCAGAATATGAAAACCCGATACCCGAGGGATTCCTGGACTCACTGCTGCGCATGTACAACTTTACAGTCCTGCAGCAGGTCAAGGCGGCTTTGTACTACTACAATGAGGAAAAAATATCCCGGGACATCCAGAACTATATGTTCGCTACCAATTTTGAAATCGGGGCCGTGGAAAGGTGCAGCTACACCGGCGAGAAACTTGAAATTTCCGAGGCCTTTTTAGAAAGTATTGAAACCAAACTACTGGATCCGTCCGCTGACAAAACCAAGCAGCTCTCCTTCCGCCGGGGGGTGCAGAAGGAATACACCACCAAAACCCTGACCCAGGAAATCATGGTCGAGGAAAAACCGATCACCGAAACAACCCTTTACACCGACCTGTACGAAAGATATGTCTTCAACCTCAAGGAAAAAGTCCTGGACCCGCTGTTGAAAAATGAAAACTTCCGGCGCGCCATTAAAGACTTCGAAACCGACAAATTCAAGGCCTATGACAAGAAGATCAAAAACGACGTTCAGTACCTGATTGAAAACCTTATCGCGAAATTCGGCTATACCCAGCAGGGTGCGCGGGAGGTGTGTCTGTACGTCATTGACCAAAACGTCACATAGTGTTCGTTCACAAGCGGCATCTTTTGGCCCATAGCTGCGTTTTCGTATTTTTCAATTCCTCGAAATAGTCGCACTATTCCTCCGGATTAAAAAAACACTCAAGCCTTGCTCTGAACCAAAACCTACCGCTTGTGAACGAACACTTGAGTTTTCACGGGGCGGAAAACAAAAAAGCACCTGCCAACACAACTGGTGGTAGGTGCTTTTTAAAATATTATAAATGTCGGCATTAGCCGTTCTTGCGTTCGAACTCCTGCATGAAGCCGATCAGGGCATCGATGGCCTCCATGGTGGTGGCGTTGTAGATGGAGGCCCGGCAGCCGCCTACCGACCGGTGGCCTTTCAGGCCGCCCAGCCCCTCTTTGAGGGCGCCGGCCACGAAGGCCTGTTCCAGGTCTTCGCTGGGCAGCCGGAAGGTGACGTTCATCTGACTGCGGCTGTCTTTATCAGCGGTCCCGTAGTAAAAATCACTCTCGTCAAACAGGGAGTAGAGCCGACCGGCCTTGGCAAGGTTGTGCGCCTCCATCTTTTCCAGTCCGCCGACAGTCTCTTCAAGCCATTTCATGATGAGCTGCACGGTATAGATGGCAAAACAGGGCGGCGTGTTGAACATGGAATTCTTGGCGGCAAAGGTTGAATACCGCAGCATGGTCGGGATCGTATCCGGCACCATGTCCAGCATGTCCTTGCGGATAATGACCATGCAGACTCCGGCGGGACCGATATTCTTCTGGGCCCCTGCGTAGATCATGCCGAAGCGATCGACGTCGAGTGGGCGGCTCATGATGTCCGAGGACATATCACTCACGATCGGCGCACCCCCGGTGTCCGGAAAGGCAGCCCACTGGGTGCCCTTAATCGTGTTATTGGATGTGATGTGGACATAGGTCGCACCCGGGGTAAAGGCGATATCCTTGGGGATATAGGCAAAATTCCGGTCTTCGGAGGAAGCCACGACCTTTATGTCACAGCCTTGGATCTCGGCTTCCTTGATGGCCTTGGTAGACCAGGTGCCCGTATTAACGTAGTCGGCAGTCCCCCCCCCGGCCAGAAAATTCAGGGGAATCATGCAAAACTGCATGCTGGCCCCGCCCTGGATAAACAAGACCTCGAACTTGTCTCCAAGCCCAAGCAGGCGTCTGGTGCGCGTCACGGCATCGTTGATAACATCGTCAAACCATTTGGAGCGGTGGCTCACTTCCGTAACCGACATACCGGAGCCGGCAAAATCGAGAAAGGATGCCTGGATTTCCTCTAAAACCGGCAGCGGCAAAGCTGCCGGACCTGCATTGAAATTGAAAATACGATTAGCTGTCATGGTGTAAATCTCCGTGCTTGATAAAAATGCGTGTGTATATCTCCCTTTGAAAAATGAACAAGGGTTCATAATTTTCAGATTCACTGCAGCTTGTCAACCTGAATATGCCAGGCTGCCGCAACCTGCCATATGTACCGCCTGACCCGGCCTAAACTCGATTCCCAATCTGTTGCCGTTGACAAATGGCAGTACGCGCCATAATAGATAGAGCGTAATGTTGGCCGGGCCAACCGTTATGAATACACCCTTACAGCACCAGAGGACTGCCGCAATGAAAATTTACACGTATCCATCAAAAGAAGCACGTCACCGCGTTCAACAGATTGCCGGCCGGGATCTCGGATTCAAAAAAAAAGATCTCTTGGCTGTGACGCGCATCCTGGATGATGTCAAAAACAACGGTGATACTGCGGTTGTCCGCTACGCCCGAAAATTTGATGCCCCTAAAATTACCGCGCAGGCTTTCAGGGCTGCCGATGCCGAGATAGCGGCCGCCGCCAAGCTGGTGGACCGGTCATTCGTGCGTTCGCTGAACAAGGCCGTTCGGCAAATTGAAACCTTTCACCGCCAGCAATTACCCAAATCCTGGATGGATACCCGGCGCGATGGTACCTTGCTGGGCCAGGTTGTTCACCCTGTGGGTGTGGCCGGTGTGTATGTTCCCGGCGCCAAGGGCGGCACCACGCCCCTGGTTTCTTCAGTTCTGATGGGGGCCATCCCTGCTCGTATCGCGGGTGTTGAACAGATCGTCATGACCACGCCATCCAGAAAGGATGGATCGATCGACCCCCATTTACTGGTGGCCGCTAAAAAAGTCGGTATCAAAGCGGTTTATAAAATCGGCAGTGCCTGGGCCATCGGCGCCCTCGCCTATGGTACCCGGAGCGTCCCCCGGGCGGATGTCATCGTTGGCCCCGGAAACATGTACGTCACGCTGGCTAAAAAAATCGTGTCCGGCACCGTGGGCATCGACATGATTGCCGGCCCGAGCGAAATTCTGATCATTGCCGACGACACGGCCGATCCGGTGCATGTCGCCGCGGATATGCTGAGCCAGGCCGAACATGACGTCATGGCCTCATCCGTCCTGTTGACCACTTCAAAAGAGATTGCCCAGGCCACTGCCCGGCAGGTTGAGTTGCAGTTGGCCCAACTGACACGGCAGGATATCGCCCGGGCCTCAATCAAGCAGTTCGGCACCATTGTGGTCGTTCCGGATATCAAGACCGCCATCGATATTGCCAATGACTTGGCCCCCGAACATCTGGAATTGATTGTGGAGGAACCTTTCAACCTGGTGGGCAGTTTGAAAAATGCGGGGGCTATCTTCGTGGGCCCCTATACACCCGAACCGGTGGGCGACTACATTGCTGGGCCCAACCACGTGCTGCCCACGGCCGGCACGGCCCGCTTTTCATCGGCCCTCTCCGTGGAAACCTTCATTAAAAAAACCAGCCTGATTCATTACAGCCGCGCCGCTTTCCAAAAAGATGCCGCGGACATTATCCGACTGGCCGACATCGAAGGCCTGGATGCCCACGCCAATGCGATCAAGGTTCGCCAAAAGAAATAAAACTTATCTCAAGAAAGTTTTATGGCCCAAACTCGGCGTTGGGCGCTCGGTTCAAGTCCTCAAAATACTCGAGTATTCCTGCAGGTTGCGACCCACAGTTGCGAATCAAATAGCGGGAAGCCCGGCAACGCAGGGAACCTCACGGCCGCCTTGATGTTGAACCAAAACCCGTTTTTTGAGATAGGTTTTAGAAACCGCCGATAGGGACACCTAAAACGGCCTGTGAATGTTCATCAACCTAAATTCACCGAGAGGGCCAGCAGGTACTGGCCGGCGTAGTACAAAGGCAATCCGATGAGGCGATTCACGTATTCTTTCTTTACAAATCGGTTGCGGGCCACAAACAGGTCGGAAAGATAAAAGAGGATCGCCCCGCTGAGGATCAACTGGCGGCCCCGGTCGGCGACAACCGCGCTGTTGAAAACTGCCATGGCTCCGATCAGCATCAACGATATAACCCCTATGTAGACGATCACCGGCCCCAGCATGGACCCCAGGTGCGGCTTGAGCCAGATGAAAACAGCGGCACTGATGGCCAGGACGACGAGGGTGCTGATCTGAACCCAGGCGCCTATTGGGACAAGGGATAAAAACCCGCCGACATAGAGTACGTGCCCTAGCAGAAAAGAGATCAGGCCCACCAGAAACATCGGCTTTTGAGGCAGCGCGAGGAACACGTCGCCGCCCAGGCATAAGATTAGCCCCGCCAGCAGCCAGTAGGAGTATTCCGGGACCGTATGCGGCTGGACAACAGCCAGCAGGATGAAACCAAGTGAAGCGAGCGGCTTGGTCAGTAGTTTGCCCTTCAGGCTATCCTTTTTCTCAGCAAACAGCAGTCCCAGCAGTAGCAAGCCACCCGCTACCATAATGCCTATGTTCAACATGCCTCCTCCTTAAATCACCGCCACCAGGGCTTTTAAAATTGTCTGCCCCACATGAAACGCTAATGCCACGAATAGTGTTGTGTCCCACAAATAAGGCGAATAAATTCGGCCTGCTCCATATCGAGTTAATGCGGTGACTAATTTCGAAATACGAAGCACGGAATGTTCTCAAGGTAAACGCCGCAAATTCGAAACAAATTCAAAATTCAAAAAATCAAATGACAAAAACAGATCATAGCAGTTTGAAATGAAAGGTTTTGTTTGTTTCTTTCGTTCATTATGATTTGCCCTTTTGTCTCGAGTTTGCGGCGTTTGCCTTGAGAACATTCCGAAATTCGAATTTCGGATTTTTCCTCACCTTAAAGCATTGTTGCGGCAGTGTTATTAAATAAGAGACATATGAGACGCAACACTATAGGCTATCTCAAAAATAGGATTTTGGTTCAAGGTCCGTTTTTAAGATAGATTCTATTCTTGTCAGGGTTTGGCTCTTTCTTGAACCTGCGTTTCGTCCAGCCAGTCCATGACCCCCTGCCTTAAATCTTCCGTATCAGCCTTGTGCGCTTCTTGCGGATCAAACCGGTACCGGTAATGCCGGACCAGCAGCCCCTCCAGTTTGTCCAGCGCAGCTTTTTTTTCAGGCCGGCCCCGACCTACCCGGGCGATAAAGTCGGTAAACGGTTCCGGACGCGCCCGGCTGAACCCCCAGCTCTGAATACGTGTCTGCACCAGGTAAAAAGGGGAATCATCACCGGGAAGCCGCTCGGTTGGCCCAGGTCCGCCCCCGGTCGCCTTGTCCGTTTGAACCCGCTTGCGGCGCAGGTACGGCCCACCGAGAACCACCAGAACCGCCACAATCGGCCAGATCAGGTAGCGCTCGAAGTCGCCGGAGGGGTCCTTGTCCGCCTTGAGCCACTTTGTAAACCGGTATTGTACCCAGGCCCACAGATCCGTAACCGGCTGCCATAATCCGGCCCGGGCCGACTCGAATTCCACCCAGGTTGAAGGGGTTGTGTCGAGGTTTACCCAGCGGCCGTCAATATGAGCCTGGGCCCAGGCATGGGCATGCCGGGACCTGACCACCAGGTCACGGCTCCACGGATCCATTTCCTGGACCGCGTAGCCGCTCACATACCGGGCCGGGATACCCAGGGCTCTTAATATGAATACCGTGGCGGTCCCGAAATATTCACAATGGCCGGCCCGGGTTTGGGTCAGGAAGGCCGCAATCGGTGTTTTGCCCACTGGGTGCCCCGACAGGTCAAGTGTATATCCGAACTCTGTCGCAAACTGTTCTCTAATGATGCGGGCCGCAGCCGGCGGTGATTGCCCGGACAAGCCCCATGCGGCAATTATCTCGCCGACCGCTTTTTGCTCGGCCGCCGGTATTTGCAGATCATCTTTATCCGGGAGTCCATCGCTTGATTCCCCGGGTGTATAGCAAACGGCATAGTTCAGCAGATCGGGGCCGCCATCCACGCGTACGACCCCCAAGCGGTTACGGGCGGCTCCCGCGGCCGGTAAATCATCTAAGCGTGCCGCCCCAGTCGGCAACGGCAGGATCCCGCGCCCCTTTTTTAATCGGCCGGCCACATAGATGGTGCGATCGCAGGCGTGCTCATCCGATAGCTGCCAGGTACCTCCGCTTATGCCCGGCTGCAAGGTCTGCTTGAAAGGTGCCTTGCGGGCATACCAGACGGCATTGCGATACGTGTTGAAGGCCGCCCCCCGCAAAAGCAGCGGTACCGCCACCCCGCGCGTGCGTTTGACCCGGTAAAGGATTCGATTGGACTGTTTGAGAACGCCGACCTCTCCAAAGGCAGTGGTACTGCGAAATGGATCGCGCTCCTCGCGGATGGCATCCATGAACCACTCCATGCCCTTGTCCTCGATCAGAAGTTGCAGCCGGTGCAACCCGATATGCCCGACATAGCCGGCAAATAGGGCGGCCACCAGGGCCGCCCCCCAGACATAGTGTGTAAACCGGTCCGCCCGTGCCCCCCACAGGGCTGCCCCGGATAGCAGGACCAGGCCGGCGTAAAAGGTCTGATTGGAAATATTAGCTGTACTGGCACCCAGAATACAGAGGGCCAGGTAAGGGTAACTGAAATTCACAAAAGGCCCTGAAGGCCTCCCGTCGGGATATTTCCGGCGGATAACCATGAAAAAGCCGCTCACGTTGAGCCGGTCCGCAGGATGGTACCCCTGGATCAGCGCCAGGGGGGCAAACGCCACCGGCAGCCACTGCACTGTCAGGAAAATCGCCCGCGCGGATCGATGGGCCACGAAGAAATATACCGCCATCAGCAGGCAGATCAAGGCACACAGGTCGGATACCCGGTTGAGGCTCTTCTGGGTAAAAGCACGGCGCGACGGAATCACGCGCGGGCTCTCCAGCGCCAAGGCCAGCAGGGCTGCAACCATCACCTGGTTGCTTTGCCATCCCCAAAATCCGATGGCCGCGGCGAGCAGCAAGGGCGGCGTTTTCATAGTTGGCCCAGCCCTTCCAGGATGTGGCCGGCCTGCAGCCGGTACACGATCGGTACCGTCGTTTCAATTTCAGGTAATGCTTCCGCTTCCCCGGTCACCACCAGCGCCATGACCGGCACCCCGATCGACTGCAGCCGCTCCACAAAGGCTTTGCGTTGCGCATCCCAGGCTAGAAGAATACAGATGCAGCTGCTCAGGGCCGGCGTTTTTTCGAGGACCATGGCCGGCAGCTCTGCAAAGGGCTTCACCCGGCAGGTGCGTACCGATGCCAGGATCTCCAGCATGCGATCGATGTGGTCCACGCCCCGTCCGGAGGTGAAACAATAGGACTGCACCCCCACGAACATCAGGTCCAGGAGGGATTCCTGGGTATCCACCGCACAGGCAAACGAGGCGGCCAGGGAGACCGCTTCTTCAAAGGCCCGGCTGGTATCGGCAGCCAGGAAGGTGTCCAGGACCAGGGCATGCCGCACGAAAAACTCATCCTGATATTCTTTCACGATGGGTTTGCCCACCTTGGCCCAGCTTTTCCAGTGGATCCGCCGCAGGGGATCACCCGGCCGATATTCCCGCAGGCCGATGAATTCACCGGAGTCACCGATGGAAGAAGCCAGGGCCACGCCCCCGGACTGGTATTTACGCGTGCCGGCCAGGCTGAGATCGGGCACCTGGTAGCGCCGGGGCAGGACAAGCAGAGATTGTTCGACCGGCAAAGAGATGATGGCCCGAAAGAGACCCAGCGGATCCGGACAGGCCACCTGGAGGGTCCTGAAATAGAGGCGGCCCCGCCGGCGGGGTTTAATTTCCAGGCGGACTTCGGCATGGCTGCCGGGCTCAAGATCCGGCAGGGGTGCCAGGGTAAATTTCCCGCGCCGGGCATACCGGGACAAAAAACGACGGCTCGATGGCCCGGGATGGCCATTGTTGCCGCCCCCCCGCCTATCCGCCTCCAGCTCATCCTGGCCGGGAAGAAATTGAATCTCAAAAAAATCTTCGATGATCTCCAGGCCTTTTAGCAGATCGGGGGATTCATTTTCTACCGCAATGCGGTACTGCAGGGTCGTCCCGGCGGTGCAAAATCGCGGCAGCACCCGGGTTGCCTTCACCCGGGCTTTGAAAAAGAGCGCCCACACCAGGGAGGCGGCCAGGAGGCAGGTCGTAAAAGTGAAGACCTGGTAGGCCATGCTCTGCTTGGTGTCGACACCGACCACGGCCGACATCACTATCGCCGCCATCACCAGTTTACCGGCCGGTGTGAACCGCCGGAGAACCCAGAATTCGATGCCCCCCAGCAATCGATAGATTTTGCGCATGGCTCGGCGTCGATAATCAGTCAAAGGATACCTGCCTGGTATGGCGACAAAAAGCCGCTGATTTGATTACCTGCGGAGTTGGAGAGTTTTTCATCGCATCCCGTCGTACCGGCGAATGACGGCTCTCGCCAGCATGACAACCTAAATTCCTCGAACCCGGGGTTCTTTTCTAAACCCATGAAGTGATGTCGACGGACCCGAGTACCCTATCGATCACGGCGATGAATAGATGCAGCCTATCTGTTCTTCCTTATCAAGCCGGGACAGGGATGGTCTGCAGAATTTCCTCTACCACATCACGGGTTGTGCGGCCGGCGAACCGGGCCTGGGCATCCAACACCAGTCGATGGGCCACCACCGGGACGGCGATTTCACGGATATGTTCCGGAATCACAAATTCATGGCCATCCATTATTGCGAGGGCCTTGGCGGTCTTCATGAGGGCCAGGGAAGCGCGGGGACTGGCCCCGAGCGCCACCCCCTGGGCACTTCGGGTAGCAGTGATAATGTCAACAATATAGCGCTTGAGTTCAGCGCTGATGCGTATATCAGCCGCCCGGGCTTTGAGGGCCAGAACTTCAGCCCGGGTCACGCAGGGCCCGATCGTCTCCAGCGGGTGCTGTTTGACCTGATCGGCCAGGATGGCGACTTCCTCTTCCGACGACACATACCCGAGGTTGAACTGGAGGGCGAAACGATCCATCTGGGCCTCGGGCAAGGGATAGGTACCGCTCGACTCGATGGGATTCTGGGTGGCAACAACAAAAAACAGGTCCTCCAGAAGACGCACCTTGCCGTCCACGCTGACCTGGTTTTCGGCCATGGCCTCCAGCAGTGCGGACTGCGTCCGCGGCGAGGCCCGGTTGATTTCGTCCGCCAGGAGGATATTGCTGAATATCGGTCCTTCGTGAAAGTGGAACTGTTTGTCTTTTTCGTCGTAAATGGACACCCCGAGGATGTCGGACGGCAGCAGGTCCGGGGTGAACTGGATGCGCCGGAAGCGTACATCGATGGAACGGGTCAGGGCCTTGGCCAGGGTGGTCTTCCCGGTACCGGGCGTATCCTCAAGCAAAATATGGCCGCCGCTGAAAAAAGCCGCCATCAGTTTGCGCAGGGCCGCCGCCTGCCCGCGCATCACCTTCCCGATGTTGTTTACAATCCGTTCAATCGTTTCTGCCGCACCGGATGCATCCGTCTCAGCCATGGGTCACCTCGGGGTCCGTGCCGTATTGGTTCCGTCGTCGGGGCCTGTCTCGCATGCAGCTGCATTCAAGCATAGGCAAGTTCTTTTAATCGCTTGATATGACCTCTTTCTTCCGCAACGATGCGCTCAACCTGGAACCGGGTATCCAGGTTATCAATCATCGGTGTAATCATCTCGTAAAAAAGGATGCTGTCCTCCTCAAATCCTATGTAAATGCTCAACAACTCGGTGACACTCTCAACCTCAGCAAAATCAACCGTTTTCAGGGAAAGCGTGCCGCCACCGATGAGATCTTTTAAAAAGGCCGCATCCAGCTCTTCGCCAAAGTGGCTTTTCGCACGGACCTCCAGTTCATCCAGTAAACCGGAAAAGAATCTGCCGTGATCGCGCTCTTCTTCCGCCATCCACTCCAGAGAGGCGATGAGTGTTTCGTCGGAGACCTCGCCGGCCGCCCTACGGTATTCATTTTCGCCGTTCTTTTCCATGCGAATGGCGATTTCGAGAATTTCTTTTTCTGAAAACAAAGCCGCCTCCTGTCGTTAAAAGGGACACTGCCCCCGGGCAGTGAATTCGCGAAGCCGTCTGCGCTGGTTTTCGTTGGTGAGTATCGTAGATTCAACTGCAATTTAAAGATATTCTCACAAATTAGTCAAGTAGGGGGCATATTACCGATTCACAACCACGGAAAAGAAACCTGGCAGTAACCGGCCGTCCAGCATATAGTTGCGAACAACCCTTGCCAACCCATATACAAATTATTACTATTACCAAGCTTGTGAACGTATTGCCCACCGGAGAACCCGACCATGCAGAGATGGAAATTCTACTTAACAGTTATCTTCAGCTTGTTGGTGGTCCTTGCTGTCAGTCGCCCTTCAGTCGCTCAAACAACGCCACCCCCGGATGACAACGAGGAGGTTCTGATCAAGCTGGTAAAGACGCCCTTTAAAGGCGACTTTGATCAAATGGAGCAGCGCCGTTTGATCCGCGTGCTGGTGAACTACAGCCGGACGCGGTTTTTCCATGACCGCGGCCGGGCCCGGGGATTTGAGTATGAGCTACTGAAGGCCTATGAAAAAGAACTCAACAAAGGGGTCAAACACTATAAAAAAGTCAAGCTCATTTTCGTTCCGATGCCTTTTGACAAGCTGCTGTCTGCGTTGGCGGCCGGCAAGGGTGACGTGGCGGCTGCCGGTCTGACCATTACCGCCGAAAGGAAAAAGCAGGTGGCCTTCACGTCACCTTACATCCCGGATGTGAACGAGGTGGTCGTGCATCACCGTGCGGTCAAATCACTACACAAGGTTGAAGAACTCTCCGACAAAATGGTCTATATCCGCAAAAACAGCAGCTACGCGACCCACCTGGAACAGCTCAATGCCAGATTTAAGGGCCGTAAACTCAAGCCGATCCAAATTGAACAGGCCCAGCAATACATCGTCACGGAAGATATCCTCGAGCTCGTCAATGCGGGCGTCATTCCCATCACCGTGGTCGACCACCACATCGCACACGCCTGGCAGCAGGCCCTGCCGGATATCGTCGTACGCGAGGACCTGGTCATTAACTCCGGGGGGCATATCGCCTGGGCGGTGCGCAAGGAAAACCCGCAACTGCGCAAGCACCTGAACAAATTTTTGGCCCGGCACAAGAAAGGGTCCTTGCTGGGCAACATTCTTTATAACCGCTACTATCTGAACGCATCCGGCATCCGCAACCCATTGGTGGACAAGGAACGCAAAAAACTCCTCGGCCTGCTGGAACTGTTTAAAAAGTACGCCGACCGCTATGACTTCGATTCGCTCGCGGTTGCGGCCCAGGCCTATCAGGAATCCGGGTTGGACAACAGCAAACGCAGTCCCACCGGCGCCCTGGGCATCATGCAGGTCCTGCCCAGCACCGCGGCCGATAAAAAGATCAACGTGAAAGACATCGCTAAACTTGAAAACAACATCCACGCCGGTGTCAAATACCTGCATTTTGTACGCAAGCGCTACTTCAGTGATCCGGCTATTACTCCCGCGAACCAGGTCTATTTTTCGTGGGCCGCCTACAATGCCGGCCCGGCCAAGATCAATCGCATACGTCGCCAGGCCGCCAAGGAGGGCTTCGATCCCAACCGGTGGTTCTTTCACGTAGAGAATATCGCCGCCAAGGTGATCGGTCGCGAGACCGTCCACTACGTGGCCAACATCAATAAATACTACGTGGCCTACCAGCTCCAATTTGAACATTACATCAAACGCCAGAAAGAAATTGAAAAATTACAGAAAAATATAGCCCCGACTTAAGGCAAATTGAAGTAACGCCCGGCACTATAGGCTTGCAATTCCAAGTCAATCCGGACTAACTTGGAAGTGTCATCACTACGTGAACGATTTTATCAGCAATTCAATATCCAAATCAGCCTGAGAGATACGCCCGCCCTTCTGCCTGCATGGAAAGTGGCTATCTGCCCGGCTGCATATGTCTAAATTGAAATGACGATACCAAGGAGGCAAACATGAACGCGAACAAACCGAACCGAAAACGCCTTATCCGTCCGGTTGCAATTCTGTTTGTTGCGCCCCTGCTGGTCACATTTGGCTGCGCCGGCATGCAAAGCACCACTACCCAGGTTGCCGACGAATGGAGCACCCAGGCCAAACAGACGGTGACTTCCACAACTCGGCTCAACATGGCCCCGTTTGCCGAGCACCTGGTGAAACTTGTGGCCGATATCCAGTTCGGCTTATCAGGTGAGCGCCCGGTTTATACCCGCCAGTACCTCGATGGTCCGGAAGCCGCGGAATTTATCGAATCCATGGATGAGTTTAAACGCAACCTGGCCCGGATCATTGCTTACTCCGGCCGGGTGATCAGCCTGGCCAGATCCAACCTGGACGGTCCCAAGCGGGCAAAGGCCCTGGCTGACTTTGTCGATGTGGTGCGGCCGCTGGAAAAAGGAAATTCCGAATTAAAATTCCAGTACGCCGATGAAGATATTGATAGAATACTGGAACAGATTCGCCAGCAGCCGAACCTGCTGGCCGCCCTGCAAACCGCCCAGCCCCCTGGTGATGGGGGCCGCCGACTTCCTCCGCAACCGGGTGGATGAACTTAAGAAAAACCGGGTGAAAGTAGAAAGAGAGGTCGAAAAAAAGATCGAGGGTGATTACCTGGATGTAATCACGTATAATGAAACTTTAAAACGCAGGCAGCGGCATAATTTCAAGCTGATCAACCTGATGGTTGATGCCTTGGAAAAAGGTGATGGCAGTGCTCTTGAAGAGGCAGCCGCGGCTGATGCTCAGCTGAGTGATGCACTGAAAAAAGACTCAGACCTGTATCGCAATGAACATCCCATCATAATTCTTACCAAGCGCCTGGAACTCATCGACAAACACAAACGCTTTATCGCCGGGGACATCGACCAGTTCCGCAAGGTGCTGCAGGAACTGGAAGCGCTGACCGATGGCAGTGACCGCGCCTTGCAGAGAGCCAAAGTGGCCGTCCTCCTCTGGAGCAAGGCGCACGCCCGGTTGGCCGCCGGTGAGACCGACCCGGCCAAGTTCGATTTCATGAGCGTGGCCAAGTTCGCGTTCGACCTGGTTCTGTAGAGCAAAGAAACAACAGTATTTAAAAACGGGACCGCCGGGAAAAAGTCTGGACTGCTCTTCCCGGCGGTTTCATTTTTTATGCGCCAAGGTCTTAGTGGGAGCGGCATCCCGCCGGGAAGATGCCCCCTGCCAAAAGATGCACTCTTCGCACCCGCCGGGGGTCGCGCTAAGCGGTAGCTTTTGGTTCGGGGCAAGGCCACAGCATTCTGTGCAGCCGGAGGCGTAGTCCTTCTACGTCGAGGATTGCACAGAAGCGAGAACGCAGTCCCCGGGCCAAAAGATGCCGCTTAGCGCGGCAAACTCAGTGGGCTTCGGCCCAGCTCTGCCCACTCGCCGCATTCACTTTCAGCGCCACATCCAGATCCCACACCGATTCCATGAGCGACGCTACCAGTTCCGTAGCGGCCTCCAACTCATCCGGCGGGCTCTCGAACACGATTTCGTCGTGCACAGACAACAGCAGGGTGGTCTCCATCTTCTCACGCGCCAGGGCGGCATCCACATTGATCATGGCCAGCTTGATCAGGTCGGCGGCGGTACCCTGGATGGGGGTGTTTACGGCCGTGCGCTCGGCAAACTGGCGTACGTTGCGGTTGGGGCTGACGATATCGGGCAGGGGGCGGATACGGCCCAGCAGGGTGCTGATCTGCTTGTCTTCGCGCGCCTGGGCGATCGTTTCTTCAATAAAGCGTTTGACGCCCTGGTAGCGCTCGAAATAGCTGTCGATATAGTTCTTGGCCATCTTCTGGCTGATTTTGAGGGCCTGGGACAGGCCGAAGGGGCTCATCCCGTAGATAATCCCAAAATTGATCACCTTGGCCTGGCGGCGCAGGTCGTCGTCGACAAACCCCGGCAGGGTCTGGAAGACTTCCGCGGCAGTCCGGGCATGGATGTCTTCTCCATCGGCAAAGGCCTGGATCAGGATCGGGTCGCCCGAGCAGTGGGCCAGCAGGCGCAGTTCAATCTGGCTGTAATCGGCCGACACCAGCGTCCAGCCCTCGCGGGGCACGAACGCCTCCCGGATCCGGCGGCCTTCCTCGGTACGGATCGGGATGTTCTGGAGATTGGGGTCGGAGCTGCTCAGCCGGCCGGTGGCCGCCACGGTCTGGTTGAAGGATGTGTGGATCCGGCCGGTATTGGGATTCACCAGCTCGAAAAGGGCATCTGTATAGGTGGATTTGAGTTTGGCCAGGGTACGGTGCCGCAGCACCAGGGCGGGCAGTTCGTGCTGTTCCGCCAGGGTCGTCAGGACTTTCACATCCGTTGAATAGCCCTTGGTTTTGCGGGTTTTTTTCACCACCGGCAGTTCCAGTTTCTCGAAGAGAATCCGGCCGAGCTGCTGGGAAGACTTGATATTGAAAATTTCCCCGGCCAGGTCGTAGATGTCCTGCTCGATCCCGACCAATTCATCTGCAAATGCGTCGGAAAGGGCCTTCAAGCGCTCCGCATCCACGCGGATGCCGCTCATTTCCATGCGCAGCAGCACCGGCAGAAGCGGCATCTCCACTTTTTCCAGGAGATCCACGAGCTCCAAAGACTTCATCTGCTTGGCAAGTTTTTTATAGGCCAGGCGGGTAATGTCGGCATCTTCGCAGGCATAAGGGGTAGCTGTATCCAGCGGCACCTGGTCGAACGTGACCGCCTTTTTGCCCTTGCCGGCCACTTCTGCATAGGAAATCGTCTGGTGATCCAGGAAATCCTCGGCGATGCGATCGAGGTTGTGAGCCCGCTTGGAGGGGTCCAGCAGGTAGGACATCAACATGGTGTCGGCAAAGACTCCCTGCAAATTGACACCGTGCCGGGCCAGCACGATCCAGTCATACTTGATGTTCTGCCCGATCTTTTTAAGGGCCGGGTTTTCCAGTACCGGCTTGAGCTTTGCCAGGACCGTGTCGCGCGCTACCTGTTGGGGTACGACTTGCGGGTCGTGCCCGCAGGGAATGTATACCCCGGAATGATCACCGGTGGAAAAGGAGAGCCCCACCAGGTCGGCCAGCATGGGATTCAGGGCGGTGGTTTCCGTGTCCACCGCGATAAGATCCGAGTCCAGCAGCTGAGCAACAAGTTCGTCCAGAGCCTGCTCATCGACGATGGCCTGATAATTCTTGGCAGCCTGTTCCCGTTTTCCCCGGTAGAGTTTATGCAGCTGTCTGAATTCCAGCTCCTTGAAAAGTTCGGCCAGGTGATCGTCGTCCGGGGGACTGGCGGCCAGGGCCAGGGGATCGAACATCACGGGCGCAGCCGTATTGATCGTAACCAGGTCGCGGCTCAGCAGGGCCTGTTCCCGGAAGGTTACCAGGTTCTCGTGCAGTTTCTTTTTGGTCACGGAATCGATCTGAGTGTAAAGTTCGTCGATGGTACCATACGCTTTGATGAGGTTGATGGCCGTTTTGGGTCCCACCCCGGGGACGCCGGGAATATTGTCGGCCGTATCCCCGGAAAGGCCCATCACCTGGATCATCTGTTCGGGGGTGACCCCATGTTTCTCCGCGATAAAATCGACATCGATGATCTGGTCTTTCATGGGATCCCAGATGGCATGGGTGGGGGTCACCAACTGCATGAAATCCTTGTCCCCGGTCACCATGACCACGTCGAAGCCGGCCTTGCCGGCCTGGCGCGCCAGGGTGCCGATCAGATCATCGGCCTCATAGCCGGCCACTTCGAGGGCCGGAATCTGGAACCCGTCCACGACCTTCCTGATCCAGGGGAGCTGGAGTACCATATCCTCGGGCATGGGGGGCCGGTTGGCCTTGTATTCCGGGTATATGTCGTGGCGGAAGGTGGGGCCTTTCATGTCGAAACAGATCGCCAGGTACTCGGGATTTTTATCCTCCATCAGCTTGATGAGCATGCGCGCAAAACCGAACACGGCATTGGTGGGCATCCCCTTTGAACTGGAAAGGTTCCGGATGGCGTGGTAGGCCCGGTATATGTAGGCGCTCCCGTCAATAAGATATACGGTCTTTTTGGTGTCCATGTCAGTTCCCCTGCTTGCTCTTCCGGCGGCCATGCGCCCATTGCGACTTGTGTTGTGCTCGGTTGACAACCCTCGATTCATGCGCTAGTGTCTCGCCATAAACAGCTTATAGCGGCTCATGATGGAGATAGCACACTATGGCCAAAGGCAGAATACTTGTTTTAGAAGATGACATCAAAGCCCACCTGGAACAATCGCAACGGATTGCCGTTCTGGGTCTAAGCCCGAAACCGCAACGGGATTCTCACAGGGTGGGTCTCTATCTAAAAAAACACGGCTATACCGTTATTCCGGTCCGTCCCGCCCTGGCGGAGGTCATCGGTGAAAAAGCCTATCCATCCCTGCTGGAAGTACCCCCACCGATTGACATTGTGGATGCATTTATCAATCCGGCCCGGATTCTGCCGCTGGCAGAAGACGCTGTCAAAATTAAGCCAAAATTGTTCTGGATGCAGCTTGGGGTCGAAAACAACACTGCCGCTGAAATACTGCTCGAGGCCGGCGTCGATGTGATCATGAACCGCTGCATTAAGATCGACCATGCCAAACTCATCGCGTAAATCAGCCTACCGGGAAAAGAAGAAAACCCGCCGAGCCACCAACTGCCATTGCTGTGGCCAAAACTCCCATTTTTACTGGCAGTGCCGCTGCGGCTTCAGCATCTGCCAGGACTGCATGTATGAAAACTTCTGGGGCATGTCCTGTAACGGGATTGCCTGGGATTGTCCGGATTGTGGGAATCAAAATGGCCTGGGCAACCAGTAGAGGCCATTGGAAAATACTCCCTTTTGCTCCATATCCGCGTTGGGCTCATCGATAAATCCTCGAAATACACCCTCGTATTCCTCCGGTTTATAGATTTCGCCCGCCTTGATCTGAATCAAAATTGAGCATTTTCCAATGGCCTCTATGCTTATTGAAACCATTTTCCAGATCTTTTTTCATTGAATGAGATAGAAGAGTTCTTTGAGGCTGGTGATGTGCTGGTCGGCGGTGAGCGCGGGATTGTCGAAGGCGACGAATTGTGTTCCGGCGGCCTGGGCCGCCTGCTGGTCCAGAATCGAATCGCCGATGTACATCACTTCGGCGGGAGCGGCCTGGAAAGTGCGGGCCACTTTGTCGAGACAATCCGGGGCGGGCTTGGGGTTGGGTACGTCCAGCGCGGTCACCACCAGGTCGAACTGGTCGGTAAGGTCGAACTCATCCAGGACCCGGTCCATGGTATCGGTGCGGTTGGTGGCCACCGCTGTTTTGTATGTCCGGCGCAGGCCCTGCAACAGCGCTTTCAAATCCGGCTCAATCTCCATGTAGCGGATAAACCGCAGATAACCCATGGCCCGGCGGTACTCATTTACCGCCGCAATGGCCGCCGGCTCGAACAAACGGGCCACCGACTTATCCACGGTATTG
Organism: Olavius algarvensis Delta 4 endosymbiont; assembly: GCA_905176665.1. Taxonomy (GTDB): domain Bacteria; phylum Desulfobacterota; class Desulfobacteria; order Desulfobacterales; family CAJINA01; genus CAJINA01. Next base: position 237,039 of record CAJINA010000005.1, on the reverse strand, counting down.
ATGTGCACATATGCCATCTGGGCATCATCCATGGGCGGCCGCTCGAAGTGGGCCAGCAGTTGGTTGTAATATTCGCGGTTGGCTTCCCGGGTGTCGAACATGACCCCGTCGCAGTCAAAGGCGATCACTTTCAGCATCTTTTCCCTGCTTTCAGCTTGGCGGCGGCGTCAGAATATAACCTCTTACGATGACTTGAATCTTGGGATGGATGGCGCTGTCGGTCATGAGGTAAATTGTGTCATAATAATTTCCCGGCGTGGTTTTCTTGTTTTCAACCGTGAGAACATACACGGGAGGCTTTGTCCGTAACATTGTTTCCAGCTGATATTTGATGTCACGTCCGTTACGGGCGGTAATGTTGAGCACTTTGAATTGATGTTCCGGGCGCTGGTTGATGACCAGTTCGGAAACGATTTTTTCACCGGCCTTCCCCCGCAGGATAATGTCCCGGGAAGAAAAGTGGGCGAACATCTTAACTTTGCCGCGAACGGTCAGATCGACCCGGGGACGCTTGGGGTCATTCATGTAGACTTGGGCTGTCTTGACCAGTGCATACCCCCGATCCTTGCTTGGGTCTTGCTCAATGCCGTAACCACTCGTGTACACTTTAATCTTGATTTTACCCTCGCCACCGGGAGGGATCTGCCGAGGATAATCGACAGCGGCGCACCCTCAGCCGGTCTTGATCTTGTGGATCCGCAGGTCCACTGTCCCAAAGTTTTTGACCGGGAATTCATGTACAATGGTAACGCCATCGACCACGGTAGGAAAATTATAGGTGGTGTGGGTGAAAACCGCATTGGGTGCACCGGTCTTTTGGGCCGTATCGGCCGCACCGGCCGGGGGCCCGCCCAGGACGAGCGCTCCCAACAGCAAGCATATTATCAATCGAACCTTCATTTTACGTTCTCCTCAATATTCCCGCATCCTCGCCCGGATGCTACCGGGGTTTGCATGCCAAACATAAAGCATGCCGGATACATTTGCAATTTCCCGACCGACAATATCGTCGCCCTGCGCTTAACAGGTTTCCCTTTGCAGGTCAACGACAAGCAAAAAACATGCTTTTCACGTTTTCTATCATCTGCAAATGGTGACTACATCAGAAACAACGGATCCACGTCAATCGCAATGCGCACATCGCGACTTGAAAACAATTGCATCTGTTCGGATCGTAAATCCCCAACCATCCGGTGCAGAACCCCGGCCGACCCGCATTTCACCAGAATCTGCCAGCGATACCGGCCCGCTACCCGGGTCATGGGTGATTCGATCGGTCCCAAAACTTCCACGGCCTCGCGATATTCCCGGCGGTTGACTATCAAACGCCGGCAGGCTTCACCCAGGGCCTGCGCCTGTTGGCGTACCCGTTCGGGGACCTGGCCTGATATCTTAAACTGCACGAATCGCGTAAACGGCGGATACCCCAGCGACTGGCGAAAAGCGATCTCACGTTTATAAAAGGACTTGAAATCCTGGGCGCGGGCGGCCGTAATGCTAAAATGCTCGGGATTATAGGTTTGCAAAATCACTTTGCCGGGCCGCGCCCCCCGACCGGCCCGACCGGCCACCTGGGCCAGCAACTGGAAGGTCCGGGCGCCGCTGCGAAAATCGGGAAAACTGAGGGACAGATCCGCGCACAGAATGCCCACCAGGGTAATGTTGGGGAAATCGTGCCCTTTGGCCACCATTTGGGTGCCTACCAGGATATCGATCCGGCCTTGATGCAATTTCTTGAGCAGCCTGACAAGCGACCCTTTACGGGTGGTGGTATCCCGGTCCATCCGGGCCACCACCGCCTCGGGAAACAAAGCCGCCACGGCTTCTTCGACCCGTTCGGTGCCGACCCCCAGACGAACAATCCGGTCGGATTCGCACGCCTGGCAAGGCGAGGTGGCGGCCAGGCTGAACCCGCAGTAGTGGCAGCGGTAGGCGTTCGCCGCCTGGTGCAGGGTCAGGGTAATGTCACAGTGCCGGCATTTCACCGCTTCGCCGCATTCACCGCAGACCGGATAGCTGGCGAACCCGCGGCGGTTGAGAAACAGGAGGACCTGCTCGCCCCGCTCCAGCGTCGCGGCCATGGCCTTTTTGAGGGCCGGGGTCAAAAAGCGCTGTACACCCCTTTCATGGCGGGCCTCGCGCAAATCAACGGTGGTAATTTCGGGCATCGGCCGCCGGGCAACCCGCTCGGTGAGTTCAAGCCCGGTAAATTTCCCGATCGAGGCATTGTACCAGGACTGGATCGATGGCGTCGCAGACCCGAGTAAAACGGGGCAGTCACTACCCCGGGCCCTCACCACCGCCAGGTCTCTGGCATTATAGCGCAATCCGCCCTCTTGTTTATAGGAAGCGTCGTGCTCTTCGTCGACAACGACCAGACCGAGTGATGCAAACGGTGCAAACACCGCTGAGCGGGCCCCGATGGCAATGGACGCTTCGCCCCGACATATACGCCGCCATTGATCGTAGCGTTCACCGGCCGAAAGGCCACTGTGCAGGACAGCCACGCATTCTCCGAAGCGCGCTCGAAACCGGCGTTCCATCTGTGAAATCAGGGCAATTTCCGGAACCAGGACCAGGACGGATTTTCCCTGATTCAACACCTTGCGGGCCAACTGCTGGTAGACTTCGGTCTTGCCACTGCCGGTCACGCCCGCCAGGAGAAACGCTGAAAAGCCGTTTCCCAATTGGCGGTCTACCTTGTCGATCACCTGCAGCTGCTCCGCGTTCAGCTGGTGGGCGGGATCATCCAGGATTTTCTGCCCCAAAGGATCACGGTACACCGGCCGGTGTTCGATCCGCACCTGTCCGTCAGCGGCCATGGCGTTTACCAGGCGCGGGGCTGTGGGGACGATACCTTTCAGGGTGCTCAACGGCTGAGCGCCGTGCTGGTTTAAAGCCGCCAGTATGCTCTCGCGGCTTGCTGATAGGCGTCCTGCTGCCGAGGGCGCGTCAACCGGGAGAATATACCGTTCCAGCTTGGTGCGGGTTCGCCCGCCTTTTAATATCCGGCTCCGGACAACCCACTCCTTTTTCAGCACCTCTTTTAGATCCCGGCCGGGCACGGCCGGATCCAGGCATTTCACAAGGGCCGAATAGGTACGGGGTTCGGTTTTCAAAGCGGCCAGTATTCGCTGCTGCACCTGTGTGGCAGCCACCTGTTCCAAGGCCGCGCACCCGAGGTCGGTAATGGCAAAAGCGGCTACGTCGTAGATGGTCAATCCACCGGGCAAGGCCGTCTTGATCACTTCTCCCAGGGGGTAGACATAGTACTCGGCCGTCCAGGTGAAAAAGGGCAGCATGCTTTCGGGAAATAGGGGCTCTTCATCGAGAACATCCAGGATTGGTTTAACGGTATACGTTTCATCCGGCTGCCCGGGCCCGCACACATACCCCGTGATCCGCCGGTTACCAAAGGGGACCAGCACACGCTTGCCGGCCGACACCAGGTCCCCCAGGTTATCCGGCACACTGTAGGTGTACACCGGATTCAACGGCAAAGTGACGGCGACCGCTATATAGCGCGACTGTTGGGTCATTTGGTGGTTAACCATGGGGCCTCTAAACTACCTTGTGGGACTGTCTCAGTTTTTAGTCTGATCATCGACCTTCACAAGCCCTGTGATTGTAAACCCCTCTGAAAATGGTGCCTCAAAGGGCCTGCATAACCGCGCCAGACACCTTTTCGCTTGACAGCCGGCAGCGATTATCTTATTTTTAAGGACGCAAACTGTCTGTCAAGATTCGGTTTTTTGGAGATTGGCCCACCGCCGGGCCCCACAGTGCGCGTGCAACCGGCTGTAGGCGACGCACTATCAATACCAGAGACAGGGTGGTTTGCAATTTCTTTTTTATTCTGATTAGCCTAACCGTCCAACCCTGAATCGGTAAACAAGTTTCCAAGGAGGTCTCATGCGCGCTCATAAATCTAAAATGCTCTGCAGCGTCTTGGCCATCTGCCTGCTGCTGATACCGGTGGTGTCGCCGGTACTGGCTGAAAACCCGGTGGAAGTTCAGGAGAAAACCGCCGAAGGCATGGCCGCCGATCTGGTTGTACTGCGCCCTTTAGGGATAGTTTCAACTGTTCTCGGGTCCGTTGTGTATGTGGTCGGCTTGATCTTTTCGGTTCCCGGAGGTAACGCCTCGGAATCCGCTGAATTTCTAGTAAAAGATCCGGCCAAGTTTACGTTTGCCAGGCCATTGGGCGATTTCTAAGCGACTCGTCGCCCACCCTCAATTTATATCTGTTTCCGGGCAGTTATACGAGCTCGTGGGCGCTTCTACAGCCTCTCCGGGCACTCAGATAAGTTAATCCGATTAAGCGCATTATATGGGGTCTGTCTTCTTGACATACCCCATTATTTTGTGTATAGCCTGCCAAATGATACGCATTCCGCGTATCCCTGACCGGGAATATTTACAGACAATACAACCCGATTTCGTGAGCCACCGGCCCGCCCGCACCGGCCGGCAATCGGCTCTAATCCCTATCCAAGGAGGATACCCGTGCCGGTAAAAGTCGTATCCCATCCATTGATCAAACATAAACTCGGACTTATGCGCAAGCATGATATATCCACCAAAGATTTCCGGGACCTGGCCTCGGAATTGGCCAGTTTTCTGACCTATGAGGCCACCAAAGACCTGGAAACGGAACCCAGGACCATTACCGGCTGGGCCGGTGATGTAGAGGTTGAACGGATCAAGGGTAAAAAGATTACCGTTATCCCGATCCTGCGCGCCGGGCTGGGCATGATGGACGGGGTCCTGGATTTGATCCCGTCCGCCAAGGTAAGTGTGGTTGGGCTTTACCGGAACGAAGCGACCCTGGAGCCCGTGCGCTACTATGTCAAAATGACAAGCAAAATGAACGAGCGGACCGCCCTTATCGTGGACCCCATGCTGGCCACCGGCGGGACGCTGAACGCCACCATTGATTTGATCAAGGAATCCGGCTGCAACCGCATCAAAGGGCTCTTTCTGGTAGCGGCCCCCGAAGGTGTCGCCAAGGTGGAAGCCGCCCATCCCGATGTAGAGATCTATGTTGCGGCGATAGACGATAAACTTAACGATATCGGTTATATCCTGCCGGGTCTGGGTGACGCCGGGGATAAAATTTTCGGTACCAAGTAAATTAAAGGAGGTTGTATGCCCCAGAATTCCACGGAGTATAGTTTTTCCATGAAGGAGAGCATCATCGGCGCCCAGATGCTTTTTGTCGCGTTCGGTGCCCTGGTTCTGGTTCCCCTGCTCACAGGCCTGAACCCAAACGTAGCCCTATTCACGGCCGGAGCCGGAACGCTGATCTTTCAAGCCGTAACCAAACGTATGGTACCCATATTCCTGGCCTCCTCCTTCGCGTTTATCGCCCCTATCATCTATGGCGTAAACACCTGGGGTATCCCGGGCACCATGTGCGGACTGGCGGCCGCCGGTGTCCTGTATATCATCCTCAGCCTGTGTGTTAAAACCTTCGGCCCCGGATTTCTGCACCGCCTGCTGCCCCCGGTTGTGGTTGGACCGGTCATCATGGTCATCGGCCTGGTTCTGGCCCCGGTAGCCGTGCACATGGCCATGGGCCGCACCGGCGATGGCGCTGCCTGGCTGGTGCCCCAGACCTCCGCCATGCTCGTGGCCGGCGTCGCGCTGTTGACAACCATCATTACGTCCCTGCTCGGTAAGGGCTGGTTCAAATTGATCCCCATCCTGGTCGGCATTGCCGCCGGGTACCTGACCGCCCTTATTCTGGACGGGGTGGGCCTGTCGGCCTCTATCCAGAGCAGCTTCGATCCCGGCAGCCTGAAAAATTGGACCGGCCCGGCCATGGTCAGTTTCAAACCGGTTTTAGATGCCCCGTGGATTGCCATGCCTGCTTTCGTATTCCCGGAATGGAACCTCCAGGCCATCTTCTTCATCGTGCCGGTGGCCATCGCCCCGGCCATTGAGCACTTCGGCGATATTCTCGCCATCGGCAATGTGCCCGGCAATGATTTTGTCGAAAAACCGGGCATCCATCGGACCATGATGGGTGACGGCCTGGCCACCTCGCTGGCCTCGTGTCTCGGCGGCCCACCCAACACCACCTACTCGGAGGTTACCGGTGCGGTCACCCTGACCCGGGCATTCAACCCCGCCATCATGACCTGGGCCGCCATATTCGCCATCCTGCTGGCCTTCATCGGGAAAGTCGGCGCACTCTTGCAAACCATCCCGGTGCCGGTCATGGACGGCATTATGCTGCTGCTGTTTGGCGCTATCACCGTGGTCGGTCTCAACACGCTGGTCAAAGCGGGGGATGATCTCACCGAGCCGCGCAATATGTCCATCGTGGCCCTGATCCTGGTGTGCGGTATCGGCGGAATGGTGCTGCCTTTTGGTAAATTTACCCTGGGCGGTATCGGCCTGGCCGGTATCCTCGGCGTGATCCTGAATCTGGTTCTGCCGCGCCAAAAAACATAAACAAGCCGGACCCCGGCTGCCTCTAAAATAAAAAAGGTCCCGAATGTCAGACAGTCCTTGGCCGACATCCGGGACCTTTGCTTTTTACACCGGTCGTCGGAATTGCTTAACGCTGGTCGATCGATACGAAATTGGTTTTGGGCGGACCGGTATAAATCTGCCGGGGCCGGGCGATCCGCCAGTTGGGATCGTCGGCACTCTCTTTCCACTGTGCAATCCAGCCGGGCAGCCGGCCGATGGCAAACATGACCGTAAACATATTGGTGGGGATGCCGATCGCCCGCAGTACGATCCCGCTGTAAAAATCCACATTGGGATAGAGGTGGTGGTCGACGAAGTAATCGTCGGACAGCGCCTTCTCTTCCAGTTCCTTGGCCAGGTCCAGCAGGGGATCTTTGATATTTAATTTGGCCAGCAGTTTGTCGCACATCTTCTTCATGATCTTGGCCCGGGGGTCATAGGTTTTATATACCCGGTGCCCAAATCCCATAAGCCGGAAGGAATCGTTGCGATCCTTGGCCCGGCGCACGGCCTGGTCAATGGTGTAACCGCCGGATTCAATACTGCGCAGCATCTCGATAACGGCCTGGTTGGCCCCTCCGTGCAGCGGGCCCCAAAGGGCGCTGATCCCAGCCGAAATGGAAGCATAGAGATTCACACGGGCGCTGCCCACCAGCCTAACCGCGGATGTCGAACAGTTCTGTTCGTGATCGGCGTGCAGAATCCAGAAAACCCGCAAGGCATTGACCACGTCCTCGTCGATCACGTAGGGCCGGACCGGTGAATCGAACATCATGTTCAAAAAGTTGGCGCAGTAGGCCAGGTCGGGCCGGGGATAGACGACCTTGTGCCCCTGGGATATTTTATAGGACATGGCGGCCATGGTGCGAATCTTGGCCAACAGCCGGGTAACCGTGATATTGATCTCTTCTTCCAGGGTTTGCAGCTCAGGGTAAAAAAAGCGCAGGGCGTTCACCATACCCGATAGAATCCCCATGGGATGCGACTGGCGCGGAAAATTCTGGTAGAATGACTGCATATCCTCATGTACCAGGCTGTGGTCATTGAGCAGGATGGAAAAACGGTTCAGCTCGGCCTGGCACGGCGGTTCCCCGTTGATAAGCAGGTAGGCCGTCTCCTTGAAGGTAGCATGCTTGGCCAACTCCTCCACGGGGATTCCCCGATAGCGCAGAATGCCCTTTTCCCCATCCATGAAGGTAATGGAACTGGTACAGGATCCGGTGTTGGCATATCCGGGGTCCAAGGTAATGATACCGGTTTCAGCACGCAACCGGGTGATGTCCACGGCGACCTCTCCTTCGGAGCCGAAGATTACCGGCAAATCAATGGTTTTGTCCTGGTAGGTGATTGTTACTTTTTCTCCCATGGTACGCCCTCCTGTGGCATGCTGCAATTCACCTTCTCCAAACGCAATACAATAGCCTACCGACCCGTTTGAAGCTAGCAGGTAGCATGATGCGGCTGTAGCGGCGCAGTAGTTTGGTCGGTAAGGTGCGGCCAGGTTTGTCTGGTTGCCTAGAAGCAATCGTTAGAACGGCGGCTGGAATGGGCCCCGTCAGACGGTCCAACGAAAATTGTCCAGCGCAATTACATAGCCGAAAAAATGTTAAAGGTCAAGATCCGTTTAAAAACGAATGGTTTACAGGTAAACCCCGCTATGTTAGAAGCTATCAGGTCCTAACTCACTGGGTTGGAGGAAGCTATGTCGTTCCGGGAAAACCTGTTGAAAAAAATAGAAATCGATCGGCTTGCCAGGCGGGTAACGGCCTCCATGGGACCACCGGACAGCGGCCGTCGCCTGGACCGGGACCTGGGGCGCCGGCTGCTGGGCCTGGCCGGATATGAAAAACTGCCCAAAAGAGATCTTGAACTCTATCTTATCCCCGGCGAGACGCCCCCCCCTGCCGTCCTGGTCCTGGACAATGATTTTCCGATCTACACCACCACGCCTGAAGATGTGGCCATGCGTAAAAGTCCCGTCGTCAAGGAGATGGTGAAAATACGAAATATCATTAAAATTCTCAATGACAAGGATGTGGTCGCCAGCAAGAAAGGTGATTCAGTAGAAACGGTTCGGCTAGATTGCATCGCGACTCTGGACCTGACCTACGCGTCCGCAGATATCGAAGATATTGCGAAACAGGGATCCGCTGCCCTTGAAAACGGTTATCAGGAGGGCGTCACCGAAACGCTGGAATTGTTCGCTGAACTGCTGGGCTGGGCCCGACCACCGGCCCCGCTGAAAGTAGCCCACCAAATCATCTTCGGTGAAATGGAACCTGCGTCTGCGGGTGATCCGGCCTTCGGCCCGCTGGTCCTTTTTGATCGCGTGCACACAACCCTGAAATTAATCGACACCCGGATACCACTGCAGCGCAAAGAGAAGGTGCAGGCTGCCCGTGCGGTTGCCGCCGGCAGCAGGGAAGCAGACATTGAGGGCCCCGCCGTATTTGCCTACCTGAAAACGGCCGCCCTGACCCGGCCATATATACCGACATAACCAACATTTATTATACATTTCAGAATATTAAGAAAAAACACGGGCTCGCATCGGCCGCCCTGGGGACTGCCGTATCGTAAGTAGAATAGCCTCACGACCCGCAGTTTCGATTTACCCCCGGAACACCTCGCCGCGGCCAGCCGTCACAGCCGGCATTTTCTGTTGACACCGATAGACTAAAAACGATAGATACCTCTGGATCAATAAAATGTGGTAATACCTGTTCCCAATTTTGACTGAGCATTAAAAGACAGCATATGCGATTGTAAACAAAACGATGCCTCCGGATCCTGCTAACGCACTTTCCGCGCATCGTTATTTTTTAGTTCCACCTTTTAAGGCACCGTCTGCCCAGTGTCGTGGTTGACGGAAGGAAGGAGAGTGTCAATGAAAACAATTTCAGTGAAAGATCTGGTCGTTCCCCTTTCGGAATACGCAACGATTCCAATTGGGGCCACATTGCTGGAAGCCGTGGAAGCGCTCGAAAAGGCCCAGGAGGATTTCGATGCAACCAAATACCGCCACCGGGCTATCCTGGTACTCGATGAGACCGGACATGTCGTCGGGAAAATCGGGCAACTGGAGGCCCTGCGGGCCCTCGAACCCAAGTACTGCGATATGGTTGAAGGGCAGGCCGTCAGCCGTTTCGGTTTCAACGCAAAATTCATCAAGGACATGTGTGAGCAATACGATTTATTCGACAGGCCCATGGATGACCTGTGCAAAAAGGCCGCAACCCTGAAAGTTGAGGATTGCATGGGTGAAATCGTTGACAGCGAGTTCATCAGCATAGAGGCCACCATGGATGTAGCCATCCATTTGCTTGTCATGGGCAGCCACCAATCACTGCTGGTAAAAGATGGGGAAGCGATTGTGGGCATTTTGCGACTGACGGATGTATTCGTGGCCGTGTTTCACACCATGAAGGAATGTAGCATCTAATGAGGCCGAAAACGCCAACCGGGCTCCGGAAAAGTTTGCTTTGCTCGCCGACACCGGTTGTGAACGATATATACTAAGGAGGTTGTGAATGACTACAGATGTTGAAACTGCCGAAATCCCCAAAAGCTTCAGCTGGGGAAAATTCGTGGCGCTGATAACCGGTGTCCTGCTCTTTGTTGTGGTCTATTACTGTCCGCCCTGGCCGGATGCGGTCGACCCCATGGGCAAGCATTTCGTACTGTCCCAAGCAGGCAAAGGGGCCATTGCCGTATTTCTGATGGCCGGTACCTGGTGGGTGTTTGAAGTCGTGCCCATCGGCGTTACCAGTCTGGCTATCGGTGTTATGCAGGCGCTTTTCATGATCCGCCCGGCCAAGGTGGCGTTCAAGGATTTCATGGATCCGTCCGTCATGTTCATCTTCGGCTCCATCGTCATCGGCCTGGTATTTACCAAAACCGGTCTCACCAAGCGCCTGGCTTATAAAATGCTGTCCATCGTGGGCGAACGCACCAGCATGATCTATCTTGGCGTGTTCCTGGTTACCTCGGCATTGGCCCACATCATGGCGCACACTGCCGTTGCCGCCACGATCTATCCCCTGCTGGTAGCCATCTACGCCCTATATGGTGAAGGTGACAAACAAACCAAGTTCGGCAAAGGCTTGTTTATCGGCATGGCCTACGTGGCCGGGGCCGGTTCCATCGTCACCCTGCTGGGCGCCGCCCGTGGGGCTGTCGCCCTGGGGTTTTTCAAGGATGTCACGGGCCAGGATGTCGGCTTTTTTGAACTGACCTGGTACATGTTTCCGATCGGCTGGATCATGACCTTTGTCCTGTGGGGCTTTTTCATAGTCGTGATGAAACCTGAAAAGAAGACCATCCCCGGCCTCAAGGAAAAAGCCAAACGGCTTTACACCGAACTGGGCGGCATCACCCGCAAAGAGGTCATCGCTTCCAGCATCGTCGGCCTGGTGATCATTGCCCTGGGTGCCTTTGCCATCATGAAGGCCTCTATTCCCGGGTTTGTGCCCCCCCATAAAACAGCCATCATTCTGCTCTCCACGATCCTGTTTTTCATAACCGGAATCCTGGATATCGATGACCTGGAAGTGGTGCCCTGGAATATCATCCTGCTGTTCGCCGGGGCCATGAGTATCGGCTTTTGCCTGTGGGAAACCGGTGCGGCCGAATGGATGGCCATTAATTGGCTGGGAATGTTTCAAGAGTCCCACTGGTTTGTCTTTGTCATGAGCATCGCCTTTTTCGTCATGATGATGACCAACTTCATCATGAACGTGGCGGCCATTGCCATCTCGCTGCCGGTTGCTCTGGTCATCGCGCCCTACCTGGGCGTGGCCGGGGAAGTCATTCTATATTCTTCCCTGGTTGTCGCCGGTATGCCGTTTCTGCTGCTGGTCGGTGCCGCGCCGAACGCCATCGCCTATGACTCCAAGCAGTTTTCCACGGGAGAATTTTTCTTCTGGGGTATCCCGGCCAGTATTCTGTTGATGATCGTCACCGGTTTTGCCGTATACGTACTGTGGCCGATCATGGGCATGCCCATTACGTTGCCGTAAACATCACCGCCCCCGACAGACAGGTTCGGGGGCGTTATTAAATAGGAGATCTGAAAATGAGCAGCGACAACCCTGCCGCAATCGGGCCGGACCAGGCCCTGGAACTGCTGAAATCCGGCAACGCGCGTTTCGTGGCCGGCCAAGTAACCCCCCGGGATGACTTACCCGCGCAGCGGGCCGGCTTGACCGACGGGCAGGCCCCGTATGCCTCGATCCTGTGCTGTTCCGACTCCCGGGTACCGCCGGAATTGGTGTTCGATGAAGGTCTGGGGCGCCTGTTCATTGCCCGGGTAGCCGGCAATGTCCTGACTCCGGAACTGCTGGCCAGCCTGGAGTATGCAGCCCTGCATTCCACCAGTCGCCTGATTGTGGTCCTGGGGCATGAATGCTGCGGAGCCGTTACGGCGGCCGTGCAAACCCTGGCCCAGGGCGCTGACGCGGAAAGTCCCAGCTTGCAGGCCCTGCTGGACAGAATTTTCCCGGTTGTAAATGCATCCCGGGGTGAATCAAAGCTGGATGGACAGGCGTTCATCGAGCACTGTGCCGAAGAGAATGCGCGCAAAACAGCTGACGAAATCGTGGCTCAAAGCGCAGCGCTTAGAGATTTAGTAAATAGAGGCGAGGTCAAGATTGTTGCGGCCAAGTATGCCCTGGCCGACGGCCGGGTTACCTTCCTGGATGCATAGCCGTCAAAAGACCGCCTAAGGTTTATAAGCACCAAGATGGCTGACCTACCTGCCGTGTGCTAGGGGCGCCTCCCGGCCGGGCTACCGGCCGGGAAATTTTCAACCGACCAGCATTGAACCCCGCTGGCAATCTTCCCCTTGAACTGATCAAGAATTCCAAATACAGTTAGCCAGATGTCCCTGTTTATTCCAGAAACGGGACAAAATCATAACTGCTTAGCAGGATGGAACTGCCATGTTTAATATGAGTAAGAAGAATACCCTTACCGGTCTTTCCAAGACCTGCGGTTGAGCGGCCAAAATAAGCCCGGTCGGGCTGGAGGAACTGCTCAAATCGCTCCCTAAAAACCAGGATCCCAATTTGCTGGTAGGATTTACAACCAGTGATGATGCTGCTGTATATAAACTATCTGACCAGACGGCCATCATCATGACCGCCGACTTCATCACACCGCCGGTTGACGATCCTATTATCTATGGCCAGATAGCGGCCGCCAACGCCATCAGCGATGTCTATGCCATGGGGGGCACCCCCCTGGCCTGCCTGAACCTGATCGCCTTTCCTTCCGGCAAACTGCCCGAAGAAATGCTGCACAAGATTATCGCCGGTGGTCTGAATAAAATCACCGAAGCCGGGGCCGTCCTGGCAGGGGGTCACTCCATCGATGATGACGAACCCAAGTACGGGCTGTCAGTGACCGGCACGGTGCACCCCGATCGGATTTGGACCAATACCGGTGCCCGTCCCGGAGATGTACTGGTGTTGACCAAACCCGTCGGCAGCGGGGTGCTGTTCAATGCCAACCTGAAAAACTGGGTATCGGCGGCAGCCATGGACAACTGCCTGGAAGTGCTCACCACCCTCAACCGCCGGCCGGCGGAAATTATGCAGAACTTCGATATTCACGCCGCCACCGACGTAACCGGGTTCGGTCTGGCCGGACATGCCCTGGAGATGGTCGGCGAGACGGCCATCACCATCGATATTCAGGTCGCCGCCCTGCCGATCATGGATGAAGCCCTGGAGATGTACCGCAAAGGCATGACAACCGGGGTGAACGCCAGCAACCGCCAATTGGTTACCGGCGCGATGACCATGGCACCGGCACTGCCGGCCTGGCACCAGGAAATCGTGTTTGACCCCCAGACCAACGGCGGCTTGATGGTCGCCCTCCCGGAAAGCCAGGCCCAGGACCTGGTGACAGCCCTGCACTCAGCCGGGATCCAGGCTGCTGCGATCATCGGCCGTGTAACCGACCAGCAGGAAGGCGTTCGCCTGATCTTTTCCTGATACTGGCAGAGAATAGGAAAATGTTTACCGGCGGCCAGTATAGAAGCTATCTCAAAAAACGGATTTTGGTTCAAGGTCAAGGCGAACGCTACATTTGAACCGGAGGAATACTATTGTATTTCGAGGATTTGGTCCGCCCTCCAATCAGTAATATTCCTTACGGAGGCGATTTACTCGCCAATTTAGCGTCCAACGAAGAGATTGGGCCAAAAGACTTTTTTGAGATAGCTTCTAACCTTTTACCACCAGGTAGCCCACATACCCGACATAGCAACTGAGCAGCAGCAAGCCATTGGCCCGGGATAGAATCAGGTTTTTGCGCATGAGCAGCCAGGGCAGGCTGCTTGTAAACATCATGACCAGATAATCGAACAAGAGCCCGCTTTCGATGAATCCACCCGGTATGTGGATCGGCCGGACAAGTGCGGCGGCTCCGAGCACACTTAGAATGTTGAAGACATTGCTCCCCAGCAGGTTGCCGATACTGATGTCCATTTCCCCCTTGCAAGCCGCCATGACCGAGGTGGCCAGTTCGGGCAAGGACGTCCCGAATGCGACCACCGTCAGGCCGATGAATTTCTCGCTGACCCCGAAAACGGTCATGATATTCACGGAAGCATCAATTAAAAAATCCGCTCCGGCGACCACACCGGCGATACCGATCAAAATCAGTACGGTCTGCATCGCACGAGACGGAATTTCAGGTGGCGCGGGTTGTGCTTCCGACACCTGAACCGGTACCGGGGCCTCTTTGACGGCAATGGCGTAGTTAAACCAGGTATAGAGGATGATTCCGGCCAACAGCGATAGGCCTTCAAGCCGACCCAGGGTAGAATTCAGAGACAGCAGCAGCAGGTAAACGGATATTGCCAGCATCAAGGGAATATCCCGGCTGAGAACGGAGGGATGGCTCTTGATGGGATTAAGGAAAGCGGAAAGACCGAGTACCAGGGCAATGTTGCAAATATTGCTGCCGATGACATTGCCCACGGCAATCATGCTCTTGCCCTTCAGGGCTGAAACCAGACTGATGACCAGTTCCGGGGCAGACGTGCCGAAGGCTACGACGGTCAATCCGATCACGAGGGGTCGAATCCCGAGACTGTGCGCCAGGCTGGCGGACCCTTTCACCAACCAGAGGGATCCGAAGTAGAGCAGCAGCAGCCCGGCTATAAAAAAAGCGACATCGAGAACCATAACTTCCCTTCCGGCACACCGCGGCCCGGCCCGTGATCCGGTAGCGGGCGTTAGATTCGGCAAATCATTTCCGGTTGTTGGCTGCCTGTGAGTCCGTCAGTGATACATGAGTGCCTGGTACCTGTCAATACCGGATAAGGGCCGGCAGAAAGGACAAAATTTTAAAAAGACAGGTAGTTAGCTCCCGAGAGCCTGATTGATTATGAGTTGACAGCACCGCTGCTAATTCATAAAATGGTAGATTAGGAACTGTTTCTAAATTAGGATTTTGGTTCAAGGTCAAGGCGGCCGCAAGGTTTTAACCGAAGGAATACTCCAGTATTTCGAGGATAGCGCTAAAGGTTGCGCCTGGCGGCTTGAAAACCGGTACGCCGTGCCGAAACCGAACGCCAACGCCGAGATTGCGCCAAAAGACAATTTAGAAACAGCCCCAAGCTCCCAATCTAACAGGCAGACACTCATGCGCAAAAAAATACTCGTCGTCGATGACAACCGGTTGATGCGTGAATTCATGACCAAACTCCTCCAGGGGCAGGGCATGAAAGTCTATTTGGCGGAGAATGGATTCGAAGCGCTGGACACGCTGACGAACATCCAGCCGGACGTCATCTTCATCGACCTGGTTATGCCCAAAATTGACGGGGGCAAGCTTTGCCGGATTATACGCAACATGGCCCACCTCGAGGACAGCTTCCTTGTCGTTATTTCCGCTGCCGCAGCTGAGATAGGTGAAGGCTATAAAGAATTCGGCGCGGATGCCTGTATCGCCAAAGGCGCCTTCGACCAGATGGGCAAGCACGTCCTGGCTGTCATCGAAGCAGCCGAGAACCAAAACGATGACGCTTTGCCAATCCTGGGGGCCGAAAAGGTCCGCCCCCGCCAGATGACCCAGGAACTGCTGCGCCGCAACCGGCACCTTGAATCGATTATCGACAGCATCTCGGACGGCATCATCGAAATCTACTCAGATCGCGTGATCTACACCAATCCGGCCGCGGGCTTTCTCTTCGGCCAGCCACCCGAAACCCTGATAGGGACATCCTTTCCCCAACTCTTCGATGACGCCTATCAATCCCGGATCACCACCTTAATGGTGGAAGACAATATTCCGCCCCCGGGGACCGTGAATACCACGATAGCCTCCGGACATGGGGATCGCTACGTGGTGGTCAAAAGATTGTCCCTCGTTTCCGAAATGGATACACATCTTTTTCTGCTCACCGATGTAACCGAGCTGAAAAAGGTGGATGAAAAGGTCCAGCTGGCCCACCGCAAACTCGAGGAAGAAGTCGCCAAGCGGACCGCAGATCTGACCCAGACCAACCTGATGTTGAAGCGTGAGATCACCGAGCGTAAAAAAGCGGACCTTGCCCTGGCGGAGAGCCGCAAGCGGTTTGCCCAGTTTATGGATCACATGCCTTCGCTGGCATTTATCAAAGACCTTGAAGGTCGCTACATTTATATCAATCGTGCCTATGAAAAGTTGTTCGGGATAAGTCCCGATGATCGTCTGGGCAAAACTGATGATGAACTATGGCCACCCGGTATCGCCGCCAAGCTAAAGGAAAATGACAAGCAGGTTTTGACGAACAATGAAGCGATTATTAAAGTTGAGGTCATTAAGATCCATAACGAAATACGCCACCAGCTTGTATCTAAGTTTCCTATTCTCAAAAACGGCAACCCCCATGCAGTCGGAGGCATAGCGGTCGATATTACCCGCCGGGTAGAAGCC
This sequence comes from Olavius algarvensis Delta 4 endosymbiont, assembly GCA_905176665.1. Lineage (GTDB taxonomy): Bacteria > Desulfobacterota > Desulfobacteria > Desulfobacterales > CAJINA01 > CAJINA01. The sequence continues at coordinate 220,632 of CAJINA010000005.1, read as the reverse complement.
GAGGAGGAGCGGTTCAAGCTCATCGAAAAATTACAGGATGCCCGGGAAATGGAAGCGATCGGCAATCTGGCCGGCGGGGTCGCCCACGACCTGAACAATATCCTGTCCGGTATCGTCAGCTACCCGGAACTTATGCTCATGGATCTGCATGAGGACAGTTCCTTAAGGAAACCGCTGCTCACTATGAAAAAAGCCGGTGAACGGGCTGCGGCCACCGTCCAGGATCTGCTGGTCCTGGCCCGCAGGGACATTCCCGCCAACGCGGTTATCAATCTCAACGATATCGTCGACCACTACATTCGCAGCCGGCATCATGCCGGCCTTTTAAGTGAGCATCAGGACTTGCAGTGCGTCAGCGACCTGGCCCCCGATCTGTTGAATATCCATGGGACCAGGGGGCATCTTGAAAAAGCGGTGGCTCACCTGGTCACCAATGCCGCGGGCAACATCAAGCGGGTTGGACAAATCCGGGTGACAACCCATAACACCCGACTGGACCACCCCCTGGACGGATACAGCGAAGTGGTCCCGGGTGAGTATGTGGTCTTGAAAGTATGCGACGACGGGAATCCGTTCACCCCCGAACAGCAGGAACGCATTTTTGAACCCTTTTTTACCAGCAAAGTCCTGGGCCGTAACGATACCGGGCTGGGCATGGCCGTAGTCTGGGGAACGGTCAGGGATCATAGAGGCTACATCGAATTACTGGCTGACGAAGGCGGCAATGCGTTTGCCCTCTATCTCCCGGCCACCACGGATGCAACCCTGTTAGCCGTAGACGGCGATAGGACCCAGGAAGCCATCCGCGGCAAGGGAGAATCTATCCTGGTCGTGGACGACGTGAAAGATCAGCGCGACATCGCCCGGCGCATGCTTGAAAAGTTGGGGTATGCCGTGACCACGGTAACCAGTGGCGAGGAAGCTATCGCCTATTTGAAAACCAACCCGATCGATCTGGTCGTTCTGGATATGATTATGGATCCGGGAATTGACGGCCTTGAAACCTACCAGCGTATCCTGGAAATCCGCCCCGGCCAAAAAGCCATTATTGCCAGCGGCTACTCCGCCTCGGATCGCGTGAAGCGGGCCCAGGAACTTGGAACCGGGGCCTATATCAAAAAACCCTACCTGATTGAAGAGATTGGACATGCCGTCCGCAGGGAACTGACCCGCTAGCACTCGCCCGAATCCAGACGACCAGCGTCCCAGGTCTGCCTGCTTTTTCCAACCTGAAGCGCCAGCCTGCCAATGGTTGCAGACCATAGCCGGGAAGCGAGAAAACTATTGCAACCAAGGGACCAGTGCGTTAAAAACATCCGATCAAAAATAATCCAGGCCGGTCTGCGGCCCAAGTCTACCGATCTATTTCACCAGGGGCGGTCATGTTTAAATTGTTAAGCAATAACAAATATATACCAAGAATGTTTGTTCACAGGTAAAGGAATCGCTCACCACCCATGCAATATGAAGGCAACATCATCCGGCCCCCCAGTGAAGCCAACAGTATCCTCCTCCAGGTAACGGTCGGGTGCTCCCACAACAAATGCACCTTTTGCGGCACCTACACAGGTGAGCGCTTCAAGATCAAACCCGATGACCAGATCATGGCCGACATTGCGTTTGCCGCCCAGTATTGCCGGCGCCAGCGCCGGGTTTTCCTATGCGACGGCGACGCTCTGATCATACCCCAAAAACGCCTGCTGCGTATCCTATCCGAAATCAAGCGGCAGTTACCCTGGGTTACCCGGGTCGGGGTCTATGCCAATGCAAAAAGCCTCAGCATGAAAACCCCGGATGAATTGGCCCAGCTGAAAGAAGCCGGCATCGGCATTGCGTATATGGGCCTGGAGACCGGTGACGATGTCACCTTGAAAAAAATCCGGAAAGGCGCCGATGCCGCCAAGATGATCGCCATGGGCCGCAAAGCGCGCGCCGCCGGGCTGAAGCTTTCCATTACCGTGTTGCTGGGTATCGCCGGACCGGATAGATCACAGATTCACGCTGCCGAAACCGGCCGGGTACTTTCGGAAATCGACCCCGAATATGTTGGCGCCCTGAGCCTGATGTTGATCCCGGGGACCCCCTTGTGTGACGAATATGAAAACGACGCCTTCGAGCTTATCGCTCCCATGGAAATGCTCCGGGAGTTGAGAACCATGATAGCCAGTACGCATCTGACGAGAGGTCTGTTCCATGCAAACCACGCCTCGAATTATCTGCCGATCCGGGCTATTCTACCCAAGGAAAAGGAAAAAACCCTGAGCCTGATCGACAGCGCCCTGGCAGGTGAGGTCAACTTGAAACCGGAATACTTAAGGGCCCTGTAACCAAAAAATAGAAATAAATGAACCCCCATCCAAGGAGATCATTACAATGATTAAGACTGTGTCTGGCGGACAATCTACGACGGATACCCTCTGTATCAACACCATTCGCGGCCTCGCCATGGACGCCATCCAAAAAGCCAACTCCGGACATCCCGGAGCACCGATGGGCCTGGCGCCGGCGGCTTATGCCCTCTGGACACGTTACCTGAAACACAATCCCAAAAATTCCGACTGGCTGGATCGAGACCGCTTCGTCCTGTCCGGCGGCCACGCTTCCATGCTGCTCTACAGCCTGCTGCACCTGTCCGGGTATAATCTGGAACTGGAAGAAATTAAAAATTTTCGCCAATGGGGCAGTAAAACTCCCGGGCACCCGGAATACGGACATACCGACGGTGTGGAGACGACCACGGGGCCCCTCGGGCAAGGCCTGGCCAATGCGGTGGGCATGGCCATGGCGGAATGTCACCTGGCCGCTCGCTTTAATCGGGAAGGCCACACCATCGTCGATCACTATACCTATGTCATGTGCGGTGACGGCGACCTCATGGAAGGCGTGGCGGCTGAAGCAGCTTCACTGGCCGGTCACCTTGGCCTGGGAAAATTAATTTGCATCTACGACGACAACAGTATCTCTATCGAAGGCAGCACGGCCATTGCTTTTACGGAAAATGTGGCCCAGCGCTTTGAATCCTATGGCTGGCAGGTTCTCACGGTAAGCGATGGCAATGATCTTGAAGCGATCTGCGGGGCCATCGAAACTGCTCGGGCACAAATGGAAAAGCCTACCCTGATTAAATTGAAGACCGAAATCGCCTACGGCAGCCCCAACAAACAGGGGTCGGCTGATGCCCACGGAGCGCCGTTGGGAGAGGACGAAGTCGTCCTGACCAAACAAAACCTCGGCATCCCGACGGATGAACCGTTCCGGATTCCCGAAGAAGTCCGAACTCATTTCAGCCAATGCGCGGTGACCGGCGCTGAAGCGGAAGCCGCCTGGCTGGCCGCATTTAAAGCATATAAGTCAACCTACCCGGATCTATCCGTGCGGTGGGTCGATGGCATGAGTGGTTTTCTACCGGAAGACTGGCGCGCCGACATTCCGGATTTCGCACCGGCGGACGGTCCTATCGCCACCCGTGCGGCTTCCGGACAGGTGCTCAATGCAATCGCCAACAAAATTCCCGCCCTCATCGGTGGATCGGCGGACCTGGCCCCCTCGAACAAGACTTACCTGACCTGTTCCCATGAATTTCAAAAAGGTGCCTACGATGGCCGCAATATCCGCTTTGGTGTTCGGGAGCATGCTATGGGCGCGGTGATGGCCGGTCTGTTCCTGCATAATGGTTTGCGGCCGTACGGGGGCACGTTTCTTGTTTTCGCTGATTATGTCCGGCCGGCCATCAGGCTGGCAAGCCTTATGAAACTGCCCTTGATCTATGTTTTTACACATGACTCCATTGCCGTCGGCGAGGATGGTCCCACCCATCAGCCGGTGGAACATCTGGCGGCTCTGCGGGCTATCCCCGGATTGACCGTCATCCGTCCGGCCGACGCCACCGAGACTGCCAGAGCGTGGTGCCAGGCTCTGAAAACCACAGATCATCCGGTGGCCCTGATTTTAAGCCGGCAGAAACTGCCGATTCTGGAGAGCAGCGAAGCCGATCAGACTCTGGAACTGGGCGCTTATGTTCTAGCGGATTGTGACGGCACCCCCGACATCATTCTGATTGCCAGCGGCTCGGAAGTCCACCTGGCCACGGCCGCACAGGAGGAATTGGCCAAGGAGGGCACCGCCGCCCGAGTGGTCAGTATGCCCAGTTGGGAACTGTTCGAGATGACATCACCGGATTATCAGAGCCAGGTCCTGCCGCCGTCCGTGAAAAAGCGTCTGGCGGTAGAGTCCGGCATCCCCATGGGGTGGGAAAAATATGTCGGCCGTAAAGGGGCCGTGATCGGAATGACCGGCTTTGGTGCCTCGGCACCGGGCCCCGTGGTCATGGAGAAATTCGGTTTTACCGTCGACCGCGTGGTTACCGCGGCCAAAGAGCTGCTGGGCCGGTAATCAAGCGGTTAAATTCACGGATAAAAAAAGGCGGGTTGGAATCATTCCAATCCGCCTGTTGTATTTCAGCGACCGGGTAGGCCGGCTTATTCTTTCGGGTTAGCTTTTGTTGATCTTGTCGCGCAACAACTTGGAGCATCTAAACACGACGACCCGCCGCTTGTCCAGCATCATGTCACTGCCGGTCGCCGGGTTGCGCCCGCGCCGGGCCTTCTTGTCCTTGATGCAGAATTTACCAAAGCCACTGATCAGCACATCTTCGCCGTTTTCCATCTGACGTTTGATTATCTCGAGCAGGGTCTCTACAACTTCAACACTTTTCTTTCTGGAGATACCGAGTTTTTCAGGAATCGCATCTATAATCTGAGCTTTGGTCAGGGTCATGGGAACGTGGCTCCTTTAAAAATTGGATTTTCCGATTTGCACAGTCTATGTCAAATAGCCGATGTTACTGCTTATTGTCAAGAAATACCTATAGGCTAACGCAAAAATGTCTTTTGGCCCAAGCTCTGCGTTGGGCATTCGGTTCCATTCATCGAAATACTTGGGTATGCTTCCGGGCGCGACCCACATTTGAGTAATAGATCAAGCGGGAAATCCAGCAACGCGGGGGATCATCACGGCCACCGCACCTTGAACCAAAATCCTATTTTTGAGATAGCCTCCAGCATTTTTTTGACTTTGGCGGCAATAGGGTTTAGAAGGGGCAAAAAGTGTTGCGGGCCGTGCGCCCGCAAAAAACGATTCAGAGGACCCATGCAAAAAGCGACCGTAACCGGCTTGGGAGCCGCCTCTACCGCCTACCTGATCTGGGGCCTGAGCCCGATATACTGGAAATCGCTGGCGGCGGTTCCGGCCTTTGAAATCCTGATGCACCGGATGATCTGGTCTTTTGTTTTTTTACTTCCGTTGATCTTTCTTACCGATCACCGGAATGCTTTCAAAAAGGCGATTTCGTCACCAAGGGTGATGCTGATCCTGCTGGCCACCACGCTGCTGGTGGGTTTCAACTGGTTTTTATTTATCTGGGCCATTAACAGCGACCACATCCTGCAGACCAGCCTCGGGTACTACATTAACCCCCTGGTCAATGTCCTGCTGGGCATGATCTTCCTGCGGGAACGGCTGCGCCGGGTCCAAATGATCGCCCTGTTTCTGGCCGCCTTCGCAGTCGGCCTGATGACGGTTCGCTATGGCCACTTCCCGTGGGTATCCCTGGCCCTGGCGTTTTCATTTGCTTTTTACGGGCTAATTCGCAAAATTGCCCCGGTGGGTGCCCTGGTGGGTCTCACGATTGAGACGATGCTCTTGTCCATCCCGGCTATCGGCTACCTGGTGTATATCGATACACTTGGGAAAGGGGCGTTTTTAAGGGTATCAGCCGGAATGGATGTACTTCTCATGGGGGCGGCCCTGGTAACGGCCCTGCCCTTGTTGCTCTTCACGGTGGGCGCGCGCCGACTGCATCTTTCGACAATCGGGTTCCTACAGTATATCGCCCCGAGTTGCACCTTTCTACTGGCTATCCTGGTTTACGGTGAGCCGTTGGTCCGGGGCCAATTGTTGACCTTCATTCTGATCTGGACCGCACTGATATTGTTTTCGGTTGATTCGGTCGTATACTATCGGAAAAACGAATAGAACCTATCTCAAAAAGCGGATTTTGGTTCAAAATCAAGGCGGCCGCGAGGTGCCCCGCGATGCGGGACTTCCCGCTTGATCTATTCCTCAATGGAGGGTCGCAACCCGGAGGTGCCAGCGAAGCCAATACCCATCGTGGTGAATACTACAGTATTTTGAGGATTTGAACCGAGCGCCCAACGCCCAGTTTGAGCCAAAAGACTTTTTTTGAGATGGGTTCTAGCGCTGGGGCAGGATTATCTTGCGTTTATCTGGGTTCGGATGGGGGCGGTAGAAAATAGCCACGTGCCCGATGAGACCGGCCAGGGAGGCATTTGAACGCTGCTCTAGCTGCGCACAGATCTCCTGCTTGATCGCCTTCTCTTTATTTTCGACGAATTTCACCTTGATCAGTTCATGGGTGTTTAGCGCGTCTTCGAGCGAATCGCAAATTGCACCGGTCACCCCTTTCTGGCCGATAAAGACAACCGGCTGAAGCTTGTGGGCCACGCCGCGCAGGTATTTTTTTTGAAATCCTTTTAGTTCCGTCAATTACAACTCCAAAATGATCATCGCATGTATAGGGCCGGATAAAGTTTAATTGGAGAGCATCCTCTTCAACAGTCCCCCTACCAGAGAGTGACGGTCGTCCAGAAAATTTAAATCCACCTCGGCAGTCAGGGCTTGCTCTTTCTCCAGAATCAACCGGGCAGTCATCCGGGCCGTCGCACCGGTGATGGCGGCACACTGGTCAAAATGCCGTTTGGGGTAGTCCCGGAGATCTTTGGTTAATACCCGGCAGCAGGCTGACCGATAGGCTGTCGTAAACCGCCGGTGCAGTTCTCTGGATGCCCGGCGTGATTTCTCCCGCTGCCCGGGTGCCTTACCGCCACCGAGGCAGGCACCGATACTCATCACACCTCCGCTCAAGGCTCCGCAGGTGCAGCCGCTGCCCCCCATTCCGTCGGAAAAGGGTGCTGCCAGGGCTATGGCGGTTTCGGCAGACATATCCCGGCCCAGCCCCTTGGTTACGGCCAGCAGGACCGATTCCGCGCACATAAACTGTTTCGAACGAAACAGATTTTCAGCCCGGGCGGCGATATGTTCCAGAATTTCTTCAATTGCGGCGGGACTCATGTGGTATATTTCCTTATTTTTAAGCTGACGTAAACCCTAAATGTCAGTCACGGTCTGTTTACACGGTTTTACTCTCCGGCGGGACTGAGAGAGGCCAGACGCCGACTTGGCCGAATCTTTCAGTTAGCCCTATTCAAGACTGCCGACCCCGTAACCGGCACCTTTCCAGGCAAAAATGCCGCCGCTATAGCGATAAACGTTTTTGTATCCGAGATTGACGGCCCAGGCCGCCCCGTTGTGGCTGCGGGTACACTTTACAAACCCGCAATAGATTACCACCACGGTGTTTTTATCAGGACCCAGCAACTTCTCGAAATCGGTTTTAGACTTCCCCGCTGTTTCCCGGTTATCCCAATGTTTCATCTCCGGGATTGGAAACAGGAACTGCTTGGCGCCCGGCACATGGGCTTTTTTATAGCTTTTGTCATATGGCATGGTATCGATCAGGACCATCTGCCTACCTTGGTCTATCCACTTTTTAAGCTCGACCGTGGTGACCACATCGTATCCGCCGCGCTGCACTTCACGGACGAGTTTGACGGCGCTTTGTTCTTTTTCGACTTCCTTCTCAAATTTATTCTTCATGAATGCGGTGGCCGACGTCGTCAGGCCGAACATGAAAACTATCCAGAGCAAAAGAGCAAGCACTATTTTTGCAGACTTCATAGCTATCCACTCCCTATTAAAGTAAATTGAGTAACTGCACCGGCCGCTCCGCACGTCGGTAGCGCCAGGCAAACATACCAATCAATACTGCCAGTATCACCATGTCCCGGTACAAGGCCTGCCGGAGGCCGTGAAAGGCTTGCGCTTCCGGGTCCTCGGGACCGAAGCAGCCACAATCCAGGTCCAGCCCCACCCAGATGCCGTAGCCCAGGACGGCCATAAATAGGGCCATTAAAAACGTGATGGTTGCCAGGCTCCCCCGGATGTTGCCTACCAGGCAGATCCCGGCCAGCGCCTCGACCACCGGCAAAACGATCGCCGCCGGCGATACCAGCATATCCGGCAAAAGGCCATAGGCCCCGATAATGCCGGCAAACCGGGCCGGATCTACCAGTTTGGTCAGGCCTGAATATATGAACAGGCCGGCCACGCCCCAGCGGGCAATGTGATAGAGGCCGTCCAAAAGAACAGCAATTCTTGTTTTTTGGTCGTCTAGCATGCTGTATCCCGTCTATCAGTTGCCGGGCCGTCTAAACCCGGCTGCAGCTTGTTATCTATTGTTATCAATAAAATCAAATAGTTAATATCGATGTTGCCGGTGCGGCGCATTGAGTATTTCTATGGCCGGGTGGCCCCGCGCAGGCCGTATTTTTGATTCAACATCACAAAACCCTGATATCATTAAATATATATATTGAAAATATGATGCTTGACAGAATCATTTGCATGAATATAATAGGGCGAAATTGTTAGGCCGCATATAATCCGTATGGCCGATAATAAGTGACCTAACTATCTGTAAAAAGGGGCTTTATGGCCCCATCCACTATAAGGGCAGCTTGAGCCCGAAATCCCGGCCTGCATGCGGGACCGGAATGTCAGCATCGAGACGGAGAGGTTCGTGAAAAGAAGTTTCAAGGGGAATGCCCGTTTCCTGGTAGTACAAAAAAGTCGACCGGATACTTTTCACTTATTGGATTATCCGGACTACGAATGGATCTATGGACATGGCATCGTCAAGAAACGGATCGTCAAGGATCGCAAGCAGAGCAGCGTCCTCGTAGTCAAACCGGAACATCCAACGCCCCAATAGACTCTTTCTCCAACAAGCCCCCCACCGCCGGTGAACCCAAAATAGAACAGGCGCTCTAGCAGGTGCACGCCCGGCTGATCAATGGATGGGAAAAAGGGCCAGGGGCGGGTCGCACAACAGCAACCGGGCGACCCGGGAAAATCAGCAGGCAGGAGGCAGCCTATGCCGGTGTATGAATACGAACATAAATCAGCACCCTGTAAAATCGGCGCTGTATTTGAAGTAACCCAGTCCATTGATGACAAGGCCCTGACCCGCTGTCCGGAATGTAGCCAACCGGTGCGCAAATTAATCTCCATGGTTGGTATCAGTGTTCCCAAAACCAATTCGGAGCTCAAGGACCTCGGATTTACGAAATTGGTTAAACGGGACGACGGCGTTTATGAAAACGTGACCGCCCGCGGCGATGATGCCCGCTATATGGAACGCGGGAAACCGGAGACCATGCCCGATCTGGGCAAAACGATCAAAGACTGAATACGCATACTGATTGGAGGAGCCCCTGCAATGATCCAAGCCGATCATTTAACCAAGTATTACAAAGAATTCTGCGCGGTAGACGGGATCAGTCTCGATATCCGCAAAGGCGAGATCCTGGGGCTTTTAGGCCCCAATGGAGCCGGCAAGACCACCACCTTGCGGATGCTGACCGGATATTTCAAGCCCACGCGGGGCACCATTAAAGTCAAGGACTTCAACTCATCCGAGCACCCCCTCAAAATCAAGCAGCTCATGGGCTATTTGCCGGAATCGGCACCGCTGTATCACAACATGCTCGTGTATGACTACCTGGATTATGTGGCTGAGATCCGGGGCATCCCCCGTGAAAAGCGGCTCTCCCGCATACGGCAGCTGTGCGACCTGTGCGGGCTGCACAACATCATGCATAAACCCATCAGTGAGCTGTCCAAGGGTCTCAAGCAGCGGGTGGGCCTGGCGCATGCCATGATGGGCGATCCGGAGATCCTGATCCTGGACGAACCCACCTCGGGACTCGACCCGAATCAGATTGTTAAAATCAGGGACATCATCAAGCAGATCGGCCGTGAGAAAACCGTGATCCTGTCAACCCACATTCTCAGTGAAGCTGAAGCTACCTGCGACCGGATCGTGATCATCAACAGAGGCAAGATCATCGCCAACGGCAGCGCGGCTGAACTGAAGCAGTCGGACGCTAGCGGCCGCATACTTTATATCACGCTGAACAATGCAGAATTCACACAGGTGCAGCCCGTCCTGGAAGCCATCAACGGGGTAACCGCAGTGACCCGGGTGGACGCTGATAATAGCGATCAACTGGCCGTAAGGCTTACCTGCGTTCCGGATAGCGACTTGCGGGAAACGGTCTACCGGCAAATCAAGGAAACCGACTGGCTGCTGATGGAATTCAGGCAGGAAGCCCGGACACTGGAAACCATATTCAGAGAACTGACCAGGGGGAATTGATATGCGTCAGGTTGTCAATATAGCAAGTAAAGAATTTCGGGACTATTTCATATCCCCCATCGCGTACATCGTCATCTCCATTTTCCTGCTGGTGACCGGCTGGTTTTTCTTTGCAACCTTTTTTCTCTACAACCAGGCGGACTTGCGAAATTTTTTCAACCTCCTGCCGGCGACTTTGTCATTCGTGATTCCGGCAATTACCATGCGGCTTTTCTCCGAAGAGCGCAATGTGGGCTCCTACGAAACACTGTTGACCCTGCCGGTGACCTTTCGGGACATCATCCTCGGTAAATTCTTCGCAGCGGTCATGTTGGTGGCGGTCATGCTGCTGCCGACCGTTATTTACGCGGTATGCATCACGGCCATCGGCGCCCTTGATTGGGGTCCCGTAATCGGCGGCTACATGGGCGCCCTGTTGCTGGGGGCCGCCTTCAGTGCGATCGGCCTGCTGGCATCATCACTCACCCGGAACCAGATCATTGCGTTCATTGTGGCCATGGCCATCTGCTTTTCCCTGACGACCATCGACCGCATGCTGTTTTTCTTCCCCCAGGCAACCCTGGCGACGCTCAGCTATCTTGGCGCCGCATCCCATTTTCAAAATATCGCCAAGGGCATCATCGATTCCCGTGACATTATCTATTTTCTCAGCGTTGTGTTCATCGGCCTGTACGGCACGGCTCTGGTCATGGAAGAAAAGAATTAAGGAGACACCATGGGGGCACCCAATAAATACGGCAAGTACATCAAACTGCTCACCTACCTTGTGGCGATTGTGCTGGTCAACATCGTGGGGATTACACTCTTTGCCCGCATCGACCTGACCACCAACAAAGTCTACTCCCTGTCACCGGTTAGTCAAAAGGTGGTGTCCACGCTTACCGAGCCACTGACCATCAAGGTGTTCTTTACCCGGGATCTTCCGGCCCCGCACAACAACACCGCACAGTACCTGCGGGACCTGCTCGAGGAATACGCGCTGTGTGGCGGTAAATATTTCAATTACAGTTTCCACGACGTTAACCCGGAAAATGCCGTGCCCGGAGATTCAGCCGTGAGCAACCGTAAACTGGCCGGCGATTACGGTGTCTATCCCGTCCAGATCCAGATCGTCGAAAACGATGAAATCAAGTTTAAAAATGCCTATATGGGGCTGGTATTGATTCACGGTGATGTTATCGAACGGATTCCAACGCTCACATCGACCGCCGACCTCGAATACAAGTTGACGACCGCCATTCAGAAACTCAACAATAAAATCAGTGCCCTGCTCGCCCTAAAGGACAAGGTGCACATCAAGCTCTTTCTCTCTGCGTCCCTCAATACGGTCGCGCCTTACATGGGGCTTGAAAACCTGAAGGCCCTCCCACAGCAAATGGCTGCCGTTGTCAATAATCTGAACCCCAAAAATTACGGCAAGCTGCAGTTTGAACATATTGCCCCCGCATCGGTGTCCGAACAAGACGCCATCAGTCGAGAATACAATATCCAGGCCCTGGAATGGCCTTCCATTGCGGACGCGGGGATAGCAGCCGGCCAGGGAGTTATCGGCATGGTAATGGAATATGCCGGCAAAAACACCCAAATACCGCTGCTCAACGCCATCAACCTGCCGATCATCGGCACCCGCTACAGCCTGGCCGATGCCGAACAGCTGGAAGAACAGATCAACAAATCCCTGGAGGCACTGATCGGAATCAACCAGGATCTGGGATTGCTGGCCAGCCACGGCTCCCTGGGGGCGGCTCCGCCCGGCCGGCAGCAGGCCGGCGGCATCAACAGCTTTCGCACCATGGCCACCCAAAACTATACGATCAAACCGGTCGACCTGAAAGAAGCGGCCGTTCCGGCCAGTCTGCAAAGTCTGGTTATCGCCCGCCCCACGGAGACATTCTCGGATTGCGAACTCTACCAGATCGATCAGGCGCTCATGCGGGGAACCAACCTGGTCATCTTCATGGACACCTTCAAAGAGGAAATGCCGGCCCAACAGGGATTCGGGCTGAACCGGGGGCCCGTTTACACACCTCTGGATACCGGTCTGGAGAAGTTGCTGGCGCATTACGGCATCACCCTTGAGAAGGCATATGTCCTCGACGAGAATTGCTACAAACAGCGCGTCTCCCAGGCCATGGGCGGCGGCCAAAGAGATATCTATTTCGCCCCGATTATCAAAAGCCGGCACATCAACCATGAACTGCCTTTCATGCAGAACATCAAGGGCCTCATCGCCGTAAAAGCATCTCCGGTAACCGTAGATGAAAAGAAAACTGTTGCGGCCGGGCTGACAGCCCACAAACTGCTGGCCTCATCCGAGAAATCCTGGGAAATGCGTAATAACATCAACTTGAATCCGATGTTCCTATCCCCGCCGAATGAGGATCAGATGTCCGGCAGCCAGCCGTTGGCATGGCTCTTGGAAGGCCAATTTTCAAGCTATTTCGACGGGCGCCAGATTCCGGTCAAGACGGTGGCCGCAACGGTAGATGAGCAGCAACCAACCGCAGACAAGGCCGCCCAGCGCGACCTGTCCTCAATCCAGGGCAAGGGGGAATTTTTGAGTGAAAGTGCCCCTGTTAAAATTTTTATCATGGCCTCTTCCGAAATGATTTCGGATAACATCCTCGATCCCAATGAAACATCACCCAACGGTTTGTACGTCCTGAATGTGATTGACGCCCTCAATGATCGGGAAGATGTTGCCATGCTGCGCGGTAAAGTGCAGCAATATAATCCCCTGGACGACATTCAGGCCCCGACGCGCACAGCCATCAAAATGCTGAATATTGCAGGGCTGCCCATCGCGGTCACCATATTCGGTTTTTTTATCCTGCTGCGGCGTCACGCCCGCAAGAAACAGATCCAAACGATGTTTCCCGGACAGTCAAATTAGCACCCAATCCAATCTACGAACTGGAAGGCACATGCGAGCTAAAAAAGAATACCTGATCCTGATTGCTATTATCATCGCGGCCGGTTTGTACCTGGTACTTCACAAGAAAGATCAGACCCAATACACCCTGCCGACAATTGCCAAAATCGAGATTGACACGGTAACCCGCCTGGAAATAAAAACACCGGCGGAAACGATTGGCCTGTATAAAAAAGACAAGCAGTGGTTTATTGCCCCCCACGACTTCCCGGCCGATGGCGCCAAGGTCAAGGGCATGCTGTTTGAAATTGAGGAAATCGTATTGACCGATCTGGTCTCGGAATCCAAAGCCTATGTCCGTTACCAACTGGACGATAAACAGAAAATTACCGTAAGCGCCTGGGCGGAAGATAAATTGATACGTGATTTTGCGATCGGCAAGGAAGCGGCTACCTTCCAGCACACCTTTATGCGGCTGCCGGAAAATCCGAATGTCTATCACGCCCGGGGTGATTTCCGGCGCAAGTTCGAAGAGACCGCCGCTGCCCTGCGCGACCATGAAGTCCTGGCCTTTGACCCGGACGCCTTACAAACAATCCGGCTAACGAACGGCGGCGCCACCTTGCAGTTGAAACGCATCGAGCCGCCGGCCCCGGATCAATCCAAATCCGAAGCAGACGGCCTGCAACTCAAAGTCCCGGCTGAACCGGTCTGGCAGACGACTACCGGCCGGAGCGTGGAACCTGCCAGCCTGGAGAGCTTTCTCAACGCCATCAACAATCTGAAATGCGAAAACTACATCGCAGGCCGACAAAAGGCTGAGTTCAAATCGCCGCAATTCGAGATTGTGCTGGCGGGCAAAGAGACTTACACCCTGAAGCTGTTTGCCAAAGAAAACGAAAAGGATGGGGAACTGCCGGCCATTTCCTCCTACAATGCCTATCCGTTCACACTTTCAAGTGACCGTCTGCAGAGTTGGCAGAAAACCTTTGCCAAACTGGCTGGAAAAGAAGAGACGGCGAAAAAGGAATAAGTTTCCGGAATTATGCTGCCCAAAATCAGCTATTGGCCGTCAGCTGTTAACCGTTAGACAAGCCGCTGCAACACCTTAAAGATATTGTTGGATCTGCCGTAAATGAAACATGGCAAGCAGGTGATATATAGCCCTGAAAGAGCCAACAGCTAATGGCTTAAAGCCAATTGCTCAATATTGGTTCTTCTTGGTTGTCCAGTATCTCCTAGATCTTCAACGATAACGCCCGGGGCCCAAACGGCGCCGGGATAAGCCGATTGCATCCCCGGGCAAGGCAAGCCTCTATTTTTGCGATTTTCACTTGACAACGCTGCCTGAGTCTATTAGTTAGCAAATTTCTCTGATTGATCCCCAGTAGCTCAGTAGGTAGAGCAAGTGGCTGTTAACCACTGGGTCCGCGGTTCGAGTCCGTGCTGGGGAGCCAAAAAATACAAGGGGTTAGCCTGATCGGGCTAACCCCTTTTTTGTTACCGCGCCAAGGCCCTTTTTTTCCTAAAAAAGCTGTGCTAACTTACCGGTCAAACGAACTTGAGACCGTTGCAGGCTCATCTGCAGCGGCGTGCCTGTAAACAAGGAAAGCGGATGCCGGCCAGTTTTGAAATCCAACTAAAAGTACCGTTTCACGACCTGGATCCGATGCAGGTTGTCTGGCACGGGAACTATTTTAAGTACTTCGACCAGGCTCGGTTCGGTCTGTTTGAAAAGGCCGGTATCGACCTTTATCGCTACCAGTTGGAAAAACAATTCCTGTTTCCCATTACCAAAAACGCAATCAAGCATATCGCACCACTGGGACCGAACGACGATTTCATCTGCAAGGCCACTGTCACCGAAGCCCGCTACAAGATCGCCATGGCATTTGAGATCCGCCTGGCCACAACAGGAAAACTGTGTGCCCGCTGCACCAGTGAACAGGTAGCTGTTAAAACCCCCTCGATGGAACTCGAATTTGAAATTCCCAAGGATATCAGAAAAGCCCTTGGATTTGACTGACCATGGAAAGCAATCTGAAAACCGCCGCCATTGCCGGACATGAACGGGTTGCCGCCTGGGCGGACCTGCTGGATGATATCAACGTATACCCGGTGCCCGACGCCGATACCGGTCGCAACCTCAAAATCAGTCTGGCCCCCATCAGGGATATCCTGAACAATGACCATCAGATCACTACGCATCTGTTGCGCGCCGCCACCGGCAATTCGGGCAATATCGCCGCCGCTTTTTTCGCCGAGTTTCTGGGAGCCGAATCAATCGGTCAACTCCCTCAAAAGACGGCCGCAGCCAATGAAAAAGCCTGGGCCGCTATTGCCGACCCGCAACCGGGCACCATGCTGTCCGTATTTGCCAGCCTGGCCAAGGCCCTGACACCCGGCAGCGCACAGTCCGGCCTAGCCGATATAGTCAGCGCTCTCACCGATTCGGTGAAAAATACCAGCAGCCAACTGCCGGAGTTGGCTTTGGCCGGTGTGGTCGATTCCGGGGCTCTCGGGATGTTTCTGTTTTTTGAGAGCTTTTTTAAAACGCTGTATGCAGAAAACCCCACCTACCGTTCTCCTTTTGAAATATTCGGTGAAAAACTGCAACTTGACAATAGGCCAATCAACTCGGAACCTGATCAGGTTTGCATCAGCACCCTGATTAAAACAGAGACCCAACCGGAACGGTTGTCGGAAAAGTTGCAGGATTTGGGCAGCAGTGTGGTAACTGTCCGGGACGGTGATCATCTGAAGATCCACCTGCATGCCGAAGATCTGGAAACCGTTCGTCGGGAAGTGGCTTCCTGGGGCAATCTCGTTGAATGGGAAGCCGACCCGATTGCAGCCCCGCCCCAAACCGTCCGTTCGATACCGCCGGAGAACACAACGGTTCACATCGTGACCGATGCAGCCGGATCAATCACCCGGCAGGCAGCCGATCGCCTGGGTATCACCCTGATGGACAGCTATATTATCAGCAACGAGCGGGCCTGCCCGGAGACGGCGTTAGGACCGGACGAATTGTACGCCCGGATGCGGGCCGGCGAGCGAACCACCACCGCCCAGGCCTCGCTTTTTGAGCGCCGCCAGAACTATGAAAGCATCTGCAGCCGCCACGCCCAGGTCGTTTACCTGTGTGTGGGCTCCGCCTATACCGGCATTTTCCAGGTCGCCAAAACCTGGCAGGCCGAACACTCCCTGGGAGCCGGCCTGACCGTTTTGGATTCCGGGGCGGCCTCGGGCGGTTGGGTTTGATTGCCCGGGCGGTGGCCGCTTTCGCCCGGCAGGACAAATCTCTTGAACAGGTTGTCGCCTTTGCCGGAGCTGCCTTTGAAACATGTCAGGAGCTGGTTTTCCTCGATCAGCTGAAATATCTGGCAGCCGGTGACCGGGTCTCGAAAACCGGAGGTTTCTTCGGGGATCTGTTCCGGGTAAAGCCGATTATCAGCCCCCGCACGGACGGCGTCGCCAAAGTAGGTGTCGTCCGTAAACAGGCTCAACAGCTGCCGTTTGCCTGCAACTATTTTGAAAGCCGGATTGACCCGCAGGTAAAAGTGAGGATTTTGTTGCAATACACCGACAACCAGGAACGGGTGGCCACTGAGATACAACCGACGATTCAGGCCGCCTTCCCCCCGGCGGAGATTTCGCTGGTGCCGCTGTCGCTGACCTCCGGGGTGCACATGGGACCGGGCACCTGGGCGATGGCCGTTTTGCCGGCGCTACAAATACAATAGGTTTAAGGTATAAGGTTGAAGCAAAACCGAAAACTGCCTGAACGAGACAGGATCGTTCCTCTAACTTCTACCTTATACCTTATGCCTTCTACCTAACCAAATTATAAAGGTTTAAGACGATCCATGCGCGCTGCGGTCATTATCCCGGTGTACAACCACAGTCGGACCATCATCCGGGTAGCCCGTGATGCCTTGGCCCTCGGGTTTCCCGTATTCGTCGTCAATGACGGGTCAACCCAGGCATGGCCGTCTTTTCCAGAGGATCTGCAGGGGTTGCAACATCTCGCCCACCATCAGACCCGCGGGAAGGGTGCCGCCCTTCAGACCGGTATGCGGGCCGCGGCCGCAGTCGCCGACTGGGCTATCACCATCGATGGTGACGGGCAGCACAATCCCCAGGATGCCCATAGTTTGCTGGCGGCCATTCCAGCCGGTCAGCGGCCGATCGTAGTCGGCCGCCGCCACGGCATGCAGGCGGCACCCTGGACCAGCCGCTCCGGAAAGGAGTTCTCAAATTTCTGGGTGTGGGTTTCCGGCGGTCCCCGCCTGTCCGACTCCCAGAGCGGTTTCCGGGTTTACCCGATACCCGAATGCCTGGAACTCGGCGTGGGTGCCCGCCGCTACCAGTATGAGATCGAAGTTCTGGTAAAGGCCCGCCGGGCGGGGATACCGATTATCGAAGCGCCGGTCGGGGTCACCTACCAGGCAGATATTCCCCGCATATCCCATTTCCACCCCTTTCGAGATTTTTTACGCAATACCGGCACTTTCAGCCGCCTGATCACCCGGAGGGTTTTTACCCCGCGCCTGTGGCCGGGGAAACGGAAATAAAGATAAAATGAAAGCCAACTTTTACAAATGCCTGGTATTCCTCTCCCGGATCTGCGGCCCCTGGCTTTTCAGCCTGGTATCCCGGGGTATCGCGGCCGGGTATTTCGTGTTCAATCCCAGCCGCGTAGGGATCGGCCGGCACTTTTACAGAACGCTTTTTCCCGGGAAAACGTGGGTCTACCACCTCTGGTGCACCTGGTGCCAATTTCAGAATTTCACCTATGTTTTTCTCGATCGCTTCCGCCTGCGTGATGCGACCGGGATCCACTATACATTCGAAGGCCAGGAGCACCTGCAGACGCTTCTGGATGGAGGCCAGGGCGGGGTCTTGCTCATGTCGCACATGGGCAACTGGGAGATTGCGGCGCGGCTATTGCAGCAAGACCTGGCCGGTCTCAAGCTGCTCTTGTACATGGGCTCGCGGACCAGTCAGCAAATCGAACAACTCCAGAAAGAATCCGTTGCCGCGAGCGGCATCGAAGTCATCGGCGTGGATGAAAGCGGTGGATCCCCCCTCGACATCATCGATGGGGTGCGTTTCCTGCGCGGCGGCGGTATCGTCTCCATGGCCGGAGATCGCCTCTGGCGGCCAGACCAGCCGGCAGTGACGGTTACCTTTCTCGGCCATCGCATCCGGTTGCCGGAAGCACCTTTTGCCCTGGCCATGGCCTCCGGGGCACCCCTCGTTGTTTTTTTTGCACTGCGCACCAGCCGGGGCGGGTATCATTTTGAAGCGTCCCTGCCGGTATTCCTGGATCGGGACGACCGCCTGAACAGGGCCGCCGCCATCCAGGCGGCCGCCAACGACTATGCCCGCCGCCTGGAAAGGGCCGTCAAGGCCGCCCCCTCCCAGTGGTATCATTTCGAACCGTTCCTGGAGACACACGGCGCCCATGAAGGTCAACGTTGAGGGACGGCAGCCGGGTTTGCACGGCTACAAACTCTTCCCCCGCCACGCGCCCTTTGAAAATTGTATTATGGCGGCATTTGTAGTATGTTTCGGTTTTCGCGTGAACAAGGGTAGCAAAAAAATCTATGCAACGGGATACCATCGAAAAAGAAATTCTCCGGATCTTTGCAGAACTGTTTGAAATCGAAAGCCCCGGCCTCGACGAAAATTTGGCCGAGGTGTACGAATTTGACAGTATCGACGCCATTGAATTACTGAGGGAGCTGGAAACGCTTCTGGGCACGGAACTCACCAGGCCGGAGCAAAAAGAGGCCATGGAGATCCGCACGATCAACCAGATTATCGACTACGTAGAAAACCTGGCCGGGAAGCGAAACATTTAAAAACGGGGCCATCACCATGGAACGCCGAGTCGTCATTACCGGCTGCGCCGCCATCACGCCGATAGGGGACACCAAAGCAAAAATCCTGCAAAGCCTGGAAAACGGCGTCTCCGGGGTCAAACCCTTGAAAAGCGATGAACTGCTGACCGAGCATATCTACTGCGGCGTGTTCGGCACGGTCGACTATCCCATAGCGTACGATTTTAAACGACGCGATCGCAAGACCATGGGGCCGGTCTCCTATTACGCCTGCCAAACTGCAAAGACAGCCCTGGAACAATCCGGGCTCACGCCGGAGTTCATCCAGTCCGGCCGGTTGGGGGTTGCCTTCAGTTCAACCCATGGCAGCCCCACGATTCAGCGCAATATTTACCGCACTTTTTTCAGCCCGGAGGATACCAAGTTACGCAATGTCGGAGCGGTGGACTACCTTAAATCCATGGTCCACACCACGGCGGTCAACATCTCGAAGATGTTCGGCATCACCGGCAGGGTCATCTCCTCATCCACAGCCTGTACCAACAGCAGCCAGTCAATCGGATTTGGATACGAAGCGGTAAAGTACGGCCTCCAAGATGCCATGATCTGCGGCGGTGCCGATGAATATGACACGACCACAGTTGCGGTCTTTGACAACCTGCTGGCCACGTCGGTGGACTTCAACGACACGCCGCATCTGACCCCCCGGCCCTTTGACCGGCGCCGGGATGGGTTGGTGGTTGGTGAGGGTGCCGGCGCCCTGGTCCTGGAAGCGTATGACGCCGCCCGCAAAAGAGGTGCCGATATCCTGGGCGAAGTTATCGGGTTTGCCTGCAACAGCAATGGCGGTGACCTGATATTGCCCAACACGCAGGGCATTACCAGCGCCATCCAGATGGGCCTGGACAATGCGATGCTCAACGCGGACGAAGTGGATTTCATCAGTGCCCATGCCACGGCCACCAAGATGGGCGACGTGACCGAGGCGCAATCCATCGCTGCAATATACGGCGACCGACCGGCGGTAACCGGCCTGAAGGGTTATATGGGACACACCATGGGATCCTGCGGCGCCATCGAGGCCATCCTCACGCTCTACATGATGTCGGCGGGCTTTATCGCTCCCACGCTCAACCTCGAGGAAGTAGACAAGCGCTGCGCCATGCTGCAGCACGTAACGGCGGTGCGGGAGGCCCCCGTCCGGACCGCAGCCGTCCAGAATTTTGCCTTCGGGGGAGTCAACACCTGTCTTTTTATAAAGCAGTTTGCCAACGGGTAGAAAACTTGGAAGCATCCGGAACACATCAAAAGCAGGCCAAACCGGGAAAGTGGCCTGGTTGGCCCATAGACTTGATCATCACCCTGTTGCTGTGGGCTTACTATACGCTGGGCTTTATTCTTTTCTTCGCACCGTTCTATCTATTGGCATACCTGTTTGCCAAGGAGTCGGATAGGCGTTTTCAACACCTGAACAGTCTTTTTTACCGGGTTTTCTTCACCCTGGTACGCATACTCATACCGGCCTGCCGGTGGAAAATTGATGAAACTGTCCGGGATGTTCGAGCGAGCGTGGTGGTCAGCAATCATATTTCTTATCTTGATCCGATCTTGCTGATTTCTCTTTATCGCCGACATACCACCATTGCCAAGGCGCGCTTGTTTGCGATTCCGCTCTACGGCAATATGCTGGCCTTGTCCGGATACTTGCCCTCGAATGCCACCGGCCACCTGGCAGACCTGATGCTGCAGCGCATGGCGTCCATGCCCGGGCATCTGGCAGACGGCGGCAACCTGATCATTTTTCCGGAGGGTACCCGCGGACGGCAAGGTCGCATCGGCCGCCTGAACAAGGGCGCTTTCAAAATAGCCCGGCTCTGCCGCGCGCCGGTCAAGGTCTTGTTTATCAGTAACACGGACAAGCTGTTCAAACCGGGCCGCTTTCTTTTCGATACGCAGCGCCCCAACCGGATCAGGGTTGAACTGCTGGAGACCATTGATCCCGATTACGAAGACGGTAGCTTTTCTATTCATAGCCTGATGGAGAGGGTTCACACCCTCCTGGAAAAACACAGCGCCGCCCTGGAGGAGTCATGCGAATAGTGCTGGTTTCCATGCCGGATGTAGCGCCCGTGATCATGCACGAGTCCGCCTTTCACATGCCGAACCTCGGCCTGGCCAGCCTGGCCGCAAACCTGGATACGGGCCATGACGTGCGCATCATCGACCTGATTCGCAAACGCCGCAACGTGCGCCAGTACCTCAGCGGCGTCCTCTCGAGTTTTCGACCCCAGGTGATCGGGCTCTCTGCCATGACCTGGCAGTACGCCACCTGTGAAAAATTGATCAAGCTGATCCGCACCCTGCTCCCCGGTGTAAAAATCGTCTTAGGCGGCTACCACGCCACCCTCATGTATAAAGAAATCGGCGAATCAGATACTGGTAAACTGATTGATTATTTGGTCCGGGGGGAAGGGGAAGAGGCGTTCCGGCGCTTGATCCGGGCGCTGGAGGAGAAAGAACGGGTTGCAGATATCCCCTCGGTTTCCTACCAGCAAGAGAACGGCTTTATCCACAACCCCAAAGGCGAATTGCTGGATCTGAACACGCTCAAACTTCCCGTCCGCGACAAGCGGCGCCTTACCTGGGGCTACCACATCATGAACCGCAACTCCGAGGTGATTGAAACCTCCCGGGGCTGCCTGCGCAACTGCAACTTCTGCAGTATCCGGCACATGTACGGGCGGGCCTTTCGCCCGTTTCCCAATGAAAGAATCCTGGCCGACATCGACACGATCTATCACAAATTGAAGAAACGCTGGATCTTTGTGTCCGACGACAACTTCGTCATGGTGCCGGAAAGGGTGCTGGAACTTTGCGACGCCATCATCGCCCGCAAATACCGCAACCTCGTCCTGATCGTCCAGGCGGACTGCATTACCATGGCCCGCAATGAAGCGATGGTTCGCAAGATGTCCCTGGCCGGGTTCAAATCCATCTTCCTGGGCATTGAAAACGTTTCCAAAAAGAATCTGCTGACCGCCAAAAAGGGCGATATTGTCGACGCCTCGCGCAAAGCGATCGCCCTGTGCCACAAATACGGCATCATGGTCGTGGGCGGCATGATCTTCGGCTTCCCCGACGACGGTGAGCAGGAAATCATAGACAATTATAAATTTCTAAAAGCTACGGGGGCCGACACGGCGTATTGCCAGATTCTCACCCCCTACCCCAAAACCGGTATCCGCCAGAACCTGCTGGACGCCGACCTGGTAACCAACCGCTACGATTATACCCGGTACAACGGTATGTGGGCCAACGTCAGGACCCACCATCTTTCGGCGGACGAGCTTCAGTATCTGGTCTGGTATCACAGCCAAAAGATCATGGGGTGGTGGGAACCATCGGACAGAATACGAAAGCAAAGCCGCCTGTGGACCTCCATCTGGCTCTACTTTTTCAGACCCATGATGCGCGTCCTCATCGACCGGGCTCAACGCAAATACGGCTGGAGAGGACGCTTTGAACGTGAAATCGCCGGCAAGAAAACGATCAATCACTTTGCCGATTTGGATGAATTTGCATGATTCATACAGCGGCCTGAAACTAAAGAACTTAACCGGGCAAAACCGCATGGGACCAAATAGAATAAAGGTGACGCTATGACCGTTGCGGCGGGCCTAACACTTGCCATTCTGGTAACAACCTTCGCCCTGCTCATCATGACCAAAATACCGCCGCCGATTGTCTTTCTCGGCAGTCTGGCGGCCGCGCTGACCTTTCGCCTGGCCCCCCAGGCAGAGCTTCTCAAAGGGTTCCAGAACTCAGGTATGCTGACCGTCGGCGTCCTGTTCATCGTGGCCGCCGGCATGTATGCCACCGGCGCCATTACCATGGTCATGGATAAGATTATCGGCCGCCCCAGGCGTCTTTTGACAGCATAGCTCAAAATTCTGCCGCCCATATCCGTAGGTAGCGCCTTTCTAAACAACACGCCTCTGGTCGCCATGATGATCCCGGTTGTCCAGGACCTGGCCCGCACCTGTCGCTTGCCGGCCAAACACCTTTTCATCCCACTGAGTTTCGCTTCGATTCTGGGCGGCACCTGCACCCTGATCGGCACGTCCACCAACCTGGTCATCGGCGGACTGGTAAGTGATGCCATCAACCGTGGTGGGACCGACCTGCCCGCTATGCGCCCCATCGCCATGTTTGACACGACCCTGGTGGCTTTGCCACTGACCATCGCCGGCATTGCGTTTATGGTCCTTTTCGGCCGCTGGCTGCTGCCGAAAGTGTCGGTTGCCAAAGATGAAAAGGTACGTTGGCGGCAGTACCGGGCCGAGTTCGAAGTGCATGCATCTTCGCGTCTCATCGGGCAGACCCTGAACGAATCCGGCCTGTTGGGCATACCCGGTTCCCGGCTGCTTTCTGTCAGCCGCAACGACAAGCGCCATCACGCGTTTCGAGATCTGGGACCGCTTGCAGTCGGCGATATCCTGGCGTTTTCAGTCACCCGCGCCGCCCTGGCGGAATTGTGGCGCACCAACCGGCTGGTGCCCACGTCCGACCGCAACCAATGCAAACCGAGCGGCATACGCACCACCTGGCCAAGGTCGTCATTGCCCGCAAGAGCCTGGCCGTCGGACGGCGGGTCGCCGATTTACCCATTTCGCGGGACGACTACGATTACAAGGTGGTGGCCATCTCGCGCGACCGGGAACCGGTCCGCTGCCCGCTCAAAGCGTTGAAAATCGAGGCCGGCGATACCGCCGTGCTGGAGGTGAATGATTCCTTCTTCTATGATGTGCGGACCGAAGAAGATTTCGCGTTGACCAAGGCGCTTGACGGATACCATATCCAGCGCACGGACCGGGCGATCATTGCCATGCTGATCACGCTCATGATGGTGTCGGTGGTGGCCGTCGGGTGGATGAGCATGCTCAACGCCGGCCTCCTGGCCGCCGGAGCCATGCTGCTGACCGGCTGCCTCGACTATAAGAAAGCGGCCCGCAGTATCGACTGGGGCACCCTGGTGGTGATTGCCTGCGCCATCGGCCTGGAATCCGCGGTCAGCCGCAGCGGCCTGGCCGCCCTGCTGTCCGGTCTGTTGACAGCAGTGGGCGGCAACAATCCTTACACCGCCCTGGCCGTTATCTTTGTAGGATGCACGTTCATGACCAATGTCATCACCAACAACGCGGCCGCCGCTTTCATGTTTCCCATCGCCCTTGCCACGGCGGCCCAGCTACAGGTCAGTTTCATGCCCTTTGCCATTACCCTGATGATTGCCAACTCCTGTGCTTTTATAACCCCCACCGGCTACCAGACCAACCTGATGGTCTGGGGCCCGGGCGGGTATTCCTTCGGCGACTTCGTCAAAATGGGTATTCCCATGACCTTGATCGTAGGCGTTATGACTATATTGCTGACGCCGGTGTTTTTCCGTTTTTAGGTGTCCGCTCAGCAAAGCTCTTTTGTCCGGCATAGCTGGATGACATCGCCTGATTGGGCCGGCTTGAGCATTACCCGGGCACACCAGATCCACCTTAAAAATAGATTTAAGCGATTGTAAAGCAGCCTGGACCAGAGGGCCAAGTTTTGAGGCGCCCTGAAATGGGGCCTCACCGTCAAAACACAATAACAAAACCATGATTCGCGCAGAGGCCCAGAGACGTCCTCCTTAAACTTAGAATCAATGCACAGTCCAGCGAAGTCGGGAAGGCAAAAACAGATTTTCGTTGCGCTATCGCGCGAAAACCGTTTCAAGCTCAAAGGCGCTTTTGATTTTAATCCCGTGTAGCGGGAATATATTCATGGGTTCTCTGCGTCTCTGCGCCTTTGCGCGAGAATCCCGGTTTACGGCATATCCAAAGGCTTCTGGCCTAGTCCTGAGGACCATTTTTATAAAGGCTGAATAAATCAGGCGCGGGCAGTGTTCCTGCTCAACACCTGTCATCCCGGCGAAAGCCGGGATCCAGTCAATTCTGGGAACGTCTCTGGATGCCGGATACGTCATCCCGGACGCGATCCGGGACCGGCCTGACGATAAAGCCGCCTAACTCTCAAATTAGGGGGCACCATTCATGTTTATAATAAGTGGCTATTTCAAACGGTAGATGATCAGCTCGTCTCCCTTGCCTTTCACCTTTACCGGGGCCAGCTGTTCGGTGGGGTAGGATTCGGTGAGGAGGTTGTAGGTGGTCTGGCTGATGATGATGTCGCACTGATACTGTTTAGTCAGGCCCTCGATGCGGGAGGCTGAATTAACGGTGTCGCCCACAAGGGCGTAAGACATGCGCTCTTCACTGCCGATATTGCCGGCCAGGACCGCCCCGGAATGGATGCCGATCCCGTGGGACAGCGGCTCAAAGCCCTGTTGCTCCAGGCGCATGTTCAAAGCATCCAGGCGTCGGCGCATCTCCAGGGCCGCCTTGACAGCCATTTCGGGATGATCGTCAAAACCGATCGGCGCCCCGAAAACTGCCTCGATTTCGTCGCCGACATACTGCAGGATCAGGCCGCGGTTGGCCTTGATGGCCCGGGTCATCTCGTTGAAGTATTGGTTCATGATGGTGACCACATGCTTGGGATGATTCTGCTCCACCAGGGTCGTGAAATTGCGCAGGTCGGAAAAGAGCAAGGTGGCTCGCTTCATCTCACCGTCCAGGGAGGTCTTGCCGGCGATGATCTCATCGCGGATCTCCTGGGAAACGAACTTGCCGAAAGATTCCTTCAGGCTCTGGTTTTCACGCATGCTGGTGATCATCTGGTTCAAACCTTCTGCAACCTCGCCCAACTCGTCGTTGGAAACGATTTCAACCCGGGTATCCAGGTTGTTGTTTTCTACCTCTTTGATGGCGCTTTTAATCTGCAAAAGGGGCTCGGAAATGCTTTTGGCCAGAAAATAGGCCAGGACCAGACAGATTATCAGCTCATCCAACATGATAAAAGCCAACTCCCCAGCCAGGGAGGTCATCAACTGGGCACGGGTAACGGCATCCGCCGCGTGCAGCGCCTGAATCCGGGTGTAGATGGTCAGGCCCAGAACCGGCAGCGGTATCAGAATCACCCCCAGAAACACAATCAGAAAGCGCTTGCGCACCGTGAGCCGGAAGGCGTGTTTGACACGGCTCAGGTGGCCCTCGGGGAAAAAACGCGGGATGTATTTGCGCCATTCATTTTCCAGCACGAAATAAACGATCAGGGTGGTAATCCCCCCGCCAAAAAAGGCAATCCCCAAAAAGCGCCGGAGGCCGTATAACAGGCCCGGTGTCTCCACATTGAAAATTTTCCCGGTAATCAGCGGTTCAAGAAGCCCGAAGATAAACCCGGCCAGGATCCAAACTGCAAACGTGATCACAGTCACCACCATGGGAAACTGCAAGGCCTCCCGTTGCAAGTGATATTTTTCGGTTTCCTCTATAGTGTCAATGGAAACGTCACCATTGGCTATGGCAAAAAGTTCTTTGACGGATTTACTGCTGCCCACTTTGAAGGTCAAGATCAGCAGGGCTGTCCCGATAATGAAATAGAGTGGTGAATAATAAGAAGGGATGGTCGATTTAACGTAGCGCAGTTCCAGGATCGAAGAAAAATACACATACGTGAAAGTTGCCCCGATGACATTGATGAGTGGCAACATAATAGTTATTTTTCGCATATGTGTACCTCAACGTGGTAGTTAATTCGTTGCAAAGTACCTACCGTAGTGCGATAAAAATAGACAAGGCATTTAAACTGCCGTACCGCTTGGCGCTTTCGTATTCACCAGGGACTGCCAGTATGGCGATTGTTATTCAGAATCTAAGGTTCAACTTCAGTGCCAGAATACTGGCAGGTCTGGTAGCTTGTCTTGTGCCGCTCTTGGTTTTCAGGGCACACGCCTGCCCTTTACAACTTTCCAGTATAAACCTATCCATCAACGGTGTTCAACTGAATCTTGAAATTGCCGCCACCCCCGAAGCGCGTCAATGCGGTCTTTCCGGGCGTAAAGCCCTGCCACCGGATGCAGGCATGCTGTTCGTGCTGCCGAGAACCATGCCGTTTGCCGTTTGGATGAAGGGCACCCGGCTGCCGCTGGACATCGCTTTCATCGACGAAACCGGTCGCATTGTCGCCATCAAACAGATGGATCCGCAGCATAATGATCGGATTTACACTGCGCCCCAACCGGTGCGTTATGCCATCGAAGTGAACCGGGGCTGGTTCGACCAGCGTCATATTCGCGCCGGACAAAATCTGGAAATTTCCGTTCCGCACGGCATACAAGTCCGATAGTCGTAGCCGGCCTTAAACTCTCTTGCCGAAAGCCTTGCCGGCCAAAGCCCGGTCGCGGGGCCGGTGGGATCGATCGGCTTTCTCTTTGCGGATGACCTGCTGAAACAATTTAAACATCTTCATTTCCTGGGACTCATCCTGGTAGAAAGTCTCCCAGGCGTAGTCGAGCAGCCCCTGGAGTCGCTGGGGGCTCATGTGTTTGGGTTGGAAGACGACCTTGTCGGCCGAATAGTCATCCCAGTCGTAAGACAGGATGCGCTTCTCCCGCTGCAGGTCCTCGTAGGCCCGCGTATGGGGAAAGGGGGTCAAGACCGTGAATTCCGCCACGTCCAGCTCGATTTCCAGCAGAAAATCAACCAGGCGCTTGATGTCGTCTTCAGTGTGATCATCGAGACCCAACAGGATGGTACCCTCCACGCCGATGCCGTGGTCATGGTAGCGTTTGATCCGCTCCTTGATGTAGTCGGAGGTGTCGAACACCGCCTGGTAGACGTACCAGGCCCCGGCCTGGGCGGCCAGGTCCAACACCTCGGGGTCGTCTTCGATGGGATGGCTGCACCATTTCTTTTTCAACGGGATCATGGCGCGGAATAGATCTTTCTCCCACTGGGTATCCTGGGCCAGAGAGTTGTCGACGATGAACAGGCGATTGTTGTCGATGGCTTCCATTTCGGCAACTGCGGTTTCAATGGGCCGCGGCCGGAATCGGCGCCCGCCCAGGTAGGCTACGCAACACGGGTAGCAGTTGTAGCGGCAGCCGCGGGAGGCGTGGAACAGGTCCACCATCTGGATGCCCCGGTAGTTATAATTTTCCCGCTTGAGAATATCTCTTCTGGCTGGACCGACCATTTCAATGGGCGGCTGATCATCCAGAAAATTATACACCGGCTGAAGTTGACCTTCCCGCAGGTCGGCCAGCAAGCTTTCCATGCGGCCTTCGGCTTCCCCCAGGAATACCGCATCGGCATGTTGGGCGCACGCTTCGGCATGCAGCATGGTGGCAATGCCGCCGCAGATCACGGGGATGCCCATCTCCCGATACTTATCAGCAATCTGCCAGCCACGCTTGACCTGCACGGTCAGCATCATGGAAATGCCCACCGCATCGGTATTCGTATCAAACGGAACGTCTTCGACATTTTCGTCGATGAACTCGATGTCGATATCCGCCGGCAGGGCCGCAGCCATGACCACCGGGCCGTGGGGCGGCAGGTGGAATTCAGTCTGTCGATCGAGTTTCGGCTATTTCGGATATATCAGCCGGAATTTCATTGTGGGTACTCCGTTTCAACATATTAGAAGCTATCTCAGTCGCCCAATTGGACGGCATCGATAAGTTTCAGTTTCAAGGTGTAACCCCCCGGCCCGGAGGCGGTCAACCGCATCCGACCGGGGAGACCGGCCTGCCCGCCGGCGGGCCTGGCGCTCACCGTCCGGACCAGACTGCCCCGCGGATTGTAGTGCGCGATCTGCCAGTCATTACCGTCACCGGGCAGGATGTCGGTGATCATGCCGTTGTCACCCTGGTAGCGGCAGCCCGGCTTTGCATCAGCACCGGTAGGCGCCTGGATGGTCCCGGTTTGCACTAATCCGGCGTCCGGTTCCATAAACATCAGGCGGATATCCGCCAGCAAACCGGCGGCAAATCCCTCCCGGTCAAAGGGCGGCAGCGCTCGCTGCACTGTGAGCGTTTTGTCCAGGCTGGCCTGCAAGAGAACCACTCCTTCGACCGTCATCAGAGCCGCGGCAATCGTCCTTGGGGACGCATCAATAACGGTTACCCCCATGAGCAGCGTCTCGCCGCCACCAGGGTAAGCGGCTTCGATAGCATGGGTAATCTGCCATTTGCCCTGCGGGAAGATTGCCCGGCATTTTTGCGGTGCGCCAGCTTTAAAATCGCCGGCAGCGGGTTTTAATTCCGGCAGGCGGCTGCAGGCGGCCGTCACAAAGATGAATGCTAGCAGCAGAGTTAAGCCGAGCCTTTTCATTAAGCGCCCTTAAAGAGGTTTTCCGGAATATCTATGTTCAGGACGGCATTCTTAAACGTTAGCCGGGTAAACGATTGCGCGCTTTCATAGATGGTAACGGTGTCGATTAAGCCCGGCCGGTCGGCAAGTTGCAGTTCTATCTTTTGGATCACCTTACCAAAAGAGGCCTCTTTGGGCAAAAGTACGATTTTTCGATTGGATTCCAACCGGGCTGTAAACATCTGACTGATGTCAAAGCGTCCCTTGAACCAGTTGGCAATTTCCGCCATGACAAACTGCATGGCCTGCAGACTGCCCCCGGTCTGGACCTTTAGGCCCTCTTCGGATTCCCGATACCGTTGTATAGACCCCCTGTGCATGAGCAGGATATTGCGGACCGGATGGTGATATTCCCACCGCAGTGATTCCGGTTTGCGAAAATGCAACGTCCCCGTGGATATGAGCGGCCGCGCCAGGATGGGCAGCTGTTTTTCCTGCACGAACTCTGCTGAAATAGACTCTATCCGGTCAGCCGCACTCCGGATACCGTCCCAGCTATCCGCCCAGCCCATGCAGAAACACAGGCTCAAAACAATTCCAAGCAGGCCCAAGGACCGGATGCACTGTGTGCTTATGTAGTCGAACACCATTTTCTTGATCTCAACCTAATTGAACAACAACGCGTTAAAGAAGTGTTTTCAAAGTTTTCATACGGATACAAGGTCAAAGCGGACCTGGGCGTTTAACCGCAGGAATATAGGCCATACTTCGCGGATTAAACGCCCTGGGCCAACGCCGCGATTGGACCCGCAGGGAAATTTTGAAAACCCTTCTAACACATGCCGCCGTTGACCACGATCACCTGCCCGGTCACATAGGAAGCATCATCGCTGCATAAAAATCGCACCACCCGGGCCACTTCCTCCGGTTGGCCGATGCGGGCCATGGGAATCAACTGTTTGATGTTGGCAACGGGAGCGTCCGCGATCATTTCGGTCTCAATCAGGCCGGGGGCCACCACGTTGACCCGGATGCCCAGCCGGGCGACCTCAGCCGCCAGGGAGCGGCTGGCCCCGATCAGGCCGGCCTTGGCTGCGGCATAATTGGCCTGGCCCCGGTTGCCCATCACCCCGGCCACCGAGGAGATATTCACCACCGCACCCTGTTTTTGACGGATCATCTTTTCAACCACCGGTTTCGTCACATTGTAGAAGCCATCCAGGGTGGTCTGGATGACCCGCTCCCATTTGTCGCGCGACAGCATGATGAACAAACCATCGGCGTTGATGCCGGCATTGTTGACCAGGATGTCGACCGGGCCCATGGACAGAATATCGTCCAGCGCCTGTTGGGTTGCGTCCGCATCGGTCACATCAAATCCGGTTATCGCACCCTCCCCGCCGGCTGCCTGCATCAAGGCGAGGGTCTCGGCCGCCCCGGCTTTATCCGAGCGGTAGTTGACCATCACCCGGCAACCGCAGCGGGCCAGTTCGACACTAATGGCTCGGCCGATGCCTTTACTCCCTCCGGTTACCAGCGCAGTTTTTGCGGCAAACTCCTTTTCCATCAGCTTGGTTCCTCCGTGGTATCGGTCGCCTGGATCGCCTGCAGGGATACCCGCCCGATGACCACAGAATCGCGGGCGATTTCCCCTTCAATATTAAAATAGGTATCCCTTTGATAGGCGTTCCACGCCCGGGTGACAATCCGGTCTCCGGGAAAAATGGCATCCACCTCGAACCGGGCCTGCTTGATGCCTACCAGCCAACCGCGCTTGTCCGCCTCGGGACCCTGGGTGCGGATACGGTCAAGCCCGTTCTTGATTCCGGCTGTCTGGGCTACCAGTTCAACCATCACAAGGGGGCTGATGGACTGACCATCAAACAGGGGCCACCGGTGGGTAGCGGTAGCGGCGGTTACGGCGACATCGTCATCCAACTGGAGAATTTCATCCACCAGTTTCATCCGGCCGCGGTGGGGCAGCAGGTCTTCTATGGTCAGGTTGTCCGGGTTTACGGCACTCACGCTTCAGCCTCGGGGCGCTTATCAGAAAATCGTTGAAAACCGGGTAATTCGCATATAAAGTATAAGCTTTTAAAGGGTATTAGTTACTATAATAAGGTTGGACTGTAAAGGTTGCATCAAGATGGAAAAACTACTGCAAGAGCTGAGCACCAAGATCGTAGATATATTGAATTTACAGGATGTTAACCCGGATGAAATCGATCCGGACGAACAGCTGGTCGGCGGCCGGCTGGGCATCGATTCCATCGATGTCCTCGAGATGGTCATGATGATCGAGCAGGATTACGGCGTGATCATCGACAACAAGGAACTGGGTGCCCAGGTCTTTGTCTCCCTGAAGACCCTGGCCGCATATATCCAGAAAGAATCCCCGGAGCTGCCCAATTGAACCAGGCCAGTGCCCGCATTGCCGGTATGGGAATCGTCACCGCACTCGGTTCGGGCACGACAGCCACACTGACCGGCTTGAAAACCGGCCGGGTCGCCCTGGCTCCCGTAGACCGCTTTCCCACCCCATCCCATGACCCCTTGCCCGTGGGCAGTGTCGCCCTGGAACACCCCGCCGACGAATCCTTGCCGCGCGCCCACTTTCTCGCCCGGGCAGCTGCCGACCAGGCCATGGAAGCGGGGTCCGCAACGCCGGATGCCATCATCCTGGGAATTACCACCGGCGGCATGGACCGGACCGAAGAGGTCCTGCTGACAACGATGTCGCCGGATACCCTGCTGGGACACCACTGTCTCACATCTGTCACGGAGGACCTGGCCGCACGATATCATTGCCGCGGTCCCCTGTTGACCATCTCTACGGCCTGCTCCTCCGGTGCCGTGGCCATTAAATTGGCCCTGGACATGATCCGGGCCGGTTTAGCGCGCTGCGTCCTGGCCGGCGGCGTGGACAGCCTTTGCCGGTTAACCTACTACGGATTCAAGTCCCTCCAGCTGCTGGATACTCGGGGCGCCCGGCCGCTGGATCGAGATCGGCGGGGTATGTCCGTGGCCGAAGGGGCGGCCCTGCTCCGACTGGAAACCTGCCAGGCTGCGCACCCGGGACCCGGGATTCTCGGGGCCGGTTTGTCATGTGACGCCTATCACCCGGCCCGGCCCCACCCGGACGGGAAGGGGGCCCTGGCGGCCATGCAGGCTGCCCTGGCGGACGCCGGCCTGGACAAAGAATGCATCGATTACATCAACCTGCATGGCACCGGCACCGTGGACAACGACCTGGCGGAAGCTCGCGCCGTCCGGCGTCTGTTCGGGAACCATCATCCGCCGCTATCATCCATCAAAGGCGCCCTGGGTCATTCCCTGGCCGCGGCTGGTGCCGTCGAAGCGGTCATCGCCGCCCAGGCCCTCACCAGCGGCTTGCTACCCGGCAGCAGCGGCTGTCAGGTTCCGGACAAGGAACTCGGCATCTCTCCCCTGATGGGGCCGCAGCAAAAGCCGCTCGAAACCATCCTCTCCAATTCATTCGGCTTTGGCGGCAACAACGCCGCCCTGGTTCTCGGACAATCGCTGCGCAGCGCGAAGATTCCGGCCAACCCGCATGCACCGGTGATGGGGATCGACGGCTGGTCCGCTTTTACCGGGGCGGGTGACCTGGATGATACCCTGAAGGACTTTGATCAAGGGGGTCCTTGCCGGGGATGCGGTGACATCCAGGCCGTGGCCGGCGATCTGCCCCCGGCCCAAATCCGCCGCCTGAAAAGATTGTCAATCATGGCCCTGGGCCTGGCTAGCAAGGCTGGTGAGCAAAGCGGTGCGGGTGAGAAACCGGACGGTATTTTTTTCGGTACCGGCCTGGGCTGCCTGTCGGAAACGCATGCTTTCCTGGAGCGCCTTTTCGATACCAATGAGCGGTTTGCCGGTCCCACCGACTTTGTCGGTTCCGTGCACAATGCCCCGGCCGGACAGATAGCCCTGCATTTTGATGCCCAGGGGCCCAACATTACCACCTCCGGCGGGGATTATTCATTTGAGCAGGCCCTTTTTACAGCCGGCCTGGTGAACCGGGAGGCGTCCGCGCTGGTCCTCGCGGCCGACGAAGGTCATGTTACCTTCAGCGCCCTGTTTGATCCGTCCGTGGATCGGGATGCGCCCCTTTCCGATGGCGGGGGGGCCCTCTGGCTGTCGCCGCCGCATACCGCCGGTTCAGATCCCACCATCGCCCTGCAATTTTTTCAAACCAGCCCGACGGATCGGATGCCCCCCGTGGAGGCTATGGTGGACCGCTTGGAATACCTGGGACCCATCCAGGAAAGATACGCCCTGATCATGGCCGGCATGTCGGCCGGCTGCCGCCCGGCGGCGGAGCAGCAACTGACCGCTTTTTTAGGACAGGCCGGTTTCAATGGCCCAATCGTGGATTACCGCAGCCAAATCGGGGAATTCCAGTCCGCTTCCGCCGTGGCCGCCGCAATTGCCGCAGAATACATTCACCGGGGAAGCCTGCCGCAGGCGCTCTGCTCAGGTTATAAAAGTCGGTTAGACAACAGGGGCATCTTGATTCTGGGGCTGGGAAAATGGCTGACGGCCATGGAAGTGATGCCGCGATGAAAGTTCTCTTGATTTCCGCCAATCGGCTGCTGGAACCCTATCCGGTCTACCCGATGGGGCTCGATTACGTGGCTGGCGCCCTCGCCGGGGATCACGAGGTCCGCGCAATAGATTTGAATGAACTCGCGGACGATAAAGACCTGATCACCCGGCTGGCGTCGTTCGCTCCCGAGGTGGTGGGCATCTCCCTACGCAATATCGACAATACGGACACCACCGACCCCCGGGGTTTCATGGGCGAATATGTCGACCTGGTCCACATCGTGCGGCAACATACGGATGCCACCGTGGTGCTGGGCGGCAGCGGGTTCACGATTTTCCCGGAGCAGATTCTCGATTTTCTGAAAGCGGACTACGGCATCGCCGGTGAAGGCGAACGAATGGCCCCGCTGTTGGAGGCCCTTGAAAATGGTAAAAACCCGGCTATATTACCGGGGGTCCTGACCCCGCGTCAAAGCATGTCCGCAGCGTCGCCCTGGGAGCATCCCTTTACCCGGGAGACGGTTACCAAGCGCCCCTACCTGGATTATTATCTGCGCCATGGCGGCATGCTCAACCTGCAGACCAAACGGGGCTGCCCGTTTAGGTGCGCCTATTGTACTTATCCAGCCATCGAGGGCCGCCGGATGCGACTGATTCCACCGGCCGACATCGCCCGTACAGCGGTCTCCCTGGAAGCCGCGGGTGCCCGGTACCTCTTTGTCACCGATTCATCCTTCAACGCGGATACAGACCACAGTCTGGCCGTGGCCCGGGCATTCAGGCAGGCCGGTCTGGCCATCCCCTGGGGGGCTTTTTTCACGCCCTTGAGACCACCGGACGGATATTATGCCGAACTGGCCGCCGCCGGCCTCACCCATGTGGAATTCGGCACGGATGCCTTGAGCAACCCGGTTTTGGCGACCTATGGCAAACCATTCAAGGTCCACCAGGCTATGGTCGCGCATCGACAGGCCCTATCTGCCGGATTGCACGTGGCCCACTATTTTCTGCTCGGTGGTCCGGGGGAGACGCCGGACACCCTGGAGGAAACGTTGACCCATATCGAGAGTCTGGAAAAGACAGTGGTGTTCCTTTTTTGCGGCATGCGCATCTATCCGGGGACCCCCCTTTTCACACAGGCGGTGGCCGAAGGCGTTATCGAGGCATCCAGCGACCTGCTGGATCCGGTTTTTTACGCCTCCGCAAGCATTTCCCGGCAGTACATTCTGGACCAGGTGGCATCACGGGCCGCGGGCCGGGCGAACTGGATTATCGGATCCGGCGGGGTGGAAACCAGCCGGGTCATATCCCGAATGTATCAGAAAGGTTACAGCGGCCCCCTGTGGGAATACCTAATCCGCTGAAAAACTGGCAGGAACTATGGAAATATGGTATACGTCAGAGCGTTTCGAACGGGCAGTTGACAATGAAATTGTTGCAGAGGTTGCCTTCCCCGGTGAGTCACCCTGGTTTAACGGACATTTCCCGCAGGAACCTGTTCTCCCAGGAATCGCCCAGGTTGCCATCGTACATGACCTGATCTGCCGAGCATGCCGGCAAGCACTGCCGTTGAGCGAGATCAGCCGGATCCGGTTTAAACGCATGGTCAGCCCCACCGACAGGCTGACGGTAACCATCACGCCCAAAGAGGGGCACGCGGGTGCCTACGGGTTCCGGATGACCTGCGGGGACGAACCTGTCTGCAGCGGTTTTCTTAAAGTAGGGAGTGGAAAGGAGAAAGTTTGAATGGCGTCTGACACCGCAAAACTCATTCTGCACATTGCGCAGATCATGATCGATGAACTCAAGTTGGAAGATGTGACCGCGGAAACTTTTGATCCGGACATAGACCTGGTGGATGAAGTCGGCATTGACAGCATGGACCTGGCTACGGTGGCCCTGGTACTCAGGGATGAGTATTCCGTTAGAATCGATGAAGATGATTATCCCAAGCTCACCACGATACGTTTGATCGCCGAGTATATCGGCCATAAAATTGATAACCCTTAAACAGTCGACAGGTATGGCAACGTGACACGGGCCTTACATACCAAACAACCCCCGGCAGCCGGCACAGCCGAAGATCCCTGGAAATTTTCCGATATCATTGCCGACCCGGTCATCAAGGATCACTGGGAAAAAGTGCGCCGCTATTTTCTCCTGCGCGAGTCAACCTACGACATGACCAGCCGCTGCAATATTCGCTGCAATGGCTGCTATTACTATGAGGGGGAAAAACAGCACACCCCGGATGAGCGCGATGCGGATGCCTGGCGGACATTGATGCGTCGGGAAAAAGAACGCGGCATTACCTTCGCCGTGCTGGCCGGAGCCGAACCGTCGCTGGTCCCGGAACTGTGCGCAGTCTGCAGCCAGGAGATTGCGCTGGGGGCGATCGCCACCAACGGCATGAAATCCATCCCGACCGATATCAACTACAAGATCCACATTTCGGTGTGGGGTAATGATGAAACCAGCTTTAAGACCCGCAACGCCAAAAACATGCTCGTCCGTCAGTTGGAAAACTATAGCGCCGATCCGCGGGCCGTCTTCATTTATACGTTTACCCCGCACAATATCGAAGAGGCGGAAGCAGTAACCGCGACCATAGCCGACCACAACAACCGGGTCTCATTCAATGTCTTTTCTGCTCCGGTGGGCTATACCGGCGATCTGCGACACACCCCGCAGTCACTGCTGGAAACCGGGCGGATGATGATCAAGTTGCTCAAGCGTTACCCGGAACACGTTCTTTTTTCACATTACAATGCGGTTGCCCACACCCATGAAAAAGGGCTGCATGACCTTTTCGGCTGTTCTTATCCCCGGCAGAACCGCACTGAAAATGTCGGTCTGGGCAAGTCTTTTCGCCAGTACCGCACCGATCTTAGCTGGAACCGGGACGTGGCCTGCTGTGTCCCGGATACGGACTGCCCGGACTGTCGTCACTACGCCGCCGGCAGTGCCGTGGTCACCGCCCGGCTCTACCGGCATGCCGTCAACCCGCAGCAGTTCAAGGCCTGGCTGGACTATGTGGACACCTATCTGTCAGTGTGGGTCATAGATTATGAAAAAGAGTCGAACCTGTGCACTCAACCGGTAGCGCCCCCCGGTTTCGAATTGCCGCCGGGACTGGCCCAAAGTGTCAATGCAATTTAGGAGAAACCGTTGAAGACCGTCAGCACCCTGCTGGATGACGAGTGGTACCAGCGTTATAAAAAGATCTCCAAACTCAACATCCGCAGTTCCATATACGATGTGACCAACCGCTGCAACCTGCGCTGCAAAGGCTGCTTTTTCTTCTCTTCCGGCGAACATGAAGCGGCCCGCGAAGAAACGGACATTACCAAATGGGAAGCGTTTGTAGAAAGTGAAATGGACCGGGGGGTCAACCTGGCCATCCTGATCGGGGGCGAGCCCACCTTATGTCTTGACCGGGTGGAAGCCTTTTACCGCAAACTGCCCACCTTCTGTGCCACCAATGGTATCATTAAAGTTCCCCGCGACCGTTTCCCGGACATGATGGTCGGCATCTCGCTGTGGGGCGATGAAGAGGATGAAAAGCTTCTGCGCGGTAAAGACGCCTTTTCCATTTCGAGTAAAAACTACGCCGGCGACCCCTATACCTATTACCTTTACACCCTGACGCCCAATCAACTGGGGAAAACCCAGCGGGTTATCCAGAAAATCCATGACGCCGGCCTGAAGGTCCACATGCAACTCTTGTCCAATGACGAAGGGGTAGACGGCTTTCACTGGAAACCGGAGGAACTGGTGGACATCCGCAGTGAAATGGACGCGATGCTGGACGCCTATCCGTCTACGGTTATCTCTTCAAAATACTACCACAAACTCATAACCACCGGAGAGATGCTTGGCCGGCCGTTCGGCTGGATGGAGTGCCCGTCGGTAACCGCCCCCCTGGACAACCGCGACCCGCAGCCGAAGCGCTTGACCAATTTTATCCGTTGGGCCTCGGACCTGCAGACCATGCACCGCTGCTGTACCTCGGAAACCCGGGACTGCAGTACCTGCAAAGATGGCGCGGCCCACATGAGCTGGGTGATGGTGAACAAGCGGGCCCACATGCGTTCAACCGAGGATCTGCAAAACTGGGTTGAAATCTACGAAATGTTCGCCAAGCTCTACCAGTTTATTCCCTGGTAAGGTAGACATCCTTCCTATACTTGAAGAATTCCCAGAGGCAATGTATTAGAAGCTATCTTAAAAAAGTCTTTTGGCCCAATCTCGGCGTTGGGTGCCAAATTGGCGAGTAAATCGCCTCCGTAAGGAATATTACTGATTGGAGGGCGGACCAAATCCTCGACATACAGCAGTATTCCTCCGGTTCGAATGTAGCGCCCACCTTGACCTTGAACCAAAATCCGTTTTTGAGATAGCTTCCAGGCGGTTTTACACGGAAATCGGTTTTAAAATGAGCCTTGGTATTGATTAGTATATAGAATTGGTGATAACTCTCATTGATAATTAGAAAAATGTGAACCCCCGTTAAAGACAGGGCAATCTAATTGGTTTTAAATATTCCCCTTTGTGACGCGCCGAGCATCGCAGAAGGGGACGCCCATAATTTGATCTGGTGGCGCTCTGACTGTTTGAGCGTAGCGAGTTTCAGGGCGTCCGTCCGCTTCGAGAAGCGCAGGGGAGCCCGCAGAGCCGCGTAACACGGGCGTTTTCTTTAGGTTCGTTTTCTTTCACGCAAAAGAAGATGAACAAATGGTACTTGATAGCAGGCGATTTTGGCATGGTAGCATCGAAGCAAAAAATAACTACCAAGACCCGACCGGTCATTGTCGGATTCGACGCCATCTCACCCCTGGGGCTGGACCTTGACCAGCAGTGGCAGACCGCCCTGGCAGGGAAAAGCGGCATTGGTCCGTTGACCCGTTTTGAGACGCCGGATAATTTCCCGGTGAAGATCGCCGGCCAGGTCGCGGACATTGACCATCTGCCCTACCCGTACCTGAAGCCCCGCGAACAGGCCAAGTGGACTTCTCCGATTTTTAAATATGCCCTGCTGAACGTACAAAGGGCCCTGGGACACAGCGGCCTGGAAATCACACCGGCCATTGCCCCCCGGGTAGCGGTCACTTACAGTACAGCCATCGGCGGACTGGATGCGGTCCTGGCTGCGGACCGCCGCCTGATAGCCGACGGGAAGCTGCCCCATCCGTTCGCCAACCCCAATGCCTGCATCAACATGGTGGGCGGCAAAGTGTCGATTTTTACCGGCGCCACCGGACCAATCAGTGCCACCATCACCGCCTGCGCCACCGGCCTGACGTCACTGCTGGTGGGCGCCATGCTGATTGCCCAGGACCAGGCGGACGTGGCCATCTGCGGGGCGGTTGATTTTGCGCTGGTGGAACCGATCGTAGCCGGGTTTGCCACGATGAACGCAACTTATGCGCCCAAGGAAGGCGATCCCCATGGCCCCCCGGAAGCAGCCAGTCGCCCATTTTCGGTCAACCGCCGGGGATTTGTCATTTCCGAGGGCGCCGGTTGCCTGCTGCTGGCCTCGCGGGCGTTTGCGCAAACACACGGTCTCACGCCGCAGGCGGAACTGGCCGGCTGGTCCATGACCTCCGACGCATATCATTTCGTCGCCCCGAATCTGGACACAGTGCAGCGCTGTATTGCCGAGAGCATCGCAGCCGCCGGCATTGCCCCGGCGGATATCGATGCGATAAACGCCCATGCCGCCTCGACCCGGATCGGCGATAAGGTGGAAAGCGATGCCCTCTGCAGGGTTTTCGGATCCAGAATACCGCCGGTCACCGCCAACAAATCGCTTATCGGGCATGCCATGGGCGCTTCCAGCGCCATTGAAACCATCATCACCATCAAAGGTATGCAGCACGACATCCTGCCGCCGACCCGCAATTACCAGCCGGACCCGGACCTGAACCTGGACTGCGTATCGGCGCAGGCTACTGCCTGCCCACAGGAATTCGCGCTTAAAAACGCGTTCGGCTTTGGCGGCTGCAATGCCTGTGCCGTATTCAGAAGGACAGTATGAAAGCACCCCTGAACAGACGAGTTTTTGTCGTAGGCTACGAAGCCGCTTCGGCCCTGGGCAGCACCTTTGCCGCTACCTGGGACCGGGCGGCCGCCGGTGAAACCGGTTTTCGAAAAGTCACCCGCTGCGAAACCGGGTCCCGCAGCAACGTGGTGGGCGAGATCCCGGATTGGAACCCGCGCGAACTGGATTTCATCGATCGCAAAGATGCCGCCAACTGGAACGCGGACTATGTGTTTTTAACCATGGTGCTCTGCAAGCGGGCCCTGGAAAACGCCGGCCTTGAAATGGACGCCGAAACCGGCCCGCAGACAGCCTGCCTGATCGGTTCCGCCTTAAACGGCACCGACGCCTATCGAATCGCCATGGACAAATACGTCAACCAGGGGCCCACCAAGATAAGCCCCTATCTGCTCCCCAACCTGTGCGCCAACCTGCCGGCCGGCAAGGCCGGCATGCTGCTCGGGTTTACCGGGCCGATTGTCTCGCCCCAGGGAGCCTGCGCTTCCGGAAACTATGCCATTGCCACGGCGGCCCGCATGATCCGGGATGGAGATTGCGAATACGCGCTGGTCGGGGGCGTGGAAACCTGTCTGATACCGGAAATCATCCAGGGGTTCGCCAACATGTGGGCCACCATTAAAGTCGGCCCCAATGACCGGGCTTTCAATGATCCCGGCCAGGCCAGCCGACCCTTCAGCATCGACCGGCGCGGCATCGTTCTGGCCGAAGGCGGCGCCGTCCTGGTGCTGGCCTCCGAAACGGCCCTGCAGCGTCTGGCGCTGACCCCGCGGGCTGAAGTACTGGGCATCGGCTGGTCCTCCGACGCGCACCACTTTACCCTGCCCAACCGGGAAACCATTGTACGGGCCATTCACCAGGCCATTGCAGATGCCGGCCTCGAACCGGCCGATATCGATTACGTCAACGCCCACGGCACCTCGACCTTCAAGGGCGACGCCACCGAAGTAGAAAGCCTGCGGGAAGTCTTCGGAGGCGCCCTGGACCGCATTCCGGTCTCTTCGAACAAATCCCAGATCGGGCACACCCTGGGTGCCTCCGCCGCCCTGGAGGCGGCCCTGGGCATCGAGGGCCTGCAGCGCGGCCTGCTGCTCCCGACGGCCAACCACCTTCCCGACCCCGCGTTCAAAGACCTAGATTTCGTGCCGAACACGGCCCGGCGGCAAGCCTGCGAATTGTTTCCCTCCAATGCCTTCGGTTTTGGGGGTACCAACTGCTGCATCGTCTTTAAAGGAGCCTGAAGTGAAGCCCGAACCCTTTGTGCCGGAACCTTACGAAGCGGACCCCAATTATGTCAGAGATAAAACCAGCCAGACGGTCTGGCACCGCTGCGAACTGCGCACCCTCTACGCCGATACGGATCGTTCCCAGGTGGTGTATCACGCCAACTACCTGCGGTATTTTGAACACGGCCGGGCCTCCCTGATGCGGGATGCGGCCTACCCCTACAAAGAGATCGAAGCCAGCGGCTACGTTTACCCGATCATAAAAGTGGATATCGATTACTACCGGCCCCTTTATTACGATGACGCCATGGTTATCTACACGCGCCCCACACATCTGGAGCGGGTGCGCCTGCAATTCGACTACGTCATTACCCACAAGGAGAGTGGCGACATCGTCTGCAAGGGCATTACCCGTCATTGCGCCATTAACGCTTCCGCCACGCCGGTGGAGGTTGATGAAAAAACGGCCCATTTATGGACAGTGTTTCCAAAATAGTGCAATCCGCAATCCGGCCGGACAGCCTGCCGCATCCGCCCTTCTTCAAAGACCATCACGTAACCGGTGCGCCGGTGCTGCCGGCTGTTGAAGCCATGGAAAATCTGGCGGCCCTCAGCCGGAAACAGTATCCGGGCTTGACCCCCCGTGAAATCAGTGCCGCCGCTTTCGATAAGTTTCTCTTCCTGGATCCAGGCGCCCAAAATACGGCGATTCACAGCAAGCTGGAACGGCTGCCGGACGGTCGGATCCAGGCCGTTTTGCGGACAAAGACCCAGGCCCCGAAGGCCGCCATCACCCGCACCAAAGAACATGCCACGATGACCATCGGTCCCGTGAGCGGGCCGGCGCCCACCCTGCCCCTGGATCTGGCGGCCGCGCCCGAGGGTATCTGTCGCATGGTCGCACCATCGGCGGTTTACGCCGAACTCGTGCCCTTTGGCCGTGCGTACCGCAATATCGTCGATACGCTGTTTCTGGGCAGTGACGGCGCCCTTGCCCGGGTGGGCTCGCCGCAGCCCCCCGACGACCGTAAAGACCTGGTGCTGGGCTCTCCCTATCCGCTGGATGCCGCCTTTCATACGGCCTGTGCCTGGGGACAGTACGCCCGCAAGATCGTGGCTTTCCCCGTTGCCCTGGACCACCGCTGGGTCATGCAGCCAACCAATCCGCAGAGCACGTACTTTGCCCGGGCATGCCCCCGCGATATCTCCGGGGACATACTGATTTATGATATCTACCTGTATGATCGGCAGGGGAATCTTGCGGAAGTGTCGTCAGGCGTGAGGATGCGCGATATCAGTGGTGGCCGCACCCAGCCGCCGGGTTGGATAAAAAAACCGGCAGTCGAATCCCGTCTGGCCGGCATTGCCAAAGACGTCCAGCAGATGGCGGTGATCGAGCTTGCGGCTGTGGCCCCCTTTGCCGAACACGCTCTCAGCCCACAGGAAATTGAGAGCTACGGCCCCATGGCCGCAAGGCGCAAACGCAGTTACCTGGGTGCTCGTCTGGCCTTGAAAAGGATCAGCCGGGCCCTCTCCGATGACATGGAATTACGGGCCCCCACTGAGATCAACACGGTATTGCCGGACAACCCCAGACCGGTTTGCCCGGTGGCCGGTCACACAAAGACGCCCTATTGCTCAGTTTCCCATGACAGTCGTTTCGCGGTGGCGGTGGCCGCCGACAGACCGATCGGCATCGATGTCGAAGACAAAGCAATTCAGGCCTTGCGCAACCAACGGCAGTTTATCGATGCATCTGAAGAAACCCTGCTGCGCGGCTTCGCCGAAGGTGAGGCCGCGGCAGTCTTGAGAATATGGTCCGCCAAGGAGGCTGCGGCCAAGGCTCTGGACGTACCGCTGGCACAGGCCTGGGAACAGGTCCGGGTGACAAGGCTGGGTGTCGAGACAAGCCGGCTGCAGGTTCGGGATCTGGGGTCCGGCCGGGTGAAACCCGCGGTGGTGGACGCGCACCTGTTCACCCTGTTTGGTTTATGAGGGCAGCGGCAGAGAGTATTTGCGCAGCATTTTAAGCATGGCGGCCCTAGTTGCCCAGCGCAGAAAAATCCAGGTGTACTCGGCCCCGGCCAGGTACATGCCCGCCAGGAACACCAGGTGGGATAGGGCGTAAATCAGCGGTCCGCCGATGGCGGCGATCAGGGGTTGTTCAAAGTATACGGCTACGCCGCCGAGAAAGGTGACCGCCGGCCAGCCGATCACGTAACTGAAAAGTATCGCCGCCA
This sequence comes from Olavius algarvensis Delta 4 endosymbiont, assembly GCA_905176665.1. Classification (GTDB taxonomy): domain Bacteria; phylum Desulfobacterota; class Desulfobacteria; order Desulfobacterales; family CAJINA01; genus CAJINA01. The sequence continues at coordinate 177,226 of CAJINA010000005.1, read as the reverse complement.
CACCGACAATAACCTTCAAAGACGGCGGCCCGTTAAAGGCGGACAGATCCGCTTTATCGGCGATGGCGCGACGCACAAAAGATCTTTGCGACAGGTAGAGCAGCAGTTTCTTGATCGGTGTCTGGAATACAGTCATAGGCTGCAACCATATAATCATACTGGACTTGGCAATCAAGACATTCTTTAGAAACCGGTTGACCCGCATGGAATCAAAGGCCACAACAGACAGCAAACGGAGCGATGACTGGTCATTTTTTGAGGCGGTTTACTGCATCTCGCTGAGTGAACGGTCGGACCGCCGCCGGGAAGCACACCGGCAATTTGCCGCCGTCGGTCTGGCAGACCGGGTTGAGTTCGTCAACGTTACCAGGCATCCCACCAACAATGAGCAGGGGATCTGGGAATCCCACCTGGCCTGCATTGCCAAGGGGCTGGCCGCCGGGGCTGAGCACGTTCTCATCTTCGAGGATGATATTGTTTTTGATGACTTCAGCCGAGCGGCCTGGCAGTCCGCCGTCTCATTTTTCAACGTGCACGAACACTGCCGGCTGCTCTTTCTCGGATGCCTGGTAACCGGCAGCCGCCGGACAGGCAACCCAAACGTTCTCAGCGTGGACTACCGCAGCCTGGCGCACGCGTATGCAATCAAACGCTCCCTGGCCGTCGAACTGGTGGATGAAAAATGGCGCCAGGTACCATTTGATGCTATGCTGGCGGGCCTGGCGGAAGAAAAATTCGCTGTATACCCGGCCTTTGCCTTTCAGAGCAATGCCGCTTCGGACAATGCCAACCACCGGGGCCTGGAAAAATTCCGGCGGCTGTGTGGGGGCTTGAAATTTATCCAGAAAATGAACGAAACCTTTCACCGCCACAAGACCGCCATCATAGCGCTGCACCTGTTGGTGATTGCCGCAGTGCTATGGCTGGCCTGGCATTGGTGACAGCAAGCATATGACCGATTCATCACAAAATGGCATCAACCTTTCATGGTTGGCGGCTGTATTTGTAGCCATCGGGCTGTTGGCCTTTGGCGGCTACACCAGGATTGCTATCGACACCGATATCGTGGCGTCCCTGCCGACGAACGAGCCTGTCATCGCCGACGCTGTCTATATTTTCAAGCACCACCCGGTAAAGGACCGCATTGCCATCGATATTGCCATCCCGGAAAGCAATCCGGATCGGTTGGTGTCCATCAGCACCCGGGTCGAGCAGGCCCTGGCAAACAGCGGTCTGTTTACGGCGGTCGGGTTTGAAGATACCCGCCGGGGCGTTACGGATTTGGTCTTCCAGGTGGCCCGGCAATTGCCGCGGTTGTTTACCGCCGCTGAGCTTGAACAGGACATCCGGCCCCTGCTTTCCACACCCAATATTCGAAAATCTCTCGAGGAAGCCATGCAGAGACTGCATGGTTTGGAAGGTATTGGCCAGGCCGAACTGATCAGCCGCGATCCGCTGGGACTGCGCAACCTGCTCCTGGCCGACCTGGCACGCTTGATGCCGCAGACAACCGGCCGCCTTTATAAACAGAGGCTCATATCGGAGGACGGAAAACACAGCCTGGTGCTGGCATCCCCCCGGCACTCGGGTACAGATACCCGGTATGCCGTCCGTATAGCGGCCCTGATACAAGATATGGGGGTTGATCCGGATATTGCCGGAAAGGACGTCACGTTGACTCCAGTCGGTGCCTACCGTGCGGCCCTGGACAACGAGACCATCGTGCGCAAGGATGTCGGGCGCGCCCTTATCGGGGCGACCGTCGGTATCGCCCTGCTCCTGCTGCTGGGATTCTCGCGCCCCTTCATCGGCCTGCTGGCCCTGGTGCCGGCCCTGGCGGGAACCAGCCTGGCATTCTTCGTATTTGCCCTATTCAACGACCATATTTCCATCATGGTACTGGGATTTGGCGGGGCAATCATTTCGATCACGGTCGACCATGGTATCGCTTTTCTCCTGTTTGTGGACTCGGGCCGGGCGACCACCGGCCGCCAGGCCTCCCGGGAAATCAAGGCCATTGGTCTGTTGGCCGCGCTGACATCTGTGGGCGCCTTTGCGATCCTCGGACTGAGCGGCTTCCCGGTCTTCCGTCAGCTGGGCCTGTTCACGGCCCTGGGAATCGGGTTTTCCTTCTTATTCGTCCACACCGTGTTTCCACGTATCCTTCCGGGGCTGCCCGGAAAAGCGCCGGAAAAGCAACGCCTGCTAAGCCGCCTGGTCGACCGGGCAGCTGGCGGTGGAAAAAAAATAGCCTTCGCGGCCTTGATTCTAGCCGCGGCCCTGCCTTTGGCCTTTGACCTGCGGTTTAACACCGATTTGAACGCCATGAACAGCATCAGCCGGGCCACGCGCGATGCGGACGCCATGCTGCAGGCAACCTGGGGCAATATTTTTAAACGGGTACACCTGCTGGTTGAGGCCGACAGTGTCACCACGCTGCAACAAAAAAATGACCGCCTGCTTGATTTTCTAGAACAGGAATCGGCCGCCGGACACCTTACCGGCGGTATTACGGCATCCCGCTTTTTTCCTGGCTCCCGGCGGGCAGCCGGCAACCTGGCCGCCTGGCAGTCTTTCTGGCAGCCGCAGCGCATTGCCATGGTCCGCGCGGCCCTTGAAAGCGAAGGGGCGCGACTCGGCTTTGCCAAAGCGGCCTTTGACCCTTTTATCAAGGTTCTGGATGACCCCGCGGCGAACACGGCCGCCCCAGCCATACCGGCCGCGCTTTTTCCGCTGCTGGGCCTGTCAGCCGATCCCGAGACAGGCCGCTACCGGCAGGGAACCGGCCTGACACCCGGCCGGAATTACGATGGGTCCCGCCTGCACGACCGCCTGAACGACTTCGTGAAGATCTTCGATCCGGCCTTATTCTCTGCCCGGCTGGGTGAATTGCTCTTCGCAACGTTCCTGAAGATGCTGCTGATTGTCGGTGTCGGCGTAGTCGTGCTCCTGCTGATCTTCTTCGCGGATCTCAAATTAACGCTATGGGCACTCTTGCCGCTGCTCTTTTCTTTCAGCTGCACCCTGGGCACCCTGGGCCTGCTGGGTAGGCAATTGGATATTCCGGCCTTGATGCTGGCCATCATCGTCTTCGGGATGGGCGTGGACTATACCCTTTTCATGGTGCGCGCCTACCAACGTTACCAGGATTTCAGCCACCCGCTTTTCGGGCTGACCCGCATGGCGATCTTTATGGCGGCGGCGTCTACTTTGATAGGTTTTGGCGTCATCTGCGGGGCCGAGCACAACACCCTCAAAAGCGCCGGCATCGTCTCTTTTCTGGGGATCGGATATTGCCTGATCGGGGCGTTCCCGATTTTACCACCGTACTTGAAGGGTCGTTTTGAAAGCCCGCCTGAACCGGATGACCCGGTGGTACTGGATCCCGCCAATCGCTACCGGCACATGGAAGCCTACCCGCGCCTGTTTGCGCGTTTTAAACTCAAGTATGATCCGATGTTTGCGGAACTCAACCACCTGCTGCCGGATGGTGACCGGATGCGCCACATCATCGACATCGGCTGCGGGTACGGGGTCCCGGGCAGCTGGCTGCTCAAACGTTACCCGTCATCCCGCCTTTACGGTATCGAACCGCAACCCGACCGTGTCCGTGTGGCTGCCCTGGCCCTGGGCGCGCGCGGACAGATTTCCCAGGGTGCCGCACCGGCGATCCCGGAATCGCCGGGCCCGGTGGACCTGGCTTTCATGCTGGACATGAACCACTTTCTAAACGATGGGGACTGGCAGCTGACCTTGACCCGCATTCGTGAAAAACTGGCGGCCAACGGGCTGCTGGTCGTGCGCGCGGTCATCCCGCCGACCCGTTCCCGGCCATGGACCTGGTGGTTCGAAAACCTGAAAATGAAGTTGAATCAGACCCCAGCTTTCTACCGGAGCCTGACCCGAACCGCTGACCTGTTGGCGACGGCCGGATATCATCTTGAAAAGCAGGCCCCTTCAGGCAAACATGGGGAGTTGCACTGGTTTATTGCCAGACCGGCGGCAAAGGACGGGGGATCATGACGGCCGCCGCGACACCCGGTCGGCTGCCACCCGCGGTCTGGTGCGGCCTGGCGGCATTTGCCGCGGCTCTTGGGCTGGCCGTGGTTGACCTGCGGCTGGCCGTCGTCCCCCTGGTCCTGTTTGTCCTGACCTGCCTGACGGCACCTTTTTTACCATGGCTGGGATTCTTCCTGCCGGTTGTCAGCCGGGGTGCCACCGGAAGACCACAGGTAGCCTTGACCTTCGACGACGGCCCCGACCCCGATACCACCCCGGCCCTGCTTCATTTCCTGGCCGGGCAGGGCATCACGGCGACCTTCTTTGTAACCGGTTGGAAGGTGGAAACTTACCCGGATCTCGTCCGGGACATTCTGTCCGCTGGTCACAGCATCGGGAATCATACCTACCGCCACAGTTTTACGGCCTTGCTGCGGGGGCCGCAGCTGTTGCACCGGGAGGTTGCACGAGTTCAGGAAGCACTGGCCGCATTCGATATCCGGCCGCTGGCTTTCCGGCCGGCAGCCGGTATCACGACGCCCGGCCTGGGCCGGGTGCTGTCTCACCTGGGCCTGTACGCGGTTACATTTCGGTTCCGCGCCTGGGACGGGGGCAACCGGCGCCTGCGGCACTTGGCCCACAGGACCCTCAAGCAGGTGCGGGGTGACGATATCCTCATGCTGCACGATCTGAAACCGACACGTAAAGGCGGTGTCGCCACCTGGCTGGGTGAAGTCAAACAGATCGTCGCCGGCCTGAAATCCAAAGGTTTGACGATTGTGCCCCTGGAAGAATTGATCGGCCGGCCGGTAATGGAAAGACAAACATGAGCACAATTGAGGATCATAACGATACTGCTCGCCGCCTGGCGCACCAGTTGATCAGCGCACCGCCCGAGGCCGGCCGGTTATTCGGCCGGCCGGATACCGACTACGGTACGCTCTACGCCCGGGCAACCAGCCTGCGGCGAAGGTTGGATGACACCCGGCCGGCATCCCCAGCGCCACCCCATCCGGTCTGCCTGTGCACGGCGGATCGCACCGTGGCGGCCGCCGCCCTGCTGGCAACCCTGGCCGGGGGTCCACCCCTGTTGCTGCCGCATGCCTACTCGCGGCGCGTTCTGGCAGACCTGCAGCAACTCACCCAGTTTGAAACGGCCATTGTGGACCAAACCTATCCCCTGCCGAAAGGCACCCGCACGGTAGAGTTTGACAGCCTGCCTTCTACCGGCATGGATTTACAGTTTACTTCCGCGCTGGCGCCGGAAGCTCCCTGGGTGCAACTGTTCACCGGTGGTTCCACCGGCACGCCCCGGTTGTGGACCAAGACAGTCGGCAACCTGCTCAGCGAAGCGGATTACCTGCAAAAGGCTTTTGGGGTTTCCACCGGCGACCGGGTACTGACCACCTCACCACCGTTTCACATTTACGGCCTGCTCTATGCAGTCCTGGTGCCGCTGCTGGCCAAGGCCGCTGTTCTGGAGGTCACGCCTACATTTCCGGGTGAACTGGCCGCCGCTATCCGGGACCAGGCGCCCACGATCCTGGTCACCGTGCCCGCCTACTATAGAGCCTTGAAGAATCATCTGCCGGACAGCCATCACCTGCGCATGGCATTCTCTTCGGCCAGTCCCCTGGCGGACACCGATGCCGACAACTTTACCGCGGCTACCGGTGTGCCCATATATGATGTGTACGGCTCAACCGAAACCGGCGGTATTGCTTCCCGATGTCGGGCCGCCGGCAAGGGTGGCTTCGCACCATTTGACTGCGTAGATATCCGCGTAGAGCATGAACGGCTAAAGGTTCGTTCGCGGTTCCTCTCACCGCAGCTGAAGTTCGACAGGCAGGGCTTTTTCGAGGCGGCTGACCGGGTGGCCGCCGGCCGGGATGGCACCTTCACGGTCATCGGCCGGGCGGATGGTGTCATAAAAGTCGGCGGCCGGCGGGTGGATCTGGCCGACATCCGCAATCGGATCCTGCAGTTGGAAGGTGTGCGGGATGCCCTGGTTTTCGCCCGGCCGGTGGCAACCGGCCGCGGCAACGAAATCCTGGCCCTGGTGGAAACAGACCTGCCCGGCGATAACATCCGCCGTCATCTCTCTCAAGCCCTCGAGCCCTGGGCCCATCCGCGCGCCATCCGGGTCATCTCAAGAATGCCGGTAACGGCTTCCGGGAAATACGACCGCCAGACCATCGGGCATCTATTTTAGAACCAGGTATCCGCTTGTCCCGTTCTCTATTTCAAGTAGGCCATAAACGCTTTGCTTAGCGGTGAAAGGGTGCGGAGCTTATTGATGGTAAGATAAAAGCTGCGCTGCAGGTTCAAACCCGCAACCGGCAGAGCCTTCAGGTGACCGGCCTGCAATTCTTCCTGGACAGCCAGGGTAGAAAGAACTGACAGGCCCACCTTGTTTTTGATACCCTGGATCACGGCGGTCGTACTGCCCATTTCGGCCACGATGTTTAGAGCGCCGCTCTTGTGGTCGGCTGCGGACAAGCTGTCGAGCAGGGCCTGCAGCGTGCCGGATCCCCGCTCACGGATGATAAACGGTTCGGTGAGCAAGTTTTTGATAGACACCCGCTTGCGTGCGGCCCACTTGTGATCCGCTGGAACCACCAGACGCAACTTGTCCGTAGTGACCTCTTCCTGGATCAGCTTCTTGTTTTTCGTAAGGGCGCCGACGATGCCAAACTCCAGGGTACCGGAAAGAACATCCGCGGTTACCTGGCGGGTGTCGCCGATGGATAGGGAGACTTTCGCCTCGGGGTAATCAGCCGTATAGCGGCCGATGACAGCGGGCAGAATATATTCGCCGGGAATGGTACTGCCGCCGATATTGAGGTGGCCGCGCATTTTTCCGTGGTAGTCCGCCATGACCGATTCGGTTTCATTTTGGAGGGCAATCAATTTACGGGCATAGTTATACAGCAGTTGGCCCGCGCGGGTCGGGGCTACTTCTTTGCCCAGGCGGTCAATCAGGCGGCAGCCGTAGTGCGCCTCGAGGTCGTTGATATGACTGCTGACCGTGGGCTGGGTAAGCAGCACCTGGTCCGCAGCCTTGGAAAAACTGCCGGAATCGATCACCTTGACAAATATGTTTAGTCTCCAGAGGTCCATGGAATCTCCAGTTCTGGTATTCTCATATAGATTATCGATTCGTACAATAAATAAAATCTATACAAAAAACAAGGCCTGTTTCGCGCGCAGAGACGCAGAGAAAGGCACTGAACCTTCCGGCTTCGCCGGGAAAACCATTAATTCTTCAACTACAGGGTTTTCGCGCGTAGGCGCGACCAACACCTGGCTCTTGAACTTCTCTGCGTCTTGGCGCCTCTGCGCGATGTATTGATTTTGGTTTTTTGTTTTATAAACATTTTGAACCCGCAACTCCGTATCCGCATAAATTGACGCAAAAAAAAACGCCCGTCCAAAAGAACTGCTGATGGACGGGCGTTCATAAACTGAATCACTGAACCTGGCTTAAGCCTGATTATCTTCGGCCAGTTTGCGAATCCTCAAGGAAAGCTCTTCCAACTGCACCCGCGAGGCCTCGGAGGGCGCTTCGGTCAGCAGGCAGGCGGCCTTCTGGGTTTTGGGAAAGGCGATGATATCCCGGATCGAGGGTTGACCGGTCAGGATCATCACCAGGCGATCGAAACCAAAGGCGATGCCGCCGTGGGGCGGGGCGCCCGATTCCAGGGCGGACAGCAGAAAGCCGAATTTGGCCGTATATTCTTCCCGGTCCATGCCCAGCGCGGCAAAGACTTTCTCCTGGAGGGCCAGCTGGTGGATACGGATGCTGCCCCCGCCGACTTCGTGCCCATTGAGTACCAGGTCATAGGCCCGGGAACGCGCGGTCGCCGGGTCGGATTCCAGCAAGTCATAATCCTCTTCGAGAGGGGCCGTGAACGGATGGTGCAGGGCCTGGTAACGTTTTTCGATCTCGTCGTATTCCATCAACGGGAATCGAGTCACCCAGGTTAAATTGAAGGTGTTCTCTTCGATCAAGCCAAGTTTGCTGCCCAGATGATTCCGCAGGTGGCCCAGGGCCTCGTTGGTCACGCTGGGCTGGTCCGCGACGAAGAAGACCAGATCGCCCGGCTGCATATCGAGCCTTTCGGCCAGGGCCGTCTTTTCTTCATCGGTGAAGAACTTGGCGATCGGGGACTGCCAGGCATCTTCCCGGACCTTTATCCAGGCCAGGCCCTTGGCCCGGTAAACAGCCACGAAATCCGTCAGGTCATCGATCTCCTTGCGGGTAAAATCGATGCAGCCCTTGGCATTCAGGGCTTTTACAATGCCGCCTTTTTTAACCACGCTGGCAAACACCTTGAACCCGGCATCGGCCACGATATCGGATATGTCTTTCAGTTCCAGTTCAAAGCGGGTGTCGGGCTTATCCAGCCCGAACCGGTCGATGGCCTCGGCATACTCCAGGTGCGGAAAAGGGGTTACCAGATCGATCCCTTTTACTTCCTTGAAAATTTTGGCCATCATGCCCTCGGCCGTCGCCATGACATCTTCTTCGCCCACAAAGGACATCTCAACATCTATCTGGGTGAACTCCGGCTGGCGATCGGCCCTCAGGTCTTCATCCCGAAAGCACTTCACGATCTGGTAGTAGCGATCGTACCCGGAGATCATAAGCAGCTGCTTGAACAACTGCGGTGACTGCGGCAGCGCGTAGAAATTGCCGGGGTTGACCCGGCTGGGGACGAGATAATCGCGGGCACCTTCCGGGGTGCTTTTGGTCAGGACCGGGGTTTCGATGTCCAAAAAACCATTGCCGTTATAATACTCCCGTACGGCCGCTGAAATCTTGTGTCGCAGGACAATATTCTGCTGCAGCTGGGGGCGGCGCAGATCGATATGCCGGTGCTGGAGCCGTACGTTCTCGGAAACATCGATCTTGTCTTCAATCATGAACGGCGGGGTCTTGGCCGGGTTCAGGATTTTCAATTCAGACACCATGATCTCGATTTCACCGGTCGCCAGATTCGGGTTAGTCATCCCTTCCAGGCGCGCCGTGACCTCGCCCCGGACCCCCAGGACATATTCGCTCCGGATGACGTGGGCCTTGGCATGCACCCCAGGATTGATCTCGGGGTTGAACACCACCTGCGTCAGACCATCGCGATCCCGGAGATCTACAAATATGACGCCCCCATGGTCGCGTCGACGCTGCACCCATCCCATAAGTACAATTTCCTTGCCGATATCTTCTTTCCCCAGTTCATTGCAACCGTGGGTTCTGCGCATCTCGCCGAGCTTGTCAGGTGTCACTGTTTGCTTACTCCTTTTTCCCCAGTCTGGCGCCCAAGGTCTCCAGGAGCCCTTCGAAAGGCACTTCATCCTGTGCTTTGGACATCATATTCCGTAAAATAGCTGTTTTCTTCTTAATTTCATCATCACCGACGATGAGGACATGGCCCGCTCTCAGACGATCGGCCCGCTTCATCTGGCTCTTCAGGCTGCGGCCTTCAAAATCCATTTCCGCCCGGATGCCCGCCTCGGAAAGTTTTGCGATCCACGCAAACGCCAGGGGGAGGGCTGCTTCCCCGAGCGCCGCCACATACAGGTCCGGATCGACGACATACGTCTCGCCGGCCTGGGCCACGATTTCCGCCAGCCGGTCAAACCCGATGGCAAATCCGGTAGCCGGAATCTCTGGCCCGCCCAGTAACTTCACCAGGCCGTCATAGCGCCCGCCGCCGGCAACGGCACTCTGGGCACCGAGACTGCCCGTCTGCATCTCAAACGTGGTACGGGTATAGTAATCAAGTCCCCGGACCAGGCGCTTGTCGATGGTAAAAGGCGTTTGCAGATTCTCCAGCGCTGTTTTCACTGTTTCGAAGTGAACGTGACAGGCATCGCAGAGGTGATCGAGAATCGAAGGGGCCGCTGCCATAGCCTCCCGGCACGCGGGAACCTTGCAGTCCAGAACCCGCAGAGGGTTTTTATCCTTGCGCCGGCGGCAGTCCGCACAAAGCTCGGCTTCCTTGCCGGTTATGTAAGCCAGCAAGGCGTCCCTGAAATCGGGGCGGCATTCCGGACAGCCCAGCGAATTGATATGGGCCATGATATCGGTCACACCCAGGCGGTGAAACAGAATTTTCAGCATGTAGATCAACTGGGCATCCACATACGGCGAAGCGCTCCCGAACACTTCCGCATCCAGCTGGTAAAATTGCCGATAGCGGCCCTTTTGCGGTCTTTCCCGCCGAAACATGGGACCGATGGTGAAATATTTCTTCACGGGATCGGCGGCATAGAGCTTGTGCTGGATATAGGACCGGCAGATGGACGCCGTGGCCTCGGGCCGCAAAGTGATCAAATCACCCTTGCGGTCCGGAAAGGTGTACATCTCTTTTTCAACGATATCCGTATCTTCACCGATACTACGGGCAAAAAGCTCGGTGCGTTCCATGATGGGGATCCGGATCTCCTTGAAACCGAAATCGGTAAACAGGGCCGCGGCGGTCTGTTCAATATGCTGCCACAATTCCGATTCACCCGGCAGGACATCTTTGAACCCTCTGATCAACTGTATCATGCGTTTCGCTATTCCCTTTTCTGATTTTTTTGAATAACCTGTATTTTTATCCCAGGCTTGCGCGGAGAGTCAACAACTATATATTTTTATCCCGATATCCAGGCACGACTTTCGGAAAAGTTGAATATTAGAAATAATTTTAACATAACAAAAACTTGCATAGTTGGATTTATCATAATAATTTGCTATGCATGCACTTATCCTATCGGTCAATAAAGAGGTGCGGCCGGGGCTCACCTTTTTAGGACCTAACCAGGTGTGACTTGCCGTTTCCCACTGTTTTGGTTATAGACCCATAATCAACCCACTCTTTACCCCGACACGTAACCACCAAAGAGGTGTCGCCATGCAAGCACAGATCACCACCACCAAACTTATCAAAATGAAGCAGGATGGAGAGAAAATCGTCGCCCTTACCGCTTATGATTTTCCTTTCGCCAAAATCGTGGCGGATGCCGGGGTTCATGTCATCCTGGTCGGCGATTCACTGGGCATGGTTGTCCAGGGCGGCACGAGCACGCTGCCGGTCACCATGGATGAGATGCTGTACCATACCAGAATCGTAGCCCGGGGCGCCCAAGGGGCCATGGTGGTGGGCGACATGCCCTTCATGTCCTACCAGGCCGGACTTACCCAGGCCGTGGAAAATGCCGGTCGTTTCCTTAAAGAGGCAGATGCGGCCGCAGTCAAACTGGAAGGCGGTGCCGATGTCAGCGACGTGATTGCCGCGATTACCGCCGCCGGCATACCGGTGCAGGCCCATATCGGTCTCACGCCGCAATCCGTGCATCAGATGGGCGGGTTCAAAGTCCAGCGCGATGAGGAGCGCCTGCTTGACGATGCCCGCAAGGTCGAAGCCGCCGGGGCATTTTCCGTGGTTCTCGAAGGCATCCCCGGAGACATCTCCAAGAAGATTACAGACACCCTGAATATCCCGACAATCGGTATCGGGGCCGGACCGGACTGTGACGGTCAGATCCTGGTGCTGCACGATATGCTCGGGCTTAACGACCGCCATCTGCCCAAGTTTGTCAAGCAGTACGCCCGCTTGGCTGATGCTGCCCGGGAGGCTGTTGCGGATTACGCAAAGGAAGTTGCGGATGGTAGCTTCCCGGCTGATGAACACTGCTATTAGTGTCGGTTATCAGAATTGTGTCATTCTGAGGAGTCCAGCGACAAGCCGACTTCGCCATGGCGGCGCAGCTACGACGGCTGAAAGAACCTCCCACGAGGGAACATTGTCTCTGATGTGAGGGACTCTTCGCTTTGCTCAGAGTGACATAAAAAAGAATCCCACCCTTTGGTAACATTACATTTTGCAAGCAGGTAAAAGACATGAAACCGGACATTGCTATTATAGGTTGCGGCAAGGTCGGCACCTCGCTGGCCTACTTTCTTACCAAAGCGGGTTACCGGATCAGCGGCCTGTTCAGCAAAACCCGTACTTCCGCGGAAAATACCGCCCGTCTGATTGACGGCCCTGATCCGGCACCTTCATCCAGTGAAGCAGCCCAGACCGCAGAAGTTATTCTGCTTACCACGCCGGATGACGTCATTGCCGCAGCCGGAGCACTGATTGCCGAAAGCAACGGTTACCGCGAAGGTGCCGCGGTCCTTCACTGCAGCGGGGCCCTGCCCTCAACCATCCTGGCCCCGGCCAAGGCTACCGGCGCCGTCATCGGTTCGATGCACCCGCTGCAAAGTTTTGCCGCTGCCCGCACGGATATCAACCCCTTTCAAAGCATCAACATGGCAGTGGAGGGCGACGATCAGGCCGTTGCCCGCGCAACCCGTCTGGCAACCGATCTCGGCGCCCAGGTACACACCATCAAAACCGCCGGCAAAACCCTCTACCATGCCTCCGCCGTGGCCGCCTCCAACTACCTGGTAACCGTTCTGGATCTGGCCCTCAAGTTGCTGGAAGCCGCCGGTATAAAGCCTGCTGATGGTTTTAAAATCCTGAAGCCGCTCATCGACGGCACCTTGAACAATATTGAAAAAATCGGCATCCCGGAAGCTTTGACCGGCCCCATTACCCGGGGTGACGTGGACACCGTTGCGGCCCACATCGAGCACATCGCCGCTCAAGTTCCGGAGCTAAAGGCCCTCTACAGCCGCCTCGGCGTGGATACGACCGGCATTGCGCAGGCCAAAGGCGGGATCGATAATGACCAGGCGGCCGACTTTCTCAGTTTGCTGCACAAATAGATCCGGGATGCAGCTCTTCGTTCAACCGGGCACCCTAACCGAGGGCCCTTCTGCACAGCCCCACGATCCCTGGATCAAAAAGATCCGCTTATGGATCACGGGTCTTTTTACCACCGGAACCTTGACATCTCGCAAGGTGGTCTAATCCTACGATAATAACAAACCTTCTATATCAATCCGTGTTTGGTGAAGTTTCGGGAGCCTCCTCACCTTCACATCAAGCCAAATTCCGCTAAGGGTCTCAACTTTGCCCCGGGGGCGACTGACCACTTACGTGGGTTGCACCAATAAACATCCGGCCGCCCAGCAGGCTTCAGGCGATACACATCTGTATTCATCAATTTGACGGAAATTGGGCCGCCTTTTTCCTTACTAGTAAGAAATGCAGGAGGAGACATGCCACTTTTCATGGATAGACATAACGTTCAGGGGGTAACCGCTGAGGAAGCGGCAATTGCGCACCAAAGCGACCTTGCCGTTCAGGAGCGTCATCAGTGCCGCGCGCTTACCTACTGGTTCGATGAGGCCCGGGGAGCCGTATTTTGCCTGGTCGAGGCCCCATCGGAAAATTCGGTACGTGATATGCACAAAGAAGCGCATGGCCTGATCCCCAATCAAATAATTGAGGTTGATGGTGGCGCGGTGGCCCAGTTTCTAGGCCGGATCACCGACCCGGAAACCGCCGCTGAAAAACCGATAGCGGATAGTGCCTTTAGGGCCATTATGTTCGTCGACATGGTGAGCTCGACCGACATTACCAAGACGCTGGGGGACTCGGCCGCCCTTGAGTTGGTGCAAAGGTATCGAGCAGTGATACGCAAAGTGCTTACGGAAAACGGTGGGCGCGAAATCGACCGCGCCGGGGACGGTTTTTTGATTAGCTTTGAATCCGCCTACGCTGCGGTGAAATGTGCCATGTCAATCCAGCGCAAGCTAACCAAGGACAACTTGAACCGGGCAGACGATATAGCGATTCAAGCCCGGGTTGGAATCGGGGCCGGTGAACCGGTCATCGATGGGGATGCCCTCTTCGGATCGACGGTTAACCTCACTTCCCGCATTTGTGACTGCGGTGAACCCGGTCAAATCATCGCGGCCCGAGTTGTCCGTGAGCTCTGCCTGGGAAAGGACGTAACCTTCAAATCGATCGGCTCAAAAATCTTGAAAGGCTTTAGCGATCCAACCGACCTCGAACTCATTGAGTGGCAGGTGTAGTAAAAATGCCCTTGCGGCTTTTTCCCTTTGCAGGAATTCACCACGGGTGCTTGGGTTCGCGGCATCTCAGCCGAGCCATGCTTATATCCAGCGTATCGGCCTGACAGAAGATTTGCACACGGCTCACAACATTTCGGCTAAACATGTCGGTTCTTCCCAGGGGAATTGAAGGTTCGGTCTACAATTTGTCAAGGGTTGGTCTTTAACGATCTAAGATGGTTTATATCTACTTGTCCTTTCCTCAATTAATCGTCTTTTGGCATCGTCGAGAGGCGGGAGGGTTTTAAAACCATTCAACAATGCGCGACTTGCATTGGTCATGAAGCCCGCTAAAATTTCAGCATTGTCGACGAGAAATCTATTGAATTCCGTATTGGGCGATGTAGCGACACCATGGCTCAACATAGCACGCGCATAACGAACCCGCATGCGTTGCTCCTCGTCCAGCTCTCTGAATTCAGAGTAATTATCAAGGCGTTCGTCTTGCCATTGCCAATGTTTTTCATGCAGCTCGTATCGCAGATCCAGGTTTCGCCCGCTATGCATGCACTCAAATAGATTGGGCTCATCCCTGGCAAACAATACGTACCCGACCGCCAGATCTATCCAGGTATCCCCCGTATAGGTTTTGCTCTCGTATTCCTTGAGCAAACACCAGACTTTTTGGACAATCTCGTCTTCCAGGGCTTGCATATTTTTAAGATTGGAGTAGATGGGCATGGTCGAACAGCCCATTTTTTGGGCGACTGACGGAGCGGACAGCCCCGTTAAACCCTTTTCCCTGACCAATTCAAACGCGGCCTTCACAATGTCATCAGCGGTAAATTGAGTTTTTCTTGACATAGTTTATTTCAACATATTATAAAGGGGTTTATATAAATACCTTTATGACAAATGGAGTTGCCTGTCAAGTGTGATCTTTTTAGCCAAAAATTATTGAAATTATTGTGTAAAGCAACGTCAGCCCAAGGTGCAAAAACGTGATGCCTGGATCCAAGCATCTGATCGGGTTGATCAAGTCACCGCTTAAGGTTTGGGTTGCACCCAGAACCATTTTAAAATTACCCGACAATTCATCGTTGGTAAGTTAGGTATTCCAGTATATCAAAAGCGGATAATAAAAAACTATTTTCTGCTTGGTACTGGGTGACGAAGAGCTAACTGATTATATCTTAAAAGGGTTGCAGCCTGGCTGGCAACCCAGTGGGTGGCAGTCGCAGTTAACCAGTAAAGAGGGCACCGCGGGGGAAGTCAAATGATCAACTATGTCGATCTTTACCGGCAGATGCTATGGGATGCCAAAAAGGTAGAAGATAAAAAACTGGCTCGCCTGGTCCAGGAGCGAATCAGCCCCTATTTGAAACCCAGTCTGGAGAGGTGCAATAAAATTATTCCATTTCCGACAGCACCGGTAGAGGAGAAGTATCTATATCCTGAGGATAATTGAGGTATATGCCCATGCTTTATGGATAGCATCAATTTATGGTTCACGCGCTTGTATTTGATAGCATTTGCCCTGAGAGTAAAATGATACCGAATACGGCAAGATGCTCGAGTCGGAAGTGATCACGACAGAGCATAGCCCTCAGGTTACAATCGAGAAAGAAAAGTTGTCCGATGCAGGATGAGGATTACGACCATTATGCCCCGGTCGACATCGTTTGACGCTGGACTATAAATCTTGGCAATAATCCGCCATTCAGATATTCTCATCATATCAAATCCTTGCCGGACCCCATAAAATTGTAAATATCACAAGTTTTTGGTAAGAGTGATATATTGGTTTTGTGGCAAGATACCCCAAGCTAAGCACCTGTACAGGGTACCCCCAAACCGCGTCCCGATATGCCGATTAATACCTTTCTCATGAATAAGAATAGTTGCAATGCCAGAACACCTCATGGTATTCTATTGTGGCTGAAAGAATCCTCCCCATAGTGAGTTTCCCAGAACCAATAGAGCTTTTTAATTCTTAACTGCTGACCAGGGATATATAGCTTTGAAAGAGCTGACCAAGCGCATAATTCAGGCATTGGTTGACCATCCTGAACAAATAGTTATTTCAGAAGTAGAGGGCAAGCAGGTCACGGTATTGGAGATTAAAGCGGCTAAAGAGGATCTTGGGAAGATAATAGGGAAACAGGGCCGAAATGCTAAAGCCACACGAACCATATTAAATGCTGCTTCTGCCAAGATAAAAAAGCGTACAGTTTTGGAAATTGTTGAATAGTAAAATTAATTATTAGGTGTGCAGGAAAGCTCTCTGCCCCATGCAGGTTCGGCAAGGGCCCCGCTTTCTTATTTTCTAACCTTTGAATATGCACATACGCGGCTCTGTGCTATCAATGGATTTTAAAGAATATTGTAGTTACTGAACTAAAATTGTGGCCGGTTCAAAACAAGGAGAAAAGTATGAATAAAACAGATTTGGTCAACGAGGTTGCTAAGGTAGTAAACACTAAAAAAGATGCACAGGCGGTTGTGGAGTGTGTTCTCTCGAGCATTACCACGGCTTTGGAGAATGGAGAGCCCGTATCATTAGTGGGGTTCGGGACCTTTAAGGTAGCTGATAGGAAGGCTCGTATGGGTAGAAATCCTCAGACAGGGCAAGAGATCAATATCGCGGCATGCAAGGTGCCGAAGTTTGTTGCCGGTAAAGCTTTGAAAGAAGCCGTAAAATAATCGTTTTTCCATAATAAGATTTACCGCTATGCAGGGTCAGTTCTGGCCCTGCATTCTTATTTCCAGATTTTATACGGCTATGTGCCCAAGATATAGAAAATATTGCGATATGCTCAAATCTTCCCGGGGCGCTAACTTCAGATATTGATTTCATATCACCAGGTTTTTGTGCTATCTGATATATTTGGAAGTTGGCAAGAAATCTGTATTTTGGTCATAACCACATCGTTATTTTAGTCCTGACTTCCGCAATGCCTCTGTGAGTATAGGAGAGGCTCTCTTTGAAAATCTATCTAATGAAAAACTGGGATTGATCCTAAGCACTTCTTGGGCCTCAACTCGTGCTTTATCGTCCTGTCCTGCACGACTATAAATGGCTGTTATCATTACGCGGGCCATTAAATTGTCCGGCTCTTGTTGAATTGCTTTTTCGCACCATTTAATTGCCTCATCATACTGTTGCGTTGCAGCATACGATAATCCTAAACTCCAGAGGTAATTACCCGGTGGTATGGGATTTAGTCGTATCGCATATCTATACTCTAAAATGGACCCCTCCAGTTTGTTTGTAAAAGTAAGAACCTTTCCCAATCGATAATGAGCTTCCGCTGAGTTCGGATTAAGCGATACAGCTTTATTGGCTAATTTAACGGCTTTTTCGTTTTCCCCTTTTTGTGTGCATGCCCAAGCCAGCATGCTATAGGCTTCGGCATAACTGCTATCCAGATAAATAGCGTCTTCTAATAATCTTATAGCCTCAGCAATGGTCTGTTCTTGAGGCTTATTTAGGTTTGTCCAGAAATCATAGAGGTGGGTTCTGGCTAACACTTGATAGGCAACGGCATACTTTGGGTCCAGCGCAATGGCTTTTTGGGCCAATTTTCTTGCCATAGCATTGTTCTCAATATTTGGGTTGTTATTATTATAGCTATTGGCCCTCAAAATCAGCAGATATACCTCAAGGTTTTCTGTACCCTTTGCCGTCGTTCTTGCTTGATCTCCCTCTGTCAACTTTACCTGCATTGCCGTAATTATTTCTTTTGTAATCTCGTCCTGAATAGCAAATATGTCCTCTAAGTTTCGTTCATATTGTTTCGCCCATAAATGGTGGCCATTGATTGTGTCAACCAATTGAGCTGTTATTCTAACCTTATCCGAAGATTTTTTTACACTCCCTTCTAAAACGTACTTCACACCCAATTCCTTGCCTACCTGTTGAACCTTCACGGGTTTTCCCTTGTAGGTAAAGGTCGAGTTTCTTGCAATTACGAATAGCTTGGGAACCCTGCTAAGCGCTGCGATAATATCTTCGGTAAGTCCGTCGCTAAAATATTCCTGCTCCGGGTCACCGCTTAGATTATCAAAGGGCAGAACAGCTATCGAGGGTTTATCTGGCAGGTCAATGGGACCCCGTTTTAAGGAGTCTGATTCAATAGATGGCTGGTTCAATTCAGGCTGCCTTATAACCAAAACAGCAATTGCAACAATGATCGCAAATACAGGTATAAAAAATGATTTTCGTGCCCAGAAAACTGGTTTTTTCTTTCTTGCATCTGCAATTACGACTCTTGGCTCCATTAAAACACGATAAGCCCCTACCGGCTTTGCAATGTTTTTAACCTCCTTCTCACCGAGAAACTCATAGCCTAAAGGTAACTTGGTCTCGATATGGTCAAATGCAGTTTTAGATACGCATATTCCGCCAGGGTCCGCGAGCGCCTCCAACCGTGCAGCAATGTTGACCCCGTCTCCATATATTCTGTCCCCCTCCTGAATCACATCGCCAAGGTTGATACCGATACGAAACTGCATTGCACGATTATCCGGTAGTTCGGTATTTCTGGTCTTCAACTCTTTTTGGATTGCTACAGCACATTGCACCGCATCAACAACACTGGCGAACTCGGATAACATATTATCACCAGTAGAATCGATAACCCGGCCATGGTGCTGACCAATCAAGGTAGCCATAACGTTTTTATAAGCCTCTAAAGTCCTGACAGTGGCCGCTTCATTATCCCCCATGAGTTTGCTGTAGCCGACAACGTCAGCACTCATAATGGCTGTGATTTTACGCCTAAACTCATCGGAGTCCATGCTATATCTCCGTTTTTGCGCTTATTTTGAGTTGGCCATTTCAACGCTAACTTCAGATCAGAATTATAGCTATATCAGGGAGAATATCAGGGGTTTTTGTGGGATACCGTTACTTATGGATATTATGGATGGGCCTATATGGTCAAGTGACAATAACACTCAAGACAGCCATTTATAAACATATTGATCTGGTGCTCTCGAGCAAATTGCCAGGCTGTTGATTCGAAAGAGCTAAATACAACTCACGATTACATACCAGTACATGTAAAATTGCCTGACTGCATTTAAATGCTATATAATCAAGGCTTTGAAAGTATATTGTTATTCTCAAACCTGATTACAACTCAAACTTGCGATATCCCTTTTGTTTCACCCGGAATTTGTGTAAGCGGATATATTGTTTGGATGACATGATATCGCTGGTTTTGGCTATCCCGATTTTAATAGGATATTATAAATTTACCTGGATATTGATCACATCTGGATTTCAGTATGTATACACACCAAGGTGGCATCCCCAAACCACACCACTTGACCCATTGTAATCATTCCTGTATAAAGCTCCTAACACACCTGATTTACATCTGATCTGACGGTAAGACAATCATGCCTGATCTGAAGATGCCTTGAACTGAAATTCCCGCCTAAAAAGTATTCATTTATAAAAACATAATGCCGTGAGGTGATCTATGATGACCGACGAGCAAAAACCGACCCGCAAACTGCGAGCGATTCTCAGTGCCGATGTGAAGGGCTATTCCCTCCTAATGGCGGATGATGAGGCCTATACGCTCAGAAAACTCAAGGAATGCCGCAGCATCATGGCGATGCAGATCGAGCAGCACAATGGCCGAGTGATAGACTCACCCGGAGATAATATACTCGCTGATTTTGCAAGTGCTGTCGAGGCGGTACGGTGCGCTGTTGAAATTCAGATAGTGCTTAAGGAAAAGAATGAAGCCCTGCCCGATGATAAAAAATTGGAATATCGTATTGGAGTCAACGTTGGTGACGTAATTCAGGATATAGATCGTATCTATGGCCATGGAGTAAATGTTGCGGCTCGTATTGAAGGATTGGCTGAGCCAGGTGGGGTCAGTATTTCGCGGAATGCGTTCGATCATATTAAAGAAAAACTAAACTTCGGTTACGAATACCTTGGTGATCATGAAGTTAAGAATATTAAAGATCCTGTAAGAGTCTACAAGGTTTTGATGGCCCCTGAAGATGCAGGCAAGCTTACTGGAGAAGAACCAAAAGCAGCAATAGCTAAATGGATCTGGCCGACAATTGTAGTGGCAGCGATCGTTATCACGTCTGTGATCTGGCAAGTTTATCAGAATATTTCTAAACCGGATTTTGAGCCAGCGTCTATTGACAAGATGGCTTTTACCCTGCCGGAAAAGCCCTCCATTGCGGTTCTTCTATTTGACAACATGAGTGGCGATCCACAACAGGACTATTTTTGCGAGGGACTTTCCGAGCAAATCATCACCAGCCTTTCTAAGGTCTCTGGGCTTTTTGTTATTGCCCGTAACTCTTCGTTCAGTTTCAAGGGAAAGGCCGTTAAAGTTCAACAGGTGGCGGAACAACTCGGTGTTCGGTATGTTCTTGAAGGTAGTCTTCAAAAATCAGGGGAGACAGTACGAATCACTGCTCAATTGGTTGATGCCATCACAGGACACCACCTATGGGCGGAAACCTATGAACGTGAAATACAAGATGCTTTTGCCCTCCAAGATGAAATCACTATAAAAATCTTGGGTTCAGTGGGGTCCGAGTTAACAAAGGGCGAACGCGAGCGAATTTATGCAAAAGGAACAGATAATCTCGAAGCCTACTTAAGGGTTAGTAAGGGATTCGAGCATTTTGAACGCCAAGGTAAAGAAGAAAACATCCTTGCCCGCAGATTCGCTAAGAAGGCTATTGATCTTGATCCGAACTACCCCAGTGCATGGAATCTACTCGGTGCAACTTATTTAATGGATCGGTGGGTCGGTTCCACAGACTAAGACGATCCTTGGGATGAATCCATTAAGGCGTTTAAAAAAGCACTGGAGCTTGATGAAGCCCATGCCCCATCCCATGGTGGGTTGGCTATGATTTATGGATTCCAAAAGAAATACGAGAAAGCGCTTGCTCAAGTGCAAAAGGGTATCACTTTAAATCCTGGATTTCCTATAATGCACTTGGGATACGTTCTCGTATGGGTTGGAAGGTACGAGGAAGCGGTAAATTATTTTCAAAAGGCGATTCGCCACGACCCCAAAGCACCGACCTTTTACTATAATGGGCTTGGTCATGCATATCGCGGTTTAGAACAATACGAAGATGCCATTACAGCCTACAATAAAGCACTCGAACGTGATCCTGATTACCTGATTGGCCGCATATTTTTGATCTCAGCCTATTACCTGGGGGGTCGTGAAGCAGAAGCCCGTGCCGAGGTAGCAGAGGTGCGCAGGCTTGACCCTAATTACTCTGTGGCCAGATTAATCAAAGTATTACCTTACCAAGATAAGAAGTTTTATAATCGCACCATAGAAAGTATACGTAAGGCGGGATTGCAAGAACATCCACCCCTCCCTCTTCCCGATAAACCATCAATTGCAGTGCTGCCCTTCGTCAACATGAGTGACGATCCAAAGCAGGAATATTTTAGTGATGGGATTTCTGAAGATTTGATAACAGATCTTTCTAAATTCTCTGGTCTACTAGTAATAGCTCGTAACTCGACCTTCACCTATAAAAACAAGTCGGTAAAGGTTCAACAGATCGCGAAGGAACTTGGGGTTGCATACGTACTTGAAGGGAGTGTTCGAAAAGTTGCGGACAAGGTAAGAATTAATGCCCAACTCATTGATGGCATTACAGGGCATCATGTTTGGGCTGAGCGCTTCGATGATACTTATATCGACATTTTTGCATTGCAGGACAAAATTACTCGAAAAATTGTCGCTGCACTATCTCTGAAATTATCGGAAGATGAAGAGGATAAACTTACTTTACGGTATACTGATAATGTAGAGGCTTATGATGCATATTTGCGAGGCCGAGAACAAATACGGTTAGGCTCTGCAAAAGGTTTGGCGAAGGCAGTAGCGCTCTTTGAGAGGGCCATTGAACTTGATCCCGACTACAGTGCTGCCCACGCTGGATTGGCTAATGTATACCGTACTGCCTTTGACAGGCACTTCTATAAGGATTTGGGCTGGCAGGATGCGCGATCCAGAGCAAAAAAGCATTTGCAAATGGCGATGAAAAATCCGACGCCTTGCGCCCTATACAATGTTGCCAAAGCCCGTTTGTATCAGCGCAGATTTGATGAGGCCATTGCCGAAGCCGAGCGAGCCATCACTCTCGACCCAAATTATTCAAATGGCTATTTGGTAATGGGTTGGATTCTAACATATACAGGACAAACGGCTGAGGCAGTTAAATACTTAAAAAAAACTATGAGGCTTGATCCTCAGAATGTTGCCTATTGCTTGTATCTACTCGGACTAGCGCAATATTTACAAAAAGATTGCGAGGGCGCTGTAGTGACGCTTGAGAAATCACAAAAATTAGCACCTAATTATGGACCCTGGCCTTTAGCAATTTCATACGCGCAACTAAACCGTGGGCAGGAGGCGGCTGATATTCTCGCGAAATATTTCGAGAAAAGAGGGTGGGAAATAGTTCCAATTGAAAACACTTTTAGATTTTGGCCATTTAGAGAGAAAAGGGACTTAAACCATTGGGCTGAAGGTCTACGTAGATCGGGGTTGATGCGGCCATGGAATCCTGTTTATCGACGAGATTATGCCAAGGCTATATCTGACGCAAAGAAAGCCATTGCCCTCAAACCTGATGACGCGCATGCATTGTATACAATGGGCGAGACCTTAGTTTATTCAGGCAAATCCGATGAGGCAATAGATTACCTTACAAAGGCGATGAGCCTGGGCACTGAGTACCCAAAATACTATATGTACACTCTTGGCGTAGCCCAATTCTGTTTAGAGAAATACGAGGAGGCCGCAACTTCTCTTGAAGAAGCTATATTAAAGCGAAAATATCATAATCGCGCTCCGAGGTGGATGCTTGCGGCCACTTACGCGCAGTTGGGGCGGCAAGAAGACGCTGAAGACGTACTTATAAAGTATATGCAAGATAGGAAGTACAAAAATTACACGGTGGAAAGGGTTTTGAAGTATTATATGCACTCCTTCAAAGATCCGAATGATACAGAGCGTTTTGCTCGGGGGTTGCATAAAGCAGGGTTACCAACCAAATGAAAAAGATGTCCACCGGCGTATTGAAGTTGTGTATATTACTTATTTAATCGTATTTGCGATGGTAGAGATAGTTTTGTTGTTGCTTGAAACGATCATTTCATGGCCGGTGTTATCTGCTATTACATGAGGTTGTGAATATTATGTGGTAACAAAAGGATATCACCATATTTTGCCATGCATGATATATTATGGGTCTAGCAAGATAACCCAAGGACAGGTAACTGGCGAGTTGCCGTTAAATAGCACCCCCGAATTGAAAAAATTCATGTCATCATTTAATATCCCGGCAATGAATAGAAAGATTTTAAAATTGCCGAGTTTTCGCCTCTATGAGGATTGCCTTGTCCTTATATAGGCGTATTCATTTACCATAGCTGTCTGATATTTGTCTAATCAAGTTAACCGGAAAAGGAGGATATTAAAATGACAAAGGTTGAGAAAACAATTACAGTCAACGCACCCGCAGAGACAATCTATAATTATGTAGGTAAACCCGAAAACCTGCCCGAGTTCTGGCCCAGCTTGGTTGAGGTTATGGACGTACAATCGTTACCTAACGGTGGCAACAGCAATCGATGGGCATACAAGATGGCAGGAATACGTCTGGAAGGCACCAGTGAAGACACAGAACGGGTTCCAAACGAGCGGATAGTAAGTAAAACCAAAGGTGGCGTAGAGAGCACTCAAACGTGGGGGTTCCAACCAGAGGCGGGCGGAACAAAAGTTACCTTCGTAGTCGAGTACACTGTGCCTATTCCGGTACTAGGTAAGATAGCCGAAGCTATCATTGTCAAGATGAATGATCGTGAAGGAGACATGCTGCTGGCTAATTTAAAGACCAGAATGGAAGAATAAATCTTAAAAAATCGTGTAAATACTTATCCTGTTAGCGTACCTTGTACACTTCATAGAATGTGCGTGATGCTGCATAGGCAAATAACGACAATGCGGTCTAACCAACCATGCCGAGCTGACCGTCAACCAGCGGTGCTTCGCTTGCTGGTCGTCGGCAGCTCCCGTGGAACGTTAAGTTTTCAGATATCTCCAACCTATATAGCATTTTGGTGAACCTGTGGTTACTTCTATGATACCCTACATATCACAGGGCCAAAATCCTTGAGATATCCATGACAAATCACGATTACGATCTGTCAACACTACGACCATCAGTCCACAGTTTCGTAGACAAACAAAAAGGCGTGGATTAGCTGAATCAGTCCTCGCCTTTTCGAGATTTTATCACTGAGAGGTCACGCTACAATATCGGCTTTGGTGCCATATGTTCAGGTCCCAGAAAAATCAGGTCTAAACCGCATGCCTGTAGGGTTGTCATTAAAATAGGGCTGGAGACCTTTTGTGAATATCAAATTTTGAACACTTCCAATTTATCAGCGCCCAGCTTTTGGTTGGCCGCGGCCAGTTTCTCTTCGCCGGAGATGACGGCCACGGCGCTTTGCCGGGTACTGCCCTTGAAGTAGGTCTCCCCCACCGCCATGACATCTTCGCGGGTCACGGCCAATAGACGGGTTTTATAGGCCTGCCGCGCTTCATCGGTGAGGCCGACCAGGTTGCGGTAGAACGCCTTGCGGGCCGCTGCCCCCGGGGGATCCGGCTTGTCGATTTCGGAGCAAACCTGCAAGATGGCTTCCTTGATATCCTCCTGCCTGTAGTCGCCGCTGCGGACAAAATCCGCTGCCTGACGGTAAACGTCCAGGGTCCCCAGCAGCCGGGGATCCCGGTAGGACCCATACCCGAAAAGCCCCTCTTCGGAATTGTAGACCGCAAAGCCGCCGTAAGCCCCGCCTTTTTCCCGGATTTCCCGGTGCAGGTACATGGACCGCAACAGCTTGGCCGTGACGGACAGAACGGGTGCCTCCGGGTGGGCCATGCGCACGGCCGGGAAGACACTGGCCACATAGGAAGCGGGTGAAGCCGTAGACCACCCCTCCCGGATCAAGCCATCGGACACTGCGGCCGGCTGAAATGGCGCAGCGTTTGCGTCCGCGGAACCCAAAGATGCGTTGACGCCGGCCGCCAGATCGGCCGCCGGCCCAAGGGCCTGATCATCACCGATCAGGGCCATCTTCAGGTTGCCGGTCCTAAACAGGGCTTTGCCAACCTCGTCCAGTTTGCCGGCCAGGGCACCTATGGCCGCATCCGTGGCATCGGCGGTAATTTCCTTGATGGTTCTGAGCTGGTGAATGCCGCTCCATTTTTCGCTGAGCAGGCCGGCTGGACTGAATCCACGGGAAGCCAGCGAAATCGCCAGGCGGTGACCATTCTGGAGAACCATGGCTTCCAGTCCAGCCCGGTATTCAAACAGGAGACTTTTCAAACGCTCGTGATCGGCGAAGCTGTAGTCGGCCACCATCTCGTTGAGGATGTCGAACATCCCGGCCTGGTTGCGGTTGAGGCACTTGGCGTTGAAGGAGACAAAGGGCAGACACTCGCCTTGCTCGACAAAGGTCGTCCGGGCATGGGCGGACAGGCCCAGGCCGCCTGTGGTAAGGTCCACCCGGCGGGCCATCTCCACATAGTTGCTTTGCCGGGTCCCGACTTTGGGCAGGGCGTAGGCAAAGATGGGCACCAGCGGCAGCAACTCGGCGTCTATGCCACGCGCATCCAGGGCGGACGCGAAATAGAAAATCCCGGCAGTCGGCTGATTATAAGACACTGCCGAGGCTGCATCCAGGGCGGTTGTCGGTGCGACCTTCTGCATCTCAGGCGGGATATCCGCCAATTCGAGCGTCGGCAGCACATTGATATCTTCCTCCGCTTCCTGTAGTTTGACCAACGCTTTGGCATCGGCAGTGATGCGGTCATAATCTGTGGCGGCGAGGGCGGCGCTGATCTCCTCCAGAGCTTTGACTTCCCGGGCCTGCTCACGGGCTTCCATGCCATGATCCGGCGTCAACAGCAATTGCACCCGGTGCGGGTTGTCCAGCAGGTACCGGCGAATACGCTCTTCAAAAAACGGTCCGGCGTCCACCGCCGCCCTGATTTTAGCCAGATCTTCGTCGAGTTCCAGAATTCTCTCGGGCTGCCCGCCGTGCAGCCAGGTAGCGCAGATGCTCATGAAGAGCCGCAACCCCTGTGGATACGGGGTATTGCGCACCTCTTTGCGATGGAATTCCAATTGATGGATGGCTGCGTCTATAAGGGGCCTTTCTATCCCGTTATCAACCAGATCCCGGAGCACGGTGAAAATAATTTTTTCCACCGCTGCGGCATCTTCGGCCCGCACATCTTTGAGCCCCATGTTGAACACCGTGTCACGGTTGTCCGCGTCAAAACCGGAATAATCACTCAGGGCCGACCCCAGGCCGGCGTCGATCAGGGCCTTGCGCAACGGCGAAGCCGGGTTGCCGGCCAGGATTTGTTCGAGTAACGCCAAAACCAGCACTTCGAAGGTGTCGGTAATTTCCGCGCACAGCCAGGCCTGGCAGGACTGATACTTTTTGGCAGGATCTTCGCTCTTGCCCAGCATAAAAGGAAAGGCTGCCTCACGCGACGCCTGCCACCGCGGCTGGCTGGGCACGTCGGTCCCTGGATCAATTTTCGTAAAATTGTTTAAAATTTTTGATTCGATAAATGCCAGGTGCTCCGCAAGCGGCAAATTCCCGTAGGTGTAAAAATAGGCATTACTGGGATGGTAATGCCGCCGGTGAAAAGCCACCAACTGCTCATGGGTGAGGTCGGGAATGTGTTTGGGGTCGCCCCCTGAATTGAACCGATAGGTTGTGTCCGGAAACAGGGATGAAAGCAGCGATTGGCCCATCACCTGGTTGGGGGCGGACATGGCCCCTTTCATTTCGTTGTAGACCACGCCCTTGAAAGCCAGGGGGACATTACCGTCATCCTTTTCACTGCCGGCAACGGTTTCCAGGCGATGGCCCTCCTGCTTAAAACTCAATTCATCAATTTTGGGAAAGAAGGTCGCATCCAGATAGACATCCAGCAGATTGTAAAAGTCCTTCCGGTTCTGGGTGGCAAACGGATACATGGTCCAGTCCGAGGCGGTAAAGGCATTCATGAAGGTACTCAGGCTGCGCTTGAGCACGGAAAAGAAGGGATCCCGAACCGGGAATTTAGCAGAACCGCACAACACGGTGTGCTCAAGGATATGGGCCACGCCGGTTGAATCGGTGGGTACGGTTTTAAATGCCACTGCAAAGGTATTATCTTTGTCCTGGGACGCCAGGTGGATGTGCCGCGCCCCGGTTCCCGGGTGCCGCAGTTCACACATGGTCGCGGACAGATTTTTCAGGGGGACGACCCGTATGACTTCATAGCTGCCGACTTGATCGCCCGGGTTCAATTGCAGTATCTGCTGTGCTGGATCATATGCCATTGGTCTTCCTTTCATTGCCACTGTTCAAACTATGGGCTTAGTGCTGGTGGTCTGTTCAGGTCGTTATCAATCCGGTTTTGCCCGGTAGACGCCCCGGCTGAGACGTTGAATCCGCCCCAGTTTGTGCAGCCTGAAAATAATGTTGCGCAGTTTTTTTTCGCCGAAACCGGTTTTGGCCTGGATATCCGCCAGATCAGCTCCTTTTTTAAACGACAGCATAGCGGCGTAAACTGTGTCGGCGGCCGTCGTCGCCGCACGTGGCCGGGTCGCCTTGCGTCGTCCGGACCGCCTGGCCGCCCGCCCGCTGGTCACGCCTCCGGCAGCTATATCCTGCATGAGCATTTCGAGCCGGTCGATCCTTTCCACGAGTTTGTCAATATCCGTCTTGGTGGGCAGATCGTAATATTGAATAAAGAACTTCACCATGGCGTCAAAACTGACCGCCTTGCCTTTTTTTTTACTCATCCCGACCTCCGTAAACATATAAACCTGCTAATAATTACAAGGAATTAACTCGAAAAATATCGTTTTTAAAAAGTAAGGAGTCTACCACCAAAAGTCAAGCATAGGGGGCCAACCGAAGCGACTCAGTGAAACAAACGCCCAAATCAGGATTGGTCAGTTTTGAGTTTCAGGCGTTAAGTGCTATGAATAAGGGTCCGAGGGTTCAAGGGGCCAAGTGAAAATCAAAAGGCAAAAGACCGATCATAAAAATCACTCGAACCCTCGACCCCTTGAGCCCTTGGACCCTTTGCGACAACGAAGCTGAATAAGATCCGGTAAAACCCGCACTATTTTACAATTTGAACATAACGACTAAAATGGACCTTTCATGACCTCTCCCCGTACCCTGCTTTCGGCCTGGAACCTGCACCCCAAAAAACAGCTCGGGCAGAACTTTCTGGCCGAGCCATCGTCCGCTCAGATGATCGTGGATCGGGCCGCGCTTGGTCCAGAGGACACGGTCCTGGAAATCGGTTCCGGTCTGGGCGCCCTGACGATCCCGGCAGCAATGCAGGTGGCCCGGGTGACCGCCGTGGAAACCGACCGCAAAATCGCGGAACTTTTAAAAACCGAACTGCTGGCCGCGGGCAGAGACAACGTCACGATTGTACGCGACAGCATTCTCAATCTGGATATTGGGAATCTGGCCCAAGGTGCCTCGGGTAAAATCGTGGTACTCGGCAATCTGCCCTACAATATTTCTTCTCAGATCCTGGTAAAGCTGATCAAGGCGCGGGCAGTTGTCGATCGGGCCATCGTCATGTTCCAAAAGGAACTGGCTGAACGGCTGGTCGCCAAAGCCGGCAGCAAAGCATACGGGCGCATCACCGTCATGCTGGCCTATTGTTCCGAGATTAAATCACTGGCTACCATCAAGGCCCGGATGTTCTTTCCCCGTCCCAAGGTCGATTCGGAGGTCATCGAAATCAAGTTCCGGGAAAACGCGGGTGAGCTGGCCGATGGTGAGGATTACCTGTTTCAGGTTGTCAAGGCAGCCTTCGGAAAACGGCGCAAAACTTTGAAAAACGCTCTCAGCCAGAGCCAACTCGGCATAGATGGTCAAAGGGCCGAAAAAGCGCTCACCGCAGCAGGTATCGACCCGGTGCGGCGGGCCGAAACCCTGACAGCAGAAGAATTCGTCCGCCTGAGCAATACTATCGGAACTTCCCCAAAATGATTAATATTACGATAGCCTAATCACATCTAATGGTTGGGTTAATGTCTGATAATGGCCAGATTCCCTACAATACTAATATCATCCGACGGGTGAGGTAAACCAGCGCCAGGAAAACAAATAAAAATGCACGCATACACAATCAAGCCACGTGTTTCAGAAGTAAATGGAGCCGGTCACATCGGCAACACTGTAATTCCGGTCTGGCTGGAAGAGAGTCGGGTAGATTTTCTTCAATTCGCACTTAAAGGTCGTAAGTTTAAATACTTTCTGGCGCGGATTGAACAGGACTTTAGAAAGGAGATTTTCCTCGGTTCTGACGTATTGATCAAAACCGTTACCGAAAAAACAGGCACCAGCTCCCTGACAATCTCACAAGAAGTCTGGCAAAACGACTCCCTTTGCGCTGAGAGTAAGTCGGTGTTGGTCCACATCAATAAAAAGGATAATCGCCCTGCCCTAATCGTTGAAGAAGACCGCGCCCTGTTAAATCAATCAATATCGTAACCCTCTTTCTTGACCGCCTCTTATTTTACATAAAATTTTAATTTCTGCTTTCTGGCTGGTTTGGCACGATAACAAAAACGCCAAAATCATTCCACGGTTAAGATAAAGGATACGCCTCTGATAACATGATAAGGCCGGGCGTGACCTCCAAACTCCCGATTGCTCAGATGGTTAGGACAGAGAGCTTTGATTGCGGTGTCCTTTGTCGGGCGATTCAAAACCAAGTTCGGCGCGCCAATAATGACTGTTAACGTTTGATGAATACATGCCCCAAAATCGGATGCAAGCAGTTGACAGTTGGGTTTATTGGGATACTTTGGTAATAAATATTAAAGCTTCGGTATGCAATCATCGAATAGGCTCCTGAGTTCTGAGGTTATATCCGGTAAATGGTTGTCAGGATCTGGGAACAACATCAATTTGAAGACAGGAACTGAATATGTTTAAAAATCCGCTGCTCCTTATCGCATTGGCGTTGACCATCGGCGTATCGATATGGGGCATTATCGACACTCAGGGCTTGTCGAACTTCGCCTCCGAACAGGTGAAAATCACGCTGAGAAGCCGGGGCTGGTTCGTCATGCTGACCGTCAGTTTTCTGCTGATTACCAGTTTCATACTGGCACTCTCAAAATTTGGCAAAATTAAACTCGGGCGTGACGACGATGAGCCAGAGTTCTCCACCATGAGTTGGCTGACCATGATGTTTGCAGCCGGCATGGGGGTTGGTTTGCTATTTTACGGCGCCGCCGAACCGATAACCCATTATCTATTTCTGGCCGGGCAAGGGGCGCCTCCTCCAAAGGCTGCCAGCAATGCCATGTTGATTACCCTTTTTAACTGGGGCCTGCATGCCTGGGCCATTTACGGCGTGACCGCCCTGGCAATCGCCTATTTCGGTTTCAGGAAAGATGTGCCGCAACTGGTTAGCGGACCAATCCGGGCAACCTTTGGTAACAACCCACTGGTGCGTGGGACTGGGTGGCTGGTCGACCTGCTGTCCATTTACGCCATTGCCATCGGTCTCGCCGGATCCCTGGCGCTTGGTGTCTTTCAGGTCCAGGATGGTATTATCACGCTGTTGAATCTGAAAAACACTGGCATGGGTTTGACGCTCACCATTTTTGGAATACTCTGTGCGGCTTACATACTACCTTTGACCGTCGATCTCAGCAAAGGCATGGCGGTGCTTTCCAATACCGCCCTCATCATTGCCGTTGCCTTGATGGTCTTCCTTCTGCTTTTCGGCCCCACCTCGTTTCTCATGAACGGCATTGTTGAAGCAATCGGCCAGTATTTTTATCAAGCCCTGCCGGCCGGTTTCTCAACACTGGCCTATTTCGAGGAAGGAGCGAAAGTTTGGTTCGAATCCTGGTCCCTGAACTACATGGTATGGTGGCTGGCATGGGCGCCGTTTGTAGGCGTTTTCATTGCCAGGATCTCCCGCGGCCGAACCATTCGGGAGTTCATTCTGGGCGTACTTTTGGCCCCGACTTTCTTTTCGATATTCTGGTTCGGTGTTTTCGGTGGGCTCGGATTTTATCAAAGTGCGGCCAGTCAACTTGACCCGGCTATTGTGCAAGAAAATATCAACCAGACAACATTTCTCCTATTAGGGAACATGCCATTGTCTAAGCTAACCATAGTAGCAACGAGTGTGGCTGCGTTCTTGTTTATCGTTACAAGTGTGGTGAGCGCCGCGTATGTGCTGGCCATGTTCTCAACGGGCGGTTCCCAAAATCCCTCAGTAAAGATCAAATTGATATGGGGCGTGATTTTAGGCGTTTTAGGCCTCGTCATGATTCTATCGGGTAGTGTCGGTGCCATCAGGAATATTATTGCGATGAGTGCCGGCCCCTTTGTATTTGTCATTCTTTTATTGCTGGTATGCCTCTTAAAAACGATCAAAAATGAAAAGGTTTAGGAAATGATGGGCTTATTAGATACATTGATGAATCTGTTTGTGTTTGCTTTCATCGGGCTATTGATCTGGCTTTATTTTTATGAACCTAAAAAGGAAAGCAAAAAACGAGACGACCAGCAACGTACCCTAGAGTTTAAAAACAGGTGATACCTCATTCTAATCACAACGCTGAAGACTACGACCATTTTAACGTCATTGTGATATTGGCAAGATTTCACAAGCTTCATAATCCGGCACTGTTTTTTATCTTTTCAATGAATCTTGGGTCTCAGCTTTGTGAGTATGTTGCCGATCGAACCACGCCACACCTGAATTATACGGTTTTTTTACAGTGTTAAAATTAGAAGTACAGGAGGAAAGGGCATTATGGAATCCCTGGACAGCCAGAAACTGTTTCAGAAAAATATGATCGAGGTCATCATCAAAGTAGCGCTTCTCGGGATTTTGGTGGTATGGGCCTTCCTTTTGGTAAGACCATTCTTAGTCCCAGTTATCTGGGGCATGATCCTGGCCGTCGCATCAGAACCCTTTATAGCCTGGGTTTCAAAAAAAGCAGGTGGCCGGCGGACCCTATCCGCGGTACTTTTTGTCCTCACGATTATTGCCGTGCTCATTATCCCAACGGTCCTGCTGGTTGTATCTTCCATTGAGACGATGCAGACAGTGGTGGAACAGATGCAAAATGGAACCCTGACGGTTCCCCCGCCGCCCGAAGCCGTGGCGGGTTGGCCCGTGGTTGGTAAATCACTTCACGAAGCGTGGCTCCTGGCATCTACCAATCTTACCGCAGCCCTTAAACAATACGCGCCGCAAATTAAATCGACTTTAGAAGCTGTGCTGAGTTCTGTGGGTGGAGGATTGTCCGGTATCTTCATGATCGTTATATCAACCATTATTGCGGGTGTGTTCCTTGCAAAATCAGAACCAAGCACAGGCCTGGCCCGCAAGGTGTTCACGCGGTTTACGGGTGACAGGGGCCCGGAGATTGCCGATCTATCAGTGGCGACCATCCGGGGGGTGATGCAGGGTGTCGTGGGGGTGGCCGTCATTCAATCGATCCTTTCGGTACTCGGCATGCTGGTAGTCGGTGTGCCGGCTGCAGGTCTCTGGGCTATCCTGGTGTTAATCTGCGCTGTGAGCCAATTGCCGCCTATTCTCATTTTAGGACCCGTGGCAGCCTATATGTTTTCAGCAGCAAGCACGACGACCGCGGTTCTTTTCCTTATCTGGGTTCTTATTGTCAGCGCCAGCGACGGAATTTTAAAACCGCTTCTCATGGGCCGCGGGGTCGATATACCGATGCTCGTTATTTTAATTGGTTCCCTGGGGGGTATGATTTTGTCAGGGATTCTGGGACTTTTTGTTGGCGCGGTTATACTGGCTATCATTTACACACTATTTACAGCCTGGCTCGATGGAAAAACTCAAGTGGAGGGTGTGGCCGACAAACCAGAATGAGCACTTGCCAAACCATGAGAAAACGCACCCGGCAACTATGGTATTGCCTGATCCTGGCCGGCGGACTCTCTACGCTGAGTGCCTGTGCCACACTGGGGCCGGAGTACCAGCCCTGGAAGAACTGGAGCCTTGGGCTGGGGCTGGAATCCATGTCTGCAAAACTCCAGGTAAAAGAGGAGAGTAGCTACCCCGGTCTTGACTTCAATGAATCAATGGGATTCGGCTTTAATGGCCCCTCCGGCTTTATGTAAAGTATATATTCTTTTAAGCTTGCAGGTCTGCCGGATAGTCATTTTGCAACCCCGAAGACTACGACCATGTTTCGATGGTATTTCTGATTTTGTGATCAGCGAGGAATATCGAAAATGTTGTTTAGGCCGGGATGACCACATTGGCACCCCGGTTTTTCAATATGTCAGCCTTTGTACCTGACTTGACCAGTTAGGCGGGCGCGCAGCCGAGCCATACCATTTGAAATATTCATAGTTTCAGGAATACTGGAATATTGCATTTGCTTGGCCATAGTGTGCACTCAACAGAGAAAAGGCCCGCACGAAAGTGCGAGCCCTGTCTTTATGTGGCTTAAAACTATTCCTGATATGCTCCTGCGGAGTATGTTAGTTCATAGCTGTGAGAGTATATTTCGATCAGGTTTCCAAAGGGGTCTTCGCAATAGACCATGCGGTAAGGCTTTTCACCAGGGTAATATTCGCGTACAGGCATTCGCTGTTTACCGCCGTGTTCTACGATCTTGGCCGCCAAACCTTCGACATCCGGGTCTTGTACACAAAAGTGAAAAACACCGGTTTTCCAGTATTCAAAGTTGTTTTCCCGTTGCTCGGCGTTTCGAAATTCAAAAATTTCGACCCCGATCTTGTCACCCGTGGACAGATGGGCGATACGAAAACTGCCCCAGCCTTCACCAAAAACGTCGTTGCACATCACGCCAATAGCAGAATCGTCGGCAACAATCTCCGTGGGTGGCATGATCACGTACCACCCAAGGACGTTGGTATAAAAATCCACGGCCTGCTCAAGCTTCGTGACAGATATTCCTATGTGTGAAAAAGTTCTCGGGTATGTCATTGTTTTGCTCCTGTATTAAATTGGATGCTGTTTGGGTGTGCGCCTGGGTACAGTACCAAGATAAACCATTGAAAATGAGGTGCAAGGTGGAATGAAATCAATTGGAACATCGATCCCGGCTCAGGTTTCTTCTCATTTGAATTTTCTGGATAACCGCCAATTATTTAATAATTCCATTGAACGTGATACAGTAAATTCAAATCGCACCACCCAGATTCGCTGCGCCTGATAAAGGGTATTATTTAATTTATGGTGGAAGGATGTATCTAATCCGTTCTTGGGAGGCAAAAATTGGAAAATCAAATTGAAAAACTCGGTGGCCATTATATAGTCTGTGGCTATGGCAGGATTGGCCGGTTGCTGACGCAATACTTGGTCCAGAAGTACATCAATGTGGTGGCCGTAGAAAGAGATAGTAAGCATGAAACCCAGCTGAATGGAGATGGTGTCCTTTACCTGATTGGAGAGGCGACTGATGAAAATGTGCTGATCAGGGCCGGTATAAAACGTGCATCCGGGATCATTGCCGGCTTAGGAACAGATGATGAAAATTTTTTGCTTGTTCAGTTAGCATTGAAGTTGAATCCTGACATTTTTGTGGTGGCCCGGGCATCCCAGGATTCATATAAGAAAACCCTTGAAGAAGCCGGTGCCCACAAAGTGATATCACCCTATGATATCGGTGCCCGGCGTATGGCCCACGCAATTTTACGCCCTACGGTCATTAAATTTCTTGAAACCGCATTTAATGATGAATCAACCGAATTTCAGTTCGAGGAAATCCTTATCAGGAAGAGAGCAAAACTCGCTAATGTCAGCCTGATGGAATCCGGGATCCGGCAGGAGATGAATCTGATTGTCATTGCCATACAGAATCAAAAAGGGGATATGCTGTTTAACCCTAAAGCAGATACTAAATTTGTCATTGGGGATACTATTGTCGTTATGGGAAGTGCAAAGAGCATTAAACAGCTTGAAAGCCTGATGCGGGGGTAAACCGTTGGCGATAGCCAGCATTAATCCGGACACCTACCAAAGGAATAAACGTATTATGATATTATCGTTGAAAGGAACAATGAACAATCCCACCCCTGGTGTTAAAAACACATGTAACTGCTATTAATCTGTAGTTTCCAATAATTTGGTATAAGATTTGTATATCCGATACTGTGGGTGCACTTAGGCTACGTCAATAGCTTTAATGATTTCCAAAAATATCTACTTACCGAGACCTAAAGGAAAAGCTGAAAAGGGTGCAATTATGAGATCATTACTCTTAATAATTCTATCCATCTTAATAATCCCTGTAAGTATATTTGCCGAAGGGCAAGGCATTCGGGTTATTGCTGAAGACTGGCCGCCATTTAGTTTTGAAGAAAACGAATCAATAACTGGATTTGCAATTGAAATAATTGAACACTTATTCAGTGATACGGGAATTAAGCAGGATGGAAAGCCGGAGATTTGGCCATGGGCAAGAGCTCTATTCGAAATACAGAAAGCACCAAACATTCTAATTCCAGCTATGCACCGTAATGAAAAGCGTAATGACCATTTTAATTGGGTTGGCCCTATTTGTCCTCGAGAGATCTGGCTATATAAACTGACCAGTAGAGAAGATATCGAATTACGCTCTTTGGACGATGCTAAGCGCTATCAAATTGGCGTTGTCCGAAAATCCTCATCGGCAGAATATTTAATAAAGAGTGGATTTACAGAAAAGAAAAATCTTCAATTTACATCTATAGAAATTCAAAACATAAGAAAGCTTGTTGCGGGGCGCATTGACTTGGTCCCTTTCAACAATGCGGAAATGGCTTGGCATCTAAAGAAACTGAACCCTCCCGCAAAGATGCAAATGGCCGAACCAGTCTATCTCATGTCAGGCGGTTCTCACTATTTCATTGCGTTAAGCAAACAAGTATCCAATGCTATATTAGTAAAACTCCAGACTGCTCTGGATCAAATGAAGCAAGACGGACGCTACAAAAAACTATATCGAAAATATATGTAATGACAACCAGGTTTGGATACTTAAAAAATAGCGGTACAGCCGTTCATGCTAATTTCCACCAAAACGAATAGAATTTTGGTTAGCCTATTAGAAATTATTCAAATTGCAGATAGCTGCTATGAACCTTTACATATCTGCAATTTGAGAAGCTTGTGATATCATCAACCGGGCTGACTGGCCGACTTATTTGTTGAAAGCAAGTCGGCAATACATAGCAAATTTAAACTCTGATCCTCTCCTTCAGCGCCCGGATAATTCCCAGACAGGCCTGGTTCGCATCGGCCACGATGGCCACATCCGCCATTTTCATCATGGTGGCATTGGGATTTTTGTTGACCGCCACGATGAAATCCGCATTCGTGATCGCGGCGGTGTGCTGAATGGCACCGCTGATGCCGAAGGAGAAAAGGATTTTTGGCTTGATATGCTTGCCCGCCTGGCCAACCAGAGCGTCGTGCCCGATCCAGTTGGCATAGACCACCGGTCGGGTAGCCCCGACTTCCCCCTGCATGAGCTCGGCCAGCTCAAAAAGTTTTTTGAACTTGCCCTTGCTGCCCATGCCGCGGCCGCCGGCAATCACGATATCGGCATCTTCAATTTTACGCTTACGGCTGGGCCGGTGTTCGGAGGTGACACAGCGGATTTTATCCGCCGGCAGGTCCCGGGGCAGTACCAGGGGGACAATTTCGCCTTGGGCATCATAGTCGTGGGGCAGCTCCTGGAAAGTACCCGGCCGGATGATCGCCATCTGCGGCCAGTGGTTCGGGGTGATGATCCGGGCAATCAGGTTGCCGCCAAAGGAGGGCGCCGTCTGCACCAGGCGCCCCTGTTCGTCGACGGCCAGGTCGATACAATCGGCGGTCAGACCGGTACCCAGTTTTTTGGCAATCCGGGGCGCAATTTCTTTACCGAACTGCGTGGCTCCGACCAGGAGGGTTTCCGGTTTGAATTCTTCCACCAGCCGGCACATCAAGAATGTGTATGTTTCAATGGAATACTGCTTGAGGGCGGGATCATCCAGCACATACACCCGACCGGCCCCATGGGCGCGGTATTCGGACACAAATTCATCAACCTGGTGACCGAAGACTACGGCGCATACTTCTCCGCCGGTGCGGGCGGCCAACTCAGTGGCCCGGGCCAGGATCTGGAGAGTTACCCGGTTGCGGAAGTAATTCCGGTAGTCACCGAATACCCATATGTCTTTGTTAGGTTCCATCATTCCCCGTCATGCGCGTAAGTCTTCAAATCTTTGCCCAGGGCGCCGCTGATAACCTTGCCATAATCGGCAAACAACCCATCGACGATCTTCTTAACGGCGCCTTTTAAAACCCGGTTCTCTTTTCGGGCGGTCGGTGAAAACACTTCGATAATCCGGGTGGGTGAATCCTTGAGCGCATTAAAGGTGTTGTCAAGCCCCAGCGCCTTGGCATTTATGATGCGAATATCCGTGGATTCGAATGCCGCTTGCAGCCCCTCCAGGGGAGCGTACCGGGGCTGATAGGCGGCCAGGTCAACCGTTACGAGTCCAGGCAGGTCCATTTCAAGAACCTCGAAATAATCATCCACGTGGCGCTCGACTTTTACAGAACTGTTGACGATCGTCACGCGGCGGGCATATCCGATATCGGGAATGCCGAGCTCCTCGGCCAGCTGGGGGCCGACCTGGCCGGTTTCGCTGTCACTGGTCTGGCTGCCGCAGAGAATCAAATCAAAATCAGGGAATTCCCGCCGGATCAGTTCACCCAGGATAAAACTGGTTAAATAGGTGTCGGCTCCGGCCATTTTGCGGTCTGTCAGCAGGATGCCCGTATCCGCCCCCAGGGCTTTGGCCTCATAGAGCACTTCTTCCGCCATGGGAGGCCCCATGGCAACCGCGCTGATCCGGGCCGGCTGGCCGGCCTTGATCCGGAGGGCCGCCTCCAGGGCCCGGCGGCTGGCCGGATCCAGCATGCCCGGCGCCACTTCCCGCCGCAGGGTGCCGGTCTTCGAATCCCAGGGCAGTTCGGAAACCATGGGAACCTGCTTGATACACACGATAATGTTCAGCATTCTGTACGTATCCTGCCCCGGAGGGCATTGTTTAGTGAAAATTCGAAATACGAATATCGAAATTCGAAACAATATCGAATGACAGAAATTCAAATGATTCAAACAATCTGTTTGTCCGGTCGATCGAATTGGGTTTTGTTTTGGTCATTGAAATATTGGGTTTTATAGTTTGTTTCGGATTTCGTAATTCGGATTTAGGATTTTATCGCAAACGTTTTTATTGGCATCGCCATTAGCTGGGTTGCGACAGGATCGACCGGGCAATCACCAGCTTCTGGACCTCACTGGTGCCCTCGTAGATCTGGGTGACCTTGGCATCCCGAAAATAGCGTTCTACATCATACTCTTTTGAATACCCGTAGCCACCATGAATCTGCACCGCCAGGTCGGTCACTTTGCGGGCCGTAGCGCTGCAGTGCAGTTTGGCCATGGAGGACTCGGCCGAAAACGGTTGCCCGCTATCCTTGCGGGCCGCGGCCCGGTAAAGCAATAACCGGGAGGCATCAATCTCGGTGGCTATATCGGCGAGGTAATTCTGGATCGTTTGGAATTTGGATATGGGCCGGCTGAACTGCTGCCGCTCCTTGGCATAGGATGCGGCCGCCTCGAAGGCCGCCTGGGCAATCCCCAGGGCCTGGGCGGCAATCCCAATGCGGCCGGTGTCCAGGGCGCTCAACCCGATTTTAATTCCCTGCCCCATCCGACCCAGAAGATTCTCATGCGGCACCTTGCAGTCTTCAAAAAAAAGGGATGACACCGGGTTGGCCCGCATCCCGCAAAGATCTTCAATCTCCCCGACCGAAAAACCGGGGCGCTCCTTCTCCACAATGAAGACACTGGCCAGCCCCTTTTTGGCTTCGGTTTCGGACACGGCGAATACCAAGATGGTACCGCAGACCCCCCCATTGGTGACAAAAATCTTGGTCCCATTCAGCACATAGCCGTCGGCGACCTCGACCGCATGGGTTTCAACCCCGCCGGCGTCCGACCCGGCATTGGCTTCGGTCAGGCAGAAGGCTCCGATCCGCGCCCCCCCTGCCAGGTCCGGCACAAATGTCGTTTTCTGTGTTTTCGTCCCGAATTTGAGGATGGGATAGATGCCCACGCTATTGTGGACGGTCACACAGAGACCCAGTGCCGCCGACACCCTCGATATTTCCTCGATAACGATGGCGTAGCTGATGGTATCCAGATCCGCGCCGCCGTACTCCCTGGGTGTCTGCAGACCGAAGAAATTCAGCGGTTTCATCTTCTCCACAATCTCCCAGGGGAAGCGGGCTTCCCGGTCCAAATCGGACACATGGGGCTTTATCTCGTTCTCGGCAAACTCCCGTACCGATTTACGGATCAACTGGTGTTTCGTGCAGGGATTGAAATCCAAAACCAAACCTCCATGGGTAAGGTGGTCAGGATTAAAGGTTTTAAAACCGCTTCTAAAGACTGAAGGAGGTGCAAATGCGCTTGGAATCAAGATAGGGGCAACTCATTGCAGCCATCGTATGCAATAAAGTCGGGCTTACCTGTCTTTAAGGTTTTTCTTCAGCCTTCAGTCTTCGACCTGAAAACCTGAATCCGATCATGATTCTGTACACCGTACTGGTAAATTACTCAATTTGATTTTTTGGAGGAGCGTTAAAACGGCGAGAATCAGGGCACCAGCGGCCAAAAGAGAGGCAGCGCAACCATCAACACCAGCAGAACGATCAGGGTCAAGGGAATCCCCACCTTCAGATAGTCCACGAAGCGGTAGCCGCCGGGCCCCATGACCAGGACGTTGGCCGGATGTGAAATGGGGGAGGTGAAACTGGACGAGGCCGCCAGGGCGATGCCCATCAGGAGGGCGTGCGGCGACAGACCCAATCCGGCGGCCGTGTTTAAGGCAATCGGCACCATGAGGACCACCAGGGCCGCCGTGGGAATGATGCTGGTGGCAATGAAGGTTATCAGCAGCAGCCCGCCCAGCACCGCGTGCGGGCCCAAGGGTCCCACAAAAGCAACCACGTTTTCAGCCAGCAGGCGGGCGGCCCCGGTCTTGTCCAGGGCGGTACCCAGCGGCAGCATGCCGGCAATGAGGAAAACGGCTTTCCATTCTATATAACGATAAGCTTCCTCCATGGTCAGGCAACGAGTCAATACCATCACGGCCGCTCCGATGACCACGGCTATATAAATCGGCACCCAGCCCGCAATTACAGGCAGGAGAACAGCGGCCATAACAGCCAACGCGGTTTTCGCTTTTTCTTCCCGGGGGACCTCCTGGGCGGTCTTGGTCAGGACAATAAAGTCCGGTTCGCGCCCCAGGATGCGCAGTTTATCCCACGGCCCGTAGAGCATCAAGGCATCTCCGAATTCAAGGGACATATGACGCAGATCGGAATGGTAGGCCCGGCCTTTGCGCCAGATGGCCAGCACGGTCAACCCATATTTTTCACGGAAACCGAGCTGACTCAGATTCAGGCCCGACAAGGTGGCATGGGGCGATAAGACCACTTCCACCAGCCCCACGCGGTCGTCTTCGAGAGACGCCGGGTCGGTCACCCGGGACGTATCGGCCAGCAGGTCGCCCTCCAGTCCCTGCATCTGTAGGATCGCCAGCAGTTCGGCCGCGCCGGACACGAGGAGCTCGTCTTCCGGATTCAAGACATCCCCGGAGTCGGGAATCCGGGCCTGCCCCGTAGAATCAACGATACTCAGAATCTGGAGATCGATGGCATCGCCCAGGCGACTCTCATTCAAGGTCTTGCCCACCAGCGCGGGTGCATCCGCCACTTTCAGGTGGTGCAGGCGGTCGCCCAGGGCGGTCGTTTCGCTTAGCTGAGCCGAATTCAGGGGGGCCGGCTTGAGAAAGTAAGGTGATTCCGGCAAAGCGGTTACACGCTCCTGGGGGCCATACGTAATCAACCGGTCGCCGGCATCCAGGGTCAGGCTCTGCAGTCTTTCATCCATGCGCCGCTCGCCCCGCACAACAGCCAGGACAGTCAGCCCCAACCGGTTGCGAAAATCAATACTGGCGATGGTCCGACCGACATAGGGCGATGCTGCGCCCAGCTCGAGTTCCATGACTTGCATGCCATGGTCGCGAAGATCTTCCACCGCGGCAGTCCGGGCGCCGGCGAGCAGGTGGCCCCAGTGGTTCAACTCCTCGAGGAGGTCAAGGCGGCCGGTAACCATGAGGACATCGCGCGGGGCAATCTGCTCCGCGGCCGAGGGTGCCAGGATCGAGCGACTGCCCCGGGTAATGCCGACCACATTGAGACCCAGCCCGGAGCCCAGGTAGCTCTGGGCCAGGGTTTTGCCGACCAGCGCTGAACCCGCGGGAATATTCAAGCGGGCCAGGTTTTTCGCCAGGCCATACCGGGCCCGGTAGTCGTGATATCCGGGGGTTTCCCGATCCACGCTGCGTTGGGGCAAAAGGCGGACCCCCACGATCGCCACAAAAGCAATCCCGGTCACCATGATGAGCAGGCCCACCGGTGTAAAATCGAACAATGCGAACGGCGTCATGTCATGCTGGCGCAAGGCCTCGGTTACCAGGATGTTGGGCGGTGTACCGATCATGGTGGTCAAGCCGCCCAACAGAGAACCGTAGGCCAGCGGCATCAGCAGAACCGAGGGCGACCGGCCCGTTTTACGGGCAATATCCATGACCACCGGCAGCATGAGCGCGGCGACGGCTACATTGTTCATAAAGGCGGAGAGCCCCCCGGCTATCACCATGATGACCACCACCAGGGTGATCTGGCGACCACCGCCGACTTTCAACAGTTGGCGCCCCAGGATATTGGCGATCCCGGTCCGGGTTAACCCGCCGCTGAGGATGAAAACCGCCCAAATGGTGACGACAGCGGGATTGCTGAAACCGGCCAGGGCCTCGATGGGACTGACGAGGCCCGTCACGGCCAATACCCCCAAAACCAAAAGGGCCAGCACCTCCAGCGCCATCCATTCCGTTATGAGGAAAAAGATAACCGCTGCCAGGATGAGCAACACGCCTATTATTTCCGCCGACATCAGATAATCGTCTCCAGGTTGCTTGGGTTAGGATTACTATATATAAGGTGCTGGATATAATATTAAAATTGGATAGCCAATGATAGTGCAGAATAAAAATATGTCAATTCTGTGAAATTGAATCACAGCAGGCAGGACTACCATTGGGGGTAATTTCAGGAGCCCTTTTTCAAGCGGTCGACCGTGTCAAGATCACACACATCGAATTGCTGGCCGCAGACACCGCACAGCATCTCGCATTCGTCCGGCTTGCGGGTCCGCCGCCGTTTCAAGGAACCTTTGCAATCCGGGCATACCAGGTCCTGATCAGCGTTCTTGTTCGCGGATTCGTCTGCCATGATTCCTCCTTTTTACTCGCCATAGGCGATTTCAGAGCGCCCCTACATAAGGTCGGCAATGCTAACCGTACGGTCACCGAGCATGTTTACGTAACTGCCCATCTCGTTGTCGTACCAGCCGTAGATCACCGACTGGGTGATGGGCACCCGGATCAAGGGCGCGTTCAGGGCGGCCAGCCCGTCTTTGTCCAGCCCGGGCACGTTTTCCAGGTCAACGGTCAGTTCGGCCGTACGGGTGTGGATCTCGTGGCCCTCGATGGTGGCCGCCGCCCGGGGAATGCCGATGATGTCACAGGACACATTCTGCTTGTGCGAGAAACGCAGGTAACCCGCGGGATCGATCTCGGCCGACTGCCGGTAGATGTCGTTGAGCACCTCTTTGGTGATCGGGGCGCCGGACAATTCTTCCTGCAGGTTGATGACCAGGATGATCAGACTGCCCGTGGCGGTGGGTATCCTGACGGATTCGGCGATGAACCCGATCTGTTCCATTTCGGGTATGACCAGGCGCAGGGCCTTGGCGGCCCCGGTACTGGTCAGGATAATATTGTTCATGATACTGCGATTTTTGCGCAGATCCGTCTTGCCGCTTTTGGGCAAACGATCCAGGACCTGCTGGGACCCGGTGGCAGCGTGGACGGTCGCCATGGAGGCGGATAGGATTCGCTGGGGACCAAAGGCATCCAGCAACGGTTTCATCATGTGGGCCAGGCAGGTGGTGGTACAGGATGCATTGGATATCAAACAGTGGTTGCGGGCATCATAGGACTTGTCATTGATACCCATTACGGTGGTGACGGCATCCGTCGGCATGGATGCACCGATATCCTTGATTTTAAAAGGGGCGGACACGATGACCTTTTCCGCCCCGGCATCGATGTGCCCCCGCATGGAACCACCCGGGTGGTCGCCCGGCAGGACCGGGTCCAGGAAACCGCCGGTTGTATCCACAACCAGCTGCACATCCTCTCCGCGCCAATTGATGTCGGCCGGACTTCGATTTTCGCGCAGGAAAGTGACCTTTATCCCGTCGATCATCATCGTGCCGTCTTTATCATTAAGCGCCTTGATGAGTGGACGGGCATTGTGGCCATACAGGTACCCGTGCAAGAGTCCGTAGGACGAATCCCGCTCCGTGTAGTGGGCGATATCTTCCAGGCAGGTCCCGGCCTCCCGGCCGATATTGATGACAAGCTCATCAAAATATTTGCGGCTGATATGGTGCCAGAGCGTCAGTTTACCGATTCGTCCAAAACCGTTGATTCCCAGCTTCATCGTCATCCATTCCTTTTATGTGCACCCCATTCTCACCAAACTATTTAAATATAACTACGGCCGCCCCCAATGCCAACCCCCTCGGCCCGGGAGCTAGTGTCCACCGAGGCCCAGTAATTTAACCTGACCTTGATAAACCGATCCACCCTGCCCGTCAATACTTATGTAGGCACCCGATTCCAGGCGGGTTTCATCAAACCGGCAATTGCGCTCTTTTTCATTGCAAACCAGGTTGCCGCAACCGACCACGCAGGTTTTTTCCAGGCGGTGGGCAACCACCGCGGCATGGGAGGTGGAACCGCCCCGGGCCGTCAACAGGGCGTCGGAAGCAAACACCTCACGGATGTCATCCGGCACCGTATCGCCCCGGATCAGGATCAGCCGGGTCTGCGGCTCTTTCCGGCGCCAGTGATCGATCTCCTCCAGGGTAAACACCACGCGGCCGGTCAGGGCGCCGCCGCTGACCCCGATACCGTAGCCCAGCGTGCGGGCCTGGTGGATCGCCACTGGATCGAAGGTGGCCACTTCCTTGACCTCACGCATGGCCATGTCGCGGGATTGAAGCAGGTAAAGATCCTCCGGCCGGTCACCCTCGAAGGTAAACTCCATC
This sequence comes from Olavius algarvensis Delta 4 endosymbiont, assembly GCA_905176665.1. GTDB lineage: Bacteria > Desulfobacterota > Desulfobacteria > Desulfobacterales > CAJINA01 > CAJINA01. The sequence goes on along the minus strand of CAJINA010000005.1, from coordinate 132,885 downwards.
TCCTGCGGGCTCCAGCCCCTTTCATAGATCAGGTGGTTGGCCCACTCCTTGAGCGTATTGTAAATGGCCGGAAAATGCGTTTCGAGGGTTAAATCAGTCTGCCGCATTTCAATCCCCTGCTGAAACATGGAAATCGGCAGGGTTGTCACCAGGCCCGACACCACGTCTTCACCCTGATTTTCGATACTGAAATCCCCCCACAGCTTGAGAATGTCGCCGGACCAGCGCGGGTTGTGGGTAAAAAAGACGCCGGAACCGGAGAGTTGGGAAATATTGCCAAAGATCATTTCCTGGATGGTGACCGCGGTGCCCCAATCGTCGGATATGCCCATGATGCGCCGGTAGGTCCCGGCCTTGTCCGAATACCAGGATTTAAACACGGCCTTGATCAGCATGTAGAGCTGCTCGAAGGGTTCTTCAAGGATTACGATGCCCGCATCCTGGATCATATCCTTATAGGCCAGGGCAACCTGCTTCATCTGCTCGCCGGTGAAACCCCGTTTCAAGGAGATGCCCAACTTCTCTTTGTGATCGCTGATAATGGCATCAAAATCATCCCGTTTTAAATCGAAGGCCATGCCGTAGCACTGCAGAAAACGCCGGTAGCTGTCCCAGGCAAACCACTCGTTCTTACTCCGGGCGGCCATGCCGGCTACGATGTGTTGATTGATACCCACGTTTAAAAAGGTGTCCAGCATCCCCGGTTGCGATATGGCGGCACCGCTGCGTACGGACAGCAGCAGTGGATTTTCGGGAATACCGAACTGCTTGCCGGTCAACCGTTCGATTGAACGGATCTGCTTTTGGACGCTCTCTTTGAAGTTTTGCTCGGCCGGTTTGAAGCCGTCGATCAATTCCCCACAGCGGAAGGCCTCGGTCGTGACGATAAACCCCGGCGGCACCGGCAGCCCGTATTGCTACAGTTTCACCAGGTTCTTGCCTTTGTTGCCCAGGTAAATAATTCCGTTAACCAGCTTCTTGGGCTTATTGATGGACATCATGGCCCGTTTGGGGTCGTAATTGAGCAGCAGTTGCAAGCGGTCATTGGGCAGTTTGTTCGACTGGTTGAACAGGATATTCAAGATCCGGCTGAGAAACAGATCCAGCTGCTGGAGTCCCAGTGAAAGGGCAATCCGATCGCGAAAGAAGATCTCGGAAACATGGTGCTTCAACCCCTCGATGTCGGCCGTTTCCACCTTGGGCAGAAACTTGGGCAGAATCTGCTCCAACGGAATCTGGTCCAGGATTCGGTTGAGGTTTTTTTCATGGATATTGTTGAAATAGTCGTTCGTGATATTTCTCACTGCCTTGGCAAAGCCCTTGAAAATGTCGAGGTACTGGGTGAAGGTAAAGCCCTTGACTTTGAGGCTGTGGGCCAGGATCGCCATCTGGCGCTCCAACCCGCCGGATGAGATCCCGTCCAGCTTCAGGGCCCGGTGAAACAATTTGAGCCGATGGTAAATTTGGAAAAAGGTCGCCTTGGTAATCAGACTGAGATCGATGTCGGCCACCAGTTGCTCAAACAGCACATTGGCAATGGACTCGATGCGAAAGGTCAATCCCAGGGCGTCGAACTTCTTTTCATGATAGCTGCCGTACATGGAAGGAATGTCGATCGTAAAATGCCGTTTTTTGTAAATGTCCTCCCGCACTTCAAAGGTTTGCGCGGAGATGATCAGATCCTTCAAGCTCTCAAGATACCCCAACAGCCCGGCCAACTTGTCGCGCACATTGTTTTGCCGCAGCACCTTTTGCAGCTTATCCAAATCGGGAAAAGCCTCGGCTTTCAGCTGGGCCAGGTATTGTTCGGTTTCCACGAAAACGAGATTGTACTTGTGGTAGAGAATCTTGTAAAAGATCGACGTCAGCTGAACCCGCCGGCGATCATCGGCACTGCCGGCCGCCATGTCCGCGAACAGGGCCATAAAATCTTCTTCGGCGATGTCGATCAGATCACCCGGCCAGCTGAAACCCTTGGCCTTTAAGGCGGTTATGACCTTGTTGACCCCGTCAATGTAGAGACCTTGCGAAGAGACCTGCTCAAAGATGCTGGGCGGCACAAAGGATTCAAGCAGGGTTTTGTCGCGGGTTTCCCAGAATAACAGCGCGGCTTCGCAGAACTTGATGATCAGGTTACTGCTTTCCACGTGGCTCTGCTTACGCAGGAAATGAATCAGGATATCTTTTCTATGGGTCAATTCGTCCAATTCAGTCGATATGTCCCGCAGGCGGCCTTCGGCACCGATCTCGTTGAAGTACGACGGAAACAGGCGGGTCAGCTGCTTGGCCTGGTTGTAAACCGGTTCGATGCCGCTGTTTAAAAAGCGGGTGATATCCCTGGGAAACAGGTCGGTGTCCTTAATGAACACCCCGCACAGCGACAGGTGGATCGTGAGGTAAGACAGCAGCCGGGGCGACCACTTGGGATTGTTCTCGATCAATTCAATCCAGGTCCGGATATTTTGAAGATGGGCGGGGTTGACCCGTACCTGCCAGTCATTACCGACCCCGGAAATCATCGGGGCCTGGAAACCGAGGTCGATAATCCCATCGATAAAGAAGTTGATCAGTTCGCTTTCACAGGTTTTATAGACACCCTTGCCCATGTTGAGCACACAGTTTGGCGCGGTTGCCGGAAATTCATGGGTCCGCGCTTTCAGGATGCGAAAGGTCTTTTCGATCAATTGCATGATTCGCGAGTAGTTTTCATGCTCGATCAACCAGGTCAGGGTCCGGTTTATATCACGCAGGTTTTCCTCGTGGATCATGGACAGGCCGGGCATGTTCATCATGTGAAAAAGGAAGATAACCCGCCAATAATTTCCATTTATCTCCTCGGTCCCCGCCTGCAGCAGCGCCTGGGGAATCGCCCGATACTGTTCCACGATCTGATTGTAGGTTTTTAGCGCCAGCAGGTGCTCCAGGGTAGCCGGTGCGGCGATCTTCTCCGGGTTGGCGATCTCCTCGAGGGTCGCCTGTTCCCGGCGGATGTCGGCATGCTGAACACCGTCGAGAAGTTTTTCAAGATCTTGGGAAAAACCGGATTCTCCGGTTTCGCTGATCAGCCATTCCAGGGGGTCGGCCTCGGAAAGCCAGTATGCGTAGGTGTGCCGGTAATATTTGATCAACAACTGGTTGACCGCCGCACAACCGGCCGGGTCGTGGCCGTTGTTCTGCAACAGGGCCCGGGCAATTTTGCTGATCTGGTAATAGCTGCGAATGAACAGGGTGAAGTCTTTTTCGGAAAAATCACCGATACGTTCAAAACAGGCATTCACAACCGGCGCGAACCGCTGCATCTCTTCATCGGCGCCCCTTAATACGGTTTGCACGTACAGCAGCAGATTGTCGATTGCATCGGAACTGACCTGCTGATGGGTATTGGCTGCAATGGCGCTGAAAAAAACATCCATGAAGATACCGGCGACTTCCGGCCCTTTGGGATGCTTTTTAAGCAGGTGGAAATAGTCCAGGGAGAAGCCGCGGGCCTCCTGGACGATAAACAACCAATTGCGGTAGGGGTGGCAAAGTTCTTTCAGGAAGGTATTCAGACTCTCGGTCAGGCCGAAATAGCGGGACATGACCTCCTGCAGGGGGGCATATTTGGCATCGATGGTCACATCGACATGATAGCTGGCAATATTCGCTTCCAGGGCTTGAGACTTTATCTGCACACCGGCTCCTTTCCAAAAGGGCATCCGTCGGCCATCTGATGGGGTTGGATGTACCTGAAAAACTAGAGGCTATCTGAAAAATAGGATTTTGGTTCAAGATCAAGGCAGCCGCGAGGTTCCAACCGGAGGAATACTCAAAGTATTTCGAGGATAGCGCTTATGCTTCACTCCGTGCAGAAACCGAGTGCCCAACGCCGAGATTGGACCAAAAGACATTTTTGAGATAGCCTCTAGAAAAATACCAGAGACCCCCCCTCTTTTCAAGGCAATTGGCCGACCGTTACCCGGAGCGCCCTGATTTTGGCCTTGATATTGCCCGCCCGGATGTCTATATTCTGCGTATCTTCTGGAAATCACATGGAACTTTACAGATGACCAGCCCTGAATCCAAATTTGCACATCCCCTCTTGCATGCCTGCCGACAGGCCCTCATGATCACGGTGGCCGCCGTGGTTCTCGGCCTGATAGTCAATGCGCTGCGCCCGCAGGGCCTGGACCTGCTCCGATCACCTGAACCGGTTTCGCCGGCAGCAACCGGACCTGCGGCGGCGGGTCCACAGCCAATCGAACTGGCGGCCGCCTTGGACCACCTCAGTAGCGGCGCGGCCATTTTCATCGATGCCCGCTCGGAATATGACTACGCCGCCGGTCATATTGCCACGGCCCGGAATTTCCAGGAAAAGAATATGGATGTCTGGATGCCGGACTTTTTCAGCACCACATCCCCGGAAACCCCCTTGATCATCTATTGCAGTGGTCCCCGCTGCCACCTGGCCGAACGCCTGGCAAAGCGGCTGTATGGATTGGGTTTTACCGCTGCCCAGATCCTCGCGGATGGCTGGAACGGCTGGCTGGCCAGCGGTTACCCAACCGATTCAGAAGCCGCATTCACCGCCGGACAATCACTGGAGCAGAGCGCGGATTGTGTATCCGAGGAATGTAGTGACGGACAGAGTTCAACTGCAGCGCCTGATCAGAGCAACTAATCCCTGGATCCTGAATATTATTAACAGGAAGCTGCTACGCCGAACGCTCAGCCCCTTCAACTCCCCAGGAATCCGAATACATTGATAAAGAATAAAATTCGGATTTCGTGCCAGAAATCTGGCCCGGCAATATCGGTAAAGCCACAAGTTACCAAAGCCCACACGGTAATGGACAATTTAGATTGGAAATAAAAAAGCCCCGCCAAACTTGACGGGGCTTTTTGGTGCTATCTTCGGTCGGCTTACACTTCAAGCCATGAATCAGAGTACAGGGATTTACCGAGGATGACGTCAACGGTCTTGGCGTAATCCAGCAGTTCCTTGGAAAGGCTGTCCCGATCAGGCTCTACACCGTCCATTATGCCGTAAATCAGATCGACGATATCCTGGCGATTGCCTTTGGCGATGTCGATAAGCTGATCATCCATCGGATCGGCAATGCAGGAATACATGCCGTGTTTTTCCAGCATGACCATGTAGGTCGCATTCAAAATGGGCCGCAGGTGCTCCGGAGGCCCATTGGAGATGTTGGAAAGACCACAGGTGGAAAGGGCGCCCGGCGCCATGTCCTGCAGCATGCCCTGGAACTCCATCAGGCTGATTAACTGGGGCTGCTGGATATTGACCGGCGTCACGATCCCGTCTACCCAGATCTTTTCATTGGGAATTCCGGCTTCATTGGCAAAGTAGAGCAGTTCAACACAGAGGGCGGCGCGTTCATTTTCGTCACGCGGCAGGCCGTCCGGACCCCACATGAGGGCCACGAAGTCGGCTCCGCTTTCCGCAGCCATGGGAACCATACGCTCGTAGCGTTCCGCCCGGCACATAATGGAATTGATGATGTGTGATTTACCGGGGACTTCCTTGATGACCTTCAGGGCGGCGTCGATGGCGTCGATGTTGGATGTATCAAGCGCCAGCGGAACGTCGGGTACGACGTCCTGCACGACTTCCACTACCCAGGGCATCAGTTCGTGCCCGTCTTTCTTGGCAGGACCGAGGTTGATGTCGATCACATCCATCCCTTTTTCCTTCTGAAAGAGGGCCTCTTCTTGGATCGGTTTGGCATCGCGCTCTTTAAACGCCCGCCCGATCTTGGTTGAAATTACGTTTAAACTCTCGCCTATAAGTTGCATAGAACCTCCCTTCTATTATGTTCAGTACGGGTGAATGGCCCGGAACCGATCCGGCGTGTAGTCCCATCGGATGCCCCGGGCCAAGCATGTCATACTATAGCTGCCACGAATCGACTGCTATTTAGACTTGAGGAACGCGGGGATATGAGCTGCTTCCCGCGGGCCGACGGTAATGGTCCAGCCGAGCAGTTCTTCCTCGATGTCGCCTACGATGGCAGCGGCATAGCCGGGAATTACCAGTTCCTGGTGTTTGACCTTGTCCATGATACCGGACTTTTTAACAAACACGCCGACATCATCACCGGCGAACTTGCCGGCGGCCCAGGCCGTCAGTACAGACAGACCTTCGGAGTCCTTGATCAGCAGCCAGGTGGGAACCTTGCTGCCTTCGATCTCACCGGACACGATGAAGTAAGTCAGCGCAAAGTTCGTAGTGACCAGCACCGGAGAATTCTCATCCGGGTTGCCGACTTCATAGATACCCTCGGTGACCGTCATGGGCCGCTGGGGGTCGGTAAAGATGTTCAGCCGTTCCAGCAGCAGCGGGAATACCGCTTCGCCGGACAGGTCGGACATGACCACGATGCCACCGTATTTGGCCACGAACATGGCCGCGATAAGTGCTTCCATGTCCAGGTTGCCCGCCATTTCACATGGGAAGGTAATGGTGGGAAAGCCCGCCGCACGGTTACTGTCCTTCAAGGCAGCCCGGCGCAGGGCAATCTGATCTTCCAGCGCCTGTTTCATGTCGCGGGTACCGGTATCGATCACCAGGTCCTTGAGCCCCATGCCGATCAGTTTATCGGAAAGCGCGGTCACACCATCGATCGAATCCGCTTTCAGCGCCAGCGGCAAATCGTTGTCCAGGGCCAGCTGACCGAAATCATCGGCGTTGGCTTCCGTGGCCGCATACATAAGCGGACGTTTGAACCCGGCCGCTTCGACGCCGGCTTGCATGACCCCCAGATCCTCGGTCATCAGGATGACGTTGAACTCGGAGCTTTCTGCGATCTGTTTGGCCACCGCCGCGAAAGCCGCCGCATCCCCGTTGACGTCTTTGACCGCGGCCAGTTCCGGCCGCAGGTTCAACCCCACGCGTTCGTACTGGAAGGCATTCCAAGTCTTCAGTTTGGCTTCCAGATCGGCTGCGCTAATATCGGAATTTACTACTCCGGCAATCAGGGTCGGGCTGAAAAAGGTTTTCTCATGTCGGTACTGCACGGTCTCACCACCGGTGGTCGCCTTGCGGGTACCCGCGCCCACAACTACCGGGCGTATGGGCGGCGCCGATGCTTCCGACAGCTGTTCGCGGGCTTCGTCCGAAACGTACGGACAGCTGTCCAACTCTGCTTTACCGGATGCCAGGTTCATGGCAAACGCAAGACAGGTGGGAACACCGCACTCCTTGCAGTTTGTCTTCGGCAGGAGTTTGAAAATTTGAATACCGGTTAATGCCATTTCTGTCTCCTTATGTTTAGTCCCAGAATTCGAAAATTCAGGCCTTATGCAATTTCAAGAATAACGGGAGCGGACTACCGGGTCCGCTCCCGCCTGGCCGCATGTTTAGCCGATAATCGGATCCATCTCCAGGGCCGGATGCCCTTTCTCCTGGAGGAACGGGAGGATCTCTTCTTCGGTGATACCGACAGTCTCATCAGCAATCATGTCGAAGAATCCGGACACGCCCAGTTCTTCACCGCGTTTTTCGATTCTCTCCTTGAGTTCTTCCTTGAGCATCTTGGGCATCCAAACCATCCGCAGAAGGCCGCCGTCGCCGGCGATGAATTTCCCCTGAGTGATATTGAACTTGGAATGGCCCACGAAACCCGGGGAGGAAGCCCCACCGCCCATGACACCGGCCAGGGTGGTGAACTTCATGCCCGACGGGGTTTCACCGGTATAATCCCGGCCTACCGTCATCACGCCATTGCAGGTAGGCAGCATGGCTGCGATGCATTCGCAGCAGCCGCAGGTGGTCATGGGATCGATTACCATGGAGTAGAAGTTATAATGGGTAACGGCGCCGCGGGAGGCTTTGTAAACAAAGTCGTTGACGCCTTTCCATTGACCCAGGACCGGATCCAGGCACTCACCTTTTTCAATGGGCTGATTGGGACCGGTCGGATTGATCTCGAAGGACGCCTTGCAGTCCATCCAGTTGTAAGCACCGCACAGGCCGGTTCGCTCGGGGCTGACCGTACAGACGTGGCTGGGAGCAAAGCTCTGGCACAACGTACAGGAGTAGTAGGTCTCGACATCTTCGTCGGTCATCTTATCCACCCGCTCGTCGCGTGTCTTGTACTCGGCCCGGGCCGTCTTGGTCAGTTTGTCCACTTCCTTCTTATCCGTGTAAAGGGTCACCTGGACCTTGTCCACAATCTTGGTGAAGTCCTGGTGAAACTTGGCATGCAGGACCACGCCGATGTCCTTGATGGTGAAGCCCTTTTCGATGGCCGCCTTGCTGACCCGCACCCAGGCGATATCGCGCTGTCCGATATGCATGATGCCCTGGATGTAATTGATCAGATGGTGGATCTGGCGTTCCATGATCGGTTCGAAGTCCGTCTGGAATTCACGGCCGGCAATCTGGACAAAGATGCCCAGCGGCAGCGTCTCGCCTTCCTTGAGATCGCCGATATCCTTGCCGATCACGTCGACCTTGCCGTCTTCGATATCGTTCATTTCGGCCATCTTCACCAGCTCGGTGGCCTGGGTCTTGCCGCCGCCCATCTGGCAGAACAGATCGGCACCGCGGACACGTTCACCCTCGAAGGCCGGACCGAAGGACAACGGAATGTCGATTTCGGTTACGCTGACCTTCAGGCCGCGAACTTCCACGGATTTCTGGCAGATTTCGTCGTGGGGCACATTGGCGACCACGTGTTCGTAGGTACAGATACCGGTCGGCAGGATTTCCGGGATGTCCGTGTCCGCCAGGGTCGGGAAACCCCAGTTGACACAGCCGGCCGCGGCGACACCCCATTCGGTGCCGATATCGCCGAAAGCGTTGACGAACGCGAAAACACGGTCTTTGTTGTAGTGCAGGATCTTCTTGTAATCACCCGGCTCCACGCCGCCGAAGGCCATGGCGGCCCGGTTGGCGAACCCGAGGGCAAAAACGGCCGAGGAGATATCCGGGCCGAACGGGACAATACGGGTGTTCCAGCCGATCTGAACCCCGGCTTCGATGAGCTGGTGGGTCACGCTGGTGCCGTTGTGGTTGGCTGCACAGAAGATGTACAGGTTCTTCTTCTGGTAGTCTTCCACGATCATCTTGGCGGTTTCCGGATCCGGGCAGGCGCCTACGATGGCCGCAAAGCCCGGGGCACTGCCGTCCACGAACTCTACCCCGCGCTTACGCAGGATAATGTCGTCGGCCGGACCGACCCACATCTTGCCGCCTTCCAGGTCGGGATCTTCCTGCGGGAGGTAGAAATCAGGTTCGCGCAGAATCCGCAGGGCCTCGATGATCTCGTAGGCGAAAATGGAAGCCATACCGGCGTCCAGCAGGGGCCCGAGATATGGCAGATGGTTTTTACCCTTGATGTGCGGCGGCAGCAGCCCGCGCGCGAATTCCAGGGGTTTTTTCAGATCTTCCAGTTTTTCCACCTTCATGCCGGTCAACGAGTAGATAACGGGCAGGTAGTAACCGGTATTGGGAAATTCAATCTTCGAATCCGCATTAAAGGACTGAAGCGCATTGTTAAACTCGCCTTCAGCCTGGGAGACAACTTTATAGCCACCCTGAATGGCTGCAAATGCTACTAACTTAGACATTTCCTTCCTCCTTCGTTGAGGATTTGTTTTCGGTGTTCGAGACCTTTATGCATCCAGCGCCTGGCGACTGGCCATATCCATCAGGACTCTCTCCCTGGCCTTATCAATGCCGAGTGCTGCTCTCTTCTTGTCAATGTGGTCAATAATCTTGTGCGCATGCTTGATGGGATCGGGTTCGCAATCCCACTTGCCGCCATACAGTTCTTCGATATCCTCGTAGAGGTATTTCTTGAACTCGGGCGCGCCGTCCAGAGGCATGTGGTATCCGAATACGACGTAGACACCCGAGGTCACGAAGTACTGTCCGATGGCAATCGCCTTCTCACTCATCCATTCGGGCGCACTTCCCGCCGCCGGGAGGTCGCTGATGTCGTTGCCCAGGCCGCCGGCTTTAACCACCTCGGTGGCTGCCAACAGAATCCGGGTATTATCTACGCAGGATCCCAGATGCAGGACCGGCGGAATACCAACGACTTCACACACCTCGGCAAGTCCCGGTCCGCAGTAAACCGCTGCGGTTTCAGGCGTCAGGAGGCCGTGGGTGCCGCACGCCAAGGCGCTGCAGCCGGTGGAAAGCACCAGCACGTCGTTTTTGATCAGCTCTTTGACCAGCAGGATGTGCTCTTCATTGTGCTTGGTCCGGGCGTTGTTGCAGCCTACCACACCGGCCAACCCGCGAATCCGTCCGTTGATGATGTTGTCATTGAGCGTATAATAGGTGCCACGGAACGATCCGCCCAGATGGTACTCGATCGACTCCACGCCGAAACCGGCAATCTGGGGTTCTTTGTGGCGCGGGATGATCACATCGGCACCCCGGTTGGCAAAGTTGTCTATGGCCATGGTGACGATCTTCTTGGCATCATCCATGGCGTGATGTTCGTCAAACTCCATGTGGATGACGTTGTCCTGTTCCATCTTGGCAATGGGATGGGTGGTGATCAGCTTGGTGTGGAAACACTTGGCCACGTTGGCCAGGTTCTGGAAAATACACTGAACGTCGACCACCATGGCATCGCAGGCGCCGGTAACAATGGCCAGCTCCTGCTGCAGGAACGTACCTGCCGGCGGAACACCGTGGCGCTGCAGGACCTCATTGGCGGTACAGCAGATGCCGCCCAGTTGGATCCCCTTGGCCCCTTTTTTCTTGGCGTAGTCGAGCATCTCCGTTGACTGGGCAGCCGCTACGATCATCTCGGAAAGAACCGGCTCATGCCCATGGACGATGAGATTGACCTGGTCTTCCTTCATGATGCCCAGGTTGGCTTCCGACTGCAGCGGTGTGGGCGCACCGAAGAGCACATCCTGAAGATCGGTGGCCATCATGGCCCCGCCCCAGCCATCGGCCAGAGAGCACCGGGATGACTGCTTGATGATGTTCTTGTAATCCTGGTCCACGCCCATGGCGGTGCGGTGCATGATCTCCACTACTTCGCGATCCACGTTCCGGGGACGCACACCGTGCTTGACCCACTTCTCATACAGGGCTTCCGGGGCACGCTTGAGATACATCAGCTCGCCTTCCGATTTACCCCATTCTGCCAGCGCGATCTCCGCCACCTCGAGGGTGATCTCGTCCAGGTCACGCGTTTTGGTTTCGCCATCCTCTTCCACCGTGGTAGCGACGCCAAAGCTGGGCGCAATCTGCATCAATTTGGCAGGATCCTTGATTTTGTAGTCTTCGGTCTCTTTCCGGGCCACGGACAGGAACACTTCCGCTACGTTGCGTCCATGGTCCGAATGGGCCGAGGTACCAGCAGCGACCATGCGCGCGAAGTTCCGGGCGGCAATGGTGTTGGCCGTGGCACCGCAGAGGCCCTTGCGGGTATCTTCACCCTCGATGCCTCCCTTGGGCAGGGGCAGGCGGCAGGGGCCCATGGCACAATTTTTACAGCAGGTGCCCTGGAGACCGATGTTACAGGGTTTCATTTGAACGGCCCGGTCAAAGACCGTATCAATGCCCAGGTCTTGAGACCGCTTGATCAACTCCTGAGTTGCCAGATCCATTGACGCGGCAACCGGATCAGCGAGTTTGGGTTTCTTGGCTGCTTTCTTGTCTTTTACTTCTGCCATCTGAGGTTCCTCCTCATGTTGTGTGCTTTTAAAGATATTATCTGGCGCCGGTATTGCCGCCGATGGCCGTGCAGGCCCCGGGGACGCTACCTGTGCGCGTTTATCGTTTATGAACCCAGTTGAGCCTTTCGACTATCCGTGTCATCTCGTCTTTCTGCTCGTCGGCAGCGGTCATGGAGACCGGCTCGTCAGACGCCTGGGCTGCCCGGGCAGCCGCCAGTTTTTCACGCTCGGCAGCCCGTTTCTGCCGCAGTTCATCCTCAGCAGCATCACGATCGGCCCGCGCCTTGGCTTCTTCAGCTTTCTTGGCATCGGCTTCGGCTTTCGCCTTGGCTTCGGCATCGGCTTTGGCCTTGGCTTCCGCTGCGGCCTTGGCTTCGGCTTCCGCTTCGGCCTTGGCAGCCGCGTCCGCTTCCGCCTTGGCTTTGGCTTCCGCTTCGGCCTTGGCTTTGGCTTCCGGATCTTCCGCCGGGGCCGGGGCCGGCTCTTCCTTCTTGGGCGCCGCTTTCTTGGCAGCCGCTTTCTTAGCTGCGGCCTTCTTGGGCGCGGCCTTCTTGGCAGCCGCTTTCTTGGGTGCGGCTTTCTTGGCCGGTGCGGCCGCTTTCTTCTCTTCTTCTATGGCCAGATCCGGCTCGGGAGCAAGGGTCGCATAGTCGATATCGACATCGTCGAGCTGCTTGGTGATACCGGCCACGTCAGCCGCACTGCCACCGTCCGCAACCAGGTCGATAAAGGCCTTGGTCATGCGTATGGCTTCCGGATGACGCATGATCAGCACGTTGGAACCGGCCATGAGATAGCAGACCGCCCCGACGGCTTCCATCAGGATGCCCCGACGCTCGGGGTCGCCCAGGGTAGGCGCCTCTTCCACGCTCTGTTTGGCCTCCTTGCATTTCCAGACTTCGTTGGCCAGGTTGTTGATCATAGGGAACTGCAGTTTGTCGTCCCCCTGGGCCATGGCGGCCATGCCCAGACGCTCCATGACGGAATAGGAGTATTCCAGGCCGTAACCCAGACCGCCCGTGGTCGGATCGACGATGATGCGATCCATGGGCATACCCAGATTTTCCAGCAGGATGTTGACCTGTTTGGCGAGGTTTACGTCAATGGGGGAAGAGGAAATGATGGTGTGACCGTAGCCCATGGCCGCGGCCCCGATTCCCTTGTGATTCTTGTCTTCAACGGGACCGATGGTCAGCTGGGCTCCGTCGTGATCTTCACAGATCTGTTTGAAAAGCGCTTCGTCCTTTTCGATGTTTGCCGTTCCCCAGAGAATCAGGGGGACATCGACAGCCGCCAGAACCTTTTTGACCTTGGCGGATACATCCGCCGGGCTGGCATCATCTCCATTGGGATCGGCACTCTTGAGCTGCATGACGATCATCTCAGCACCGAAATCGTCCACGCATTTTTTCGCCCAGGCGGCCGGGTCACCAACGACGTCTTTAAACGGCGCCAGGGCGGCTTCCGGCCACTCTTCAGGTTCCATGTCCCAGATTTCCATAGCAATCTTGGGTTTATTGGGCATCTCCCCTTCGAATTGGTAAAATGGGTAGGAGGTTTCGCCACCCACTGTAACGGCTTTGTCTCCCTTACCGATGGAAATCGGCTTGATGCCACCGGCGTAGGATTCTTTGTAGAATTCGAAACCCAATTTCTGTCTCCTTTGTCAAAGATTAACGTTTGATTCAGCTACACGCTTAAGTCACTTGTCGGTGTGCTCGCAGCCGGTAACGCACTGCAGTGATAGGATTTATCGACCCCCTTTCAAAATGAATTTTTTATGCGTATTTATACACCTGAATCGGCAGGTGTTATGTCCTGGAGAGAGTGGTGGAACCGCGTGACAAAAAATGACCATGCAGATGCTGATATCCTTCCGGGCAGGAAATGTGTCCAACTACCATATGTGCCCCCTTGCCCGGCTTCAGGCACAACCGGTTGTACATGGCGATGTCTCCGGCTCACCAATGTACTTTTGTTTGATTAATCCGGCAGATAGCGTGTGCGTTACCGAATTTAACCAAGTATTACCAATTATATAAGGAAGGCCTTTTTGTCAATAGAACAGTCCGCTGAATATCATTTAAAAACTCAATGCAGTTAAGTGGAATGGGCCCGGCGTTCGTCCAGGCGCTGCTTGATGCGGGGGAACTTATCCAGGTCCGTATGGGGGAGGAAAAGGGCCGCAATATAGTTGTCCATGTAGGAAGGGGTTTCGGAAAGTTCAAAGCTGGTCATCATGCGGGTCACGGCCCCCACATCCTGCCGAATATGGTTGCTCAGGGCGCTCATCTTGGCCCCCATGAGGGAGCCGTTGCCGATGAAGGTAATCCGGTCCAGCTCGATTTCCGGCAACAGTCCGATAGTTATGGCTTTTTCCAGGTCCACGTAAGAACCGAAACCACCGGCCAGGATGATGTGTTCGATGTCGGCGACGCCCATGCCGACCTCCTCCAGCAGGGTCAGGCACCCGCTGTATATGGCCCCTTTGGCCCGGATGAGGTTTTCGATATCGATTTCCGTAAGGACCACGTCACGATCGATCTGGGTGTCTTTTTGCCAGGCGAGGACATATTCATAAACCCCGTTGCGTTCGCGAATCCGATCCGTATCGAGATCAGAGCTGAACTTGCCCTGGCTGTTGATGATGCCGTGTTCAAACAGGACCGCCACAATAATGATCAAGCCCGAACCGCAGATACCCCGCGGCCGGACATTGCCCACCGTGATATTCATGGGCTCCAGAGTCACCGGGTCGATGGAAAAATCCTCAATGGCCCCCTTGGCGGCCCGCATGCCGAATTCGATGCCCCCACCCTCGAGCGCCGGACCGGCGCTGCAGGCCGCACAGGCCATCCAGTCCTGGTTTCCGATGACAATCTCGGCGTTGGTCCCGATGTCGAGATAAAGGGTCAGGGCCCCGGCCCGATAGAGACCGGCGCCCATCACGCCGGCCACTATATCCCCGCCCACGTAACTGGAGACCTGCGGGTAAACCAGGGCGGTGACCTGGTCACCGAGCCCCAGGCCAAGATCGTTGGCCCGGATGGGCGGGTAGAGGGTCGCCGTCGGTACGTAGGGCGCCCGGCGGATATAGCGGGGATTGACCGCCAGAAACAGCTGGGTCATGGTGGTGTTGGCAGCAATGGTGATGGTGGAGATATCGCCGGCATCGATTCTGGCCTTTTTGATAATCCGGCCGATGATCTTGTTCATGGTCGCGATGACAACCGCGTTGAGTTTTTCCAGACCGCCCTCTTTTTCGGCATAAACAATACGGGTAATGACATCCTCGCCATAGCTGATCTGCCCGTTGAAATCCCCGTGCTCGGCCAGGATATCACCGGTTTTCAAGTCCAGCAGCTGGCCGTATACGGTGGTCGTGCCGATGTCCATGGCAATGGCGTAATTGCGCTCCGTGGTGTCCCCGGCCTGGATGTTGATGATGCGGGCTTTGCCCCTTTCACGCACCGGGCGGGCCAGGGTGGCGGTCACTTTGAAGTCGGCTTGGCGCATGATATCCGGAATGCTGCGGATCACCCGCAGATCCACTTCCAGGCGGTGCTCATTATGCTGCAGGTCCAGGAAGCTGACCAGGCGGGTGACATCCGGCAGGTGGTCCTGCGCATCGGGCTGCGGGAGTTCCAGATAGATTTTTTCCACCGGCGGCACAAAGAGGCCCTCTTCCTTGAGTTCCTCAAAATCCATCTGCTGGATGCGGGCCGTCTGGCGGGGCGTCACCTGGGTACCCAACGCCGACGTATCCACCGCCGATTCCACCGGGATGCGTACCGTCAAATCACTTGCAATGGTGGCCTGGCAGGCCAGGCGATAGCCGCTCTCCAGATCTGCGGCGCTCAAGCGTTCGGATTCACCCCCGCTTACGGTCCCGGTTTCGACCAGGACCCGGCATTTGCCGCATACCCCTTCGCCGCCGCACGAGGCATTGACATGCACGCCGGCTTCCATGGCCGCCCGAATCAGGGTCTCGCCGCTGTTGACAGTGATCTTGCGATTGTAGGGCAGGAAGGTAACGTCATACCGGCTCATGGTGCGGTCTCCTTGAGGAATCTGGATCCATACTCGGGCAACTGTGCTCCTGAAAGCAGCTGGGCTCGGGGAATCGGATCAATCTAAGGGTTCACTGAACATGCATCTTAATTCCACCACATCTCCGTCATATGAGCTGGTGGTTTTGTAGGGCAGGGTTTTGAACAGGGAGATCATGCCCTTGTTCCCCGGGGCTGTGTAGGCCACCAGGCCGGCAATCCCGTTTTCGTGGGCGGCTTCGGCCAATTTGGCTATCAGGATCCGCCCGAGGCCCTTGCCCTGCCACTGCTTGCTGACGGAAAAGGCCACTTCGGCTATATTCTGGGTTTCCTCCAGCAGATATTCACCGACGGCAACCACGCTGCTGAACCCGATCTCACCTACCAGGGCCACAACGGTGAGGTCCTTGACGTAATCGATCTGGGAGACCTCGGCCACCTCCTTGGAGAGAAAGCAGGTCTTTTCGTGAAAAAAACGCGAGACGACATCACTTTTGTCCAGGTTGTAAAAATGTTCCTGGATCCGGCGCTGGTCGACGGGTTTGGCCGGCCGGAAGGTCAGGGTCTCCCCGTCGATATCCAGGGCACTTTCAAGTTTGGTCGGGTAAATGCTGCCGTACATAGCCTCGGTCAGTTCGCGTGAACGGCTCAACAGCCCCATCTTCTTGGCTTTCTGGAACAACTCGTCCCTGAAATCAGGATGGGCGATACTGATCATGGCCATGGCCCGTTCCTGGAGGCTCTTGCCGAAAAGGCTGACCATGCCGTATTCGGTCACCACGTAGTGGACATCCCCGCGGGGG
Source organism: Olavius algarvensis Delta 4 endosymbiont (assembly GCA_905176665.1). Taxonomy (GTDB): domain Bacteria; phylum Desulfobacterota; class Desulfobacteria; order Desulfobacterales; family CAJINA01; genus CAJINA01. The sequence continues at coordinate 116,384 of CAJINA010000005.1, read as the reverse complement.
ACCACCACGGCCATATCATCGATCATCGGGACGATGCGACTGGTCTGGCCCTGGTTCGAAGTGGCCGGCAGCATCAGGATCGACTTGCCGTTTTCGGATTGGGCCGCCCCCCGGATGAAGTCCAGCATCCCGGCAACACCCGAAAAGTGGTTGTAGCGCAGGGCATCCGCCGCCACCTGGCCGGTCAGGTCCATGGCTTCCGCCACGCAGATGGAGATCATGTTGTGGTGCCGGGCGATGATGGACGGTGCGTTGACGTAGTCAGAGGGCTGAAAATCGATGGCCGGATTGTCATGCAAAAAGTCATACAAGCCCTGGGTGCCGATGGCGCCGCTGGCCACCAGCTTCCCTTCCTTACAGCCTTTGGCCCGGTTGGTAATGACGCCTTCGGATACCAGCCGCATGATGCCGTCGGTCAGGTACTCGGTATGGATCCCCAGATCCCGTTTACCGGAAAGGGCCAAAAGGAGAGCGTGGGGCGCGGCCCCCGGGTCTATGTGAATGGTCGAGCCGTCGCCAATCAGCCGGGCGACCAGTTTACCGATCATGTTGGCTGATTCAATGTAGGGGGGTTCGTCAACGGTCAGGACCGGTTCATCATGCTCGACGATCAGGTCGACGTCGTTGACGTGTACGAAACTCCGGCCAATGATCCGCGGCATCTGCGGGTTGACCTGGGCAATCACCAGGTCGGCCGATTGGGCCGCGGCCAGGGTGATATCAACGGAGACCCCCAGGCTCATCCAGCCGAAATCATCCGGTGGGCTTACCTGGATCAAGGCCACGTGAATCGGCAGGTGCCGCTGTTTGAACAGACGGGGGACGGCCGACACGTTGATCGGAGTCAGAAACCGCATGTTGGTGGCAATATCCCGTGGTTTGGCAGACCCGAGGTAGAAGGAGCGGATATCGAAGCTCTGCACGCCCTCTTTGTTGGCAATCATAGTAAGCGGGGTTGACTCCAGGCTCATCAGGCGAATCACTTCAATATCTGTAACTTTCAGGGCATTGCTGGCCAGGATGCTGACCAGGTGCTGTGGCTCCCCGCAGGACGAACCTATGAAAACCCGCTGCCCGGGTTTGATGTGCCGGATCGCTTTCTCGCCGCTACATAACTTTTCTAAATATCCATCGGCCCAATAGCTTACCATGCGACCTTTCCTTTCATTGGATTAGAAACCATAAGGTAACGTATACCAAGGGGTTTGTAAAGAATGCCGGGCGGGAAAAAGACAGATTAAATCAATCAATTACAGGCCAGAAACTGAATGAGGATTAAAAATTGTTCAACCGGCCTTCAGCGCGCGCAGGCGCGGTTGCAGACGGCTGTAGCGATTTTCTACCCGATTGTTGTTGATGCCGATCGCCAGGGCCTTGCGGGTCCCCACCAGGACCACCAGTTTCCGGGCACGGGTGATGGCGGTGTAAATCAGGTTGCGCTGCAGCAGAATGTAGTGCTGGGTCAGGACAGGCATGACCACCACGGGATACTCGGAGCCCTGCGATTTGTGGACCGAAACCGCGTAGGCGTGCACGATCTCCTCCAATTCGCTGAAACCGTACTCGACTTCACGCGCATCAAAAGTGATGGTCACCGTATCACTGTACGTATCGATACGCGTGATGATGCCGATATCGCCGTTGAATACATCCTTGTCGTAATTATTGCGGATCTGCATCACTTTGTCTTTGACACAGTACTGCAGATCTCCGCGGGTGATGCCCTCCGCACCAGGGTTGAGGTGTTTCTGGAGTTCCCGGTTCAGGTTTTCGGCCCCGGCGATGCCCTTGTGCATGGGGGTAAGCACCTGGATGTCGTTGAAGGCGTCAACCTTGAAGTGACCGGGGATTCTCCGGGTCACGAGCTCGATGATCGTCTCCAGGGTAGGCTGGGGATCACCCTTTTCAATAAAATAGAAATCGGAATCGCTCTGACCGGGATTGGACTCGGGCAGGCGCCCCTGGTTGACTCGGTGGGCGTTGACCACGATCCGGCTCGACCGGGCCTGCCGGAAAATTTCAGCGAGTACAACCACGGGCACTACGCCGGAACCGATGATATCATTGAGCACATTCCCCGGTCCCACTGATGGCAGCTGGTTGATATCACCGACCATAATGATGGTTGCCTGGACAGGCACGGCCGCCAGCAGGTGCCGGGCCAGGATAGTATCCAGCATGGAGGCTTCATCGACGACCAGCAGGTCACAATCTAGCGGATTGTCCTGGTTTTTCTGGAATCCGCCGGCCTTAAAGCTGAACTCCAGCAGGCGGTGGATCGTCATGGCCGCAACCCCGGTGGCTTCCTGCATACGCTTGGCTGCCCGTCCGGTGGGCGCAGCCAGCAGCACCCGGGTGTGCAGGCGGGCATGGATTTTAAGAACCGCATTGATGATGGTCGTCTTGCCGGTGCCCGGCCCACCGGTAATGACCATGGCCTTGCTGCCCAGGGCACACCGGATGGCCTCAACCTGGCTGGGGGCCAAGCGCAAAGCCAGCCGCCCCTGTACCCACGCAATCGCCTTTTCCGGTTCCGGCACCCGATGAAGGGCCGGGGCGGCAAGCACCTTCCCCAGGTATTCGGCCGCACGGACTTCACTGCGGTACAACCGGCTCAAGAAAACCGGTTGGTCAGCCGCTTCTTCGAGGGTAAGCCGGCCGGAAGCAGCCTCGGCCCGTAAAGCCGTCGCCGCAATCTCGGGCCCAACCCCCAGCATCTCGCATGCCCGCTCAAGCAATGGCGCCCGGGGGTAATATACGTGCCCTTCTTCAGCCAGGCGGCCGAGCAGATATAACAGCCCGGCCGAGGCCCGGCGGGGGTCATCCGGGGGAAACCCGGTCTGTCCGGCGATCTTGTCGGCTATTTTGAAACCGATGCCTTTGATATCAGTGGCCAGGCGGTAAGGATTGTCCTGCACAACGGCAATGGCACCGCTACCGTAACGAGCAAAAATCCGGGCGGCAAAACCCGGACCGACACCGTGGCCCTGTAAAAATATCATCACATCCCGAATCTGGCGCTGTGCTATCCAGGCCGTTTTGATCTTCGCCACGGTCTGAGGGCCAATGCCCTTTATCCGGGTGAGCTTCTCGATATCATTTTCGATAACGTCCAGGGTCTTTTCACCGAAACGGTCCACGATTCGAGCGGCCGTGCTTTTACCTATCCCTTTAATCAGCCCCGACCCAAGATACTTGCGAATGCCCTCCGTGGTGGCCGGGACAAGGACCCGGCTCTCCGCAACCCGGAACTGGTCCCCGTACTTGGGGTGGTTGGTCCACTCGCCGCGCAGGGCCAGGAGTTCTCCCGGTGTGGGAGCGATGAAATTGCCGACCACGGTCACCGACGACCCGCCTTCCAGCGGCTTAATCCGGGCCACCGCATAACCGTTCTCGGTGTTGGTGTAAGTGATCCGCTCCAGTTGTCCCTGAAGTTCGGAAAGCATGTATCAGTCCGCCTTATTTTCGTTTATCCAGTCAGGGACACGTATGTCTTCGGTTTCATCTTTGTTTGGAAGGTGGGCTTTTACATCAATCAGGGGGCTGCCGTCGCGGGCATCAATCGCATCGATGGTGATACTGCAGCCCTCAATCGCCAATACGCGACAGCAGGAAACAGCTATGGGGTTGGGCCTGAGCGGTGAGCGGGTGGCAAAGACGCCGGTCAGTGGATTGGCGCGATCGCCCCGGGGGTGGACCCGCAATACAGCACGGCCCGCATCATTGTCATTCGCATCCAGCCAATAAAACACATCGATGTGGGAAAACTGCTCCAACCCCAGAAAGGCCCCCTGGTATTGCGGGTCTACTTCAAGGCGGCATTCGTTTTCGCGATTGATGATCGTGCCGATTGAAACAATTTTATATTCCGTTTCCATAAATGACTCCCGCCAATAGAATTGGGATCAACATACATGAATTCCTATAGGTTGTCGAATCATCCAATCGGGGCTTATAGACCTGCCGGTTCTACACTAAAATCGACATCGGAAATGAGACTGTCACTCGATTTCGATTTCGAGTTTTGAGTCGTGACCGCGGACGGCGGTTTACATCAGCTGAGGGATGAGATACGTAAAGGCCGACCCTACACCGTAATTTTCACAAGAAGTGGTTTTGAAACCTTCAATCGGGTACAAGGTCAAGGCGGCCGCGAGGCTCAAACCAGAGGAATACTCGAGTATTTCGAGGATTTGAACCGAGCGCCCAACGCCGAGATTGGGCCTGAGGGGAGGTTTAAAACCGCTTCTTAAGGAGCGACCATGCACACCATAGACCTCAGATCAGACACCCTGACAAAACCCTCCGCAGCCATGCGCAAGGCTATGGCCAACGCCGAGGTAGGCGACGATGTCTTCGGCGAAGATCCGACCGTCAACCGTCTGGAAGAGGTGGCGGCCGAAAAGACCGGCAAGGAAGCCGCCCTCTTCGTATCCAGCGGCACCATGGCCAACCTGGTCAGCCTGCTGACGCACTGCAGCCGTGGAGACGAAGTCATCCTGGGCGACCAGGCTCATATTTTCTTTTATGAACAAGGCGGCTGCGCGGCCCTGGGTGGTATCCACCCGCGCACGGTCCCCAATTTGCCCGACGGGACATTGAATTTAGAAGACGTGGAAGCAGCCATCCGGGCCGACAATGTCCACTTTCCGATCACCCGCGTCATCGCCCTGGAAAATACGCACAACCGCTGCCTGGGAACCCCCCTTCCGCCGGCGTATATGGACCAGGTAAAAGCCCTCGCCGATAAATACGCCCTCAAGATTCACGTGGACGGCGCCCGCATTTTCAACGCCGCGGCCGCATTGGAAACTGATGCGGCCAACCTGTTGCAGCATGCCGATTCCGTTAGCTTTTGCCTGAGTAAAGGGCTCGGCGCCCCGGTCGGCTCCCTGGTTTGCGGCCGTCAGGATTTTATCGAGCGGGCGCGGCGCAACCGCAAAGTCGTCGGTGGCGGAATGCGTCAGGCCGGCATCCTGGCCGCCGCCGGGCTGGTGGCCCTGGAGGAGAACATCCACCACCTGCCCACCGACCATGCCAATGCGCTCAAGCTGGCCCTCGGCCTGGCGGAATTGTCCGGCATCGAGCTGGATCCGTCGGGCGTGCATACCAACATCGTGTTTTTCAAGGTTAACCACCCGAAATTAAATGCAGAAACCCTCTCTGCCGCCCTTGGGGAAGCAGGGGTAAAGGCCCTTGCCCTCGGGCCGGACCTGTTGCGAGCAGTCACCCACTATCACATTACGGCTCAAGATATTGACCAGGCGTTAATCGTTTTTAAAAAAATTCTTCAAACGGCTTAATGTTTGGCTAAAAATGCCGATACAGTTTTCAGGTGAGACTTGTCGGATACAGAGCCTATTTCAAAAAGAGGATCTTGGTTCTAAGTCAAGGCGGCCGTGAGGAATGAACCGGAGGAATTCATCAGGTATTTCGAGGGTTTATTCCGAGCGTCCAACACCGAGTTTGGGCTATAAGACTTTATTGAGATGGGTTCTGATCATCTGAACTTAACCGGAAGGCAGCCGTAAAATGACCGCCCCGAACATCGAAGCAGAAACAACCGTATCCGAACCTGCCCCTCCGCCGGCCCCCGCGGCCAGCCGCAAGCACGGCGAAATTGCCGCCCTGCTGGTGGAACAGGGCCTGCTGAAAGAGGACCAACTGGTCTACGCCGCCCGGATCCAATCCAAACTGGCCAGCCCCAAGCCGATTTTGGATGTGATCAAAGAACTCAAGCTGGTCACGGATGACCAGGTTCGCGGCATCATCCGCTCGAATCTGCGCACGATCCGTATCGGCGACCTGTTGATCGAGCTGGGTTTGATCACTGCCGATGACCTGCAGGTGGCCCTGTCGATCCAGCGGGAGGAAACGCCACGCAAGAAACTCGGAGAAGTCCTGGTTAAACACAATTTCCTGGAAGAACAAAAACTTATTGAAGTCCTCTCCCTGCAGATGGGCTACCTGTACATCGAGCCCGAGTTCGCTCACATCGACCGCATCCTGTTCTCGAAAGGGGCGGTACAATCCTACAAAGATCACAATTTCATTCCCATCCGGGTTGAAGACGATGAAATATTAGTCGCCTTTGCCGACCCTCTGGACCACAACGACATCGATGAGGCCCGCAAATTGTTCGGGCCCTATATCAATACCGCGATTGCCACCAAGCGCTCCATCCATCTCGCCATCAAGAAGATTAAACCGGAACAGGACAAAAAGCTCTACAGCTACCAGAATGCATCGGCTGTCAGGGTGGTCAATGACATTATTCTGGCGGCTATTGAAGCTGAGAGTGTCAGCGACATTCACATTGAACCGATGGTCGATCGCCTGCGGGTGAGGTTTCGCCGGGATGGTGTCCTTTTGCTCTATAAAGACTACACCCGCGAAATCATCGCGGGCCTTACCAGCCGCATCAAGGTGATGTGCGAAGCGGATATTACCGAAAGGCGGCGCCACCAGGGCGGTCGTATTTTCTTCGAGCACGATGGTCACGAAATGGACCTGCGGGTCTCCATCTTTGTGACGGTCCACGGCGAAAAAATTGTTCTGCGCCTGTTGAACCGCAAGAACGAACTGCTGCAGGTAGACGATGTGGGCATGTCGCCGCGAATGCTCGACCGTTTTCGCAGCGATGCCCTGGACTGCCCCAGCGGGGTGGTCATCGTGACCGGCCCCACCGGCTCGGGTAAAACCACAACCATCTACAGTTGTATCAATCACCTCAACAATCCGGAAACGAGTATCATCACAGCAGAAGAACCGGTGGAATACGTCATCGACGGTATCGCCCAGTGCAGCATCAACCCTAAAATCAACATGACCTTCGATGAATCCCTGCGGCATATCGTCCGGCAGGACCCCGATGTTATCGTCATCGGGGAAATCCGCGACGAGTACTCCGCCGGCGTGGCGGTCCAGGCCGCCCTCACCGGACACAAGGTCCTGACCACCTTTCATACGGAAGACAGTATCGGTGGCCTGGTCCGGCTGCTGAATATGGATATCGACGCCTTTTTGATTTCATCCACGGTGGTATGCGTGGTCGCACAGCGGCTCATGCGCAAAGTGTGCCCGGAATGCGCCTCGATCTACCAGCCGACCCCCAAAGAGTACCTGGTCATGGGTTACGATCCCAGAGATTTGGCCGGGGCGGCATTCATGGTCGGCCGGGGCTGCCCGCAATGCGACAACACCGGATACCGCGGACGGGTGGCCGTCTTTGAAATGCTGGTGCTCAATGAACCGGTTCGCGATGCCATCCTGGAACGAAAAACCAGTCACCAGATACGCCAGGTCAGTACGGACTCAACCGGGCTCGTGACGCTGTTTGAGGACGGAATCTCCAAGGCAGCGGAAGGTATCACTACCATCGAGGAGTCGATCCGCTGCCTGCCCCGGCTGCAAAAACCGCGTCCCCTGGCTGAAATCAATCATCTGCTGGGAAAGTAAAACATGAACCAGACCCGCTCACTCATAGAACTGATTGAAGAAAAACTGCAAGACGACCGGACCGTCCTGCCGGTATTCGATAAAACCGGATTTCAGATCCAACAGGAGGTGGCCAAACCGGAACCGGACGTCAATCGCATCGAAAGGCTGATCGCCGGGGACCAGGCGCTTACCAGCCAAGTCCTGAAAACCGCTAACTCGGCCTTTTACAAGGGGCTGACCAAGGTGCCGACCGTCAAGGCTGCCATTGTCCGGCTGGGGACCGCCGAAATCTCGAATATCGTTCTGTTGGCCGCCCAGCAAAGACACTATACCGCCAAGGATCCGCGGATAAAAAAAATGACGCAGAAGTTGTGGCGCCACGCGGTTGGCTGCGCCATCGGCTCCCAATGGGCCGCCCGCGAGTTCGGCTTTAAACACCTGGCCCGCGAAGCCTTTACGGCCGGACTGCTCCACGACGTAGGCAAACTGCTGCTTTTCTCGGTCATCGATTCCATCCAGCGGGAAGAGAAGGTCGCCATCAACTCCGATGAAACGCTCCTGACCGAGATCATGACGAACTTTCACACCCAGCACGGCCATAGCCTGCTGAAAAATTGGAACCTGCCGGACAGGTATTGTGTCATCGCCCGCGACCATCACCTGCCGGAGTTTGACCATAGCAACTACCTGCTGATGATTGTCCGCCTGGTCAACCAGGCCTGCCACAAACTGGGGATCGGTCTTATTGAAGTTCCGGATATTGTCCTGGCAGCCACCCCGGAAGCCGATCAACTGGGTATTGCCGAAGTCCCCCTGGCCATGCTGGAAATCAAATTGGAAGATTCTCTGGGGCTGTCCGGCTGAAAACCATAGGAAACGTGCTCAAAAGAGATTTATACCGGGAAAGATGAAGAGGAAAGGACACAGTTTGACCAAGGCAGAAGTGGCCGCATTGCGATCCAGGTGGAACAAAAAAGTTCTTGATGGAGAGGGAACCGCATTGGCCAACATGATCCAACGGCTAAAAACTGAATGCAAAAAGAAGCATACCCGGCGACCTTCACAGCTTGATTTAAGGGGCATACCATTATCTCATGAAGACCTTTCCGGCCTTGATCTGTCGGGATATGATCTGGCTTTTGCCAACCTGAACCGGTCTGATCTATCGGGGACGATATTAAGTTATGCAAAGCTTCGAAGGGCAAGCCTAGAACATACCATCCTGGATGAGTGTGAGTTTCTCGGCTCTGATCTGAGCCATGCATGCTTGAATGAATGTAGTGCCAAACGATGTGGGTTTGGGGGCGCGGATCTTTCACATGCAAGTATAATCAATGCCAACCTGTCTGAGGCCACCTTAAGCCGATCAAAACTCGTTCATACCGATCTGAGAGCTTCCAATTTAGAGAATGCAAGGCTTTCAGAGGCAAATTTATCCTGGGCCATCCTCACTCGTTCAAAGCTTTCAGAGAGTGATTTAAAACATAGCAACGTGAAGGGAACCAATTTCGAACTGGCCGACTTGCAGGGCTGCCGGTTGCTGGGAATAAAGAATTTCAAGAATGCAAACTGGATTGGTGCGGATATCAGGAGGCTGGACTTAAGGGGGGCTTATCTTGTCAGGCGATATATCGCAGATGAAAATTATTTATTTGAATTTCAACGCATTTCCCGTTTTCATAAAGCCGTGTATTTGCTCTGGTGGGCCTCTTCCGATTGTGGACGTAGCCTGCTGCGGTGGTTTTTCTGGCTGTTGTGTATCACTTTGATTTTTGCGGCCATCTATACGCAAGTAGACATAGACTACGGCGAACACATGACGCCCTTTTCATCCATATATTTCAGCTTTGTTACATTGACTACCCTGGGCTACGGGGATGCGGTGCCCGCCTCTATTGCCGCCCAGGTTTTTGTTACATTACAGGCAATTACTGGCTATATGGGGCTAGGGGGTCTTTTAAGTATTTTGGGCAATAAAATGGCTCGGCGAGCGGAGTAGCAAAAACAGGCAAACAATGTTTACATTTTTTAAAAATAAGGTTGACCCAAAAGCAAAATTAAAAAAGGTGCTAAAAGGCTATCAGTTACCTTCGTTTCCTGCTTTGATATTGCAAATATTACAAAAAATCAGAAACCCGTTTTCGTCGGCGGCAGATATCGCCCAGTCACTTTCCCTCGACCCGGGGCTTTCCGCCCGACTTTTAAGCATCGCCAATCCTGCAGCTTTTTCACCAATAAGCAGAATAGAGAACTTAACCCAGGCCATTGCCCTGGTAGGATTATCGCAACTGGAATCTTTAGTTCTGGGGGTCGGTGTTGCCAAGGGTATTCCCAAACAGGTCTGCCAATGGCATGATCCGGCAGAATTCTGGTTGTCATCCGCAAAGCGTGCAATGGTGGCTAGTGAACTTGCCCAAACTCTATGCCCGGCCAAAGAATCTGAATGTTTTACAGCTGCATTTCTTCAGGATATGGCCCTCCCGTTCCTGGTGTGCAAGCGGAGTGACGAGTACGATCCGATTTTCAGAAAATGGCATCTCGAGGGTGGAAATCTTGCCCAATTAGAACGGGAGGCCTTAGAATGGGACCACGCGGAAGTTGCCTCATGGATCTGTGCAGAGTGGGAATTCCCAGAAAATATCGCCCTGGCCATCAAAAACCATCACAACCCGAATGTAGACCATGAACATGAAACGGCAGGGCCCGTCAGGCTGGTTTCCATTTTGGGGGGCAATGATGCAGATGACGAGGTGGCAGAAATGATTGCTAAAGCAGATACCGATTACGGTATTTCCAGAGAGAAAATGCAATCGATCATTGATCCCAGTTTCGAGAGAGCCAGGGCCTTTGTCCGAATCATTGCCTAGTTCTTTCATTTTAACGGGAAGCGGTATCTTACCGCGCAAAGGCAACCACCCAGGAAAGGCTTGGCGCGTCAGAACACCGCTCCCACCGGCTGATCAATCCACTAGGCTAACGAATTCGAACAGCGCCTTTAGGAGACTGTTTGCCAATTCAGAAACAGCTCCTAAAATCCAGGTATCAGGGCTCTTAGCCCATCACTTGCAACGAACCTTGTTGTGCCGCCGTATCCAGGTTTACGAATTTATCAATGCTTAAAACTGCGCTGGCCGGTATACACCATGGTCACACCGGCGTCGTTGCAGGCTTCGATGGACTGGTAGTCATTGGCGCTGCCGCCGGGCTGAATGACCGCGCCGATGCCTTCATTGATGCCGACATCCACGCCGTCACGGAACGGGAAGAACGCATCGCTGACCATGGCGGCCCCGATGAGGCCGCCTTTTTCCGTGGCCACCTGTGCATCGATCTCCGCTTTTTTATCCACATCCTTGAGGTCATTGTAGGGCGTCTGGTAGGCCTCGAAGCAATAGCGGTCCGCCAGCTTGCGATAGGCCTTGTCACGGGCAATTTCGGCCACACCGACCCGGTCCTGTTCACCGGTTCCAATACCGACGGTCACCTGGTCCTTGACGTAGATCACCGAATTAGAGGTTACCCCGGCTTCCACGTACCAGCCGAAAAGCAGGTCGTCATACTGCTGCGCCGTGGGTTCATTGGCAATGCGATACGTCGTGCCCTGGTAATCGCATTCGGCCAGTTTTAAATCCGCCTTGGAGCGGGCCTGGGGGACAAACGACCACTGGGTAATAACCCCGCCGTCGATCAGGCTTTTGAACTCCACACAGCGCTGCCCCACGAAGGATTCCAACCGGTCGATGTTGCCGATCTTCACGACCCGCAGGTTTTTCTTGCGTCCCAGAATATCCATCACGCCTTCTTCAAAATCCGGGGCCACCACCACTTCGGAATACTGGTTGCTGACCGCTTCGGCCGTCGCTTTATCACAGGCGCGGTTCATGGCGATGCAGCCGCCGAAGGCCGCGACTCGATCGGCCATGTTGGCCTTTAGATAGGCCTCTTCCAGCGAATCGCTGCGGGCCACCCCGCAGGGATTGTTGTGCTTGACAATGACCACCGCCGGCCGGTCCGTGAGGTAACGCAGGATATTCAAGGAATTGTCCGCGTCGGTCAGATTGGTTTTGCCGGGATGCTTGCCGGATTGCAGCAACTCGATGTCCGAGGCCAGGAACTGCCCCGGCTGAAGGGTCTCCACCTCGCCCAATACCAGATTGCCGTTCACCATTTTATACAGGGCGGCTTCCTGCCCCGGGTTCTCGCCGTAGCGCAGCCCCTTCTCAACGTCATCGATCGTCCAGGTGACCTTTTCATAGAACAATGTCTGGCGTTTGCCGTTTTCCACAAAGCTGACCTCCATTTCCGGCGGGAAATGGTCATCCATGATGGTGCGGTACATTTTTTTCAGATCTTCGGCCATGGCGTTCTCCTTTAGGATTATACCTGGTAACAGGGTTTTACATCTTCGAAGGCGGTCTTTGCCAGATAGTCTGCAATCGCGCGGTCATAGGAGGCGGTATGATCGAAGGCCTGCCGGGCCAGGCGATAACGCAGGGCCAGCGAGGTACAGCCGTCGTTTTCACGGAGCTGGGCCAGGATAGGGTCGTATTCCTCCGGGTTGGTGACCGAGGCAACCCTGAGCAGGTTCTTGGCCGCCGCCCGGATCATGCAGGGTCCGCCGATATCGACATTGCCCCGGGCCTGCTCCGGGGTGACCCCCGGCTGGGCGATCGTTTCCTTGAAGGGGTACAGGTTCACGACCACCATGTCGATGGGAACGGCAGCCGTTCTCTGTAAATCGGCCTGGTGGGAATCGTTATAGGTTTCGGTCAGCAGACCCAGGTAAATCTTGAAATCCAGGGTTTTGACCAGCCCGCCCTGGGTCTCCGGCTGCCCGGTGTATGCGGACACCGGGGTCAAATGCTTATCGGCCTGCCCGCCCAGGATCTCTTTAATCCGCCCAAACGTACCACCTGTGGAAAAAAAGCGAACCTCCGGGCTTATGTCGAGCAGGCCGGGAATGAACACATCCAGACCGCTCTTGTCGGATACACTTACCAGCACATGCCGCAGTTTAACCAGATCATCGGTTCGATTCACAACGTTTATGCTCATAATGTATTTACCGGAAGGACCACCCCGGTAAACTTCCTCCTTTCAGTTGCGCGATTTTTGATTAAGGGCTTTTGTCTCAGGACCGGGTGCAGATTGGACGGGCACCGCTTACTCGTTCTCTTCTTAGACCAGACGCAGCCCATCCGTCAAGATGGTAGCAGCCACCTGAAAAACACCTTCTTGTCCGGCATGGCCGAAATACGACGACGGATTGGTCCAATCTCAGCGTTGGCGCTCATATTAACGTCTCGAAATACTCGCTGTATTCCTCCGGGTGGATATTCGCGTCCGCCTTGGCTGCCGGACGCAGCACGCAGGGTGAAGACGGGACCTTGAACCAAAATCCATTTTTCGGATGGCTCTATACAAAAATGCCAGGACTCTGAGCTGGCCCGCAAAGGGATTGGGCAGGTTGTCGGAAACCCATATTTATTTGACATCATTTTGAAAATTTACTATCTTTCGGTAGTTTTAGCGGTGCATATGACCCTCCCGGCTACGCTAAAATCGGGAGTACAACTGCCAACACCAACCTGTCGAGCAAATGCTATGGCCAGTCAAGACCTGCATGTAAAAGCCCAGGAAGCTCTGGTAGCCCTGAATGCCGCCATCAAGAATATCCGGCTCTATCCGCCGGCCAGTGCCATGGTCCAGAAATCGATTGAACGGGTATTGACGTTCCTGGAGGCTATTTACGAATCCGAGGAAGAGCTGGCCGTTGCCGAACCTGAAAAGAACCTGCTTATTTTTGGAGCGCCGCTGACGGAAAAGGAGCTGCAAAAGCCGCAAGTTGTTGCCTTTATCGCCATCCTCCTGGATTTCGGCATTAAAAGCCTGGCGATTAAAAAGGGGGTTACTGCCGAGGAGCTGGCAGTCCTTTTTCAGACCTTGAGCCGCAAGGCGGAAGATGTAAATGCCGAGGGCGGACTGCAGGCAACCTTGGCCGACAGCAACCTGCCGCATATCCTTCTGGATGAAAAGGTCTACATGACCGTGGACGGGGACCAGCCTCTCGTGGACGGGAACCAGCCCCTCGTGGACGGGAACCAGCCCCTTGTAGCCGACATAGGTATCGCCGGTGCTGAAATCGGCAAGTTCATCGCCAGCGGTCAGGCTGCCTCCGACCAGGAGATGGGGCAGTTAAAGGAATTGGCCAAGGATCCGGCCTGGGTGGCCAACGTTTTTTCGACCGGCATCAAAGAACTGCACGGTAAGGGCGCCGGAACCGGTGGTTCCGCTATGGCCGGCACCCTGCAGCACCTGGTGGAAACCTTCGAATCCCTCACCGACAAACAAGGCCAGACAGCCATATCACAGAAGGTGGCGGCCACGGTTGTCAGTCAGGATGATGAGACCCTCATCCCGATCCTGGCCGAGGATTACGCAGGCAAACTGGGAAAAACCCTGTTCAGCCAGATCCTCGACCGGATGCCGGACGACCAGTTTGAAAGGATTGTACTGAAGCTCAAGGACCTGGCGACGACCGGGGACCGTACGGCTTCACTGGCCTATCAAAACCTGCTCATCTCTGAAAAAGGCCAGCAAGTAAACGCCAGCCTGCAGGCCCGCGCCACAGCGGAACCGGCAGATCAAAAACAGAAGGCGGTGCAGTTCAAGACCGGACTCAAAGACCTGGTCCAGGGAAAGGCGGCCCCGCTCGATAATCCGGAGTTTTTGACCAGCCTGCCTTCAACGGCCACCCAGTTGATCGAAAAAGGGAAGCTGGAAACCGCCGAAACCATAGCTGTGCGCCTTACCGCCGGCCTGGCAGGCGCCGCTCCTGAACACCGGTCGCAGATATACCAGGCAATAAAAAGCATCAGCCAGAAACTACCTGAAGATAACCGGGCGGCCCTGGCTGCCAAAACCAGGGGGAATCAACTCCAGTGGGTACAGATTCAAACAACGCTGACACCGGAATACGAAGAGGCCTGCCAGGCGCTCGCCCAGCAGGCCCTGCGCCTGATTAAAGCCCGCCGGCTCGATCAGCTCAACGTCATTCTGGGCGTCTTCAACGCCAAGGCCGCCGGTAAACAGGCCGGCGAAGAATCCGTCAAACAGCACGCCCTGCAGATCCTGGACACCATCGGCAACGACCAGACCTGGGACCTTTTTCTAAACCAGTTTAACCTGCTTGAAGAAAACCTGCGGGAACCGGCCATTCAGACCCAGGCCCTCCTGGGCATAGCCACCCTGGACCGCCTGCTCGACACCCTGCAGGGCAGTGAAGAGATGTCGGACCGGGTACGCCTGGTGCGGGTAATTACCGAAATAGGCCGGCCCGCTGCCGGGGTCATCTGTAACCATATCGAACAGGGCGGCCCCTGGTACTACCTGCGCAACCTGACGGCACTGCTGGGAAAAATCGGCGGCCCGGATGAAGTGGATGTTTTACAACCCCTGTTGGGACATAAAGATCTCCGAATCCAGCGCGAAGCCCTGAACAGTGTGTATAACATCGGGGGCGACCGGCGCGGGCCGGTCCTGCTCAATGCCCTGCCGGCCGCCACCGATAAAGAAAAAGTCAGTCTCGTGGCCATGCTGGGCGCCCTTAAAGTCGAAGAGGCTGTGGCCCCGCTGGTTAAAATATTGGGTTCCAAGCCCTCGACCGATGCGCGCACCCGGGCCCAGCTGTTTGAAAAGACCTGCGTTGCCCTGGGAAGAATTGGTGATGCCCGGGCCAAGCCGGAACTGGAAAAAGTCGCCCAGGGCAAAGGCCCCTTGAAAAAGGTGTTCACCCCGACGGTCCAGGAAGCAGCCCAGAAAGCCTTGATCCTTATCGAAAAAGCAGCTTCCCGAAAACCGGCGCCGGCGTCCGAACCCAAAACCGCGCCCCAGGCTCAGCCGGCCCCGGCACCCCCGATTGAGGCACCCCAGCCCGCAACAAAAACCGCCGCCAAAAGCGGGGTGGACGAGCGCGAGGTCTTGCTGGAAAAACACATAGCCGCCGGCGAGACCGAAGCCGCCGTCAAGCTGATCTTTGAATTGGTCGTGGCCAACGCCAAGCAGAAAAATTTCAAAAAGGCCGAAGCACTGCGTGACCAGCTCTACGACGTGGATGCCATGGCGCTGACGGAGATCGTCAGGGCCGGGGAAATCATCGAACAGGAAAAGGCCGAGTCCATCGATCAGGACCACCTGGATGTCTGGCCTGAGCTGTACGACCGGCTCTCCAGCGAGGAGGCCAATGCGCTTTTTCACGCCATGGAAACAGTAACCTATGAAGCCGACCAGACCGTGTTTGCCCAGGGCCGGGAAAACCGCAACCTCTATTTCATTACCGAGGGGAACCTCAAACTGGTCTACCAGGACGGCGAGCAGGAAACCCTGCTGAAGACCCTGGAAAAAGGCGACCTGGCCGGGCACACCACCTTTTTTACCATCAGCATGTGCACGACCTCACTGGTCGCCCTCTCGACGGTAAAAATGAATGTGCTCTCCCGGGATGTGCTGGAAGCGTGGGATAAAGACTTTCCGGCCTTGAAATCCAAGCTCGAGGATTACTGCCTGACGCTGGAGAAAGCCAAAGATATTATCAAAGAAAAGGGCATGGAGCGCCGCAAGCAGGAACGCTTCAACGTGAAAGGTAAAATCCTGGTCCAATTGCTGAACAAGAAACGGCAACCCATGGGCAAGCCCTTCAAGGGTGATTTTTCTGATATTTCGGAAGGCGGTTTAAGCTTCTTTATCATCACCTCCAAACGGGAAACCGCGCGCATGCTGCTGGGCCGGCGCCTGGGCATGAAATTTCTCATCCCCACCCGGGCGGCGCCCCTCAAGACGTTTCAGCAAGGCACGGTGATCTGTGTGAACTATCACCTCAAAAACGACTACTCCATCCACGTCTCCTTCGACGATGAGTTACCCGCCGGCATAGCCGGTGCGATACGGCGACTGAAAAACATCAAATCCGAATAGGGCCGAAGCGGCACCACCGTTTTTCCGTAGCAAGCGGTGCTGCAAGATAAAGGTTGCCTGGCAACTAGCGATATAGTTGTCCGCCGCCAGACAAAACTGGTGATAAGCTCTCTATAAAGTATTTTTAGTGAATCTCTGATTTTGACAAAATACGGGTACCCGGGCCATATTTTTACCATAATTGACTTAAGTTTTTTTTTGTAATATAAGAGCTAAGATCGTAATATACGGGCGAAGATTTCCTACCATCCTTTCTCAAACCAATCGACATTACCGGAAACATTAGGGGCCATTACATGAAGTGCCCAGAATGCCAACTTGAGATTCCGGAAGACTCAAAGTTTTGCAAAGAATGTGGCCATCCTCTAGTTAACATTCCCGATACGTATAAAACCTCACGAAGAATAAACAGCGAACGGAAGCACGTGACGATCATGTTTTCTGATCTGTCTGGTTACACAGCCATGAACGAAAGGCTCGATCCTGAGGACGTTAAAGAGATTATGAACCGTATCTTCGGAGAAATAACGCGAATTATCCACAATTATGGCGGATTCATTGAGCGGTTCATCGGCGATGCGGTAATGGCTGTCTTTGGTGTGCCGAAGGTCCACGAAGATGACCCGATCCGGGCAATTTGGGCAGCCAAGGAGATACATGCTTTCGTTAACAGGTTTAGTCCGCAAATTGAAAAAAGAATCGGAGAGCCTTTACGCATGCACACGGGCATTAATTCTGGCCTTGTCGTAACTGACGAGGTGGATATTGCCAAGGGGACGCATGGATTGACCGGAGATGCCATAAATCTGGCCTCACGGTTGGAAGGACTCGCAAACGCGGGTGAAATCATCGTCGGCCCTTCCACCTATAGACGTTCAGAAGGCATCTTTTCCTTCCGACCGCGCAGGCCGACCAAAGTCAAGGGCAAAGCAGACCCCATTCAATCCTATAAGGTTTTAAGCCCCAAAACGCATGCTAAAAAGCCGCGGATAGGATTGGAGCGCCGAATATATTCAAAAATGATTGGGCGCGATAAAGAGTTGAATAAACTGGAGCTTCAGTTGGCCAAAGCTATTGACGGTGATGGCTCGGTCGTAAATATCGTTGGCGAAGCAGGCATCGGAAAGTCAAGGCTTTTTGCCGAGTTTAAACATCTGGATGCATTAAAGCGCGTGATGTTGCTTGAAGGTAAAGCGATATCCATCGGCAGGAATCTGGCTTTCCATCCGATCATTGACCTCTTAAAACATTGGGCGCGGATCGGTGAAAATGACAGCGAAGCCGCAGCTTTAAGCAAACTTGAATCTTCCGTTCAGGACGTGTGCAGGGAAGATGCTGATGAAATTATTCCTTTTCTTGCCACTCTTATGGGTATGAAGCTTTTAGGTCGGTATGCTGAAAGGATTGCAGGCATTGAAGGTGAAGCTCTTGAAAAATTGATTTTGAAAAATGTAAGTGACCTTCTATCCAAAGCTGCTGAACGTATTCCGTTAGTGATTATGATGGAAGACCTGCACTGGGCCGATACAAGCTCCATTAAACTCCTGGAGTCGTTATTCCGCCTTGCAGAGACTCAGAGCATACTTTTCGTTAATCTATTCAGACCTGACCACCAGGAAACCGGGGAAAGGATCGTCAAAACCCTAAAAGGAAAACTAGCTGTATATCATGTTGAAATCGAATTGAAATCACTGGATGAAAGCATCAGCGCGAGGCTTATCAGCGATATGCTTCACATCCAAGACCTCGATTATTCAATCAAAAATAAGATTATCAAACGTACCGGCGGGAACCCGTTCTTCATTGAAGAAATCGTTCGCTCGTTTGTTGATGAAGGCGTTATCGTCCCCAAGAATGGGAAATTCGAGATCAACGACAAGATTGCCGAGATAGTCGTGCCGCACACTATCAAAGATGTCCTTAACGCCAGAATAGACCACCTAGAGAAAGAAACCCGTGACCTAGTGAAAATTGCTTCAGTGATTGGCAAAAATTTCTTTTACCGAATTCTGACAAATGTGGCTACCGCGATAAAAGATGTTGACAGCCATTTGGATTATCTCAAAAAGATTCAGATGATCATGGAACGGATGCGGCTGGATGAATTGGAGTTTCTTTTCAAGCATGCTCTGGTTCAGGAAGCTGCCTATAATTCTCTTCTGCACGGTAAGCGAAAAGCCCTGCATCTGCGCGTTGCAAATACGATTGAAAGTTTGTTTAAAGAACGCCTGCATGAATTTTATGGAATGTTGGCGCTTCATTATAAAAGGGCCCAGAACGATGAACGGGCCGAATACTATCTGGCTATGGCCGGGGAAGATGCACTGAAATCATCCGCTTCAAGTGAGGCGCTGCATTACTATCAGGAAGCTTTGAAGCTGTATCTGAAAAAGTCAGGCACGACTACAGACCCGGAGAAGGAGGCCATGCTTGAGAAGAACATAGCCCTTGCACTATACAACCGGGGGCAGCACGATGAGGCTGTTGAACACTTCGACCGGGCTCTTGAGTATTACTGGGGGGAGTTGCCTCAAAATGCAGTTTCACGGTTATTCAAGGTTTTTTCCGCTTTCCTGCACTTTATAACAGCACTGTTCATTCCATCCTTAAAATTTAAAAAAACCCCCACCCAAAGAGATCTGCGAGTTTTCAATCTCTTCTATAAAAAATGCAAGGCTTTGGTCATAACCAATCCAAAGCGATCTTTTTATGAGTTTCTATTCCTGCACAAGACAATTACCGCTTTCGATTTAATGGAGATCGAAAACGGGACGCGCATATTTGTAAGTGCCAGCCCCCTTTTCTCCTTTTCCGGCATTTCGTTCAGGTTAAGCAGAAGGCTTTTGGATTTCGTTAAGTTCAAGATTAGTAAAGATGATGTAAGAACTTATACAACATATGCGTTGTGTGAAACTGTGCATAATTTCTTAGTGGGGAACTGGAAAGAAACAGGAGATTATGATGTAGATTTGATAAATAGAAACTGCGACATTGGAGAACTATATGATGCCACCCAAATGCTGTACTGGCATGCTTTTCCATGTATTTACCAAGGATCCCTCGAGATCGCCGAATCGATACTGAATAGGTTGGAAGAGATCTTTCAAGTCTATCAATATAATCTTGCCAAGACCTACGAATATGAATTGAAATCGTGTTTGTTTATGGGGTGCCGAAAATTTAATGATGCGCTTATTGTAATTCGGGAGGGAATTGATTTTGAAGAGAAAGCCGGACCCGGATTTTGGGAGCTTTATGTTTACGAAGCGCGGATATATACTTCACTCGGAAAGATTGAAAAGGCGAAAAAAAGTCTGGAGCGAGCGAATAGGATCTGTCATCAGATTAGACCTGTCCCCTTTCAAATGTCCGGACTCCTTATAGCTGAACTGGAGTACAATCTGCAGCGATTAAAAGAAATGCTGAGAAACGGCCATAAAACGAAATTATCCGAACACCGGAAAAAGGTTAGCAACTCAGTCAAACAACTTTTAAGGAATACTCAAAAAGTTGCTCAATATCGTACGGATGCGTTCAAACTGGCGGGCGAATTTCACTGGCTGATGAATAAACCGAAAAAGGCCCTTGCATGTTGGCACAAGGCCATTGAGGCAGGAGAACGAATAGGCGCTCGTCTTCAGCTTGCTGGCGTCTATTTTGAATTGGGAAAGCGACTGCTTGAGCCTGGAAATAAACACAGCGGCCTCAATGGAATTCGAGGGGAAGATTATTTAGAAAAAGCGAGATCATTGTTAGTGGATATAAAGCTGCCGTCCTATCTAGATGAACTTAATCAGGTTACCGGAGGTTAAGGGTCTGAATGGGTATTGGGATAACAGACTTGCTGTCATTCTGCGCTCGTGTCGACTTTGGCACGGTGACGCTTTCGCAAGAAGAGGAGACCTTCCGTGAAGAGCTGAACCGGGAGATGCTGGCACTCTGTGAATGCTTGCCTAACTCCATGCAGACGGAGGCAGTCTTATTCTTGATGAAATACTTGCAGGCGCCTTTTAGCGGTGGCCCTAATTTCGTTAACTACTTCTACGCACCGGCATGGTCGATCCTTTTTTGGCTTCAGCAATACTGTCCCGACAACATAAAACTCGAACCAAGATATGTGAAAGCTGTAAAGACCGGACATACCATGGCCATGTTGCTGCATGCTTTCGACGACCATCTTGTCGACGGCCAATTGCCCATTACACACCTGGCTTTGCTCATTCGGAGCCAATCCTGGATGATCATGAACAGGGCTTTCGATCGATTAGCCCGGGATGTGGACAGGGGGCCAGCAATTGTGCGTGGTTTTATCGACGACTATTATAGGAGCATCAACATTTCCGAAGGGACGAAGTCCCTGGATAGTTATTGCGATCTTTTCAGAAAACAGATGGCAACCGCCTTGATCGCTCCCGTCCTCATTGCAAATAAGATAAGCCCTGTCGAAGAACTTTCATTATCCATTCAAGCTGCTTATTGCTCCTTCGGTATCGCCTGGAGGCTGCTCGATGATCTCCAGGACCTTGAAAAAGATATGATGAAGGGCGTCCATTCTTCCATATATTTTTGCCTTAATGAAAAGTTAAGGGGTTACTGGGACAAAAACCCTGAAGTGAAAAATAATCAGAATAACGGATATATACAAACTATATTGCGTTATATTTGTGATACAGGGGCGATTGACTGCATAAAGAAAAGGATATGCAGCGAACTCGACTCAGCCGCTGCTATTGTTGACGCATGCACCATGCCAGGGTTGGCAGGTGAGTTTCGCTCGCTTTTGAAACCATTACGTGAAGGACGATACCTTTCATGAAAGGAAATACAGCAGAGGAAATCTTTCAGGTGGTGGAGCAGGAATCGCTGACTATCGAGGTAACATCGCACTGCAACAGTTCTTGCTTGCACTGTTTTGCCCGTTCCAACATTTCCAAAGGCTCTAGCCTCCCCGTCGATACAGTCAGGGAGATCATTACCGAAGGGCATGCTATTGGATACCGTCACCTGCATATTACAGGCGGTGAACCTCTACTCTGGGAAGGCCTGTTTGAGGCTTTGGACTATGGCTTTGGGATCGGATTTGAAACCATCTTTATGAATACCAATGGAACCCTCATTACAGAAGAAATCAGCAGGCGGCTAGCCAACTATGGGGACTTTTCAATTTCGGTCAGTTTGGATGGGCCCGCCGACCTGCATGACCGCATACGGGGGAAGGGATCTTACAGAACGACAATGCGGGGCATTGAGAGGGCGCTTAATGGGGGGAACAATTGTACAATTTTCACAACAGTTACAAAAAGCCTGCTGCCGGAATTGCCGCATTTTGTAAATGGCCTGTACACAGAGTTTCCGGCCATCGATTGTCTCATTCTCATACAGCTCATTCACACGGCGAATGGTCCGTTTGCCCTATCAGAAGAGCTTCTTGATCCGGAAGACTTCATCCATTTGGTGAAGATGGCTGCGCTTTTAAATATCGGTGGTTTTCGAACGATCGTGAAGAAAAACCCTGTCGCCAACATCGTTTCTAAATTGCTGAAGATGCCATGGATTCCGCTGGTTCCGCCCCTCTACCGGGAGAGATGTATGGTTGTATTTGCAAACCGGCATATCGGCGTGGTGCACTCAAGCAGGAATAGCTTTGGCAGATACAGAGGCGGTAAGATTCGTAACGTTCTGGCTTCCGATGAATATCGAAAAACCGTCGCAGCAGACCAAGAGACGTGTCCAGCTTGTAAATATACCAACCTCTGCCAGGAAAACGGAATGATCCGCCCCTCGCGCGGGTACGGAGATCTTTATCCAGACAGACCATATTGCCGGCGAGTACTGGAGACGCTTGAATAGACTCAAGCTGTTAAGGCGCAAAAAAGAAAGGAGGGACATATTCGACCAGGAAGAAAAGACACGACCATGGATGGCGTTAGCAGCCGGTAATGGCGCTTTTCGGATTCGTAACGGTCTTGTTCGGCAAAAAGCACTTTACGGTTCTTGGGGTTTGACAACATCATGATTCATGATCTTAAAACACAAAAGAAAGGAGAGAAACATGGCTAATGGCGGAAACAAAGGAGATTTTATAGATTTCATTATGGAGGCAACCAAAAATCAAGAGCTGGCGACAAATTTTCTCAAAGAAACGACCCCTAAGGCTCTTCACGCCTTCTTTAAAAAGGAAAGGTATGATGACATAACTCAAGAAGATTGCGAACGTATACTAGACGCTGTAAAAAGTGGGATGGGAAAAGGTATTAACCCAAAACGCCAACCTATAGAATGTGATGGTTGGACTCAAAGTTACTAGAAGCTATCTCAAACTAAACTAAACATAAGATCCTGATTATGTGGTAGAATCAGGGTAGAGGTCACAGGCGAATATGGGCGTCGGATAGAGCCGTTTAAACCATCATCAAACCGCCGGCAGATCCCGCAGGACGCAATGCACGCGATCCTTGTGAAGTCTTAGACGGGATATTATGGATCTTGAGGACCGGAGCGGCCTGGAAGGATTTGCCCCAGCGGTACCCGTCGTACCAAACTGGCTATAGTCGGTTTCCGCCGTGCATCCAACAAAGTGTTGGTAGGAGACTAGCACGAGCGAGGGAACTTTGATATCTGGACAGCATTCATAGATGGTAGCTTCGCCCGGTCAAGAAAAATGGGGATCTTCCTGTCGCCGCTCACCTTGAAAGCGCTTCGTCCCTTGAAGCACAGCTGGGTGAAGCCACAATAGCTATCGGCTTTTCTCGGTGCCTTCCTGATAAACTCATCGGTGATACGGCATACGATGATGATGCTCACGGGATTTATCTCAGAAATCGATCAGCAGTTTTAATTGCCCATATGCAAATACCCTGTTGTCTGGTTTCGAAGTGCCAAAAGAGTTCGGGGGCTTAGCCGTATAAACAAGTATTCGTACGAACTATGCTCAGGGGGAAGGTAACATAAACATGCCGGGTTGAGCGCGGTTTTGCTGGGAGGACTACTATTGGTCTTACAAATGTACAATACCGAAGAGAGGGTAGAGGATTACGACGTCATGATCGTCGGGGCCGGTCCGGCAGGAATATCGACCTGGCTGCATTTGAAAAAGTATGCACCCGAATTGGCTGATAAGACGGTTTTGATCGAGAAGGCCGCTTTCCCGCGACACAAGTTGTGCGCCGGCGCAGTCGGGGCGTGGAGTGCAGATGTATTAGAACACCTGGAGGTTGACTTAAGCATCCCATCGCTGTTTGTAACTGATGTAGAGTTTCGGTATCAGGATAAAAGTTGGCTATATAAAAGCCCAAATCGTTTCAGAATGGTCCAGCGTGCAGATTTTGATTTCGCCCTGACCCAAGTAGGTGTCAAACGTGGGATGGTGCTCCATGAAAAGGAAAGATTCATCACGGCAAGCCTTGAGCGGGATGTACTGATGGTATCGACCAGCCATGGAAACTATTCCGTAAAAGCCCTTGTGGGAGCAGATGGGTCCCTTTCCATGGTGCGACGCGCCATGATGCGGCCCCATAAAACGTGTCTGGCAACAACGCTGTAGGTCTCGACACCGGCAGATCCTGAATATGATATTGAATTTGCTTGAAAAAATATATCGATTGATTTTACCCCGGTTGACGCAGACTTGCAGGGATACACATGGCACTGTCCTTGTCTGCTGGGCAAAGCCCCACATATGAATCACGGAATAGGCCATTTCCGTTTCCAGCCTGAAAGGCCGCGGCCGAATATGAAACAGATATTCAGCCAGGAATTAAAAACCCGCCAGATCAACATTGGGTCTGAATCCTGGTCCAGCCATCCCATTCGCTGGTATTCGGATGAAGTGCCGATTTCGCAACACAATCTTATTCTGGTAGGAGATGCCGCCGGCATCGAGCCTGCGTTCGGCGGTGGGATCCACATGGCTTTGTCTTATGGTGAGATCGCTGCCAGGACTTTGATTCAGGCTTTTCAAAGTAGCAATTTTACATTTAGGCACTATAAGCAAGCAGTCATGTCCCATTTCATGGGAGGGCATATCAAGGCTTGTACCCGTTTGGCAAGCAAGTTGTACGGCGGAGAAGAGGATCCCTTAAGAAGCCTGGTAGGCCATTTTTTAGCGGGTCAGTTTGGCAGCCGGAATCTATTGTCTCTCCTTCTTGGACCAGACAACGCCGAATACAACAAGGCTGCTTCCAAAGGAACCAACATTAAATAACGGTTTACCAGCACAGTGCCGCTACGTTGAGAAAAAGTCGGCGCACCTGGTTTTTATGGATTCAACCAGTCCACCAGGAAGGCTGCCTTTGGATTTAGAATCAGCCCTGTGACCAGGGTGATTCAGGTCGTCCATTCGCATCCCCACCCGGGCCGCGCCCCTCAAGATGTTTCAGCAAGGCACGGTGATCTGTGTGAACTATTACCTCAAAAACGACTACTCCATCCACGTCTCCTTCGACGATGAATTGCCCGCCGGCATAGCCGGTGCGATACGGCGACTGAAAAACATCAAATCCGAATAGAAACTGCTCTAAGAAAGTCATTTGGCTCAATCTCTGCGTTGGGCGCCATTTTGAATCCTCAAAATACCATCAGTATTCCTCGAATATAAAAATTGCGTCCGCCTTGACCTTGAGCCAAAATCCGTTCTTAGGACAGCTTCTAATTATAATGGCTACCAGTTCTCACCAAGTAGTTCAAAAAATCCCCGTCCCATCACGCATGCCGGGCATTTTTCCGGGGCGGCCTGGCCGGTATGCAGATAACCGCAGTTGCGACAGCGCCAGACCACTTCCGTGTCCCGCGTAAAGACCCGGTTGGCGCCCAGGTTGCCGGCCAGTTCGCGGTAGCGTTTTTCATGCTGTTTTTCCGACACCATGATGGCTTCCCAGGTATCGGCCGCCCGTTCGAAGCCCTCATCAACGGCCACCTGGGCAAACCCCGGGTAAAGCTCGGTGTGTTCAAACCGCTCGCCGTCCGCGGCCGCGATCAGATTATCATAGGTGTTTTTGATGACCCCGGATGGAAAGCTGCCCGTGATCTCCAGCTCCCCGCCGTTGAAAAACTTGAAAAAGCGCAGGGCGTGTTCACACTCCTGGTTGGCGGTCTCTTCAAAGATGTCGCCGATTTGCACAAACCCCTCGTCCCAGGCACGCCGGGCGAAATATGAATACCGGTTGCGGGCCTGGGATTCACCGGCAAATGACAACATCAAGTTTTTAGCCGTCTGGCTGTTGCGAAACTTTCCCATAATCAAATCCCCTTTGCATTGGAAGGCAAAACGGCGCAGGTCGCCTGCGCCCCTTTGCATTCAATTCAACCACGCCTGGAACAGGCCGAGGCCTATTTTTAATGGTAGCTACTCTTCGATTTCGATAGCATCCGCTCCGCACTCGGCCGCTGCCTGGCGCACCAGATCCTGGTATTGTTCGGGGATCTCATCGAACTTGACGATGGAAAGCAGCTGGTCTTCGTCATACTCAAACACATCCGGACACAGGTTGTTGCAATTGCGATCGCCCATGCACTGCTTGGTGATAGTGGCTTTCATGTGACCTCCTCATTCTTGATGATTATTTTTTATCTCAACGCGTTTACCACGTTGAGGCAATCCGGTTGTATATGGGAGTTTACAATAGCGAGATGGGTTCATTGTATTGGATACGGACAAACTTGTCAAAACCGGAAAAACGCAGGGCCCGGACTGTTGCGTAACGATGAGGCGTGCCCTAAATCCGCCCATCAATCTCGCCCAGAAACCGATCAAAAAAGTCCACCATGAACGCGTGGCGCTCGGCAGCCAGCCGCCGGCCTTCCGCGGTGAGCATGCGGCTATGGATGTGGCGCAGTTTCACCAGGTATTCCCGGTAACCGGTGTCATTTTCCGAGTAAGCCGGGGCTGTGGTGACATCAATAGCGGCGTTGTGCAACCGAGCGCCAACCTCACCGGCAAACAGGTACGCGCGTGCCACACCCACGGCCCCGATGGCATCGAGCTTGTCGGCATCGAAAAGGACCTTCGCCTCAAGTGTTTCCGGGGCATGGTTCTCACGGAAACGATGGGAACGGATGCAGTGGATGATGTTTCGTTTGGCTGAATCTAAAAGTGGTATCTTGGCCAGGATGGCGGCGGCCAGGTGCGCGCCCGCCTGGGCATGGCACTGGGCGCCGGACGAACGATCCTGGTGACAGCGGCCGATGTCGTGCAAATAGGCGGCCATGCGCAGAACTGTCAAGTCGGCTTTTTCAACCCGACCGATGCGCTCGCATAGTGCGGCTACCCGCCGGGTGTGGTCCCAGTCGTGACTTCCGGCTGCCTCAAAAAAAAGCCGGCGAGCCTGGTTCTTCATGGACGCAACCAATTCAGCCGTAACACTGCCCTGGGATTCAGAATCGGTCCCGTGACCGGTATGATTCAGATCATCCATTCTCACCCCAAACCCTTGCCGGTCATCGTACTGACTTTCACCGCGATCACGGCCGTGATTTTCAGTTTGCCGTCCGAGTAATCGCCCCCTTTTCCACCGTAGTGCGCCATGATGACATCGAGGGCGTCTCTTTTCGCGTCATTGTCTTCAATCATACGGGCCTCGCCGAAAGCGATGACGCAATTGAAACGCTGGCCCCAGTCACAACTTTTTTCAGCCCGGACCAGCTCCAGATCGGTTGTAAATTCCAGGCAGACCTTGGGATTGTTCTTGAGCATATCGATCTTCCGGCCCTGGGTCGCGGAATGAAAATAGACGGTCTTGTCCCGGTAGCCAAAATTCAGAGGGACAACATAGGGCTGGTCGCCCTCAGCCAGGGCCAGGCGGCAAATTTGTGCATTCTGAATAATCTGTTCAATTAGTTCTTTATCCTTGATTTCCTTGTCTTTTCTACGCATTCAACACCTCATCTGAAAAATTGGAGGAATGATACAAGAGCCCCGACGGGTTGTCAATTAATTCACCGGCGGGGTTGCCCAATCAGGCTGAGTGCGCATTATAAATATAGCGCCCCTGTAAAGGTACTTCGATGCCGCGGTTTCTTGAGCTACGTCCAAATTGGCCGATATAGATATTAGAGGCTATCTCAGAACTGTCTTCTTGTCGGGCACAGCTTCAGTCAACGCCTGATGGGCCAATCTCGGCGTTGCGCGCAGGGGCACGGGTTTTATCTTACGCCGACTAAAAATCTTGATTTTGCAATCGAGACAGATTAGTAATGCCTGTCTCCCACCCGGTTAGGCTAGCTGCTATGAAAAAAAAGATCCTGGTCATCGACAACAACCGCATCATCCTCAACTGGATGAAAAACCTCCTCGAGAAAGAAGGCCACGAAGTCGCCACCGCCGAGGACGGGTTGCTGGCTATCGGTATTTTGGATGATTTTCATCCGGATATCATTTTTACCGACCTGATCATGCCGAACATCGAGGGCGACAAACTCTGTGAAATTGTCCGGAGCAAAGGATCGTTCGATCATTGCTACCTGGTGCTCATGTCGGCCGCTGCGATAGAGATCAACTTCGAGGCTGTGGACATATCGGCCGACGCATTCATTGCCAAGGGGCCCTTCAACGAAATGGCCCAACACATCCTGGACGTTATTAACCAGCACGATGTGGACCAGCAGGTTTCCGGGGCCAAACCGTTCGTCGGACTGGACACTGTCTATCCCCGGCAGATGACCCGAGAGCTGCTCTCCCGCAACGATCATCTCAAAACCGTCATTGACAGCATCGCCGAGGGAATGCTCGAGATTGCCGCCGGTAGAATCGTCTATGCCAACCAGACCGCCTGCGCCCTCTTTAGCCTGCGCCAGGAACAGCTGCTGTCGGTCGCCCCGGAAACCCTATTTGATGGTGAGGCTGCCAAACGTGTCCGTGATCTGATGATTTCTGAAATCACCGCCGCCATTGAAATCGGGGCCAAGAATCCCTTGCGGATCGGAGCCAAGCAAGTGCTGTTAAAACGCCTGCCAGTTATCAGCGAAAACACCACTATCTTGATGATTACCGATGTGACCGAGCGTTTTGCCATCGAGAAAGAACTGAGCAACTACCGCGATCACCTGGAGCGGCTGGTGGAAAAACGTACAGCCGAGTTGACCCGCACCACCGAAAAACTCCAACAGGCCCAGAAACTGGAAGCGATCGGCACGCTAGCCGGCGGCGTAGCGCACGACCTGAACAACGTCCTTTCAGGCATCATCAGTTACCCTGAGCTACTGCTCGTCCAACTCGGCCCCGACACCCCCCTGGCCAAGCCTCTGCAAACAATCAAAAGGTCCGGAGACAAGGCCGCCACCATCGTCCAGGACCTGCTGACCCTGGCTCGCCGCGGTGTATCTGTATCGGACGTTGTTTCCTTGAACGAAACCATTTTGACCTATCTTGACAGCCCGGAGTTTCAAAAGCTGCAGAGCTTTCACCCGATTGTCAAGGTGAAGACGGACCTCATGGCTGAGCTGCCCTATATCCTGGGTTCACATGTCCACCTTTCCAAGGCCATGATGAACCTGGTCTCAAATGCGGCGGAAGCCATGCCTTCGGGAGGTGAGCTCACCATAACGACCCGGGTGCGGCCGCTGAACAGTCCGGTGGACGGATATAGCGAAATCGTTCCCGGCAAATACGTGGAAGTGACCGTGGCCGATACCGGAATGGGGATCTCCGACAAGGACATCGCCCACATCTTCGAACCGTTTTGCACGAAAAAGGAGATGGGCCGCAGCGGCACCGGACTGGGCATGGCGGTCGTCTGGGGCACCGTTAAAGATCATCGTGGTTATATCGATGTAAAGAGCGGCCTCGGTAAAGGCACCACCATCTGGCTCTATTTACCAGTCACCGAACGACAACCCGAGGAGAAACCCCAAAAGGTATCACTTGAGCATTTGAAAGGCAGCGGGGAAACCATCCTGGTGGTGGACGACATGCCGGAACAATTGGAGATTGCAGCCGGCATGCTGACCGAACTGGGGTATAAAGTTGCCAAGGCGGAGAGCGGTGAAGCCGCCGTGACTTATATGAAAGCCCACACGGTCGATATGCTGATGCTGGATATGATTATGACCCCGGGCATCGACGGCCTGGAAACCTACCAGCGTATTCTTGCCAAACATCCACAGCAAAAAGCGGTTATCTTCAGCGGGTTCTCATTGACGGAGCGCGTCCGCAAAGCCCAGGCTTTAGGGGCCGGCGAGTTCATCCGCAAGCCCTTTACCATGCAGGACCTGGGGATCGGGGTGAAGAAGACCTTGACGGGAGAAATCCCTACGGATTAATCCCCGTTTGCCCTAACAGTTAATCCCCTCATGTAAGCTACTTACTGGTACTCCTGAAAGGAGTGCGTACGGACATTCGAGATAAAAGGCTAATATGCCTCGCGCAGAGACGCAGAGGCGCAGAGAAAATCAAAACCAGTTTGAAGCGCGCTTGCGCGCGAAAACCTTTCTTTTGACCTTTCAGCGCAGCTGAAAATTTAGGGGGTTTGACCTTCTCTGCGCCTCTGCGTCTCTGCGCGAGAAAATTGGTATTAGCCAGTATGCTTTCATTGGGGAGATTGTGGTAAGGTCCAGGCGCTTACTCTAAGGACATAACACCCAACCAGCGCTCATACTCCGTCTGCACCGGGAAACCGCGCTTTTTAAGCAGGGCAATGATGGGTTCAGCATTGAAGCGGACGTAGGGGTTCACCTCCAGCTCGTCCGCCAGGGTGGAGACGATGAGGGCAGGGTCATAATTTTTCAGGAAAGCGTCGATCTGGGCGTTCTCAGG
The DNA here is from genome assembly GCA_905176665.1 of Olavius algarvensis Delta 4 endosymbiont. Lineage (GTDB taxonomy): Bacteria > Desulfobacterota > Desulfobacteria > Desulfobacterales > CAJINA01 > CAJINA01. Next base: position 86,224 of record CAJINA010000005.1, on the reverse strand, counting down.
TTCCACGATTTTGGCAAAAGCCATCGAATACTTCACATAGTCATGCCCGGCATAGACCTTGGTAGCTGGTGGGAAGGCCAGGAGCTTTTTGACGGACTCGTAGAAGGACTTGAGGTCGTCACTGAAGCAGTTGCCCACCGTGCCGTTAAAGAGGGTATCGCCGGTAATCAGGCTCTCTTCCACACTGAAGGATATAGAATCATCCGTGTGACCCGGGGTGTCGATCACCTCCACCGTAAGATCATCCAGAACAATTTGCCCGGCTGCAAGCAGCATCTCCCAGGACAGGTATTCGGCCCCTGACAATTTCACCAGGTCGCCGGTGCCGGCGGTGTGGTCCGGGTGCCGGTGGGTGTTGGTCACATATCTCAATTCCAGGCTTTGTTTCTCAATGAAGTCCAGGATGGCGCGCACGGCCCCGCCATCGATGGCCATGGCGGTTTTACGGCCGTATACAAGGTATCCTAGATTATCGGAAGAATAACGATACTGACGGATGCCCATATAACCTCCCAAAAAGCCTACTCGACTCAGAGTATTGGAACTACATGATATTTCAACTACGCGCTCAGATAAGCACACCCCACAAACGCTGTCAAGCAGTACACTCGGGAGTTGGATGTAAGATTTGTGATGGCTGATATAGAGATCCCCCATGTACATTTGGCATTAAAAAGTAATTTGCTGAAGCAGAAAGTAATAGACGTCCGTTATTGCCCACTGACCATCTGCAAAACCTAATTCAGCAAAAAATTCGCCAGTGAAATAAACTGGATAAAAACCTGCAACATTCGCTATAAAAGACGCGCCATGTATTGTTGAAACCAGTTAACGTATTGAATATAAGTTTGTTTAGTGTATACTCACTATGACTTTCCAGATTGGTTTCAATCGTCAAAATATCCAGCGTCTGCCCAAAAAATCGCCAAAGATATAACAATAAGTTATATGTAAAATAATGGACAATATCAAAAGGCACCCCACACATTTCAAATTGACAAGTTACGTTGGAGCCATATTACTGCTTTTATCTCTGGTTTCCTTTGGTGTTGGAATCTATTTTCAGCAAAGAGGTTTAATTGAATTTAGTCACACTTTCGCTTTTTCCTTTCTAATTAATACCGTGTTACTGTTTTCTTGGCTGGTTTTCCGAATGAAGCTATGTAAGTGCCCTGCCTGTGGCAAATGGTTGCATACATTGGTGCCGGGGAATAAACACAGGTCAAGAAAATTCATTTGTCAGAGATGCAACATTCGTTGGGATACTGGTTATGTGATGTATTTTGAACTTGATGACCCAAGTTAAACATATAACCAATCACCGGAGCAGCCGACACGCAAAACCGCGCGCGCTTCAGCTCAACCGTTGGATACTCTAAATAAAGAATAAAAATGGCCTGGAGTTATAAATGCAAGGCGTTTGAGTGGGTGGCTGGCTGCCAAAGACGTTTAACCTGCAACTCAAAATCAATCAAATAAAAGAGAATGCAGTAGGCCCCCGGGGTGGTCTATATGAATGGAACGCCAATATGTAACCTTAACAATTGGCCGCAGCGGGTCTATGCCGCTGCGCTCCAGGTGCCCCGGCCCCAGCGTGTAAAAAGCCATCAAGATCTAAATTAAAACCATGAAAATCTGGATCGTAATTCTGTTGGTTTCAATAAGCTGCCCAGTTCAGGGAAATGCATTGGAGCCTGGAATAAGTTCTGAGATCGACAAGCTCACTGAATTAATCAGAAGCTCTCCATGCCGGTTCAACCGTAATGGCACCTGGTACAGTTCCAGTGAAGCGGCAGAACATATTACCAAAAAGTATCGCTATTTTCTGAGCAAGGACTTGATAAAATCATCCGAGGATTTCATAGAATATGCGGCCACCAAAAGCAGTCTGTCCGGAAATTATTACCTGGTCAGTTGCTTAAATGATGAAACCGTAAAATGTGCGGATTGGCTCAAATCCGAACTAAAGAAAATTCGCCAAATGACACCGCAATTGGATTCATTAAGATAAAAATTAAAAAAGGTTCGCTGAAGACATATTCACCGGTTATCCACTTTTAAGCAATCATGATCACGACAACAAGAGCTGGGATCTTCATATTCGCATTAGTGGTTCTACTCGGGCCACTCTACACTGTTCAAAAATATTCATTTGTATCAAACCTGATCAGCGAACTGGGGGCACAACACACACCGAATAACTTTATTATGATTAGCGCTTTTATTGCCCTGGGCGGAGGGATTGCTTTTGATGGCATTAAACGGTTTCGCAAGCCAATACTCCCTTTCATTTTATATGGACTATCCATGGCGCTTGTTGGCATATTCCCGCATAAGCCGATAGACGCAACAATCAACTACAACGCCCTGTACCACGACTTACACGGCATCAATGCCAGCATAGCGGGTACGCTCATGACAATAGGGTTGCTCTGGCAAGGATTCGTTATGAACGGACTACACCGGATTATCTGCTTTTACATGGCCGGTGTCAGCATCATCTTTCCGATTTTTATGCTATCCTTCCCCAATTACCAGGGAATCATTCAACGGGTCATGTATTTCCAGATATTAGGCTGGGTATGGTTTAAATATCAAGATGTGTTGGCTAACCAATCGCTTTCGTTGACGCCCAAAATCAGGCGCACCTGAGCTTAACCACGGCAAGCCGCTGGATCATCCAGCTTTTGAGCCATACCTATGGCGACTAACCCAAGGCAGTCTATAAAATCATTATGAAAGCAATTGTCTACGACAACTATGGGTCACCCGATGTCCTTAGATTTGAAGAGGTCCCCAAACCGATTCCAGGCGATGACGAAGTTTTGGTAAAACTTCAGGCTGTATCCATAAATTCATGGGACTGGGATATGTTGACAGGTAAGCCCTTAGAGTATCGCTTTTTCGGTGGCCTATTAAAACCGAAATGCAAGCTGATTCACGGGTGTGACATCGCCGGACAAGTCGAAGCGGTCGGGCAGAATGTAAAACTATTTCAGGTTGGAGACGAAGTGTTCGGCGACCTGGCGGAGACTGGTTGGGGCGCCTTTGCTGAATATACCTGTGCCTTTGAAAGCGCGCTATTTCTTAAACCTGAAAATATGACCTTCGAGGAAGCAGCCTGCCTGTCGCATGGAGGCAACCTTGCGGTACAGGGCCTGATAGATTTTGGAAGGATTAAATCAGGGCAGACGGTATTGATTAACGGCGGGGGCGGCAGTACGGGCACCCTGGCGATTCAGATCGCAAAATTATTCGATGTGGAAATAACCGCCGTTGATCGCACCGAGAAATTAGACCTGCTGCGCACCCTGGGCGCGGACCATCTAATTGACTATACAAAAGAAGATTTTACCAAAAACGGCCGCACCTATGATTTGATTTTTGATGTGAAAACAACTCGCTCTATATTTGATCATAAACGCGCACTATGTCCGGATGGCCGCTATGTGACCGTCGGAGGCAAAACTGCGCGAATCCTGCAGTTATTGTTTTTTAAGAAACTGGCCGGAAAATGTAAAATGCATATGGTCGGCTACAAAGCAAACAAGGATGTGGAATATTTAGTAGCGCTATTCGAAGGGGGTAAGCTGAAGCCTGTTATAGATAAATGTTTCCCACTTGAAGAAACTGCGGATGCGTTCCGCTATTTTGGAGAAGGGCGTTTTAAGGGAAAAATAGTCGTAACATTGAATTGAATAAACAGAACCTCACAAACTGCTGCCCGGGAATTTCCAGCCCGACTGCGCTGCCGACCGATGGGTCTGGACGGCAGCCATTCTTTGGGATGTAATATGAAATATATGCGCATAGTAATATTCTTGATACTTTGTAGTTGCTCTTCGGTGCAAACGATCAATACCGGGATACCACAAAAATATATTGAACGTACTCCGAGCATCAATACCCAAGAAGCTACAGCTAATATTCATATTTCAAGAACAGAATCGGTTTTTGCCAGTGCGGCATACTACTGGATCGGCCTGGACGCGATAACAATCACGGCACTCAGGTCCGGTGATTACACTTCGTTCAAAATTCAGCCCGGGGATTACCAGTTCACGGTTCATTGCTTTGGCGACGGCGACTGGCACAGCAATGCTGCGAATATCACCATACAATCCGGTGACGCATTGTTTTTCGAGACAGCCCCGGTATTAAAAGGTTATTGCGGCATTTCGGCTATAACTGCAGAGGATTTTCTAAAAAACTACAAGAACCCTACAAAGGTTGTCTTCGGCGTAGCGCCCAATCCTAACAGGTAAGCTGGTAACTAGGGCGCCGGAGGGCAATTATGCTCCGACAAATACCCGGATAAAGAAAGTTAATCTATAGCTCCAGTCGTGATCCGTGGTTGTGTTCCAGAAAACCTAACGTAACCCATCGCGCGTGGTTAAGACCCATGTTCAACCGATTATTCGTATACGGAACCCTTGCCCCGGGTCGGCCTAACGAACATGTGCTGGCCGAAGTGCCCGGCAAGTGGGAACCCGCTATCGTGAAGGGCAAACTGCTCCAGGAAGGCTGGGGGGCGGCGGAGGGATATCCCGGAATTGTGCTGGATGAATCTGGCTCTGAAGTAAACGGTTTCCTATTAACCTCCGCGGCGCTATCGGAACATTGGGTCCGTCTGGACATGTTCGAAGGCGATGGATATGAGCGCGTCCTTACGACAGCCAAACTACGGGACGGCTCAGTTGTAAAGGCCCACATATATGAACTCAAAGGAGCGCGCGCATGGCCGTAAAAAGAGTGTGGCATGGATGGACCACGAAAGAAAATGCGGACAGCTATCAGGCGATATTAAGCAAAAAAGTGCTGCCCGGCATCGAGGCCAAGCAGATTCCCGGGTACCAAAAAATTGAAGTGTTGCGAATTGAGCTGGCAACTGAAGTCGAGTTTGTAACCATTATGACTTTCGAGTCTTTGCAGAATGTCATTGATTTTCAGGGTGAAGAATATCAAAAGAGTTACGTTCCGGAGGCCGCCCGCAAGGTATTAAAGCGCTGGGATCAGGAATCCAGGCACTATGAGTTGATAGAAACAAGAACTTATGCATAGATCCAACCAATTGCGGACTGTTCGCTGAACTTGCCGGTAACCTGTACTATACCAGTCATGACTATGAATTTGATCTACAATCCGAATTCACTCGAGCAAGACCAGACATTTCTAGAAAAAGAGCTGTTCAACTACAACAGGACCCGTGTCCCAAACTATGGATAAGAGCCCTTTTGTTTCAAGTATGTAAATAGGGTCGCAGCAATGGTGGCCGGAATCGACTGCCGGGCCGGCGGCGGCTGGCTCTATATCAGGGGTTTGTGGATCGCAAGGGATGAACGCGCCAAAGGCCTGGGCACGAAACTCCTGCTGGCTGCCGAGCAAAAAGGGGTGGCAAAAAGATGCCGCAGTGCTTACTTATATACCTACAGTTTCCAGTCACCTGGATTCTACGCAAAGCATGGCTACGCCGCTTTTGGTCGGTTGGATGGCTTTTGCGGCGAGCATACCAAGATATGCATGCAAAAATCTCCGGCTTAACGTACGCTGAGGATTGGACACCTTGAATCTGCTGTTGTTGCTGCCCGCCATACTGAGCACCCTGGTGCTTGGCGCCCATTTTTACCGATCGGGCCTGCTGGTTCTGGTCATCCTTCTGGCGCTGTTGCCGATGCTGCTGTTTTACAGGCAGGCCTGGGTGGCCAGGTTGATGCAAGTTGCGTTGCTGCTGGGAATGATAGAATGGATCCGGACGCTGGTGGTCCTAGTGGACATGCGGCGGGCCATGGAACAGCCCTGGACGCGCCTGGCCATTATTATCGGTGCCGTGGCGCTGTTTACAGGCTGTTCGGCCTTGCTTTTTCACAGCCAAAGATTGCGAAGGCGCTATAAACTGACAAAGTAGTAAATCTTTTGGTCCAAACTCGGCAATGGGCGCACGACTAAATACATGTTACCTCTATGTTCAACACGACTAAAATCACCTTGAAAATCCTGGCGGCCCTGGTGTGGTACCCGGGTGTGGGGGTTCTGATCATCAAAAGCTCCGGCCTGTTTCTGGCGGCCAACGAAATTGGGGCCGCACCGCCCTGGGTATTGCTGGCCATCCTGGGCGGGATCGGCATCGGGTTGATCAAGGGCAAATACCTGTTCGCAAGCCTATGCCGCAAAAACCTGCATCGAATCGAGTCCCTTGAAAATCCAATGATCTGGCAGTTTTACCGGGCCCGGTTTTTCATTTTTTTGGGCTTGATGGTAGCCTTGGGAATCACTTTTTCAAGGATGGCGCAAGGGGATTATCGGCTGCTTATACCCCTGGCTATTCTGGAACTTTCAATTGGTATCGCGCTGCTTTCCAGCAGTCGCTGTTTCTGGCATCGCTAGGTGCGTTTATGGTCGCTCCCCTAAAAACCATACACATCATACCCATGGTTAAGGTAACGCGTCGGCCGACTGCCGGAATTTTCCTCTGCGTGGCCACCGTTCTGCTGTGGCTCGCCTTGGCCTTTTCAGGGTGTTCGCTCCATGCTCGCAAAGATACCTGGACGGCTTTTCTACCGGCTGATTCGGACTTGATAGGGTTCAAGGATGCGCAAGGCCGAATCAAAATTGAACCCCGGTATTCAGGATTTACCATTGCCCGCAAGTTCGATCACATCATGGCAGTCATGGAGCAAAAAGAGGACAGCTATGACAGCTATTACCTGACCCGGTCCGGGAAAAAAGTGGGCCGTGACAGCATCTATGTCCACGACAACAGTCCGGATTGTGAAAGTGAGGGCTTTATCCGCTTCCGGGATCCGGCCACGGAAAAGGTCGGCCTTTACGACCGCAATGGTGAGATTGCCATCCCCGCCGCATACGATGCTTTAACCCAGGCGCGCAACGGCCTGGTGGTCGGGTTGCAGGGCGCCCGCAAAGCGTATTGGGACAAGCAGCAGCATGCCGACTGCAACCATTTTACCTGGGAAGGCGGCCGGGAAGTACTACTCGATACCAGCAACCGTATCCTTATTGTGGATTTCAAAGGCGGGGCCCGTTTGGATCTCTTCTCCGTAGATATCGGACCCAAACCTGCACCGAACGACACCCGCCGGATCTATCTCGCTTCAGACGGCCGATATTATGCGTTCATCGATTTTAATCAGGAGTTTGAAAATTGGCTGCAGACCGATTTGCTGGCAGCCCTTACGGTGGTTGCCCTTGCTAACAACACCTACCACGCGATATTTTTCTGGAAAGAACCGGAGGGCTGGAAGCGGGCAGCCAGCCGCGCTTTCATCGAGCGCAACTTTGAACTTATCCATGACAGACTGGCGGCCCTGCTTAAATCAGACACCGACTATTTCATATCCATGTCCGGTCTGAACCCCTTTATTTTCAAGGGTGACGAGTTCGACCCTTATTTCAATAATTGCGGCGACCCCAAACTATGGCAGTCCCCGGTAATGAACGTGGTGATCAATCGGCAGATCGACGGAAGAGCCTTCCAGGACCACTTTGATTTTCTAAAAACGAATGCGGGGTATAAGTTGATCAGTTTGACCATACGCGCAGCAGAACTTAACTAACGCCAGTTTCAAAATGGTTTCCCGCAAAGCCTTCTACCACCCACCTCCCACCTGCAGCCTAATTTCCTGGAACCCATCTCAGAAAACGTATTTTGGTTCAAAATCAAGGCGGCCGTGAGGAATAAACCGGAGGAATACATCGGGTATTTCGAGGATTTATTCCGAGCGCCCAACGCCGAGTTTGGGCCAAAAGACTTTTTTGAGATAGGTTCCAATCAAGCCATACACACCCGGCGGATCTGCTGCAGATCGGTTTTACCCTGGAGCACTTTGTCCATCCCGTCCTGCTTGAGGGTCGTCATACCGTCCTTGATGGCCTGGGTACGGATAGCTTCAACCAGCGCCTGGGTTTCAATTAACTTCTTGATGACATCCGTACCCATGAGTAGTTCATGCAAACCCATGCGGCCGCGATACCCGGTGTAGTTGCACCCATCGCAACCATTGGCCCGGTAGAGGGTCATATTATCACGGTAGGGTGGCAGTTTTTTCTGTTTGTACAGCCGCTCGCCGCCGTACTCCGCGACCATCTGTTTAAACTGCTTCGGCGTGGGATGAAACGTCTGTTTACAGGTCTCGCAGAGGGTGGGCGCCAGGCGCTGGGCCAGGATGGACAATATCGCGTCCGCGAAACTGAATGGTTCCATGCCCATGTTCAGCAGGCGGGTGATGCTTTCCGGTGCACTGTTGGTGTGCAGGGTAGAAAAAACCAGGTGGCCGGTCAAGGAGGCCTCGATCCCTATCTGGGCAGTTTCGCGGTCCCGCATCTCCCCCACCATGATGACATCCGGATCCGCCCGTAAAAACGCGCGCAGGGCGGCGGCAAAATCGAAACCGATTTTGGGTTTCACCTGGACCTGGCTGAGACCCGCCTGGGTGATTTCGATCGGGTCCTCAGCCGTCCAAATTTTTCGCTCGGGCTTGTTGATATGCCCCAGGGCCGAGTGCAGGGTGGTGGTCTTACCGCTGCCGGTGGGACCGCAGACGAAAACTATGCCGTAGGGGTTGGAGATCGAAGATTTGAAGTTTTCATAATTGTGCTTGGAAAATCCCAGGTTCTCCAGGGGCATGGGTTTACTGTTGGCCAGGATGCGGAGGGCGACCGTCTCCCCGGTTCCATGGGTCGGGACGGTGGCAACCCGTAATTCCACATCGAGGCCCCCGAACTTTTTGAACTTGATCTTCCCATCCTGGGGAATGCGCCGTTCGGCAATGTCGAGATCCGCCATGATCTTCAACCGTGATACCAGGGCCTGCTGGTGTTTGCGGGGAATGGTTTTATACTCGTTGCACATCCCGTCGACTCGAAAGCGGACCTGGGTGCCTTTTTTGTCCGGCTGCGGTTCGATGTGAATGTCCGAGGTCCCCCGCTCATAGGCGGACACGATGATATCATTGACCAGTTTGGCCGCTTCACTGCCTTCCTGGAAAAGGACCTCTTCGATCACCGCGGGTTCTTCGGACGCGGCGATCTCGGCCAGGGTCGGAATATCGCGGCTGCCGTCCGGCTCATTTCCGTCACCTTCTCCGGGGGCAATCTTTTTGCCAGCGGTCCGTTTCGCCGGTTTCTCAAGGGCCGCAGACCGCATTCTTAGCGCCTTTTCACAGCAATCGATATACCGTTGGATCTCTTTTCTCAAAGCGACGCAGAACCCGACTTGTTGATCAGAATAAATCGACTTGATCTCATCGACCCGCTGCAGGCTGGTGGGATCATCGATGGCCACCATGATGCGCCCTTTTTCGATACAGAGCGACACCCAGGTGTTGTTGCGGAGAAAAGAGGTCTTCAGGTTTTTGAATAGATCGACATCCACGGGGGTGCCGTCCTTGAAAGAGACAAACGGGACCCGGTAGTAGGCGGACAGGGACTTGCCCAGGTCATCTTTGGAGATGTTGTAGTTGCGCAGCAGGGTCTCCTCAACAGGTTCTTCTCTTTTCTGGGCGCTGATCATGGCCTTGTGCAGGTCCTTACGCCCAATCAGGAACTGCTTCAGGAGAAAATCGAATTTTTCGATGCGGACCTGGGCGTTGCGCTTTTGATTGTACAGGGCTGTTCCCAGGTGGCGGGCCAGGGTAGCGGCGGCCTGTTCCTCGCGCTCGGAAAAAGGACGGCCGTCTTTGCGGTTGATGGCCTGGATGGCGCCCAGGGTAAAGGATTTGTAGGCAATGGGCACTACCAGGATCTGGTGGGTGGCGTATCCCGAGCGGGTATCCCAACGACCGTCGAATTTCAACCCGGGGTCTATACCGGCCAGCTCCAGGTTGTCGTAGGCATCAGCCACCCGCAGGGTTTTCTGTTTACCCACGGCATAACCGACGATGCTGTTCGGAGAAACGGGCAGGCGAATTTCAGAGAGATCTTCACCGGTCTTGACCAGGGTTACCAGCTCACGCTGCCGCCCGTTGTAGGAAAAGATACTCAGCCGTTCGGCATTCATGCAGGTGGCCATTTCCGGAATCATGGTTCCCAGGGTTTCCTGCAGGTTCCGGGCTTTGTCTATCCGGGTGCAGATTTCCTGCAGATACAGGCCCTGTTCCAGATTTTGCCGTTTGATCGCGGCATTTGTCTGCATCGGTGTCACCCCCACTCACAACCACGTGACCCGCCCGATGAACCCGATTCTATCCCACTTTTTAGTACCGCAAGTTATGTGCCAGGTGACCCAAATCCCCGTTTACGCGAATAACTATTTGTAATCATTTAAGTATTACACGAAAACGACAACTGAAAAAGCGCGGGGAACCAGCCAGCCAAGTGGCGAAATTTCACCAATGCCGCTAAATATCACCGGCCGGCTTGATATAGGCACACCATGTGATCGCCTGGAAATATTTGGCCGGCGAAATAGTGGTTGCTTACCCCACATTGCACCACCAATGGTGTAAAAAGCTAAAAATGAATTAAGTAAACAAAATTATTAAGAAAACTATTAAGCAAATCAAACTTTTTTTCTTGACATTTATAGTGTTTTGTACTTTTACTCCATTATAGTGGATTAAAGTGGAGTTGAATGGTGATTTATGTTCCGAGGAAGCAGTTTCCATACAATTGACGCGAAGGGTCGCATTATCGTTCCGACCCGGTTCCGGGATGCCATCAAAGCCGGTGGCTCCGGATCGGTCATGGTGTCCCGCATGGACAGCTGCCTCGTTGCCTACCCGCTGGATGAGTGGCGCAACATCGAAACCCGGATCCTTTCCCTGGCCGAAAAAAGCGACAGTATGCGACGGTTCCGGCGCGTCTTTGTCGGTGGCGCCTTTGAATGCCCCGGCGACCGCCAGGAGCGCATCCTGATCCCGCCAACACTCAGGCAATACGCCGAGCTCGAAAAGGAGATCGTCATGGTGGGGGTTCTGGATCATTTTGAAATCTGGTCCCGCCAGAGCTGGGAACAAGAAAATATGGACATGGAAGCCGACATGCAAACAGAGGAGGTCCGCAACGAAATAGCCAGACTGGGGCTATAATTCCATGTCTTATCACCACATATCCGCAATGCCGGACGAAGTGGCCCGGTATCTCGACTGCCGGCCGGGGCAGTGCGTGGTGGACTGCACCCTGGGCGGAGCCGGCCATGCGGCCGACATTTGCCGCCAGATTCAACCGGGCGGTACATTTATCGGTATTGACCAGGATACCGATGCCATCCGCAATGCCGAAAAAAGGCTGCCGACCCAGGATATCCACCGGCATCTGGTCCACGCAAATTTCTCCAGCCTGCCGGACACCCTGCGGGACCTTGGCATCAGCGGGGTTGACGCTATCCTGATGGATCTGGGCATATCCCTCCACCACATTGAAGGCAGCGGCCGGGGTTTCAGTTTTCAAAGGGACGAGCCCCTGGACATGCGCATGAACCCGAACACACGGGTCACGGCCCGTGACATTATAAACACGCACTCGGAAAAAGCCCTGAAAAAGCTATTTCTGGCCCTGGGTGAAGAACGCCTGGCCGGCCCCATCGCGCGAAAGATTGCGGCCGCCCGGGCCAAACAGCCGATTGATAGAGCGGACCAGCTGGCCAAGATCATCACAGCAGCGGTTCCCGCCGCGAAGGCATCACGGCGTATTCATCCGGCCACCCGCGTCTTCATGGCCTTACGGATTGCAGTGAATCAGGAACTGGATCACCTGGAAACGTTTATGTCCGCGGTTCCCGATATGTTGAAAACCGGCGGCCGGATTTGCATCTTGTCGTTTCATTCGCTGGAAGACCGGATCGTAAAGCAACAGCTCAGGGCACACGCAGACCCCTGTACCTGTCCACCGAAGCTGCCGGTCTGCACCTGTGGGAAAAAACCGCTGCTGCGGTTGTTGACCCGCAAAGTTGTCAGGCCGTCTGCGGAAGAAGTGAACCAGAACCCCATGGCGCGAAGCACCCGCCTGAGGGCCGCCGAGCGCTTGTGACAGGAACACGCTCCCGGTTGGACTGCAAATGAACCGAAAATTTGCCAAGAAAAAGGGAACCCTGGCCAGAAATTCGCTGGTAACCGGTTTATGGGTCGTAATGATGGGGGCCCTGATCGGGGAATTGTTCTTTTTCGCCTGGTGCCGGGTCCAGTTTACCCGCACGGGGTATGAACTGACCACGGCTGGGACGGAAAATCGTGAACTGCATACCGTTCAGCGCGACCTGAAGATCGAGCTGGAACGGTTGAAATCGCCCAAGCGGATAGAGGCCAAAGCCCTGGCCCTCGGCTTGATGATGCCAACTCCTGAACAGACGCTGAGGTTTCAATGAAAGCCGCTAGTTATCATAGAATCCGGGTACGGGCCACACTGGTCGGCCTCGTCTTTGGATTGCTGCTGGTCGGCATCGGGGCCAAGGCGGTTCATGTTCAGATCGTACACGGCACCTGGCTCTCCGATAAGGCCCTGCACCAGTACCAGAAGTCATTGGAGGCCGTCGGAAAGCGCGGTACCATCTTTGACGCCCAGGGACGCGAATTGGCCGTCAGTATCGACCTGACCTCAATAGCGGCTTATCCGGCCCAGATAACCGATGGGGAGGCCACGGCCGCCGCCCTGGCCGGCATCCTAAACCTGGATCGCGAGAAACTGGCAGCCAAACTTACGCGCAAGAATCGCTCATTTGCCTGGCTCAAGCGCCATGTATCCCCGAAGGAAGCCTTGGCGATTCGAAAGCTCAAGCTTGCCGGAATTGACTTTATCCCCGAACACAGCCGGGTCTACCCCCACCGGTCCGTGGCCGCCCAGGTTATCGGATTTGCCGGCATCGACGGCCGTGGACTGGAAGGCGTCGAATATCTGTTCAACCGCCGGCTGAAAGGAGACCTGGGCAAATACAAAGTCTTCAAAGATGCCCTGGGGCGGCGCTTCGACGATCCTACCGGAAACGGCCGGAGCATCCGCGGCCACAATCTGTACCTCTCAATCGACCGGACCATCCAGTACAACGTCGAAAAGATTTTGCTGCAGACCGTCAAGCGGTTCGAGGCCCGTTCGGCCATGGGGATCGTCATGGTCCCCCAGACCGGGGCCCTCCTGGCCATGGCCAATGTCCCCCTCTTCAACCCCAACAATTATAACCAATCCAACCGCTGGCACTGGCGCAACCGAACCGTGGCCGACCGGTTCGAGCCCGGTTCGACCATGAAAATTTTCAGTATCGCCGCAGCCATCGAATCCGGTGCATTCAGAGCCAGCAGCCCGCTTTTTTGCGAAAACGGCGCCTATAAAATCGGGGCCAACACCGTTCACGACACCAAGCCCCATGAATGGTTGACCATCACTGACATTGTACGCCTTTCCAGCAACATCGGCGCGGTCAAAGTGGGGGAAAAAATCGGTGCCGAACGCCTGTATACCACTTTGAAAGAATTTGGCTTCGGTACCCGCACCGGTATCAGCTGTCCGGGTGAAACAACCGGCCGCCTGTCGCCTTACAAGCGCTGGTCCAAAATCGACGCCGGGGCCATCTCCTTTGGTCAGGGGATTTCCGTTTCGGCCCTGCAGCTGACCACGGCCACCGCCGCCATTGCCAATGGCGGCGTCCTGATGCAGCCCTATATTGTAGAAAAAATCACCGATGCACGGGGCCGGGCAATCGAGACTTTCGGCCCCCGGCCAGTTCGCCGGGTCATCTCGGCCGGATCCGCAGCCACCGTGGCGGCCATGATGCGCACGGTCGTCGAAAGCGGCACCGGCACACAGGCCGCGCTGGATGAGTACGAAGTCAGCGGCAAAACCGGTACAGCCCAGAAAACCGACGAAAGCGGCAGTTACGACAACGGCAAGTTCGTGGCATCTTTTACCGGTTTCGTACCCTCGCGGTATCCGGAACTGGTCATTCTGGTGGTCGTGGACGAACCGAAAAAAAATCACTACGGCGGAACGGTCGCCGGACCGGCCTTTCGCAAAATCGCCGAGTTCACACTGGACTACTTGAACATCGCCCCGCGAAACGGGCGCCGGAAAATGATTGTCTCACGGGAAAGCGAGGCCAGGGGTTGAGACTGTCAAAATTGATAACCGCGCTTGATATATCGCCGGACGCACGGACGACCGGTGATAATCCGGATATCGCCTCGATCCACTACCACGCAGGCAATGTCCAGTCCGGCGGCCTTTTCGTGGCCATCCCCGGCCTGAAAGCCGACGGGCACGATTTCATTGCCCAGGCAGTGGCCGGCGGTGCTGCCGCGGTCGTGTCGCAGCGCCCGATTGATGCCTCGGTCCCGGTTATCGTCACCCCGGATACCCGGACAGCCCTGGCCCGCCTGGCTGCCCACTTTTACGGCAATCCCGCCGACGACCTCGTTCTGATCGGGTTGACCGGTACCAATGGAAAGACAACCACCGCCTATATCATCGAAAGCATCCTTACCCGGGCCGGGCTGGCCACCGGGGTCATCAGCACCATTGAATATCGCTATTCCGGCCAAAGCTGCGATAATCCGATGACTACCCCGGAATCCAGCGATCTGCAGCGTATTCTCAGCGAAATGCGGACGGCCGGCGTCACCCACGTGGTTATGGAGGTCTCTTCCCATGCCCTGGACCTTAAACGAGTGGACGGCTGCCGCTTCGCCGTGGCCGTCTTCACCAACCTGACGCGTGACCACCTCGACTACCATCGCGATATGGCCCACTACTGGGCCTGCAAAAAGCGCCTGTTCACCGATCACCTGGACACCGGCGGGAAACCGGCCGCGGTTATCAACAGCAACGACAGTATGGCCGCGGACCTCCTGACAAGCCTGGAAAAGATCGCCTCTCCGGCAACCATTTTGACGACCGGTGATAACGCTGCGGCCGTCATCCGGCCCACCGCGTACACGGCGTCAGGCGCCGGTCTGGAAGTCACCCTGACCACCCCGTCGGGACCATTGGAAATCCGGTCGCCCCTGGTGGGCCGCCACAATCTCGAAAATGTCATGAGTGCTGTGGGCGTCGGGCTCCACCTGGATCTGCCACCGGGCACGATCAAACAGGGCCTGGAGGCCTTATCCGCTGTCCCGGGCCGTCTGGAACCGGTGGCCAACGACCGGGGCCTGTATATTTTCGTGGACTACGCCCACACGCCGGACGCTCTTGAGAATGTACTGCAGGCGCTGGTGCAGCTGCGTCGTGCCAGGATTATCTGCGCCTTTGGCTGCGGTGGTGACCGGGATCGGTCCAAACGGCCCCTTATGGGAGCCATTACCGGGCGCCTGGCCGATCTTACCATTGTCACTTCGGATAATCCGCGCACCGAAGATCCGGAGGCCATCATATCCGAAATTCTCAGCGGCGACTTGGGGTCCCACCACACCCGGTTGGGCGCCGCAGATCTACAAAGCAAACCGGACCAGACCGGATATCTCGTGGAGCCGGACCGGCGCAAGGCTATAAACCTGGCCGTCCGCCTGGCCCGGCCGGAGGACATCGTCCTCATCGCGGGAAAAGGACACGAGACCTACCAGATTCGGGGAACGGAAAAATTTGATTTCGATGACCGCGCCGAAGCCAGCGCCGCGTTATCTGATGCGGACCCGGACAGCCCGAGCGGGCGCTGGTCCGTCCCCGATCTTCTGGCCGCCACCGGTGGCACCCTCGTTTCCGGCAACCGGGACCCGGTTTTCACGGAAATCGCCATCGATTCACGTACCATCGCGGACGATGCCGTTTTTGTCGCCATCCGCGGAGAGGTCCATGATGGCCATACCTTTGCGGCTCAGGTACTTGCAAAGGGCGTCAGGGGCATCATCTGCGCAGACAACCGGGCGGCCGAACTGGCGGAACTGCAGGAACGGCATCCCCAGGCAACCTGGATCAGCGTACCCGATACCACCCGGGCCCTGGGCCGACTGGGGCGCTATCATCTGCGGCGCACCGGCGTGCCGGTAGTGGCCATTACCGGTTCAAACGGGAAAACCTCGACCCGCAACATGACGGCCGCCGTGCTCGCCCAAAAGTTCCATGTGCTGACGACCGCCGGAAATTTCAACAACGAGATCGGCCTGCCGTTGACCCTGCTGCGCCTGCGACCGGACCATGACTGGGCCGTGCTCGAACTGGGCATGAACCACGCCGGCGAAATCCGCTACCTGGCCGGGCTCTGTGACCCCCAGGTAGGCGTTATCACCAATATCGGTCCGGCCCACCTGGAGTTTCTCGGTTCCCTGGAAGGCGTACAGAAAGCCAAGGGTGAATTGCTCGAAGCACTTCCGGCCGACGGTCGCGCCATTTTAAACGGGGATGACCCCCGTTGCCGGGAACTGGCCCGGACCTGCCCCTGCCCGGTTGAATTCTTCGGTTTCACCCAGGCGGATACCAGGGCGGACGAAATCACGGCCAGTGCCGAGGGGCTGACTTTCAGGCTCAGCCTGGCCGCCGACCGGCAGACCGTTCACATGAACGTGGCCGGCCGGTTCATGGTTGCCAACGCACTGGCGGCCGCCGGCGTCGGGCAGCAACTGGGTCTTTCCGGCGAGCAGATAAAAGCGGGTTTGGAATCCTTTTTGCCGGTGTCCGGCCGGCTGGTCGTAAAACAGACCCGGGACGGGGTCCACATTCTCGACGACACCTACAATGCCAACCCCGGCAGCATGGCGGTCGCCATCGACACCCTGGTAGAGCGCGCCGGCACCCGGCGGCGCTTTCTGGTCCTGGGCAATATGGCCGAACTCGGCAACCATGCAACGCAGTTGCATTTTGAACTGGGCCGCAAAGCGGCCGCGATCGGTGCGACCCGGCTGTACCTGGCCGGGGAAAACGCCGCGGCCATGGCTGCGGGCGCGGATGCCGGCGGGATGCCGGCCGAAGCCGTGGTCACCGGCGACCACCCGGCGATCATCGCCGATCTGAGACAACACTTGCAACCGGGAGACTGGATCCTGATCAAAGGCTCCCGTTCGATGCACATGGAAACTGTCACCGCCGGCCTGTTTGCGTGAAGCCGGCATTTATAAACGACGCGTCAGAGGGCACTTAGGAAAAAGAATGGTCTATCACTTTCTATATCCGCTGCACGAAGTCATCTCGGCTTTCAATGTCTTCCGGTATATTACTTTCCGGACCATTTATGCCAGCCTGACCGCGTTTTTGATCTGCTTCCTGCTTGGACCCTGGGTCATTCGCAAGCTCAAGGCGATGCAGGTTGGCCAGTATATCCGGGACGACGGGCCCGAATCGCATCTGGACAAGGCCGGAACCCCCACCATGGGCGGCACCCTGATTGTCT
The DNA here is from genome assembly GCA_905176665.1 of Olavius algarvensis Delta 4 endosymbiont. Taxonomy (GTDB): domain Bacteria; phylum Desulfobacterota; class Desulfobacteria; order Desulfobacterales; family CAJINA01; genus CAJINA01. The sequence goes on along the minus strand of CAJINA010000005.1, from coordinate 68,964 downwards.
TCTCGGTAACCGTATCAACCATCCTATGGACGGATATCACCAATTTCTATGTCTGGATCGCCCTGCTGATCACCCTGGGATATGCCCTCATCGGTTTTACCGATGACTATCTGATGCAGGTCAAGAAACAGAGCAAAGGTCTGGGCGCCCGCAGTAAATTCATGCTGCAGACGATCCTGGCCCTGACAGCCGGCGCCCTGCTATGGGCCCACCCTGACTTTTCAACCCAGGTCACCGTTCCTTTTTTCAAGCGGGTATCACCGGACCTGGGCTGGGGCTATATTCTTTTCGCCGCCCTGGTGATCGTGGGGGCTTCCAACGCCGTCAACCTTACCGACGGCCTGGACGGCCTGGCCATCGGCCCCCTGGTGATCGCGTCGACCGCCTATATGGTCTTCGCCTACGTGACCAGCCATATAAAAATAGCCGAATACCTGCAGCTCAACTACGTCTCCGGGGGCGGCGAGATTACGGTGTTCTGCGGAGCGCTGGCCGGCGCAGGTCTCGGCTTTTTATGGTTCAACGCCTACCCGGCCCAGGTATTCATGGGGGATGTCGGCTCCCTTTCGCTGGGCGGCGCCCTGGGAACCGTAGCCGTCATTACCAAACAGGAAATCCTGCTGGTGCTGGTGGGCGGACTTTTCGTAGTGGAGACGTTATCGGTGATTTTCCAGGTGGGCTTTTTCAAAATTTCCGGGGGCAAGCGCATCTTCAGGATGGCCCCTTTGCACCATCATTTTGAACTCAAAGGCTGGCCGGAACCCAAGGTCATTGTCAGGTTCTGGATTGTGGCGATTGCCCTGGCGCTTTTATCGATGAGCACCCTTAAACTCAGGTAGCGACCCGTGGAACTGGCTCAAAAAAACATACTGGTGGTGGGACTGGGAAAATCCGGCCAGGCGGCCGCTCGGTTTGCCGCCCGTCAAAAAGCGCACGTTACCGTGACGGATTTGAACGCTGCCGACCAACTGACGGAATTTCTGCCCGGGCTGGAAGACCGGGGCATACACCTGGTGTTGGGTGAGCACCCCGTGGAGATTTTCAAGCAGGCGGCGTTGATCGTGGTCAGTCCAGGCGTACCGCACACCATTGCACCGCTCGAACTGGCCCGCCAGGCGGGTGTCCCTGTTTTGGGGGAACTGGAATTTGCAGCGCGCTTTGTCCGCGAACCGGTGGTCGCCATTACCGGGACCAACGGCAAGACCACCACCACCGCCCTGGTGGGTGACATGTTGGAACACTCCGGCAAGCGGGTATTCGTCGGCGGCAATATCGGCAATCCGCTGATCGACTATGTGGCCGGAGGCGGCGGAGCCGACTTGGTGGTGCTCGAAGTGAGCAGCTTCCAATTGGACACCGCGAGCACCTTTCACGCCAACGTGGCGGTGCTGCTCAATATCAGTGCCGATCACCTGGACCGCTATGACGATTTTGCGGCGTATGTGCGCTCCAAGGGCCGGATCTTCCAAAACCAGGTAAAAGCGGACACGGCCGTTATCAACCGGATGGATCCGGAGATCAAAAAACTGGCGGGCACCAGCCTGGCCAGGGTGTGGCCCTTTCTACACGCCGGCCGCAACGGCAGCCCGCCCGACACCGGCGCAGAGATATTGACCGACCGGGTGGTCCTGCACACCGGCGGAGACCCTCTGGTGCTGGACCTGCAGGGGGCTCCGCTCACCGGGGCGCACAACCGTGAAAACATTGCGGCCGCCGCCCTGGCCGCCCTGGCTGCCGGCGGCACAGCCGAGGGTATCCAGCAGGCGGTGCAGCAATTTCACGGCCTGGCCCATCGCCTGGAAACGGTGGCCACCATAAACGGGGTTCTCTACGTGGACGATTCCAAGGGCACGAATGTAGATGCCGTGTCGCGCGCGCTGGAGGCTTTCAGCCGGCCGACAGTTCTGATCATGGGCGGCCGCGACAAGGGCGGTGATTATGCCGTCCTGAAGCCGCAACTGGAGAAAACAGTAAAACGACTGGTGGTCATGGGAGAAGCCGCCACCGCCATCGCGGCCCAGCTGGGGGCCGTCGCCCCGGTAGAAACCGCCGTCGATATGACCCAGGCCGTGCGCCTGGCCGCGGCCGCGGCCGACCCCGGGGATGTGGTGCTGCTGTCCCCGGCCTGCTCAAGTTTCGACATGTATGACAGCTTCGCCCAACGGGGCGAAGATTTTTGCAAACAGGTAGGCGCGCTCGAATGAAAACCACTAAAGAAGCCAACATACCGCCGCCGGATCCCATGGCCTACGACGTGGGCTTACTGTTCCCGGTCCTTTTCCTGGTGGGCATCGGCATCGTGATGGTATACAGCGCGAGTTCCGCTCTGGCACTGAAGAAATTCGGCTCGGATTTTTACTTCTTGAAAAAGCAGGCCCTGTTCTCCCTGGTGGGAATCGTGGCCCTGGTCATGTGCCGGCATTTTCCATACCGCCTGCTCAAACCCCTGGCGTATCCCATCTTGCTGGTCGCGTTTGGGTTGCTCTGCATCGTCCACATTCCCGGCCTGGGGGCAAATGTCGGCGGAGCCACCCGCTGGATCAGGCTTTTCGGCTTTTCTTTTCAACCGTCTGAATTCGCCCGGCTGGCTCTCGTTATTTACATTGCCTATTCCATGAGCCGCAAAATCGAAGAGATCCATGATTTTTACATCGGTTTTCTACCGCACCTGATCGTGCTGGGCATCTTCACTGCCCTGATCATCATCCAGCCGGACTTCGGGGCCATCGTCATTCTCGGGGCCATCACCTGGATCATGCTGTTCGTCGGCGGCGTGCGGGTGGTCTATTTAGGCTCGGTCCTCCTGTTCCTGTTTCCATTTATCTACCTTTTCATGGTGAATGCCGCCTACCGGACCAGACGGTTGATGAGTTTCATGGATCCCTGGCAGTATTCAACCGATGAGGGGTATCAAACCGTCCACTCCCTGATGGCCTTTGGCTCCGGAGGTATCTGGGGAACCGGGATCGGAAAAGGGGTGCAGAAGCTGTTTTACCTGCCCGAACCGCACACCGATTTCATTTTCTCCGTTATCGGCGAAGAACTGGGGCTGATCGGTGTGATGGTGATCCTGCTGCTGTACGCTATTATCCTGTACCGGGGCATCAGCATCGCACGTAATGCCCGGGATGAATTCGGGGCCTACATCGCTGTCGGCATCACCACCGCTATCGGCCTGCAGATCTGCATCAATATGGGCGTTGCCCTGGGCCTTTTACCGACCAAGGGGCTGACCCTCCCGTTTTTGAGTTACGGGGGCAGTTCGCTGCTGATGAGCATGGCCTCTATTGGTATCTTGATGAACATAGGAAAAACGAATTAATGGCGATCGCAGAACACCATACCACGCAGCCAGCTGATCCAGGGGGGCGTCCCCTGCGCCTGGCTATTGCCGGCGGCGGCACCGGGGGCCATCTTTTCCCGGGGATCGCCATTGCCCGCGAGTGGCTGGGACGTCATCCGGAAAGTCGGGTGTTGTTCGTGGGGACCGACCGGACCTTCGAAAAAGAGATCCTGGCTGAGAACGGCTTCACGCATACGGCCATTACTGCGGCCGGCATCAAAGGGTTGGGCCTGTTCAAGAAAATCCGGGCCCTGGCCTGCATACCCAAAGGCATCGGCCAGGCAATCGGCATCCTGGGGCGGTTTAAACCCCACGTTGTATTGGGGGTGGGTGGTTACAGTTCAGGTCCGGTGGCACTGGCCGCCTGGCTGCGCTGGATCCCGGTGGTGCTGCATGAACAAAACCTGCTGCCGGGCATCACCAACCGGCTGCTGGCCCGCATTGCCCGGCGGATTTATCTCTCTTTCGAACAGACCCGCCTGCCGGGGGACGCCCGGCGGACGCTGTTTACGGGCAACCCCGTCCGGGAGGAGTTTCTGGCCCCAGCGGACCGGCAGCGCCGCCCGGATGCTGCCTTTACCGTCCTGGTGGCCGGCGGCAGCCAGGGCGCGCACGGCATCAATGCCGCGGTGTGTGCGGCGCTGGAAACCCTGACCGATCCGGAGGGATTGCTGTTTATCCACCAGACGGGTAACGCTGATCGGGACACGGTGGCCCAGGCCTATGCCAAGTCCGGTATTCGCAACGAAGTAAAACCGTTCTTTTTCGACATGGCCGCCCGCTACCACCGGGCCGACCTGGTCATCTGCCGGGCCGGAGCCACCACGGTGGCGGAAGTTACCGCCATGGGCAAAGCGGTTCTCTTCGTACCGTTTCCCCAGGCGGCAGACAACCATCAGGTATTGAATGCCCGGACGCTGGCCGATAAAGGGGCGGCCCTGATGGTGGAAGAGAAAGAGTTGCATGGTGCGCTCCTGGCCGAATGGATCAACCACTTGCGGGTCAATCCCGGAGAACTGGCCCGGATGGCCGCCCTGGCGGCTTCCCGGGGCAAACCGCAGGCGGCCGCCATGATCGTCGACGATATCTACCATTTACTGACACCCGTTAAGGGGTAACCATGTATCAGAAGAAGTATCATATCCATTTTGTGGGCATTGGCGGCATCGGCATGAGCGGCATTGCCGAACTGCTGCTGAATCTCGGTTACCGCGTTTCCGGATCGGATATTGCGCCCTCGGACATTACCCGGCGGTTGGCAAAGCTGGGCGGTAAAATCTATAGCAGTCATGCCGCGGCCAACCTCAAGGACGTGGACGTAGTGGTTACTTCCTCGGCTATCGACCCCGCCAACCCGGAGGTGGCGCTGGCCCTGGAAAAAGCTATCCCGGTTATTCCGCGGGCGGAGATGCTGGCCGAGTTGATGCGGCTGAAGTACTCCATCGCCATTGCCGGCGCACACGGCAAGACATCCACCACTTCCCTCGTGGCCGCCATATTAGACCAGGGCAAACTGGACCCCACCGTCGTCATCGGCGGCAAACTGAAAAGCATCGGTGTCAACGCCGTGTTGGGCCAGGGCGACTTTATCGTGGCCGAAGCAGATGAAAGCGACGGCAGTTTCCTGAAATTCTCGCCGGCCATCGCGGTCGTCACCAACATCGACAAGGAACACCTGGATTTCTACAAGGACCTGGAAAACATCAAGTCCGTCTTCTTGGATTTTATCCACCGCATCCCATTTTATGGGCTGGCGGTACTCTGTTTGGATAACGAGGCCGTCCAGGATATTATCCCGCACATTAAAAACCGGTACACGACCTACGGGCTCAGCAGCCAGGCAGACCTGCAGGCTAAAAATGTCCACTTCGATGGGCTGCAAAGTTGTTTCGACCTGTACCACCATGGCAGGGACCTGGGTGATATCTGCCTGGACATGCCGGGCATTCACAATATCTACAATTCCATGGCCGCCATCGCGGTGGGTCTGGAACTGGGAATCCGTTTCGCTACCATCAAAAAAGCCCTGGAAACCGCCCAGGGGGTTCAGCGGCGCCTGGAAATCAAAGGCGAAATAAAGGGCGCTACGGTGATAGATGACTACGGCCATCACCCGACAGAGGTGAAAACCACCCTGCAGGCCCTGAAAGAGTGCTGGCCCGACCGGCGCAAGGTGGTGGTCTTTCAGCCTCACCGCTACACGCGCACCCAGGCCCTGTTCGATGAGTTTACCCGGGCCTTTTACCAGTCCGACATACTGCTGGTCATGCCCATTTACGCGGCCAGTGAAAAACCGATCGCGGGGGTCGACGCCGCCCTGCTCTGCGAAGGGATCAAGGCCCACGGGCACAAAGATGTCCATTGTGTGAGCGGGCCCGAAGAGGCCGTCAAGTTGCTGCAAGCCCTTTTGGAACCGGAAGACATTCTATTGACCCTCGGCGCGGGTGATGTCTGGAAAATCGGCGAATACGTTCTCGCCGGTAAAAGTTGAGATGGAAAAATGGTAAAGAAGAAAAAATCGCTGCGTAAAAACAAATCCAAGGCCCGGCAGGCCGAAAAGCGCGCTCGTACGCGGCGGCGGCTTTCACTGGTATTGAAAACCACGGCGGTCATAATTGCCGTCCCCCTGCTGGCGCTGGGGTTTATCTTTACCCACGACCTGATTACCCAGTGGGACCATTTTAACACCAAGGCCATTCATATTACCGGCCACCGCCACCTGACCGAAGCACAGGTCTTGCAGCTGGCCGGTATCAAGCGCGGTCAGAATATCCTGTCGGTAAACCTGGGGCAGGCCCGCAAACGGCTGATCAGCCACGGTTGGATTGCCGATGCCGCCGTCAACCGTAGACTGCCTGACGGGCTGGGGGTTGTGATCCGCGAGCATACGCCGGCAGCGGTCATCGATCTAGGCCCCGGCTTTCTCATGGATGCCCGGGGCCGGGTATTTAAAAAACTGGGGCCGGGTGAATCCGGGCAACTGCCGGTGGTCGGCGGACTGGTCTTTGCGGACCTGGCGGTAGGACGTGACCCCGAAACTGCCCTGATGCGCGCCGTGGTGGACCTGATCGCCATGAGCCGTGGATCGGCCGCCGTCATACCCGGCAAACGGCTGCAGCGGATCCACGCCGATCGGGAAACCGGCCTTACCCTGACCCTGGCCGGCCAGCCGGCCACCATAAAAATCGGTTATGACCGCTATTCCGAAAAACTCCAAATGCTGAATATGATCAGTCAATATACCGCCCGGTCACCCAACCTGACCGGTATTGAATCAGTTGACCTGAATAACACCGACCGAATTGTACTCGGTCCGGTTGTGCCGGATGCGCCCATTGGCAATAACAAGGAGGTTTAAGATGCAGCCACAGGAAGAAATAATCGTCGGTCTGGATGTCGGCACCACCAAAATCTGTGCGGTTGTCGGGGAATTATCCGGCAGTGACATCAACATCATTGGTATTGGGACCCATCCCTCCATTGGCCTGCGCAAAGGTGTAGTGGTCAATATCGAATCTACGGTGGAGTCCATCCAGAAAGCCGTGGAAGAGGCCGAACTGATGGCCGGGTGCGAAATTTCCTCGGTTTATGCCGGCATTGCCGGTGGCCATATCACCGGTTTCAACAGCCGGGGCATCGTGGCGATCAAGGGGCCGGAAATTACCGAAAACGACGTGGAACGGGTAATCGACGCAGCCCGGGCGGTCGCCATTCCCATGGACCGCGAAGTCATCCACGTCCTGCCCCAGGAATTCATCGTCGATGACCAGGCCGGGATCCAAAACCCGGTGGGGATGGCCGGCGTGCGCCTCGAGGCAAAAATTCACATCGTGACCGGCGCCGTCACGTCCGCCCACAATATCGTCAAGTGCTGCAACCGCAGCGGGCTCGATGTTTGCGATATCGTATTGGAATCCCTGGCTTCGGGTGAAGCGGTCCTCACTTCGGAAGAGCGTGAACTGGGCACGGCCCTGGTGGACCTGGGCGGCGGCACCAGCGACCTGGCGGTCTTCTCCGGCAACAACATCAAGCACACCTTTGTGCTGGCCCTGGGCGGCAACAACATTACCAACGACATTGCGGTCGGACTGCGGGCCCCGATAGCCGAGGCGGAAAAAATAAAGAAAAAATACGGCACCTGCATTGCCAGCAAAATCAGCGGCGAGGAGACCATCGAAGTCCCGGAAATGGGCGGTCGGGAACCGCGGCAACTGCCCCGCCAGATCCTGGGCGAAATTCTGGAACCGCGCATGGAAGAGATTTTCACCCTGATCAAGCGCGAAATCTACCGTGAAGGAATGGAAAACGCGCTGACATCAGGCATCGTCCTGACCGGCGGCAGCGCCCTGCTGGCCGACGCCACCGAAGTGGCCGAATCGATATTCAACCTGCCGACCCGCCTGGGCACCCCGCGGGGAATCAACGGCCTGGTGGATGTCGTCAACAATCCCATGTACGCCACCGGCGTCGGGCTGGTTTTATACGGCGCCAAGAACCAATCCGAAAAAAAGTTTCGCATTCGGGATGCCAATATTTTCAACCGGCTGATCAGCCGCATGAAACGGTGGTTCAAGGATGTCATTTAGGCGCTTGAAACCCTGCACAATTTCAGGCGTTTTAGTTCTACGCGTTAAGTTCCAGGTCCATGATCAAAACGACAAACCAGGATTATGAGTCTTAAACAAATACAGCTTTTTTCACCGGACTTCGGTCCGCAAACCGCGGCCCCAGGCGGCCGCACGGTACAGGAGGGTGGGGATATGACGTTTACGTATGTAGAAAATGAGAAGTCGGCAAAGATCAAGGTTATCGGGGTTGGCGGTGCCGGCGGGAACGCCGTCAACAACATGATCGATTCCAAGCTCCAGGGCGTTCGGTTCATTGCGGCCAACACCGATGCCCAGGCCCTTGACATATCAAAGGCCCAGGAGAAGATCCAGATCGGTGAACTGCTCACCGAAGGGCTGGGGGCCGGCGCCAACCCGCAGGTCGGCCGCGATGCCGCTGTCGAAAACTTGGATGAACTTCGTACTGCCCTGGAGGACAGCCACATGGTGTTCATTACCGCCGGTTTCGGCGGCGGCACCGGGACCGGAGCGGCACCGGTCATCGCGCAAGCCTGCAAGGATCTGGGGGCTTTGACCGTAGCCGTGGTTTCAAAACCGTTTTCCTTTGAAGGCCGCAAACGCGCCCGGCAAGCCGAAGAGGGCATCAATGCTTTGAAAGAAGTCGCCGATACGGTCATCACGATTCCCAATGATCGCCTGCGGGGACTGGCTTCCAAAAACGCCCGCATGGTGGACATGTTCAAGAAGGCGGATGAAATTCTGCTGCATTCGGTCAAAGGGATAACCGATCTCATAATGATCCCGGGATTGGTCAACCTGGATTTCGCGGACGTTAAAACCACCATGTCCAAGGCCGGCCTGGCCATCATGGGAATCGGCATAGCCAGCGGTGAAAACCGGGCCGTGGAAGCGGCCGAACGGGCCATTTCCCATCCCCTGCTGGAAGACATCTCCATTGCCGGCGCCAAAGGTGTCCTCATGAACATCACCTCTTCGAGCGATCTGACTCTAGAGGAAATGACGGAGGCCTCCGACAAGATCTATGACGAAGTCGGGGAAGATGCCGAAATCATCTGGGGCCAGGCCATCGATGAAACCCTGGGCGATGAAATGCGGGTGACGGTCATTGCCACTGGTATCGGCGGCCCGGCCGCGGAAAAACAACCCTTGCGCGGGGTAGTTCGTGATATTACCAGTGCCGACCTGCAGGCCGCGGTGGATTTGGAAGAACCGACCTACATCCGGGTACAGGAAGCCGTGGGCGAATCTTCGGGTGCGACCTACCGTGGAACGAGTAGTTATAAAGGACTCGTGATCGACAACGATGACCTGGATGTCCCGACGTTTCTGCGCAAAAAGGCCGATTAGGACTTGCGCGGGCGCACTGCGGGTACTTACTATGCGACTAACGACAACCACTGTAGGCCAGCAGATGCAACATGGGCAGAAAAACCGCCAAAAATCGGGATCGACTCGCGGGCGAATCGGGAGCGGTGATCAAAAAGCACCGCAACCGGATCACGGTCGCGCTGGTCTATCCCAATACGTACCACATCGGAATGTCCAATCTGGGCTTTCTGACGGTCTACCGGCTGATCAACCGGCTCGACCAGGTCGTCTGTGAACGCGCATTTCTCCCCGATGGAGATAGTGAGACCGATCGGGAGATTCGCACGGTTGAATCGGGAAAGGCGCTCGGCACTTTCGATATCGTCGCCTTCAGTCTGTCGTTCGAAAACGATTACCCGGCCATCTTGACGGTGCTTGAGAAAGCAGGACTCCCCCTGGAATCAAACGCACGAGGAACCCCCCACCCCCTCGTCGTGGCAGGGGGAGTCGCCTGCTTTCTGAATCCCGAACCGATTGCACCTTTCATCGACTGCTTCCTGCTCGGTGAGGCCGAAATCAACCTGCCCCTTTTCCTGGAAACGTATGATCCCACGGCCGACCGGCCGGCCAGCCTCACCCAAATTGCGCGTCACGTTCCCGGCGCTTACGTGCCGGCCTTCTATACCCCGTCCTACAAGGCCAACGGTACCCTGCAAGATCGTGCGGTTCTGCCCGGCATTCCAACCACCGTCAGGCCGCCCCGGTTTCCGGACCTGGCTGCCGAGCCGGCCTTCAACAGCATCATCGCTGCGGATACCACTTTTGATAACACCTATCTGGTAGAGGTAGCCCGGGGATGCCCCCACGGCTGCCGTTTCTGCAGCGCGGGCTTTGTCTATCGTCCGCCGCGTTTCCAATCCATAGAAACCTTGAAAGGGTGTTTGGCGGAAGCCGCCAAGCGTACTTCTAAAGTGGGGCTGGTAGGCACGGCCATCGCCGACCTGCCCGGCCTGCATGAACTGTGTCGCCTGGCCGGTGAAAAGAACCTGCAGGTTTCGTTCAGCAGCCTGCGGGCCGACGCCCTGGATGCGGAACTGATCGACACCCTGCGCAGCAGCAGGGTCAAGACAGCAACCATTGCCCCGGATGCCGGATCCGAACGAATGCGCCGCATTATCAATAAAGGTATCAGCGAACCCGAAATTCTCACGGCCACCGAAGCCCTGGTCACCGGTGGCATACCCAATCTCAAGCTTTACTTTATGGTCGGCCTGCCCTGGGAAACCGCCGCGGACGTGGAAGCCATCGTTGGGCTGACCAAAAAAATCAAAGCCCGCTTTCTGGCAGCCAGCCGGTCACGCAAAAAAATCGGCACCATTACCGTCAGTATCAATGCCTTTGTTCCCAAACCCTTCACACCCTTTCAATGGTGTCCCATGGAAGACCGCCGGACTCTTAAAAATAAAATCAAAACCCTGCGTAAAGCCCTCCAGAAAATCCCCAATGTCCGGGTCCAGGCCGAGAATCTGCGCTGGTCCTATATCCAGGCCCTGTTTGCCCGAGGGGATCGCCGGGTTGCCGCCCTGCTCAAATCCGCGCATGCCAATGGCGGCAACTGGGCGCAAACGTTCAAGGAAACGGATCAGGATCCCGATTTCTACATCACCCGGACCCGGGAGACGTCGGAAAACCTGCCCTGGGAATTTATCGACCACGGTTTGAAACGGGCGTTTCTGGTGAGCGAACACCGCCGGGCCCGGGAGGCCAAAACAACGCCGGCCTGTACCCTGGAAAACTGCCACCTGTGCGGCATCTGTTAGACGGCGCGCGCACCTCCCGTGAATCTTGCCACCGAACATTTGACCGTCGCGCTCCCGACTCGCGGTCAAGCCGGGCTACCTTATATATAAGGTCCGTCGAACAGCCAGCGCCCGCCTGACCCCATACCGAAACCGAGCGTTCATCCAGCCTTGCCTGAAAATCTTTTAAACTTAATAAGTTCGGCGATTTCCCGGCTTTTGCGACCCCCCTCACAGCCTGCAAAAAGAACTTGAAACCATCTGCTCATTATGTTAGTCGTGCTGTTGGTTTATCAAAAATCCTTCTTTCCAAACGCCACAAGAATTGAAAGGATCGGACTGCAAATGACTTCGAAAAGCGAGTTGCAATTGGCCCTCCGACTAACCCTGATTCTATTGGTCGTAGGGTTGTTCTGTTTTGCTGCATTGCCCGTCACCCCCCCGGACAGACCCGTCAGAATTGCCTATCAAACCAAAGCCGGTAAAGTAATTTTCGATCATAAAACTCATCTGAGTGAAACCGGATATGGTTTGAACTGCAATGACTGCCACCATCACCCCGGCGAAGGTGAAGACGAAATTGACGAGCACGGGAGTTGCGGCGCCTGCCATGCCAAACCCGAGGAAGCCGAACGGGTGAGCCAATCGTGTAATGCGTGTCACGATCCCGAGGACTATGATTTGGAGGAGATGACGGCCAGGGCAGACGCCTTCCATGACCAATGTATCTCGTGCCATAAAGATTTTGAAGCCGGACCTGTTGAATGTGCCGCCTGCCACATCATGTAGCCGGGCGGGAAACCTTTCAAACAGCTGCGCCTTTCACCCACTAGCGGCTACTTTTAAAAGGCTAAACTATGCTGAAAAGATCATTTTTAGGTTGGTCGAAGCCCAGAATAAAAAACCTGACGATCGGTGATATCCACCGTCCCCCCGAGACCATTGCAGTCCCCGAGACGGTAACGCTCCTGATCGAAAAGCCGGATGTTTCCACCGGACCACCCCTGGTGCAACCGGGCGAAGCGGTTCAATCCGGCCAGAAACTGGTGCTGTTCGAGCAGGCGGACACCTACGCCACCGCACCGGTAACCGGTCAGGTCACCCGGGTCACCACCCGGGCGGGCGATTTTGGAAAAAATTATGTTGAAATCTGCATTGCGGCCGAAGATGCCGACCAGGCCGATGAAGCCTGGGCAGCTGCCTGCAGCGACGGTCCGACCCTGGAAACCCTCACCGGCTACCTGGCCAACGTACCGGGGAAACCGGGCCTGGAAGCCCTGCAAAATCCCGAGAAACCGATCCACAAAATCGTGGTGAACGGGTCCGATGCGGACCTCCTGGTCGCCACGCGCCAATACCAGGTAAAAAACCAGGCCGACGACATCCATCACGGCATCGGTATTCTGAAAGAAGCCACCGGGATAGATGACATCGTCATCTGCCTGACCCAGGATGTCGTCCAGAACATCGGACATCTTGGGGCTGAGCCGGTAGGGGTCAACAACGAATATCCCGGCACCCTGCCTTTGATGATCATGAAGGATTCCCTGGATATGGAAGTTCCGGCCGGCGATGCCTGCGAGGATCTGGGCGTATTTTTCATCAGTGCCGAGGCGGTCGCCTCCATTGGCCGGGCCTTCACCCAAAAGGCGATTCCAACGGAAAAAACAATAACCGTCGTCGACAAAGCCGGCGCCGTGCGCCTGTATAAAACCACCATTGGAACCCCGCTGACCGCCGTCTTTGCAGCTGTGGGGGTCGAACTCCAGGAGGGGGACCGCATTATTTCCGGCGGCCCGATGACCGGAGCGGCTGTTTATACCGATGAATTCCCGATCATGCCGGACACCGATGCCATCATCGTACAAGGCGGTGCGGATATCCCGCTGATGTCCGATTACCCCTGTATCAATTGCGGCGACTGCATTCCCATCTGCCCGGCCCGCATCCAGGTCAACATGCTGGTACGTTTTCTGGAAGCCGGACAGTACCAGGATGCAGCTGATCTATACGACCTTTTTTCCTGCGTGGAATGCGGTCTGTGCACCTTCGTGTGCCCCGCCAAAATACCGATTTTCCAATATATCAAGCTGGCTAAATATGAGCTGGCGCGACTCGAATCTGCGGAGGCTGCTAATGAGTAATCCGAAGAAATTAATCGTCTCCCACGCTCCTTTCTGGCACAACGGGAGCAATGTGACCGAACGCAGTTATGCCATCCTGATCGCAGCCATGCCGGCCGTATTAGCGGGTATCCTGCAGTACGGTGCGCCGGCCGTGGCCGTGGTCTGTCTTTCCGTGGGCAGCGCCATGGGATGGGAATGGCTGATCAACCGTGGCATGAAGCAGGTCCCTACGATCGGGGACGGCAACGCCGCCGTCATCGGCCTGATAATGGCCATGCTCCTGCCGGCGACTGTCGCATGGTGGGTGGTTTTGACGGCTACCTTTATTGCCGTCGTACTGGGAAAGCAAATTTACGGCGGCATCGGGGCCAACCCATTCAACCCCGCGGTCATGGCCCTGGCGATCATGTCTGTATCCTGGAAGGCCATGCTGGACTTCGACACGGCCCTGGTGCATTACGACTTCGGCTACAACATGCTGTACCCGCTGGGTGTCCTCAAGGCTTTCGGCGTAGCAGGTATTGAGTCCTTTAACTATATGGACCTGCTCCTGGGCCGCCAGGCCGGTGGACTGGGGTCCACTTTCGGCCTGGGATTGATTGTGGGCGGACTCTATCTGATTCTCCGCGGATTTATCCGCTGGGAAATAGTCGGCAGTTTTCTGGCCGGCGTGCTAGTCACCGCCCTGCTGTTCAATATGTCTGATCCGACATTGTATGCCGATCCGATCTTCCACCTGCTGACCGGCTATACGCTGATCGGTGCTTTCTTCCTGGCCACCGAGGATGCCTCCTCACCGGTCAACCCCATCCCGATGCTGATCTACGGGGCCGGGTGCGGGGTCCTGACCGTTCTGATCCGCAATATCGGCATGTACGCCGATGGAGTCCTGCTGGCCATCCTGCTCATGAACTCCATCAACCCGCTCATCGATAGAATCAGACCGCAAGCGATAGGAAAGGTAGGCTAACATGGGTGAAATGATTAAAATGGTCGTGGTATTGACGTTTCTCAGCTCCCTTTCCGGGGGACTGCTGGCCTATGTCAAGGAAAACACCGCACAACGGATCGAAGACCAGGTGCTCCAATTCGTAAAGGGGCCCACGTTAAAAAGCCTTTTCAAGGATGCTGAAAACGATCCTCTGTCGGACCGGTTCACCATTGACCGCGACAAGGAGAGCAGGACCTTTTTCGTCGCTAAACTGGACGGAAAAACCCAAACCGTCGCATTTGAAACGTTCGGCAAAGGCTACGGCGGCGATGTCGGCCTGATGGTGGCCGTGGATGTAGCCACAGATAAAATCTACGGCGCGGGCGTCACCACCCACAGTGAGACCGCCGGTCTGGGCTCCATGGCCAAGGACGATCCGAACTTTGCGGCCCAGTTCGCCGGGCAGCCGCTCCTGGAGCCAATCCAGGTTACCGGTGACGGCGGCAAGATCAACGCCCTGTCCGGGGCCACGATCACGTCTCGGGCGGTGTGCGTAGCCGCCACCCAGGCCGGAGACATGTACAAGAGCCTGAAACCGGAAATCGAAGAAAAGCTCAAATCAATTACCCCATAGGGAGATACTGATGGCAAAGTCTGTTACCCACGAATTTTTTAAAGGTTTCTGGGAAGAAATTGCGCCCTTCCGCCTGGTTCTCGGGTTGTGCCCCGTGCTGGGGGTCACCACCAAGATGCAGTTCGGGCTCGGCATGGGGCTGGCCACCACCTTTGTACTGGTGTGTTCGAACCTGTTGGTTTCCTCCCTGCGCAAGGTGATTCCCCCCAAAGTCCGCGTTCCATGCTTCATCATCATCATCGCCACGTTCGTCGTCCTGGTGGAAATGCTCATGCAGGCCTATACCTACGAGCTGTTTCTGCAATTGGGGGTGTTTATCCCGCTGATCGTGGTGAACTGCATCGTGCTGGGCCGGGCCGAGGCGTTTGCGTCTAAAAACGGCCTGGTACTGTCGCTGGCGGACGGACTGGGGATCGGCCTGGGGTTCACCATATCGCTGGGTGCCTTAGGGGCGTTTCGCGAAATACTGGGTGCCGGCACCCTGACGCTGTGGGGAGACCCGCTGTTGAACATAGCTACTTACTTCCCAGGATTTCAAGCATTTACTTTCATGGTACAGGCACCCGGCGCCTTTGTCTGCCTGGGTGTCATGCTGTGCGGTATGAACATGTTAGGCCAGAAATAGGAGGCCCCCTCATGGGTGACTACATCGTCCTTATTGTTAGTTGCATCTTCGTCAACAATATTCTGCTGGCCCAGTTTTTGGGCAACTGCCCTTTCCTTGGAACCTCCAAGAAAATGGAAACCGCGGTTGGTATGGCCATGGCCGTTGTCTTCGTGCTGGTCATGGCCGGCTTGATCTCCTGGATCACCTACCACTTTGTCCTGGTCCCCGCCGACCTGGTCTACCTGCGGACCATCGCCTTTATCGTGGTAGTCGCCTCACTGGTGCAGTTCGTGGAGATGTTCCTGAAGAAAAGTATTCCGGCCCTGTATGCCGGACTGGGTATTTTCCTGCCCCTGATCACCACCAACTGTGCCGTGTTCGGCGCCTGCGTTCTCAATATCGACTTTGAACGCACCTTTATGGAGGCCCTGGTGGCTTCTTTTGCCTATGCGGTTGGGTTCGGACTGGCCCTGATCATCTTTGCCGGGCTGCGTGAAAAAATTCTCCTGGCCCGGGTTCCCAAGCCACTGCAGGATACGTCCATCGCCCTGGTAACCGCCGGGGTACTTTCACTGGCTTTCTATGCATTCAAGGGTATGGTGTAAAATAGTGCTTCTCGTATACGAGGGAGGTTATTTTGGTTGAAGCCGTTCTTGTTCTGATGGGAGTAGGTGCCCTGTGCGGCACCGTACTGAGTGTAGCGTCCAAAGTATTCTATGTCTGGGAAGATCCCCGGATTGCTGAAGTCGAAGGGGAACTGGCCGGAGCCAACTGCGGCGGATGCGGTTATGCCGGCTGTTCGGCGGCCGCCGTGGCTGTCGTCAACGGCAAGGCCTTGCCCACGGTGTGCGTGGTGGCCGGCCCCGATACCGCGGCCGCTGTGGCCGGGGTGATGGGCATGGACCCCGGAACCGCCGAAGCGTCGTTGTCCCGTAATCTTTGTGAAGGCGGCGATCGGGCCGAAAATCAGTATGCCTATATGGGCGTCAGCTCCTGTGCCGCTTTAAGTACCCTTTACGGCGGTAAACGGGTGTGCCAGGTCGGCTGCCTGGGCATGGGTGACTGTGTGCGCTCGTGTATCTTCAACGCCATCGAGATCGGCCCCAACGGCTTTCCGGTGGTCGATGAAGCCCTGTGTGTCGGCTGTGGCGCCTGTGAAAAGGCCTGCCCGAAAAATATCCTGACCGTCCGGACCATGTCCGAACGGCTGCTCCATTTCAACCAGGAAGACGATGCCCTGGCCCCGTGCGCCCAGACCTGTCCGGCCGAGATCAATATTCCCAAGTACATCTCTCAGATTCGCGAAGGGGATTATGCCGGCGCAGTACATACCATTCGGGAACGGAACCCGCTGCTGCTGTCTTGCGGCCGGGTGTGTCCGCACCCCTGTGAAGACTACTGCCGTCGGGATATCGAAGATGACGAACCAGTCTCCATCAACCAGCTCAAAAGGTTTGCGGCTGATTACGAGATGAACTCCGGCAGCCGCCTGCCCATCTCCTGCGCGCCATCCACCGACAAGAAAGTAGCCGTGGTCGGCGGCGGTCCGGCCGGCTTGAGCTGCGCATTCTTCCTGCGCCGCCTCGGACACGACGTCACCATATTCGACATGATGCCGGAACTGGGCGGTATGATCCGCTACGGCATCCCTGAATACCGCCTGCCCAAAGAAGTCCTGAAATGGGAATGTGACGGGATCCTGAATCTGGGCATCGACGCCCGCATGAACATGAAGATGGGTGAGGATTTCACCGTCGCCACCCTTAAGGAAGCCGGGTATGACGCTATCTTTCTCGGCATCGGCGCCTGGAAGGACTACTCGCTGCGAGTGGATGGCGAAGATCTGGAGGGTTGCTACACCGGCATCAGCTTTTTGACCGCCTTTGCCAGCGACCAGCAGTCTGAAAATCCCAAGGGCTTTCCCATCGGGAAAAAGTGCGTGGTTATCGGCAGCGGCAATACGGCCATCGACTGTGTGCGGACCCTGGTGCGACTGGGCGCCGATGAGGTGACCATTCTCTACCGCCGGACCCGTGCGGAAATGCCCGCCAACCTGGTTGAGATTGAAGCGGCCGAGCACGAAGGGGTCAACTTCCATTTCCTGGCCGCCCCCACCCGCGTAATCGGCGATGAAAACGGCCGGGTCACAAACCTTGAGTACCTTAAATGTGAACTCGGCGAACCCGATGCCAGCGGCCGCCGGAGCCCGGTTCCGGTTGAAGGATCTGAAACCCTTCTGGATATCGACATGCTGGTGACCGCCATTGGACAGGGACCGGATGCATCTTTTAAAGACAAAGATGCCGACCTGGCCGATCTGGAACTGACCCGTTGGAGCACCATCGACAACGATCCCGAAATCCTGCAGGCCAACATCCCGTATATCTTCACAGGCGGTGACTCGGCCACCGGCGCCAGCCTGGTCGTAGAAGCCATCGGCGGGGGCCGCCGCGCGGCCCGCTCCATCCATCTCTACCTGATGGGACAAGATGAAGAAGCGGAAGAGCCGGTCGAGGTCACGATTCCGCCGGTACCGAAATCTCTGCTGAAGAAGCACATACCGGAATCACTTTTTGAGGAGGTTCCGGGGGTGGGCAAGCAAAAACGAACCCCCATGCCTGAAATGGACGTGGCGGCCCGCATCAAATGCTTCGAAGAGGCGGACCTGGTCATTTCCGAAGAAGATGCCAAATACGAAGCCAACCGCTGCCTGAACTGCTGCCGGATCTGCTACGACAAGGACGACGAGCGGGCTGCTTAACATTGGCAGTTTAAAATTCAAAAACGCCGCAGTCAATTTGATCGCGGCGTTTTCTTTTTCTTAATCTTACGCTTGCTCTTAATCTGCTTTTTCTATGGGGCTGATGATCCCCGATCTGTCTGGATCAGGAGTAGGGATCCATCATCGGACCCGAAGTCGAAATCGGGACGGGATTGAAAACCGTAGCGGAGACCCCTCGATTTCGATCCCGATGGCGATTTCGATTTTGAAAACCCTTTTGCACTCCCTCAGTCTACTCCTCCCCCTTGACGGGGGAGGTTGGGTGGGAGTGCTGGTGGGTCTGCCTGGATAGACTGGGGAAGCGGCCTCCTTTGACCTTCACCCTCCCCTAACCCCTCCCGTCAAGGGAGGGGGATTGTCTTCCTCCGCATTGCTTCAGAGATTAACCTATTGGGGATTTTGGCTTTGTTCAAGCCCATCCAGAAGTGTCTGTATATCCTCCGCCAAAGGCGCCTCAAAGGTCATCCGCTCGCCACTCAAGGGGTGGTCCAGGGTTAACCGCCAGGCGTGCAGCAGTTGCCGTTTAACGCCCCTTGACAGGGCATCCAACTTTGCGTCCTGGCGGCGGTACTGGCTGCCGGTCCGGCCGCCATAGAGGCTGTCTCCGATGATTGGATGGTGGATGGCGGCACAGTGCACTCGGATCTGATGGGTCCGGCCGGTCTTGAGGTCGATCTCCAATAGACTGCACGCATTAAAACACGACTTGACTTTCCAAAGGGTTAACGCCGCACGCCCCCGGCGACTGGCCACCGACATTTTTTTGCGTTCCGTCGGATGACGCCCCACCGCCAGGTCTATCTCGCCCTGGTCTTGCGGCATGACGCCATAGACAAGCGCCAGATAGGTTTTGACCACGGTGCGGTCCTTGAATTGCCCGGCCAGATGTTCCAGGGCCGCAGCATTTTTAGCAGCAATGAGGGCCCCGGACGTGTCTTTGTCCAGGCGATGAACAATGCCGGGGCGGATCTCGCCGGCAATGGGTGCCAGGTCCGGACAATGATGCAGCAGACCATTTACGAGGGTCCCGGAATAATGACCCGGTGCGGGGTGGACCACCAACCCCGGCGGCTTGTTGATCACGATGATGTCTTGATCCTCATAAAGAACATTGAGATCCATTGGTTCCGGGTCGAAAGCAACGGTTTCCGGCGGCGGCATTTCTCCGTCCACCCGATCAGCCCATTTTACCCGGTAACCGGGCTTTTTCAGGAGGGTGTTCACCCGGATCAAGCCGGCGCGGATCAGGCGGGCGGCGTGTGAACGGGAACAATCGGGAACATGGGAACCAATGACAGCGTCCAGGCGCAGGCCAACGTCGGACGAAGATATCTCAAAAGAAAAGGGGTGACTGTCTTGAGAACGTTGAGGAGTGTTCAATGTCTGTGCGGTGCCGGGAAGCACCTGTTGTTAAGATGACGCTTCTTCAGATTCCGGAGGCGGCTCCACCGGTCGCTGCTCTTCGATCAGAGCATCCAATTCGGCGGCTATAGAAGCTTCATCTGTATTCTTGGCAGTCGACAACTCCTTGACCAGGAGAATTTGGGCGGTGTCGTAAAGTTTGCGTTCCCCGAAGGAGAGGTCCTTGGTAAACTTGAGCAGGGAAAGATCCCGGAAAACTTCAGCCACATCATAGGGCGAACCGGTTTTGATCTTATCCATATATTCACGGTAGCGCCGGTTCCAGGTCTGGCTTTCCAGGTTGGCGTTGCGTTTGCCCTTCATGACATCGTATACTTTGGGCACATCCTTCTCGTCGATAATGTCCCTTAACCCAACCGAAGCCACGTTCCAGGTGGGAATCATTATAACCATGCCGTTTTCCAGCACTTTCATGATATAGAAATCGTGGGTTTCACCATTGACGTCCCGGCTCTCAATGGCTTCGATACGTCCCACCCCATGGGCAGGATACACGGCCAGATCTCCAACCTCGAATTTTTTAATCTCGCCCTGCGGTTCGGAGGCCGGATTGCCGTTGTCTTTTTTATCCATTTGGTTTTACCCGTTGGTTTTACCCGTGAAAAATGGTTATGTGCTGCTTGGTCGCTGGATGTTGTACTTGAAGAAAGCCAACTGGCGGTTGAGTGCTGTTAGGTGGAATTTCCTCAAAATTCTGTACAATATGCTTTATATCACACCTTTGGGGTTCATTCAATAAAAAAGGATTGGCGCCCCAAGGGCGCCAATCCTTTTAACGTTGAACAGATTTGAATACTGCTAAGCCCAGATTACATCAGGAACGGAACCATCAGAAGGGCCACAACATTCAGAATCTTGATCATCGGGTTAACGGCCGGGCCGGCAGTATCTTTGTAGGGGTCGCCTACGGTGTCGCCGGTAACGGCAGCTTTATGGGCGTCGGAGCCCTTGCCGCCGAGGTTGCCGTCTTCGATGTATTTTTTCGCGTTATCCCACGCCGCACCACCGGTGGTCATGGAGATCGCAACGAAAACGCCGGTTACAATGGAACCGATGAGCAAACCACCCAGGGCGACTTTGCCCAGCAGGAAGCCAACGATCAGCGGAGCGGCTATCGGCAGAAGTGCCGGAACCATCATCTCTTTGAGAGCAAACTTGGTGACAATGTCAACACAAGCAGCATAATCCGGTTTGGCAGTCCCTTCCATGATGCCCGGGATCTCGGCAAACTGGCGACGGACTTCAACAACAACTGCGGCACCGGCGTTTCCAACCGCCTCCATGGCGATGGAAGCGAACAGGTATGGCAGCAGACCGCCGATGAAGAGACCCAGGATAACGTTTACGTCGGCCAGGTCAAAACGGATGTCGGCAGTGCCGCCGTGAATGGCGAATTCCTGGACGTAGGCTGCGAACAGAACCAGGGCGGCCAGACCGGCGGAGCCGATGGCATACCCTTTGGTTACGGCCTTGGTGGTGTTACCAACAGCATCCAACGGATCGGTAATCGCGCGAACACTCTCGTCCATCTCGGCCATTTCGGCGATACCACCGGCGTTGTCGGTGATCGGGCCGTAGGCGTCAATGGCAATAACCATACCGGTCATGGAGAGCATGGACATGGCTGCCATGGCGATTCCGTAAAGACCGCCAAATTTGAACGCCAGGAAGATGCTCAGGCAGATGGCCAGGATCGGCAGCGCGGTGGCCTGCATGGAGACGGCCAGGCCGGCGATGATGTTGGTACCATGTCCGGTGGTGGACGCGTCAGCAATTCTCTTAACCGGGGCATAAATACCGGTGTAGTACTCGGTAATGATAACGATGACCACGGTGAGAATCAGGCCGATCAGGGTACAGTAGTAAATGTTGATAGCAGTCAGATCGCCCACATTGCCCATGTACTTCATGGTGACAAAGTAAAACGCAATGGCGGACAGGATGGCGGAGCCAAACATGCCTTTGTACAGGGCGCCCATTACGTATCCGCTGCTGCCCAGTCTGACCATAAAGCTGCCGAGGATGGAAGCGATAATGGAGATGGCGCCGAGAATCAGCGGGAATTCAACCGCCATAGCATTTTTGGGGAACAGCAGGCTGCCGATCAGCATGGCAGCTACGGCGGTTACCGCGTAGGTTTCAAAAAGGTCTGCGGCCATACCGGCACAGTCACCCACATTGTCACCCACGTTGTCGGCGATAGTGGCCGGGTTGCGTGGATCGTCTTCGGGAATACCGGCTTCGACTTTACCTACCAGGTCGGCGCCTACATCCGCACCCTTGGTGAAGATGCCGCCGCCCAGACGGGCGAAGATAGAGATCAGGCTGCCGCCGAATCCGAGAGCAACCAGGGCCATGATGTCGTGCGTAAACATATAGAAACCGGCAACAGAAGTGAGCGCCAGGCCGGCTACGATCATACCGGTCACGGTACCGCCCCTGAAAGCCATGGACAGGCCGGCCGCCATGCCGTTTCGGGCAGCTTCGGCGGTCCTGACGTTGGCCAGAACGGATACGCGCATGCCGATGTAGCCTGCGAAAAAGGACGCGATGGCGCCTACGGCAAATCCAGCGGCAGTCTTGGCGCCCAAAGTAGCGAAAATAACTGCGAAAATGATAATCCCGGTAATACCCATGGATTTCATCTGGCGATTCAGGTAGGCAACCGCGCCTTCCTGGATTGCGCCGGCAATTTCCTGCATTCTTTCGTTACCCGCGGGGGCACTCTTAACAGCCATTGCCAGGATGAGGGCAAAAATAATTCCCACAACACCGGTGAGTGTGCATACCAACGGGATATTGCTCAACAATACTTCCATGCTTACCTCCATATTGAAAATGTTAAAAATTTGTGGCGCTTTTACGGTTAAACTGATTCATACCTGCGTTGACACCGTCGCAAAGCACCGTAACTGAAGCTTTCGAAGCCCGGTTGATGAATTCTGCCAGGTTTCCCGCCTCCCGGTCGTTATACTGCCCCAGGACGTGGTCCACCACATCAACCTCTTCTCCGGGATGATCAATGCCCACGCGGAGTCTTGCGAAATCTCCGGTTCCAAAGGCATCTATCATTGATCTTATACCTTTGTGTCCGCCATCGCCCCCTTTCTTTTTTATTTTTAATCTTCCAAATTCCAGGTCGATATCATCATGGATGACCAATATCTCCCTGTGTGATATGCAAAATTTTTCTAAAAAAGCGACTACCGGCGGCCCACTGCGATTCATGTAGCGCTGCGGCTTGAGCAGCTGTACAGCGCGGCCTTTAACGGCCCCCCGGCCAAACTCAAGTCCGGGCTCCGAGAAATCCCACCCGATAGTGTAACGTCGGGCCAGGGTATCCACCACCCGAAAACCTATATTGTGCCGGGTATCCCGGTAATCGGGCCCGGGGTTACCAAGGCCCGCAATGAGCTTGATCTGCGGAGGCTCGTTGTATAAGAAGTCCTCCGTCACAGGTCGGCCCAATTCCAAAACTACTCTTCTTTTTCGGCGGTTTCTTCGCCTTCGGCTTCCGCCTCTTCGCCTTCTTCAACGCCCTCTTCGCCTTCTTCGAGCTCTTCTTCTTCCACTTCCTCTTCCTTCATCTTGGCGCTGAGGATGGTCAAAATGGTGAAGTCGACATCGTGGGGGATCTCAATATCCCCTTCCAGCTGGACATCTTCCACGTGAACCGAATCGCCGATGTTCAGATCGGTAATATCGATCTCAATGTGTTCCGGTACGTTGTCAGGCAGGCACAGGACTTCGAGCTCACGCCGAATCAGCTGGGTCATACCGCCCATCTCGATGCCGATACACTTGCCGGTGGTGGTCACCGGTACCATGATGTTGATCTTTTTCTTCATATCCACTTCATAGAAATCGACATGCAGATAGTCACGGCTCAGCGGTGAAATCTGCAACTCTCTAATCATGGCTGTACGCGGCTTTTTCTCCCCCTCGACTGAAATGCTCAAGAGGGCCTGGCCGGCAGAGCCGCCTTTGGTAATGTCTTCCAGTTCGCTGAGATTGATTGACAGCATCACCGGATCTGTATTGCGTCCGTACAGAACCGCGGGCAGGCGGCCCTCCCGGCGTAGCGTCCGGGCCTGGCCTTTGCCTGAATCGGTCCTGTTAACGGCTTTTAGTTCAAGTAACTCCAAAATGTTTCCTCCTTAACGTGGTATTTATACAAAAAGCGACGTTACTGAATCGCCTGTTGTACTGCGTATGATGGCTTCGCCAACAAGTTCCGCAATGGATAGCACTTCAATTTTGTCACACACGGCCGCCTTGTCGCTGAGCGGGATGGTATCCGTCACAATCAGCGATTTCAGCGGCGAATCGGCAATCCGGTCTACCGCAGGACCCGACAGCACGGCATGGCTGCAGACCGCATGCACCTCGCGGGCCTCGTGTTCCATGAGCGCACTGGCAGCCTGGGTCAGAGTCCCGGCCGTATCAGCCATGTCATCCAGGATCATGGCAACTTTATCTTGAACGTTCCCGACCACCGACATCGCCTTGGCCACGTTGGGCGCCGAGCGGCGTTTGTCGATGATCGCCAGGCCGGCCCCCAGGCGTTTGGCAAAGGCCCGGGCCCTTTCCGCCCCGCCGGCATCGGGAGAGACAATGACCAGATTCTCCTGATCGAAATTGCTCCTTATGTGTTTCAGCGTCACTGGGGCGGCAAACAGGTTGTCCACCGGTATACTGAAAAACCCCTGGATCTGCCCCGCATGCAGATCCATGGTGATGACCCGATCCGCCCCGGCCGTGGAGATCAGGTCCGCCACCAGCTTAGCACTGATGGGTACCCTGGGTGCGACTTTCTTGTCCTGTCGGGCATAGCCGTAATAAGGAATCACCGCGGTAATCCGCTTGGTGGAAGACCGATTGAAAGCATCGATCATCAGCAACAATTCCACCAGGTTGTCGTTCACCGGGTCGCAGGTGGATTGAACCACGAAAATGTCTTTCAGGCGCACATTTTCTTCGATTTCGATCTGGATCTCGCCATCGCTGAACGTCTTGACCTTGGCACCCCCCATGGGCACATTCAGGTAGTCGCATATCTTCTTGGCCAGAACCGGATTCGAATTTCCTGAAAATATGCCAAAATCAGTCATGGTTCATCCTTGGCTCGGGTTTATGTTTCGCTGCCTCAACTATAAAACGGACTTTACATCCGTTTGGTAACTGTTGGCTGGGGCGGTAGGATTCGAACCTACGAATGCAGGGACCAAAACCCTGTGTCTTGCCACTTGACGACGCCCCATGCTTGAGACCTGAGATTAAACAAAGAAAAATCGGGCGTTTTGATGGCACCTGGTTCATTAAACCAGGAGATCCGCCAAGAAAACCGCACCACCATATTGAGGGGCCAAGGCCTCTGCGGCCGTTTGGGCGGTCTGGGATTCGGCAAAAAGCCCAAAAATACTTGAGCCGCTGCCGGACATCAGCGCCCCTTCTGCCCCATTCTCAATCAACTTTTTTTTTGCAGCTGCAATTTCAGGATATCGTGGAATTACAACTGTTTCCAAATCATTGCACAAATGCTGGGCCGATATAAACCCATTCTGTTTTAAAAGAAATGATTTAAGGTGATTTTCACATTTTGTCAATCCCAAATTTAGTTTTTTGTATACGTCCGCAGTCGGAATACCAAATCCGGGATAGATCACCAAAACCTTGCGGCGGTCAAGCCCTTCAAATGCGGTCAGCCGTTCGCCAATTCCGGTTGCCAGGGCCGGCCGGTTAAACAGGAAAAACGGAACGTCGGCGCCAATGGTCGCGCCTATTTCGGAGAGCTCCGTGGGTGTCAGCGGCTGGCCATAGAACGCGTTCAAACCCTTTAATACCGTCGCGGCGTTGCTGCTGCCACCCCCTAAACCGGCACCGGCCGGAATCTGCTTTTCAATTTCAATGGCCACCCTTTCCGGCACCCGGTGGCGTTCATAAAATGCTGCCGCCGCGCGGGCGGCCAGATTGGTCGCATCCTCCGGGACGCCGGGGTATTCACAAGCCACCGAAATAGCTTCTTTTCCTGGCTTCAGGACAATCCGATCCGCAAGACTGATGCCGCACATGAGCGACACAAGTTCATGGTAACCGTCCGGCCGTTTCCCGGTAATTTTGAGAAACAAGTTGATCTTGGCAGGCGACCTGAGCGTCAGGGGGCCGGTCACTACTGACTCTGCTTTACATAGTTGATGCGCAGATCATACAGGATGTTCTGCAGCAGCTTCTCCTCCTCGGTAGACAGGTTGCCCTTGGTCTTCTCCTCAAGCATCACCAGGATATCGATGGTTTGTTTGCCCAGCTCCAGGTTTTTGACCTTTTCCCCCTGGATGGGATCCTCCATCAGCCCCAGGTGTATGAGGGCGGACGCATTCAGGGAAACCACGAAGATGGAAAAATTGATCTCCGGCAGCGGAATATGATCTTCCGGTTGGGCCGCATCTTCTGCCACGGTCTCTTCAGGTGCATCCTTCATGATGAATCCCTGCTGATCGTCTTTCTGCTCTGTCATGATATTCCCTCCCCTGAAAAACGGCGTCTTAATAACCGTCTGATTTCTCTAAAATTCGAGCGGAATGGCTGTTTTGACCGATGCCAGGTCCCGGAGTTCGCTGAACACCTCATCCGGAATGGGGGTGTCCGTACACAGGAAGATAATATTGTTGTCGCCTTGCTCTTCCTGCCCCACCTGCATCCGGCCGATGTTGATACTGTGGTTGCCCAGGGTGGTCCCGATCTCACCAATGGAACCCGGTCTGTCTATGTTGTAAATCAGGGCCAGGTGACCAGTGGGGACCATTTCCAACCGGAATGAATTGATCCGTACAATCCGGGGGTCCCGTTTTCCAAAAATCGTTCCGGACACAGTGCTGGTCGCTTCGGTGGAAACCACCTTCACCGTGATCATGTTATTATATTCATCGGAATCAGCCGTTTCGGTCTCGGTAACCTTGATGCCCCTTTCCTTGGCAATGATGCGAGCATTAACGAAGTTGACGCCGTCCTTGACTTCGGGCAAAAGCAGGCCCCGCAAGGCAGCCGTGGTAACCGGCGAGAGGTCCATCTCCTTGAAATCACCTACATATTCGATAACAACCTCTTTGAGGGGCCCACAGAGCAACTGGGCCTGCAGGCAGCCGATCTTGTCGCCGATATCCAGAAAGGGACCCAGCTTTTCAAGCAGTTCACCCGTTACCGAAGGAACATTGACCGCATTTCGGATGGTACCGTTTTTCAAATAATCGATAATCTGGTCGGCTACGGCTACCGCAACATTGGTCTGGGCTTCACGGGTCGAAGCCCCCAGGTGCGGCGTGCAGATAAAGCGCTCGAGAGCAAACAGGGGCGATTCTTCCGGCGGCTCGGTTTTGAAAACATCCAGGGCCGCTCCGGCCACCTTCCCAGACTGCATGGCTTCGCAGAGATCCGCTTCATTGACGATGCCGCCCCGGGCACAGTTGACCAGCATCACCCCGTCTTTCATCCTGGCAAAAGCGTCTTTATCAATCAGACCGATGGTGTCCTTCAGTTTCGGCACGTGGATGGAGATATAATCGGCTTGGGCATACAAGTCATTCAAGGATGCAAATTCGAACCCCGCCTTTTCTACTTGGTCGGGAGCCACGAAGGGATCGTGCACAAGAACTTTCATCTTGAGCCCCCGGGCGCGGTCGGCGACAATGGAACCGATCTTGCCGTAACCAATGATGCCCAGGACTTTGTTATAAATCTCACGGCCTTGCAGCTTTTTCTTATCCCAGCGTCCATCCTTGAGGGAGGCCGTGCCTTCGGGGATGTTGCGGGATAAAGACAGCATCATGGCAATCGCATGCTCGGCAGTGGTGACCACATTTCCACCGGGTGTATTCATCACGACGACACCGCGCTTGGAGGCTGCGGGAATATCAACATTGTCCAGCCCGATGCCGGCCCGGCCTACGACTTTGAGGTTGTCAGCCGCCGAAAGGAGATCCTCGGTAACCTTGGTGGCGCTTCTGATCACCAAACCGTCATACCCCCCGATAATGCTTTTCAATTCCTCCGGGGACAGGCCGGTCTTCAAATCCACCTCGATACCCGCTTCCTTTTCAAACATTTCGATCCCGATCTCACCCAGCATGTCGCTTACCAAAACTTTCATTATCTCTCCCTCGGCTTTTGATTAGAAGCGGTTTCAAAACCTCCCCGCGAGCCCAATTTCGATGTTGGACGTTCAGTTCAGCGCGAAGTGCCGGGTTTAAAGCCGATAGGCGCAACCTCCCGCGTTAACCAAAAAATGCTCGCGTATTCCTCCAGGTTGAACCTCACGGCCGCCTTGCCTTGAACCCGATTGAAGGTTTTGAAACCGCTTCTGGGTTATTATATCAACGTGACCCCTCAACATATTAAATTCAAACTGTTTGTCAAGAATAAAACCGGGCAGTTACGGGCTATTTTTCTATCAAGGTATTTGTCCTTTTGCATCCCCTGGCAGGCGAAATCAGACCCAATAAATGAATCAAATTTAAAGGCCCATTTTAAACCGTTCAACAATCCAATATCGTCCCATTTTAAGGTGGAAAGAAACCGAGATTAACGGGGTGTGCCAAAAATTGAGGGCTGATAAAAGGCGGGAAAGCAGCACCGGGCCAATCCGTCTTCTCCTGAAAGCTACACCGTACATGAGGATGACCTATCTTAACGCGGTGTTCGCACACAAGTAGTAGCTTTTGGTTCAGAGCAAGGCTTGAACGTTTTTGAGACCGCAGGCATAGCAGACGCTATGTTGAGGATCTAAAAAATGTGAAAACGCCGCTCTGGGCCGATCCGTCATCGTGTAATAAGGGTATTCGTATATGAAGATGCCCCCTGCCTAAATTGCGGGGACCGGCCACAGGGGGTAGCTTTTGGTTCGGGGCAAGGCCGCAGCCATTTTTTCAGCCCGAGGCGTAACGCGCTACGTTGAGGGATGGAAAAAGGCGAGAACGCGGCCCCGGGCCAAAAGATGCCCCCTGTCTAAATCGTGGAGACCGGCCACAGGGGGTAGCTTTTGGTTCGAGGCAAGACCGCAGCCATTTTTGCAGCCCGAGGCGTAGCGGGCTACGTTGAGGGGTGGAAAAAGGCGAGACCGCAGCCCCGGGCCAAAAGATGCCCCCTGTGGCCGGTCTCCCCCTATTGGGCGACCTTTGTCCGGCGAAACTGTATGTACCCATCCCGGAACGCCCCATAAGGATCGATGGCCGCATCCTTGATGGTCTCGTAGTCGCCTATCCTGAAAGAGGTCGAGTTCACATTTTTGAGGGCCCAAACCCCGAGGGAGGGCTCCCAGGGTTCTATGTAGGAAAGCGGATCCACGGCCCAATTGCCCAAGCGGCCAACCGCGTCGCGCAGCGTGGAAGGTCCCAGCACCGGCAAAACGAGGTAAAAGCCGTTCCCGAACCCCCAGTAGCCCAGAGTCTGTCCAAAATCCTCCTCCGGCGGGTTGAGTTCCGGGTAACGCTGGGCCACATCCCCCAGGCCCAGCCCCCCGACGGTGGTGTTGATGAAAAACTTACCGAACTCTCCGGCCGCATTTTTAAACTTGCCCTGCAGCAGGCAATTAGTGAAACGGACTGGCGCCCATAAGTTGTTGAAAAAATTAAGGGTACAAATACGGATCTCAGCCGGTACGACCACCCTATATCCCTTGGCTACCGGCTTGAGGGCCCAGAAATAGACTTTATCGTTGAAAAGGTAGATGGCATAGTTGACGGGTCGCAGCGGGTCCGGCACAGCCACCGCGTCACTGCCGCCCGGCGCCAGATCTTCGTCTGAAAATTCCTCATCATCCAGGAACTCCTCATCATCCAGGAACTCCTCATCTTCGATGAGTTCCTCATCCTCAACTTCGCGGCCTGACTTAGACTCGGTATCCGCGGTCTCAGCTGCAAAAAAAGGAGCCGGCAATACAACCGGCCCGGCAAGCAACATAACGCCTAATATTACTATAATTTTAAGACGATTCAATTCTCGCTCGCTTTGGGCTCAAGCTTACCTTTCAGTTCGGTTATCAGGCTTCCCGGGGTTTCCTCCTTTTTCGACAGGAATGTGTTGAACTGGCGGCGATAATTCAATACCAGGCCAATGCCTTCGACATTGATATCGTAAACCTTCCACTCGCCTTTTTTAAAGCGCACTTTGAAATTTACCGGAATTTCGATATCCTGTCTTTTGATAATGGTTTTTACAACGGCCTTTTTTTTCGAAACCACTTCTTCTCCGACAAACAATACCTCCTCATCCTTATATTCCCCCTGTATCTTGGTGATATAGGTGTTGCCCAGCAACCGGGTAAAGACATCGATAAATTCCGCGCGCTCTGCAGGTGAAAATCTTTTCCAGCTCTTGCTACCCAGAGCCAGCGCCGAGATCAACTTTAGGTCAAAAGCCTGGCTCAGGATCTCCCAGATTCTGTCCGCTTGCTCGCGTCGCTGGTCATCGGTTTCAACCGCTTGATCTCGCAACAGCGCAATCCCGTCATTGATCGGTTGCCGGACCGCCTCGGTGGCCGGACCAGCCACCGCCGCAAGCGGCGCCCCAAACATGATGAGCCCCATCAGGATAAGAAGGCAGGTTAAACATGTTCTTTTCATACTGACTCCCTTTTAATCTATACCCGCACAGGATATTCACATGGATTGATTCCCGGGAATCGGGTCACAGCGCTAGCCGGGTTGGAACATGCGTGCTGCTCGCCAATTGCTGCTTTGCCCAGGCAATCATCTTTATATACTACAAATTTCGGCAAGACTATAAATAAAAATATAGTGGTGTCAAGCCGAATACGCCCCTTCCGAGGGCGCCCGGAATTGTAGCGGGCCCACGGCCACGGGACCCTGGATGTGCCATACGAGATGACCGCAGGGTTCCTGGCGTGCGCTGCCCGCCACCCTTGCTCATGGCAGCCGATAGAGTCAATTTGACTTTAATTTCAGATTGATATAGACAGTTGTCGAAGACAGCAACGCAGTTGTCACACTGGAGAATTCCGTGAATCGCCGGTTAATCATATTCACTCGTTTTCCTTTGGCGGGGGTCACCAAGACCCGCCTGATCCCCGTATTGGGAGCTGAGGGTGCTGCCCGGCTCCAACGCCAAATGACTGAGCATGCCCTCAAGCGGGTCAGACGGGCCCAACTGTTTCCCGCATTGAACGTTGAAATTCGATTTGAAGGTGGTGATCGGGACCGGATGCAGGCGTGGTTGGGCGCCGGATATGATTACCAGCCCCAAGGCAACGGCAGCCTGGGCGTCCGGATGTCTCAGGCATTCGCCAGCGCCTTTAAAAAGGGTGTCGCCCAGGCCGTTCTCATGGGTACCGATATTCCCGGCATTGCCGCCAGCACCATTGAAAACGCCTACGCTGGCCTGGACCAGGCCGACGTGGTGTTTGGTCCTTCCCGTGACGGCGGATACTATCTGATCGGCATGCAGCGCCGAGCATTTGCAGCCGGCCGCCAATTGTTCCAGGGCCCTCAGTGGGGCGCGGCCACTGTTCTGGATAAGACGCTGCAACTGGTTGCTGCCGCTGGCTTGCAATCACGTTTGCTGGAGGAATTGGCGGATGTTGATGTCCCGGAAGACTTGCCGATCTGGCAGAAAGAATCACTATCGCGATCCAAGCCGTGAGCCGCATCAAATTTAATCTAGTTGACAGTCGGAATCGGCGCTGTTAATACCCCGTGCCAATCGTT
This sequence comes from Olavius algarvensis Delta 4 endosymbiont, assembly GCA_905176665.1. Classification (GTDB taxonomy): domain Bacteria; phylum Desulfobacterota; class Desulfobacteria; order Desulfobacterales; family CAJINA01; genus CAJINA01. The sequence goes on along the minus strand of CAJINA010000005.1, from coordinate 37,709 downwards.
GGTCATCGGGGGAGGACTAAGAAGCCACCTCATAAAACTCTTTTGACCCAATCTCGGCGTTGGGCGCTCAGAATAAAACCTCAAAATACCTGATGTATTCCTCAGGTTTACGACCCACTTTTGAGGAATATATTCAGCGGGAAGTCCCGCAATGCGGGGCTCCTCGCGACCGCCGCACCTTGGGCCAAAATCTGTTTTCTGAGATAGCTTCTAGACGAGGGGGAGCCTATCAATGCGTGCTGCTGATCTATCTGAGACGATACTGGAACGTGCTCAACATCCACCTCTATTTTTCAGGCGCTATCGGGCTGATGCTGAAAAAGCCCGCATGGTGATCGTCCACGGTCTGGGTGAACACTCAGGTCGTTACCTGGAACTGGCAGATCACCTGGCCGACATTGGTTTTTCTTTCTGGATCCTTGATTTGAGAGGACACGGTCAGTCGGGCGGAAAACGAGGGCATGTCGACTCTTTTGATGATTACGCTCGGGACGTCGGCGACATCCTGGATCAGGCCCGGATAGAACATGCGGATAAGGCACCCCTGTTCCTGCTGGGGCATAGTATGGGCGGACTGGTTTCCATCCTGACGGCCCTGAAATATCAGGAACGGCTTGCCGGCCTGGTTCTCTCGTCACCGGCCGTAGGCGTAGCCGCACACGTGCCGACCTATAAAAAAGTAGCCTTGCGCTGTTTGGCACGCGTGGCGCCCCGGCTGGGTATCAACAATGAACTCGATCCTCATCATGTCAGCCGCGATCCGGACACGGTAGCGCGTTATATGGCCGATCCACTGGTCCATGACCGGGTTACCACCAACTGGTACGTTCAATTTATGACGGCCATCGAGCAGGTTTTCAACCATGCCGCCGAACTGCAACTACCCACTTTGATACAGGCCGCCAGTGATGACCGCCTGGTGAGTACCAAGGCGGTGGAGCATTTTTTTGAACAGCTGGTGATGCCGGACCGGCAATTGACCGTCTTCCAAGATCTTTTCCACGAAATCTATAACGAAACGGCAGCGGATCGGCAAACAGTCATCGCTGCTCTAACGGCCTGGCTGCAAGAGCGGATCGCAGCCTGACCGTCTGGCAGGTCATTGCAGAATGATAGACCTACTGAAATTATATTTGCGCCCCTGAAGACCACCTTCATCTGCCACCCTCTGGAAACCGCTCAGCTAAAAAAACGTTGAGTCCCCATCCATTTACCGTTATGTGAAGATGCATGAGCCGATTCAAAGCGATTATTTTCGATCTGGACGGCACCCTCCTGGACAGCATGGCAGACATTGCCGACTCGATGAACATGGTATTGGAGAAGGCCGGATTCCCCCCCCACCCTGTGGCAGCCTATCGATACTTTATCGGCGACGGTATGGATGTCCTGGTAAAACGGGCGCTTCCTGAAGATAGGCGCCGGCCGGAGAATCTCAAGATATGCCTGGCTGCCATGCAAAAGGTTTACAGCCGGAACTGGGCGGCCAAAACCCGCCCCTATCCCGGTATTGCCAGCCTGCTTAACCGCTGCGAGGCGATCGGACTCAAAATGGGCATTTTGTCCAACAAGCCGGATGATGCCACCCAGGCCACTGTCGATCATTTCCTACTCCCGGAAATCTTTGCAGCCGTTCATGGCGCGCGACCCAATACTCCTAAAAAACCCGACCCCCTGGGCGCAGAATTAATGGCCGGGCAAATGGGTGTAGAACCGGAAGAATGCATCTTCATGGGGGATATGCCCGTAGACATGCAGACGGCCCAGGCAGCCGGGATGTATCCGGTCGGTGCGCTCTGGGGCTTGCGAACCTCCCATGAACTGAGCGAAGCCGGCGCCAAGTTGCTGGCCGTCACACCGGCGGCTCTGGCAGAGTGGTTGTAGAAGCAATCTCAAAAAAGTCTTTTGGCCCCGTTTCGGCGTTGAACGCTAAATTGGCGAGTAAATCGCCTCCGTCAGGAATATAGCTAATGGTAGGGCGGACCAACCTCTCGAAATACTGGGGTATTTACCACGATGGGCATTGGCTGCGCCGGCACCTCCGGTTCGACTGTAGCGTCCGCCGTAGCTTGAACCAAAATCGGTTTCTTGAGATTGCTTCTAATATATTTCACTGCATGCCAGATGATTAAAACGATCTGAAGTGCTGTAGGTGACAAACGAAATAAATCCAATGAATGCAGTCGACACCCGTTATCCGCAGACACCCCGCGTGGCCGTGGGCGCCATCGTCCTTAAAGACAGAGCGGTCCTTTTGGTAAAACGTGGGAAAGCGCCCTCGAACGGCAAGTGGGCCATACCCGGCGGCAGCGTGGAGCTGGGTGAAAGTCTCCAGCAGGCGGCAGAAAGGGAGATTTTCGAAGAAACCAACATCCGCATTGTGGCCCGGGAGCCGGTTTATACCTTCGATTTTATTGAACATGACCGGGAAGGTGCCATTCGTTTTCACTATATTATAGTGGACCTGGCCGCCGAATACCTGGATGGAGATCTCATGCCGGGCGACGATGCCGCTCAGGCGGCCTGGATACCTTTCAAAAATCTGAACAATCTGGATATCAATGCCACTACCCGTGAATTTTTAGCCAAATATCTCGCGCAGGAACTTTCGGCCGATAAGGGTAGCGGGCCGCAACCTGCCACCAACAAATCTGGGTAAAAGGATTGAAGCAAGATCGAATAAAGTGGAATAAAAAACACGCGGAAAAAGCCCCGGGAAAATTGATTCCTGATATCGTCCGGGATTTCTGCGGTCACGCGCCCGCCGGCCTCGCCCTGGACATTGCCTGTGGTACCGGGGCAGTGAGCCTTTACCTGGCGAACACGGGTTTTCAGGTGGACGCCGTGGATATATCGGATGTGGCCCTGGCGCAATTTGCAAAACGGCATCCGGGTATCCGAGTCATCTGCACCGATCTCGACGTCTTTGATCTGACGGTTGCCCACTATAGCCTGATTGTCAATCTACGATACCTCAATCGACGGCTTTTTCCTCAAATTATCAGGGCCTTGAAACCAGGCGGCCTGCTTATCTTCGAAACTTTTATGCATGCATCCAATAAAGCACTGGACAGGGGCTTCAAAAGAGAATATCTGCTCGAGGCAAACGAACTGCGGGACGCTTTTGCAACTTTGGATATCCTGCATTACGCTGAAACTGACAGCGGGTGTGAGGATACACCGGCCCGCCTGGCGTCGCTGGTAGGGAAAAAACCATGAAAAAGCAGACGTCTCTGTCCACCACAGACAAAAAGACCATGGAGAGCTACCTGGCGACCATTCGCAAGGCCGCAGAGATTGAGGAGTATGAAATGGCGCTGACCGCCATGGAAAGCCTCAAACAGCTCATCGTGGAAAAATTAATGCTGGTCCATCATGGCCGCAAAGAAAACGATCGATAACGCCGGCAGGCCCGATCAGGTTCGAGGCTTGACCTTCAGTCTTCAGCCTACAGCCTAATAGCCTATATTAACCATGCCTTCTAAAACGAACTGGATCATAAGGTTCCTCCAGGGGACTTATAATCACTACAGCTTGGAACTGCCGGACAAGCCCGGCTTTTTGACCGGCTTTTTCCTGGAGCGTTTTTTTTCGGGAATCAGGATTGAAGATGAGCAGCTCGCCGTTCTAAACAAGCTGCCCGAAGACGCCATTACCGTCTATGTCGCCAAACAAAAAAGCAGCTTTCAGTATCTGCTCTACTACATGCGCTACCGGCAAATGGGCCTGCCTTATCCGACCCTGGGTTTCTACTACAGCATTCTTTTTCTGCAGCCGGTGTTGCGGATGCTGCGCATCATGCTGGCCGGCAGCTTGCGGCTGGTAAAAAAGAAGGAACTGCTTTCGCCGCTCGATAACGGCTACCTGGCCGGCGAATTGAAGAAGGGCAAAGCCGCCTTTTTGTCCCTGGTCAGCAAACGCGACTTTCGCCGACGCTTTGTGAAATCGGAAACGGACCCTTTCGCGTTTTTACTGCAGCTCCAGCAGGAGACCCAGCGGCCGATATTCCTGGTACCCCAGGTGATATTCTTTGGAAAAGCGCCGCTGCCGGCCATACCATCCATAGTGGACGTCTTCTTCGGTCCGGAGCAGGACCCGGGGATATTGAGACGTCTGGCAACGATCTTCAAAAACCCGGGAAAAGCATTTATAGAAATTACCGACCCGGTGAACTTGAAGGACTTCCTCAATGATTTGGGCATTCGCGGCATCTCCACCAACCATGCCGCCCGGATTTTAAGACGCGACCTGCTCACCCAGGTAAACCGGCACCGCCGGGCGATCACCGGACCGGTCAGACGCACGGATACCGAACTGAAGCAAAGCATCCTCACGGGAGATGAGATCCAGGCCTATATGCGCAAGTATGCCCAGCGACGGGAGAAAACCCGCTACCGGGTCCAAGCCGAAGCCCTGGCCTACCTCGACGAAATCGCGGCAAAACCCAACCCGGCCGTCATCAAGGGCGGGGCCACGGTGGTGCAGTGGTTGCTCAATACGATGTTCGATGGGGTCACCATCAACACCCAGGCCCTGAACAGCATTAAAAGTGCCGCCCGTAAGGGACCGGTGATCTTCATCCCCTGTCACAAAAGTCATCTCGATTCGCTGCTCGTGGCCCATATCCTATACCGGCATGACCTGCCCACTCCGCTGTTTTTTGCCGGGCGCAATCTTGCCTTCTGGCCCATGGGGGCCCTGTTCCGGCGTTTAGGGGCCTTTTTCGTACGGCGCTCTTTCAAGGCCGTGTTTTACGCCAAGGTACTTTCCGAATACATCCGCCGGATCCTCATCAATGGCTACAATATCGGTGTTTTCATCGAAGGCACCCGCAGCCGCAGCGGGAAGCTTTATGCGCCCCAACTGGGCATGCTGACCATCCTGCTCAACGCCTTGAAGAAGGGCGCCTGCGAAGACATGTCCTTTGTGCCGGTATTTATCGGTTACGACCGGGTCCCCGAAGAACAGGCCTATATCAGCGAAGTGGAAGGCCATAGCAAGGCCCCGGAAAACCTGGAACAGATGCTCAAAGCGCGCAAGGCCCTGAAACGGCGGTATGGGCGCATTTACGTCAACTTCCACGAACCCTTCCTGCTCAGCGACCTGATGATAACGCAGGGGCTCTCTTTAGAGAACATGGATGGGAAACGGCAGAACCTTTTCTGCCGTAACCTGGGGCAGCGTATCCTGTCGGCTATCAACGCGGACGCCGTGGCCACGCCCCATGCCCTGGCGGCCTGCGCGATCTTGCACAACGACAGCCAGGTCACCCAGGAAGAACTGGATTTTCAGATGGAAACCGGCCTGACCCATCTCACCGCGCGCCAGATTCAGTTTTCCGACTCCATGGTAACGAACCCCGAAGCCGCTCTAAATAATGCCCTGGTGGATTATATCAAACGCAAGCTGATCGATCCCCATGGCCTGGAAGAGGCCGAGGCGGAAGCGGCTCTCCACATCCACTACCATATAAACAGTAAAAAGCGCACGGAACTGGATTATTACAAAAATTCCATCATCAACGCTTTTATCCCGGCAGCGTTTACCGCCTTGCTGATCCGCGAGAAAGACGCTTTTCAGTTCAGTGCCGCCAACCTCCATGAAAACTACACCTTCTTGCAGGATCTGTTCATCAATGAGTTTACACCCGACCCGGAACGGCCGCCGGCATTTCTGGTGCGTAAAACCGTGAAAGCCTTTATCGACGATGCTATCATTATCCCGCACCCCACCCTGCCGGACACCTACAACATCACATCCTCCGGATATAAAAAACTGGTGTTTTTCGCGGGGCTGCTGAAACCCTTTTTCGAATCGTACGCGGTCGCTTTCAAGTATCTGGAGAAAGCCGGGATGGACAACAAGGATAAAAAAGATATCGTGAAAAAAATTCGCGGCAGTGGATATAAGCTGTTCAAACGCGGAGAAATCACCCGCCGAGAATCACTGTCGGTACTTTACTACGCCAATGCTGTGGACAGTTATGCCAGGAACGGCCTGAAAGGACCGCGCGGGGCCGAGAAACTGGCTGACTATAATAAATACATTGCCACGTATCTCAGGATTCTATCGGCCGGATAGATGGTGGAATCTTGGTCTGTTCAATTTAGGCAAACGGATCACGGCCGGTTTACATTATAAGACCAAACCCCACCATTGCGAAAACTGGGGTAACCCTTTAACTTACATCTATCCAGCAGTCATCAGCGGTTTTGATTCCAACTGAACAGCCCAAATAAAAAATGAGTGGGGCTCGTATATAGACGCGCATATTCAGTCGGCGGACCGCTATCTGATAGACCAGTTAGCATTTTAATTTTAAGGCGCTTTACTACTCGCCCAGAATTAATCTGCCTTTAATGATTGCTTCCACTCTTTTGCATTTATTTTGATACTCTTTTATCGTCCTGTTGAACTCGAGATTCGGGTTCTTGAATTCGGTAGTCCATTGCTTGGCTTTACTCTTTGTGAGGGTGCGCGGCTCTTGTCCTACAAAGGCATTATGGATAGTGCGACGCGCATCTTCTTGAGTTTTTAATTCTGTTCGCAGCACCAACGCCTCACTGGAGAGTTTTTTCAACGCTTTTCTGCACTGCTTCAGCGCCTTTACGTAATCGGTGTAAGGTGCTTCTGCGCTGGCTGGTCCAGTTAAAGCTGTTACGAACCAGACCAGGGTTACGAAACCAATCAACGTTTTTCTCATTTTTACCTCCAGTTAAAAGGTTGCCCTACTTTGGTTTTGTATCTTCCCTTCGCAACCATACCACCTTCATATATTCGCAATCACTGTAAGGATGATCGTATCGCTCAGTTTGTAGAAATCATTTTAAGAGACCATATAAACATACAGAATAAAGTTGTTGCCAATTTCGATTGATTTAGCGATCGATGAGAAAATAAACCTGCTTAAGCATGCGATTACCCACCAGGTGTGGCAAATGGTCATTTACGTGTTCGTTCAGTGGCGACACCACCTATTGAGGTATTGCGCCACAAACTGAAAATTGACACATTTCATTAATATCACAATTTGACCCTAAGTACACACTGATTGCCCGCCAGGATCGTTACGGACACGCACTTCAGCTTACCTGTTGACCAAAGTTGCCTGCAACGTTACATAGCCCGGGAATAAATACGCTGAAAGCCTATATTTTTCTGATTCGTGCCAATGGGACTTATTGAAATTCACATTGCCGTGCTTTTTTTCGGGCTGGCCGGACTGTTCGGCAAACTCGTAAACCAGCCGCCGACCGTCATCGTCTTCGGCCGGGTGTTCTATGCCATGGCTTTCTTACTGCCGGCGCTGTGGATTCGCCGCCAGAGCCTCAAGCTTAACAGGGCCGCCGATTACCTGGCCCTGGTGCTGCAGGGGCTCATCCTGGCCGCGCACTGGGTAACGTTTTTTCAGGCGATCCAGGTATCCTCCGTGGCGGTCGGCTTGATCACCTTTTCCACCTTTCCCATCTTTGTGACTTTTCTGGAGCCGCTTTTTTTCAATGAAAAGCTGCGCCCGGCAGACGTCCTTTTGGCCCTGGTGACATTTTGCGGGGTCGCCCTGGTGGTCCCCGCCTTCAGCCTGGACAACGCGACAACCCAGGGGGCCCTGTGGGGCACCACATCCGGTTTTACCTTTGCCTTATTGTCAATTCTCAACCGCAAATACGCCCGGTCCTATTCCAGCCTGGTGGTGGCTTTCTATCAGGATGCGGCTGCCGCCCTGTTCCTGTTTCCATTTTTATTCCTCCCGGGCCCGGCCGTTACCGTACAGGATATGCTCCTGCTGGCCCTGCTGGGGATTGTTTTCACGGGCGTCGCCCATTCGCTTTTCATTAAAGGACTAGCTACTGTCAAGGCTCAGACAGCCAGCATTATCGCCAGCCTGGAACCGGTCTACGGTATCCTGGCGGCGGCCTTGTTGCTGGCCGAAATGCCGGCCCTGCGAGAACTGGCCGGGGGTGCCGTCATTCTGGGCGCCGCCCTGTATGCCACTGCCAGAAAAAGAGACTGAACATCGAACGTTGAACATTGAACTGCCAACATCGAAAAGGGATGCGTTCCGCTTGGTTGTCTTATGTGCTTTTCATTAGTTTATAACCTATACGGGCCCCTTGGATGATATCGGCAGACTCAGATACCGGACACGAGCCAACATCTATAAAGTACCTGGATCCCGGCTTTCGCCGGGATGACAACCCGTTGATAAAGACTGTCGCATTATAATAGCCGCCGCAGGCTTACCGCAGTTCAATGTTCGATGTTGAATGTTGGAAGTTCGATGTTAAGCTTTTAAAGGTTTTATGTTACATCTGCGCCAGTCATACACGTAAAGGAGACTCGGATGCCGCGCACAGTTGATCCCAAACATTTCGGCCTACACCATTCGACCCGGTTGGAGCAATCCGGTAAGAAACAATTCACTCTGGTCATCAACCGCAAGAGCCGGGTCATTATGAAAGACGGCAAAAACATTTTGGCCAAAGCAGCCAGGATAGCGGCAAAGGTACCTGGCGCAGTGATCTGCCTGCGAACTACCGCACCGGTTTGCAGTAAAACCCAAAAACTGCTGAAAGAGAATAACGTGGAGTTGTGCCCATGAAGTCGAACGCGCAAAACAAATTACTGTTACTGTTCGCAATTTACCTCGTGATAGCGGCCGGTTGTACCAGCCTCCCACCGACCGAACCGGTGCGTGTCGGCGGGTTGGTGTTTCACAACAATACCCCGCAACCCCTGCAGGAGGTAAGGCTGCAGGTGCCGAAAACCGGCGGGTTTATCACCTGCAATCTTATTTTGCCCGGCAAGCACTGTGCGACCACATTTCCTGCGCGTCACTACCGGGGCACACCGGTAATCATCACCTGGCAGCAGGCCGGTGCCCGGTTTTCATCCGAAAAAATCCGGATACAGTCCCGGCGCAAACCTGCACCGGGCAATCCGACCACTGTTTATGTCACCCTGAATATCGATGGCTCGGTGGAGGCTAAAGTAGAGTAAACATGCTGCGTCTGATTTTAATCGGATTGCTGGCCGGCCTGTTCTTCAGTTCGACCTTCATATTAAATCGGGTGATGAGCCTGGAGGGCGGGCACTGGATATGGAGCGCCAGCCTGCGCTACGCCTATATGATCCTTTTTCTGGTCATCTGGTTTGTTATCTTCAAAGGCACGACCGCCCTGAAACAGGCCCTGCGGGCATTTACCCGAAACTGGATTTTTTGGACCCTGGCCGGCAGTGTAGGCTTCGGACTGTTTTACGCGCTGCTCTGTTACAGTGCCGACCATGCACCCGGTTGGGTGGTTGCCACCACCTGGCAATTTACAATCATCGCCACCCTGTTCGTCCTGCTGCTTTTCGGTCGCTCCTTCCCCCTTAAAACCTGGTTTTTTTCCTCCCTGGTTTTCGGCGGTGTTCTTATTGTCAACCTGGGCCAGGCGGAAAACACCGGCCTGACGGAACTGGCCGCCGGGGCTATCCCGGTTCTGATTGCGGCCTTTTGTTACCCGCTCGGCAACCAGATGGTTTGGGAGGCCACCAATGGCAACAAGCGGCTGCCGGACGTAAGCAGTCCGGTCCTGGAAACCCCCTTTGCCCGGGTCCTGCTGATGTCGCTCGGGTCGCTGCCCCTGTGGGGCCTTTTGATTGCCGTCACCACTCCGGCTCCGCCCTCGTCCGGCCAATTGCTCAACACGGCCCTGGTGGCGCTTTTTTCAGGGGTCGCCGCTACCAGCTTGTTTTTATAGGCTCGCAACCTCTCAAAAACTGCCGGGCAACTGGCCGCGGTTGACGCCACCCAGTCCAGCGAGGTATTATTCGCCCTGCTGGGAGAGATCGTGATCGTTGGGGCGGCTATCCCGGATCTTTTTTCGATTATTGGCATTCTGATCACCTGCGCCGGTATCACTTTGTTTGTCTGGTTTCAGGATCCGGCTGGATAGAGGTTATGATACAGTTTCAAAACGCTGTTTGTGACGAAGCCCTCAAACTGCATATATGTGAAAACCTGGCGAGCTTTCAAATCAGAACGCACTCGAAAGAGGGCGTTCACAGAGCAGCCGTGGCCCTGACCATCGTGGATGCGGGCCACGGCTCCAACGACTACGGGCTGCCCAGTTTCAAGACGCGGAAGCCCGATGCTGCCCTGATACTCACCCGGCGCAGTGCCAACCTGCGGAACCATTCGGGCCAGTGGGCCCTGCCCGGGGGGCGGCGGGACCACGGCGAAAAGCCGGCGGACACGGCCCTACGGGAATTGGCCGAGGAAGTGGGCCTCGATCTGGCACCCGACCGGGTCATCGGTTACCTGGATGATTTTACAACCCGCTCCGGTTTTGTGATTACCCCGGTGGTCATCTGGGGCGGAGACCAAGTGGACCTGGTCGCCAACCCGGCTGAAGTCGCGTCCATTCACCGGATTCCTTTGGTCGAATTTTTGCGAAAAGATGCCCCGCTGATCGAGAACAGCCCGGGAAGCAAAGCACCCCTGCTGCTCATGCCGGTCGGGAACACCTGTATTGCCGCCCCGACGGCAGCAATGCTTTATCAGTTTCGGGAGGTGGCCCTGCTGGGCAGGCATACCCGGGTGGCGCATTATGAGCAGCCATCATTTGCATGGAAGTAGAAGCTATTTTGAGAAAAGCCTTTTGGCCCAATCTCTGCGTTGGGCGCCAACTTCTAATCCTCGAAATACGTGAGTATTCCTCCGGTTTGAATTTGGCGGCCGCCTTGATCTTGAACCAAAATCCATTTCTCAAAATAGCTTCTACCTAATTACAATAGACTTAAATGTATAACAAATTTCTGAAAACTACCTAAGGAGATAATTCAATGGCGACCTTATTTGAAGAAACTACTATCAATGGGATGACTTTGAAAAACAGGCTGGTGCGGTCGGCAACCTGGGAAGGGATGGCCGCACCGGATGGGCGTCCCACGCCGAAGATGAATGATTTTTATCGCGAACTGGCAGCCGGCGGGGTGGGCCTTATCATTACCGGATTTGCATTCGTTCAGGCGGACGGCAAGGCGCTGGCGGGCCAAATGGGCATCCACACAGATGACTTTGCCGATGATTACAAGGCCCTCACCGGCGCCGTCCATGCGGCCGGCGGAAAAGTAGTGGCCCAGATCGTTCATGCCGGCGGCCAGACCATGAGCGAGACCATCGGCCAAAAGCCGCTGGCCCCGTCTGCGGTCGATGTCGATCAGTTCCAGGAAACACCGGCTGAGTTGACCAAAGAGCAAATCAAGCAAATTGTGGCCGCATTTGGGGACGGCGCCCGTCGGGCCAAGGATTGGGGCTTTGACGGCGTCCAGTTTCACGGTGCCCACGGTTACCTGATCAACCAATTCCTATCGCCGCTGACCAACCAGAGACTGGATGAATACGGTGGCAGCATCGAAAAACGCATCCGCTTTCTGATGGAAGTCTATCGCGCTGTCCGCCAGCAGGTGGGCAATGATTATCCGGTGATGATAAAACTAAATGCATCGGATAATCTCAAGGGAGGGTTGACGGCCCGGGACGCTGATTATGCCGCCCGCCGTCTATCCGAAGCCGGCATTGATGCGGTGGAAGTCTCCGCGGGCACACCGGCCTCCGGGAAAAGAAATCCGGCCCGCCAGAAAATCATCAACCCGGATAAAGAGGCCTACAACCTCGAACTGGCCCGGATGGTTAAAGGCGCGGTCAGCTGCCCGGTTATCGTGGTTGGCGGCTATCGGTCGCATGCAGTTGCGGAAAAGACTGTTGCCGAAGAGCTCATGGACTATGTCTCCATGTCCCGCCCGCTGATCAACGACCCGGGCCTGCCGGCCCGCTGGCAGGCCGGCGACCATAGCTCATCAGGCTGCATTTCGTGTAACGCGTGTTTCGGCCCCGGGCTGCAGGAAGGCGGAATCTATTGTGTGGTCCAAAAGAAAGCACTCGAGAAGGCGGCCCGCGCGGAGTGAAAACACAGGTTGTCATCACGGGGTGGGGCCAGGTCACCCAGTCCAAGGAACAGACCAACGATCTAAACGATCCACTGGGTCTGATGGCCGCAGCTGCTCAAAAAGCCGCTGAGTCTGCCGGCAAACGTGGAATCCTGCACCATTTAGACGGTATCATGGTGGTCAGGCCAATGAGTGCCCACTACCCCTCGGCGGCCGACCAGTTGGCCGCCAAAATCGGCGCAACCCCCCGTTTTAAGGCCGTTTCCAAAATCGGCGGCAATTCGCCGCAGTCGCTGGTTAACCAGGCCGCGGGCATGCTCGCCCGCGGTGAATTGGAGTCTGTTTTAGTAACCGGTGCCGAAGCATACTACCCCCGTGGCACCATGCCGTCCACCCCGGGTAACGCTTTGTTCAAAGGGATCCCGGAAGACTATAATGGCGACGATACAATCGGCAGCACCAACCTCGAACAACACCACGGCCTCTCCCAGCCCCTGCATGGTTTTCCTCTTTTTGAAACGGCCCTCTGGGCCGAATCCGGTCTCTCCCGGGAGGCGTACCTGTTGAGGATCGGCAGCCTCTGGACCCAATTCAGCAGGGTCGCATCCCGGCATCCAAACGCGTGGACCGGGTCTCAACGCTCAGCGGCCGAAATCGGCACGCCAACCCCTACCAATCGATTTATCGCTCTGCCCTATACCAAGTATATGAATCCGCTGGTAACTGTGGATCAGGGCGCGGCCATCATCCTGACCACCGGAGACAAAGCCGTTTCGTTGGCCCGTCCCGGCAAACGCCCGGTTTATTTTCGCGGCGGAGGCTATGCCGAGGACCGCCAGCGCTTTCTCATCGAAAAAAGCAATTTCACATCCAGTCCGCCGCTGAAAGCGGCCGTTGACAAGGCCCTGCATAGAGCAGGCCTCTCGCTGGACGACATCGACTGTTTTGATCTTTACAGCTGTTTTCCCTGCGCGGTGGCCATTGCCAAACGTGAACTGGGCCTGGGCGCGGGTGACCCGCGGCCGCTGACGCTGACCGGTGGACTTGGATTCTTCGGCGGACCGGGCAACAACTACAGCCTGCACGCCATCGCCACCCTGGCGGAGAGCATTGCGGCCGGGAAAACAGAAACCGGATTGGTCACTGCGCTAGGCTGGTTCCTGCACAAACACGCGGCCGGTGTATACAGCGGCCAGCCCGCGGAAACAGAATTGGGGGGCCATGACCTGGCCGACAGGAAAAACTGGCTGGTCGGTGCCAAACCTGTCGATATTATAGACCGGGTTTGCGGATCAGGCCGGATCGAAACCTACACGGTCAAGTTTTCCAGGGACGGCCATCCGGAGACAGGGCTCCTGTATGGCAAAGCCGAAGCCGGACTTCGGTTTGTAGCCCAGACAGTAGCAGACGACAACGTATTGGAACAACTGGTAACTGAAAACCAGGTAGGCCGTAAAGTGGTACTGAGATATGACGAAAAAAAAGGAATGAATATTGCGCAACTGCAGTAAACGCCGTTAGGCCACCGGGGTCGGTTTGACAACCGCAGCAGAAATCGATTTGAGGGGATATTTCCCGGATATATCCTCGTAAAAAGAGCGGATGGCCACCATGTCAGCTTCGATATCACCCGTGGGCTGTAGGACCGGACCGATGCCGCCGAGCTTCTTATTGTAGTCCAGAAACCCCATGGCGATGGGAACCCCGGCACCATGGGCAATATGGTAGAACCCGGTCTTCCAGTTGAGCACCCGCTTGCGGGTACCGGCCGGGGGCACGGTAAGGATCAGTTTATCGCTGCGGACAAACTGGTCAATGGATTGGGCCACCACGTTGTTCGCTTGGGACCGGTCAATGGGAATTCCGCCGAGCCATTTGAACAGGCGGCCGAACGGCCAGCTAAAAATTGCATCCTTACCCATCCAATAGACTTTGGCCCGCAGGGCAAAGGCTACGAATAGCATGTAGGGCAGATCCCAGTTAGAGGTGTGGGGGGCGGCAATAAGAACCATTTTGGGTGCTTGCGGAAGTCGCCCCGATATACGCCAACCGTTGAGCCACAGAAAAAGGATGGAAAACCAGCGCACCAGGCTCCGCACGATCGGTGTATCGAAAATTGTATAATTCAAACGTCATCCCCAGTCTGAAAGGTCTCGCGCCAATGAAAAACCCGGTTGGCCAACCGGGTCAGGGTCACCACTATATTCGTCATTTTAAGTCATCCTAATATCGGCAAATAGGACTGGTAAGTAAAGCCGCCGGGCTGTTTTTACAAAACTTTTACACTTAGGCAGACAAGCAGGCGCCCCCCGATCAGGTTGCGCGCAAAATATTGGTTCAAAAGAAAATTTCGACGGGCCGCCTATTGAAGTTTCCCGCATTTGAAGTTATAAAAATTTTTCGTTACGCTAATCATAAGGAGGCTCACCATGGCAGATATGGATGGATTGACGGAAGGCAAAAACTATCATCTTGACAAACCCCAGCAAACCGAGGGGTTTTTCCTGAAGGGCTGCGGCAGTCTGGATTGGGGCATGAAAAACAGGCTGGCCCGGATATTCAACCCCAAATCGGGCCGCACGGTGATGCTGGCCATCGATCATGGCTATTTCCAGGGGCCGACCACCGGTTTGGAACGGGTGGATGTCAACATCATGCCCATTGCGCCCTATGCCGACACGCTCATGCTGACCCGCGGCATCCTGCGCAGCGTGGTGCCGGCGTTCTATACCAAGCCGATCGTTCTCCGGGTTACCGGCGGCACCAGCATCCTTAAGGAGTTGTCCAACGAAGAGATCGCGGTCAGCATCGAGGAGTCGATCCGGCTGAATGTCTGTGCCATGGCCGTGCAGGTCTTTATCGGCGGAGAATATGAAAAGCAGTCGATCATCAATATGACCAAAATGGTCGACATGGGCAACCGCTACGGCATTCCCACCCTGGCCGTAACCGCCGTGGGCAAGGACATGGCCCGGGACGCCCGCTATTTCCGCCTGGCGACCCGGATCTGTGCCGAACTGGGGGCTACTTACATCAAGTCCTATTACATCGAAGACGGCTTTGAAACAGTCACCTCTTTCTGCCCGGTGCCCATCGTGATGGCCGGCGGCAAGAAAATACCCGAACTGGACGCGTTGACCATGGCCTATAATGCCGTGCAGCAAGGCGCGGCCGGGGTGGACATGGGCCGCAATATTTTCCAGTCGGAATCACCCATCGCCATGCTTAAAGCCATCAAGGCAGTTGTGCATGAGGAAGAAACCCCGGAAAAAGCCCTTGATCTTTTCAATACGATCAAGAGTGAAGGTTAGAAATTCAGGCTGATAGGCTGTAGGTATTTAGGCTGAAAGAAGATCTCGGGAGATAGCTTTTAGCAGTTTGCTCTTAGCGATTAGCGATCGGTTTATGCCTGTCAGCTAAAAGCCAACAGCTAACAGCCAATCGCCCCGCTTCATGATTTCCAATCATGGAGAGGCACTACCTAACAGTCTTCAGTCTTCAGCCTAAGCAACCTTTGTATGGGTACACCTCGGTATAACCGACTGTCTCTGACTCAACATACTGAAGGCCGGGCCTCTAAGGAAGAATACATATGCGCACCGCTGTCTGGTACAACAATCGTGATATCCGTATCGAGGAGGTTGCAAAGCCGGTGCCCGGCACCGGGGAGATGCTGGTGCGGATTGATGCTTGCGGTATTTGCGGCAGTGATATCGTTGAATGGTACCGGCTGCCCCGCGCGCCTTTGGTGCCAGGGCATGAGATCGGCGGCGAAGTGGTCACAATCGACCCGGGTGTGGAGAAATTCCAACCAGGCGACCGGGTTTTCATTGCCCCGAAAATTCCCTGCATGCAGTGCGACTATTGCAAAAAAGGGCATTACCCGGTCTGCCCAAATGTGAAAGAGCGACTGCCCGGGGGGTTCGCCGAATATATTCTGGTACCTGCCGCCCTGGTCAAAGGAGGCACCTATCGCCTGCCGGGCAGCATATCAGCTGCCCAGAGTACGTTTATCGAGCCGCTGGCCTGTGTGGTCAGGGCCCAGAACCTGGCCTCCGTGTCGGGACCGCAGACCGTCCTGATTTTCGGTTGTGGGATGTCCGGCCTGCTGCATATCAAGCTGGCCAAATCAAAGGGCTGCCGTGTAGCCGCAGTGGATATCCAGCCGGAACGCCTTGAATACGCCGCCCGCTGCGGAGCCGACTTGATCCTCGATGCTACCGAGGATGTGCCGGCCCGGTTGTCTGCTGAGAATGGTGGTCTCGCCGATGTGGTCATCCACTGCACGTCGGCCATGGCTGCCGTCGAACAGGCCTGGCAATGCGTTGACAAAGGCGGTCGCATCGTCTTTTTTGCAGTCCCCGATCCAGATAAAACCGTCACAATCCCGATCAATGGGTTCTGGATGCAGGAGATATCCGTCCTGACCTCCTACTATTGCGGCCCGCCGGACATTGTAACTGCCATGGGCATATTGGATTCCGGACGCCTTCAGGTGGACGACCTCATTACCCACCGTCTGCCCCTGGCTGAGGTCGCCAGTGGGTTTGAACTGGTATTGGACGGTAGGAAATCGGTAAAGGTCATTATTGAGCCCAATAAGTAATTTGAAATCGACATCGCTGTCGAAATCGGGTTCGGGTTCGAAAAATGGCTCCCCTTAAAAATCCGATTTCGATACCGATGGCGATCCCGATTTCGATAAAGAGAGACATCAGATAAATATGACCACCTTTAAACATACCGCGCTGGTATGCAACAGCGAAGAGAATGCTGACAAGTTTTACCAGGCCTTACTGGGTTTGAAAAAGGCGGAACCCAGAATATTGCCACGCAGCCTGTCAAACGCCATTTTCGGAGTAGAAGCCGACCTGACCATCATCAACTACACCGGGAGTAGTATGCATTTCGAAATCTTCATTGTCAGCGGCACTTCAAACAGCGCCCCAAGGATCGAACATACCTGTATCGAAGTGAAATCGCGCAGCAAGTTACTCGAAGATTGCGGCAACCTCAATATCACCGTCAACCAGGTACCAAAAGGGGATAAGACCCTGCTCTTTGTCCAGGATTTTGATGGGAACCTGTTCGAGGTCAAAACCGGTTCAGATTAACATCTCAACCATAAGGGTTCTCGAAGATTTCAAATCGAAATCGCTATCGAAATCGGGATCGGGTTCGAAAAGTGATAACCTTACTAAAAACCGATTTCGATCCCGATAGCGATTTCGATATTTCTGAAATCTACTGGTTAGGAAATGATAAGCATATGCAGCCTCCCATAGCAATTATCGGTGTAGGTGAACTGGGTGGGGTCTTCGCCCGGGCTTTTTTACGCGCCGGGCACCCGGTGTACCCCGTGACCCGAAATATGCCCCTGAACCAAACCCTGGAACAGATTCCACCGCCGGCCTTGACACTGGCTGCGGTCGGCGAAAAAGACCTGCCGGCAGTATTACGGGAGTTGGGCGCTGATAAACGGTCCTCCCTGGGGCTGCTCCAAAATGAACTGCTGCCGGAGACCTGGCAGTCAAACGGTGTGACCGACCCGACGGTCATCTCGGTATGGTTCGAGAAGAAAAAGGGCATGGACGTCAAAGTACTGCGCCCCTCCCCGCTGTTCGGGCCTCAGATGGAGGTAATGGCCGCTGCCCTGGATGGCATCGGGATACCCTGCCGGCGACTGGCTTCGTTTGATGAACTGCTGTTGGAACTGGTCGTGAAGAACGTCTTCGTCTACATGATCAACATCTGCGGTTTGAAAACAGGCGGTACCACCGGCAAGCTCTGGGCAGCGCATAACGAGCTTGCCCAGCGGGTGGCTGCCGAAATAATAAACTTGCAGGAAGCCCTTACAAAAACGAACTTTTCACGCCGCAAGCTGATGGATGGTGTCGCTGAAGGGGTCGCCGGGGACCCGGAACACAAATGCATGGGGCGCAGCGCACCCGCCCGCCTGACCCGTTTTCTTGCCATGGCGGATCAGGCCGGCACTAAAGCCGACACGGTTCGCCGGATACAGGCTGAATTAAACCAGGATCAGGCGCAAGGTGATTGAATCTACGGGGAGTTAGTATGGCAGTCGGTTGGGCTAAAGACGGGGCGGTACAGGCGCAAATAGATGCCAGTGTGTCCGACGCCGTGAAACGGGCCCGGAGCAAGCTGCCCGCAGGCGAGGGCACTACCCACTGCCTGGAATGCGAGGAGGCAATTCCTGAAGCCCGCCGCAAAGCCATCTCCGGGGTCCGCTTATGCATAGATTGCCAAGCCGAACTTGAAAAACTCCAGAGTGATAGCAGCGGCTTTAACCGCCGCGGAAGCAAGGATAGTCAATTAAAGTAATGAAAGTCATCAAAATAGGAGGCGGCTGCCTCAACGGAAAAAAGACCATTGCCCGGATTATCGACCTCATTGCCCAGCGCGGACGCGGCGACATCTTCGTCGTCTCAGCCCTGAACGGCATCACCGACTTTCTGATAGCGTCCATGGATGCAGCCCTGGAGGACGAGGCCAACATCGCGAAAATTATCAGTCGCCTGAAAGCCCGGCATGACCTGGTGGCCCGCCATCTGATCCGCAGACCGAAAGAGGCCAAGGGGTTCAGCCAGGACCTTGCGAAAACCCTTTCCAAACTCGAACGGCTTTACTACGGCCTGAATTTTACCGGGAAGATTTCACCGCGTCTGCGAGATGCAATTGTCAGTTTTGGGGAGCGATTCTCGGCCCAGCTGCTGACGGCTATATTGAGCAGCCGGGGGATACCAACCTCCTACCATATGCCCCAGCAGATCGGCATGCTTACCGACGGCAAATTTGGCGACGCCACCGCCAATATCCCGGCCACGGCTCGGAATTTCAAAACAAATCTGGCGCCCGTCCTCGGGAGCAAGAAGATCCTGCTCATACCCGGCTTTTTCGGGGTCAGCAAAAACGGGGACATTACCACTTTCGGACGCGGGGGTAGTGACTATAGCGCTGCGGTGGTTGCCGCAGCGATGAAGGCTGAGATCCTGGAAATTTGGAAGGACGTGGACGGGTTCATGAGCGCGGACCCCAAACTGGTGCCCTGTACCGAGTTGATTCCAATCCTTTCTTACGAGGAAGCCTCGGAACTGGCCTACTTCGGGGCCCGGATCCTGCACCCGCGTTGTGTGGAACCGGTCCGGACCCGCAAACTGAACATTACCATTAAGAACACCCTGAACCCGGATGTCAAGGGCAGTCTGATTACCGCCCGGAGCCCGCGGCTGAAGACGGTCATCAAAAGTGTGGCGCACGATTGCAACATCGGCATCTTGAAGGTCCATGCAGCGGGAGTCGGGGCCCGTCCCGGCATCCTGGCGGAAGTGGCCACCTGTATCACCAATAACGGTATCAACATCAAGGCCGTGGTCACCTCCCAAACCTGCATCAGCCTCCTGTTGGCCGGCGAGGACCTGACGCCGGGTGCCGCCGCCCTGAAAACCCTGAAACCCAAACCATTCCGGCGGCTGGAACCGGTTGAGGATATTGCCTTGATCTGCATTGTGGGCGAAGGGCTTTTAAGGCAGAAAGGGATCGCGGCGAACTGTTTTGCAGCGGTTGCCGAGGCCGGGGTCAATGTGGAGATGATCTCGTTCGGCCCTTCCCGGGCGGCTCTCTATTTCCTGACCAAAAAGTCAAATCTAAAGAAAGCCGTCAATGCCATCCATGGTCGCTTTTTCACTTGCAGTTGACCCTGGCGGACATCTATCGTTATAGTGAAAAAATATGGATAACAGGCTCAAAGACGCCCACGATGCTCTCATGGCCCTGGGATTCGGTAACTACGAAGCCAAGGCCTATTGCGCCTTGCTGACCCGGTCGCCCGCCAACGGATACCAGGTGGCCCAGGCCAGTGGTATTCCGCGGGCCAAGATATATGAGTGCCTGCAGCGACTCGTTTCCCGGGGCGCCGCCATCCAGGTGGAAAGCCAGGATAACGCTGCCCGCTTGTTTGCACCCACAGACCCTAAAGAGCTGCTCAACAATATCGCCGGCGGCCTGGAGGCATCCATGGGCCGGGCCCGCAACACGCTGGAGCACTTCAAAGACGCTCCCCGCATGGTTGAGGTGCTCTGGCGGATCACCTCCCGGCAGGACCTGGTCGACCGCGGCCGCAAACTTGCCAACGATGCGAACGAAACGCTGCACGCGGCCATCTGGTCGGAAGAGTTTGCCAAGCTCCTGCCCAATCTGCTGACCGCCGCCGAACGGGGTATACGCATCGCCCTGGTGCTCTACGATCCCCATCCCGGCCTGGCAGACTTGCAGAAACTTTGCCCGGGCGTTATCCAGCACAACCGCAGCAAGCGCCAGGCCATCCCGGTCATGGGCCGTCAGTTCGTCCTGGTGGCCGACATGGAACGCTGTATCAGCGGGTCGGTTTTCCCCAACAATGTGGTCGAAGGGGTTTTCACCATGAACCTGGGCCTGGTAACCAACGCCATCGACCTGGTCAACCACGAGATATACCTTGAAAGGGTCATGGTCGCAGCCGGCCAACACATCACTGATATTTTTGGAAACGATCTCGACAAGTTAGACCCTTTCAAGCCGCCTGCCGAGTAAAACCCGCAACGCGAATTTCAGCCTGAAGCCACCATCCTCCCCATACCCGCCACCGGGTTTCCCAGGCACATAATCATTGATAAATTCAACTTTCAACCTTATAGTTACTACTATAGTAGTCACTATAAAGAGATGTCAGCCAAAAGGAGCCTGTCATGCTGGATTTCAATACTGACCTATACCATTTCGGACTTTCCCAGATACCGGACCAAACGATCATCGCAAATGAAGAGACGTTTGGCGCCCATCATTATGAGAGAATCGGTGTGGTCATTCGCCAGGCGCAGAATTGCTGGTTGACGGACGTGAACGGCAAACAGTATCTCGACTGCCTGGCGGCCTACTCCGCTGCCAACCCTGGTCACCACCATCCCAAAATTGTGTCCGCCCTGACCAACGCGCTGACCGGCAATTACGGTAGCGTCATCTCCAATGTGGTCTATACCGACCCGCTGGGCGTGTTTCTGCGCAAAATGGCGGAATTCGTACCGCAGTTGGGACCCCGATTCGGTGAAAACGGCAATAAGGTTCTACCGAAAAACGGCGGCGTCGAGTCGGTTGAGACAGCCATCAAGATGGCCCGGTACTATGGCTGGAAAAATAAGGGCATCCCGGATGGGAAACAGGAAATCATCGTATTCGACAACAACTTTCACGGGCGTATGATTACCGTGGTCTCCTTTTCCTCGACCCCCAAATACAGGAACGGTTTCGGACCGCTGACGCCCGGGTTCGTCTCTGTTCCGTACAATGACCTGGAGCAGGTCAAAAAGGCTATCACACCGAATACTTGCGGGATCCTTGTCGAACCCATGCAGGGTGAAGGCGGTATGCGCGTCCCGGACGATGGCTTTTTAAAGGGCCTGCGGTACCTGGCCGATGAGCACGACCTGCTGCTGCTTTTCGATGAAATTCAGGTGGGACTAGGCCGCAGCGGCAAGATGTTCTGCTTCGAACATGAAGACGTGGTCCCCGACGGCCTGATATTGGGCAAAGCGCTTTCCGGCGGCCTGGTGCCGCTTTCCGTTTTTATCACGAGCCGTGAACTGATGGACATGGCCTTCAATATCGGTTCGGACGGATCTACTTTTGGCGGATATCCCCTGGCCTGCGTGGCCGGTATCGCCGCGCTGGATGTTCTGAAAGAAGAATACCTTCCGGAACGCTCAGCCGAACAGGGCCGCAAGCTCATGGATAAATTGCAGGATATCGCCGCCCGTTCTTCGCATGTAAAGGAAGTGCGCGGAAGAGGCCTGTTTGTCGGCATCGAAGTCAAAGCCGGCAATGCCATGACGTTCTGCCGCCAGCTTCTATCTCTGGGGGTCCTGGCCAATGACAGCCACGGCCATACCATTCGGATATCGCCGCCGTTGACCATAACGGATGAAGAAATGGATTACATGGTGACGCGGCTGGATCGGGTACTTACCGACGCCTAAAGATACGTCAGATCGAGCCTGGGCCAATTCTGGAACCCATTACCGATCAATGCTCCCTGGCGGAAGATTTGTGAATGTCCACAATTTTGCTGCCGTTCAGGTACTCAACTGTTTCGTAGCGCGTAATGCCCATCAGTTTGCCGGTGATCTCCTTCATCCGCTCCACCTGGTTGACAATTTTTTGTAGATAGTCGATGCCGGAAAATCCTTCCGGAGCATCCAGCTGTAAAAGCTGTGAATACCCCATAATGCTCTGCAGGGGCTGATTGAGCTCGTGGCAGACGGCCCCCGCCATCTCGAGGACGCCCTGCAGGCGCTCGAATTCAATCCGTTCGGCCTCTGCCTTGGCCCTTTCGGCAACATCCCGGACAAGCCCACGAAAGCCCACCGGATTACCGTGCTCGTCCCGGGCCAGGGACACGACCATCTCCAGGTGGGCGCGGCGGCCGTCCTTGCCGACCTGGAACCGGGAAACCCGCGAAGGTTTACCGGTCTGAAACACCTGATTGAAAACGGTATACATTTCCTGCGCTGTTTCCTCAGAAGCGTACTCACGGTTGTTCATATTGAGAAGGGTCTGACGGTCAAACCCCGTAATCCTGCACATGGGATCGTTCACAAATGTAAGGTTGCCCTTCAGGTCCAGTTCACAATAGCCTTCGTCGATACTGTCGAGAATGGTGCGATACTTTTCTTCACTGGCCTGCAGGGCTTTTTCAGCCTCGATGCGCGGTGTGATATCGATCAGGGAGCCGATACTCTGCTCGGTACCGGGTATCATGCCGACCCGCAGGAGGATATGCCGGATTTCACCGACAGCGTTGACGAAGCGAAACTCGTATACATTCGGCGGATCCGTGGCCTCACGGCGGCGGCGGTGATGGTAAGCGGTCATCAGATCCCGATCATTCGGGTGCACAAAGCGCGGCCACTTCATCTTGCCTTCGATAGCTTCGCGCGAATACCCACTGAGCGCTTCAAATTGTCTGTTCACCATAGCGACAGTGGTATCCGCCTCCATAACCAACAGGGCCGTGTTGGTATTTTCAAACACGGTTCGATACAGGGCATCGCCGCGCGGATCATTTCGTTCAAAATCCGCTGTTGCAGCGGTACTATTCACCGGGTTCTCCCCGGCTGCCACGTGCTTTTGTTCATTTGTAATAAACACTAGTCCAATCTCCCGTTGTAATTCTATGGGCCCCTGAAAAAATCGGCCAACCCAGCCCCTGGAGCTCGTCATGGCATTTCATACCTGAAACACCACCGGAGCCAAGCAGTCTTCCGGCGGCCATCTCAAAAATAGGAATCTGGTTCAAGGTGCGGCGGCCGCGAGGTTCCCCCGCGTTGCGGGACTTCCCGCGCATCTATTCCTCAAATGTGGGTCGCAACCAGACGAATACTCAGCTATTTCGAGGATATCGCTAAAGCTCCACTCCGTGCCGAAACCGAGCGCCCAACGCCAAGATTTTTCCACCTCGAGCTGATTCGGCCAAAAGACATTTTCGAGATAGCCTGTACCTATATCGGCCGGATCATGCCCAAACTTTATCGGTTTCCCATCGGAAATTTGAAACCTGTCCGCAATAGCAGCAGTGCACGCTTAGGTCCACTCCCGACTTAAAATTCAGGCCAGGCGAGAACACAGGGATCTTTCGGGAAATGGCGGCCGCATTCCCTTGCCTCCACTAACAGAAGACGACCGGGTAGGAGCTTCGAAAGGTGTTGTATATCTGAAAAGCCTTCAGGTAGGGGTACTATATAAGCTAGTCGGCCGTGGCCAGTTGGAGGCGGGCCGTACGCCTGCCTGCGCCAAGCAGGGTATACTCCCGACCAGCCAAATTGAAGCTTTGTTTAGCTTTTTTCAAAGGAATCGTATAGTGGTAGGCAAACCCTTGATCTAATTGAGGTATCACCACATCTATCAAAAGGTTTCCATCCTGTCGCCCCCGATAGATCAGACGGGTCTTGCCGACAGAGGCGGGTTTGTCCAAGGTGAGAAGTACCCGATCACCGGGCTGTGCGGCAGCATTGGCCGAGGCCCGGTTCGCCATGGTCCGGTTCGACCAGGGGGCCGCCGGATCGAGCGCCTCGGTACACAGGTAATACACTACCCAGATTAAAAAGAGACTGGCACCTATTATAAAAAGCTGGGCACGCCAGTCGGTATTGCCGGTACGATACATACGCCCTCCGCTCTTTTCTGTCTAATACCCTTTTGGTGGCATTGTCAAGCTCTTTTGAGTATACTTACACTTATAGTATTAATTTCTAAGCTAATATTCTCGGAAAATATTACCCATATGTACCTGTTGCGTCACCCCGGCAGTTTTTTTCCCGCCGGGTTTACATATTCCCCCAAGGGCGCTAAAGTCGGTGACCAACTTGAAACTATCGAAATGGCGTTTTAAAATAGTGAGAGGTCAGTTAGATGCAGACAACAAAAGTAATCGATCACATTGTAAAATGGTTGAGTGACTATTGCGACCAGGCCGGTATGACCGGTTTTACGGTGGGGGTTTCCGGGGGAGTTGATTCTGCGGTGACTTCCACCCTGTGTGCGCGGACTGGTAAAAGCGTGCTGGCCCTCAACATGCCGATATACCAGGCCACCGACCAGGTAACCCTGGCCTACGAACATATTCGGTGGCTTGAAGCTACCTATGACAACGTGAAAGGCGTTGATGTAAATTTGACTTCGGCCTTCAAAGCCGTTGAGGAGACGCTGCCAGCTGAAATCCAGGACGGACTCTCCATGGCCAATTCCCGCTCTCGCCTGCGGATGCTGACGCTGTATGCGTTTTCCACCCACTACCGGATGCTGGTGGCCGGCACCGGCAATAAAGTCGAAGATTTTGGAGTCGGCTTCTATACAAAATACGGCGACGGCGGGGTAGACCTCTCTCCCATCGCCGATCTGGTCAAATCGGAAGTCTATTTGCTAGGCCGGGAACTGGGTATCCTGGAAGACATTATCGCGGTCCCGCCTACAGACGGGCTCTGGGAAGATGGCCGAACCGATGAAAGTCAGATTGGGGCCTCTTACGATGAACTGGAATGGGCCATGTCCCACCCACTTGATGCAGGGAACGAATTAACCCCCCGCCAGAAAGAGGTCCTTGTGATCTACAAGGGCTACCAGAGCGCCAACCGGCACAAGATGATGCCGATTCCGGTCTGCAAAATCCCGGACGACTTGAAGTGAGCTCCCGACAGACACTGATTGAACTGCAAAACGTCACGGCGCGCGTCCGGAGCACGCCGATCCTGGCGGAAACCTCCTGGAAAATAGAAACCGGCTGCCACTGGGCGGTCATTGGGCCCAACGGTTCCGGGAAATCCACATTGGTGGGAATTCTGAACGGCCGCGTTCCGGTCATCCAGGGGCGCACCACACGCAACTGCCCGCCGGACGGTGTCCACGCGCTTTCCTTTAAAACCGTCGATACCCTAATGGCCCGCGAAGAACGCCTGGAAGAGGCCCGCCATTTTGCCAACCGCCTGAACGAGTCAACCACGGCCCGGGATATCATCGCACCGGATCCAACCGGCGAAAACAGCACCGACGTTGCACGCGCAGCACGCGCGCTGGACATTATGCACCTGCTGGACCGCAGTTTTGCCTGCCTCTCTTCCGGTGAAATCCGCAAGGTGCTGCTGGCCAGGGCCCTGGTCGACCGGCCGCAGTTGTTGGTCCTGGATGAGCCTTACGAGGGCCTGGATGCAGCGGCCGGTGAGAGTTTATCCCGGCTCCTACCTCGCCTCATACAAAACGGTACTGGGATTGTGCTGGTGACCCACCAACTCAATCGGATCAGCAGGCATTTCACCCATGTCCTGTGCGTAAAAACCGGCCGCGTCCTGGCTCAGGGACCCCGAGACGAGATCCTCGTCCCGGAAATACTCGCCGACCTGTATGGGCCGCCCGCTACCGACACACCGGTTCCCATAGAGGCTGAATCACGATCCACGACCCGCGAAAATCAGGAACTGATTTGCCTGCAGGACACGACGGTCGCCTATGGAGACAAGATTGTCCTGGACCGTTTGAACTGGACCTTCCGGGTGGGAGAACACTGGGCGGTTTTGGGACCGAATGGTTCCGGGAAGTCCACCCTGGTTAAATTGATCACTGGTGACCACCCCCAGGCCTACGCCAACTGCATCCGCCTGTTCGGCCGGCCCCGGGGGTCTGGGGAAAGCATCTGGGATATCAAAAAACAGATCGGCCTAATCTCATCGGAACTGCAGCTCCGGTACCGTAAGGGAATCCGGGTCATCGACGTGATCCGCTCAGGATTTTTTGACTCCGTCGGGCTTTATCGCCATTGCAGTAAACAGCAAGGCTCATTGGCGGACCAATGGCTGGAAACAGTGGACCTGGCAGAGAAACGGGAGACGCCCTTTGATCAACTTTCGTATGGTGAGAGGCGGCTGGTGCTGCTGGCGCGGGCCATGGTAAAGGCACCCCGGTTGCTGGTCATGGACGAACCTTGCCAGGGGTTGGATCCTGAAAATCGTGCTAAGATGCTTGCGATTGTGGTGCAGCTTTGCGGTCAAACTGGCACCCACCTGTTGTATATCACCCACTTGCCTGAAGAGATACCATCGGTTATCACCCGGGTCCTCCGGTTGGGCTAAATAGCAATTATCGGCACTCAGCAAAGGCGCGGACTATTTCAGATAATCTGCGCCTTTTGTTTGTAAGTATAACTGAGGACTAATGGTCGTATTCTGCTACATAAGGATAGAAAAGAAAGGCCTGTAGTCAGTTAACAATTACAATCGGGATCAAGTGTAAATACAGTCGGGGGGAGGGGCACAGATAACCCTGCCGAGCGACTGCATAAGCGATCTCGGCTCCACGCTTAGGACGCATCAGACAGATCATCAGGTCAAGGGCGTCCTCCTGCTCTCCCAGGACCCCGGCCGCCTCTTTTCCGGCTGGCGGGGGCTTCATCTTCCGCAATGTAACCGTCGTCGTTGGTGTCCAGGCGCGCAAACAGTTCATCAGACCGTGGGAATTCATCTTTGGACACCTTGCCGTCTTTGTCGGCATCAAACCGGGCAATGAAATTCCCGCCTGATTTCCCCTTCCGCTTCAGGCTGTTTTGCACCTCCGCTGCAGTTATGGCACCGTCCTGGTCGGCATCGAGCCGTGCGAAAGCGTCATCGGATCCAGGGTATTCATCCCTGGGTACATTTCCATCCTGGTTTTGATCGAATTCCTGCATGAAGCGATCCGCCCTCTGATTATCCTGTGCGAAGGTGGCCACACCCGGGATAAGGCTGGCTGACAAAATGACAATCAGCGCAGCGCTTCTGGTTATGGTTGGTTTAAACATTGACACATCCTTTTCGGTACGGGGCATGACCCAGATCTCTGTTGTTACCAAGACCTGGAACGGTTCGATTTTATCATGGGATCTCTTATCCAACGGCTTTCGGTTTCACTAAGGCAGTGTACTTGAGCATGACCCAGCCGAAGGAATTATCTGGCAGCTTTACATAATACCAGTCTGTACTCGACGACCGCACGGTCAGAAGGTCGCCCTGTTTTACCTGCCTGATAACAAGGTGTTCGCGGCCGGGGCCGGAACGGACATTGAGAAGAGCGGCCGTCACATGAACCTGATCCCCCTCCCAGGCAATGACGGCATCCGGCGTGGCCGGTTTCACCGGACGGGTCACCACCATGTATCCGTCCGTTACTTTCTGGTAGTAGACCCCGGCGTAGGTCCAGTAGGTGATAGCGCCGATGGTCAACATCACAGCGGCGGCCGGAAGGACGTGAATCCGGGCCCCGATGGGAGCTGAGACCACAACGAAGCCACCCGGACCCGGGCGGTAGAAAACGCCTTTGTGGAAGTGATAGCTACGGGGACCAGCCTTCACTATCCGATGTCCACGCGGGAGGACCTTTACATGATGCCCCGGCCGGGGGTAGAACATGCGTCCCGATTTGTGGCCGGCCAGGAGTGTTTCCGGGTGATCCCCATGGAAGGCTTCGGCATGCAGGCTTACCGGCAAAATGGTTGCCAGGAGAAAGAAAACAGTGGCGGTGCCGGCAAGCAGTCGCCGGTATCGCTTTGTTCTTAAGAGCAGCATGGTTTGCCTCCTTTCAAATTTTCTCCGTCATGCCGGACTTGATCCAGCATCCAGAAATCTTTGTGACTGTAATGACGCTGGATCCCGGATCGAGTCTGGAATGACGGCATTTCCAGCTATTTGGTTTTGACAATTATAGCTTAGGCTCTCCGTACGAGGATTTTCTACGCCGGCCAGCTGTCAAAAGCCTGTTTCTCGAGCTTCATCCGGCCGTCTTTGCCTTGGTATATATTGATCCAGGCATTCCAATTTTGGGTGTCCATGTCGGGGTAATCCAGCCGGAAATGGCTGCCGCGGCTCTCTTTGCGCATGAGCGAGGCTTTCAGCTTCATCTCCGCATTTACAATCATGTTGGCGGTCTCGTGGGATAGCCTTAGTTCATGGAGGTCGGCTGCCCGCAGCATGGGCACATGGTGATCTCTCAATTCTTCGACATAAGCCAATGCCGCTTTTAAAAGGCTCTCCTTCTTAATATAGAGCACAAAATTGGGTATCATGATGCCTTGCAGGGTTTGCGTCACCCAGGCAGAGCTATAGCCGGCTTCTCTTTTTAAAGGAGCCAGGATCTCTTGCTTGACTCTGTTTTTCTCAGCTTTTGACATTTCTATCTTTTTGACGCTTCGGCAATATCCGGAAGCAGCTTCCCCGGCAATGGCGCCCTGGACGGCCGAGCCGGAAAGGGACGATCCGATCTGAGTATAGATGCCACCGGCCAGATGAGACCCCAGGGCATCTCCGGCGGCATACAAGCCTGGAATTGTAGACGCACACCTGTCGTTTATAGGTACCAGGCCTTCTGATTTGTGGATGGACATTCCTGCCGAAGAACCGCCCGCGAGAGTGCCCGCCATTCCAGGAGGTGCACCGCCCTTTCCTGGAGGACCACATTCTGGCGGGCCGGGGCCTTTTTCCGGTCCCTGTTCACCCCGCGGAGGACCATGGCGTTTAAATTCGTCGGGTACGTATGGACCGCCTTTTACCTGGTTGCTTCCGCCCTTTCCGGGAGGACTCATCACAACAGGGTTTCCGGTCATGTATGCCCTGTAATTCAACCCCACACCCAAATCATGGCGTACGCCCACCCCCGTTATCCCGGGCTTTCTTGCAAACACGCCATGCCACCCTTCAAAGCAGGCCGCGGCGTTTTCTCCCTGACCGGGATGTCCGTCATTCCACTCCTTCCCGGTCACTTTGGCGCCGATACGATACGCCATGATCGTCCCGTCGTGGGTAAGGTCGCAAATGGGAAACCCATTGGGTTTGAATCCCCCCGCCCCGGTACAAAGGATGACGCTCTTGGACGTGAAGAAATGAACTTTGGCCTCGTCCAGGCTGAAACCCGCCGCTCCGGCTATCCGACCGTTTTCCTTAATCAGGTGGGTCAGCATGATTCTTTCCATAATGGTGATGTTTCGCTCAGCTATTGGTTTGCTGAAAGCATCGCGATAGAGAGGCGAATCGAAAAAACCCCAGGCTTTCAATTCCCTGACCCGGGCTGTCGAGTGTCGCGCCATCTGTCGGGTGAAGACTGGGTTGTTCGTCCCCAGGGCAGAGCGGGAAACCGCCGCGACAAACTTATCGAGGCTCAGTTTCTCCGCGGCCGGGTCATAGGCGAATATACCCCTGGCAAACGGCGTCTGCCCGGATGTGCCGAGTCCGCCTTTGGAGACCATCAGGACTTTGGCGCCGGCATCGTGGGCCTTGACTGCCGCCAAAAGGCCGGCCATACCGCTGCCCACAACCAGGACATCGGTCTTGTTCTCAACGAATGTCAGGCTGTCGATATCGATGTCGGGGATATTGGCGCTGTATGCCTTGGGTCCTGTTGGGAGACCCATGGCTGCCATGGCCGCAAGCCCCGCCGCTCCGCCGGCAAGGGCCATGAAATTGCGCCGAGACATATCTTTTTGTTTCTGTAAGGTACCCATTTATGCCTCTCCGTTGTTCTTGATTGCTTCAATATTATAGTGTCTGCCCAAGAGCAGTACGCCGCCGACTGCCAAAATTGCGATAAATACCGAAAAGGCGATGTTTGCATGGCGACCGAGATCAATGACGTGCCAGGTGGAGATCAGTATAAATCCTATGGCCGCCATACCATGAAGGCCTCGCCAGGTTCGGTAGGTTATCGGCAGCGTGCGGCGCACCAAGGCCGTCAAGACGAGTACCAGCAGAAGAGACCAGGCGATGATACCGAGGACGACGCCCTGGCTGGTAACAGTAGTGACCACCGTGGTGAAAGCCGCCAGCGGGGTGATGCCGGCCTCGAAAAACCGGGGCACGACCAGGAGCACCGGGTGCAGTAGTAAAAGGCCTCCGCATGTGTACCCGATGATTTTGTGGTATTTCACGACGCTACTCATTTTGAGGTTGTCCACCGCTCCACGGTTGGTGCGAGCCCAGAAAAACTGTCCGGCCATCTGGCAGAATGCCAGGAGGGTCAGGATGGAAAGGGCGTCTTTCAGAAGCGAACGGGCCGCCATATCATCCAAGGTCCAGATAAGCAGCGGGATGCCGGTAAAAACCAGTCCCGATAGAATAAAATAGTGACTCTTGATATACACGCGCATGTTCAACCCCATGAAACAACGACCGGAATGGATTTTTCCGGTGAAATAGTGATCGCATCAACCGGGCAATACATCCGGCACAGGTGGCAGATCTGGCAATCCGCCGGATACTTTATAAACGCCTTTCCAGTCCGCGGGTCCTGGCGGATGACATCCGTGGGGCAGGTCTTGACGCAGGTTCCGCAACCGATACAGCCTTCAATCCGTTCAATGGTCATGTTTGCCGATTCTCCTTTATCAGCGGGCAGCGCTTTCAAAACCGCGGCCCCAGGCTCAATCGCAGCGCGGGATCAGTCTGTGTCCCAAATTGCCATCTCTGGCGGGACACTACTTCAGGCGAGGGGGGATGGTTGGTGGAGGAATCCCGCCGTATCACGATCCCAGTAGCCGCGGTTTTGAAACCACCGCCTGTTGAATCATTTCATCGTCTTCAGTATAGAACCCATCTCAAAATCTTTTTTTGAGATGGGTTCTAATCAGTCGTGCCGCTCACGCGACATCCCGGCCGGAACAGCAGCCAGCTGGCCGTTTATCTCCCGACATGCGGCCTTCACTGTTTCACCGTTGCGGCCGCTGAATTCGACGCTGTCACCCGCTTGCTTGTCCTGGCAGGCTGCAATCGCTTCCGGGGGTGGCCCCTGGCGGTGGCCGCGGCGGTGGTGTTCTTTTCTACCACAGCCCACAGTCGACAATAGTGTCAGTACGGCTACCAACAGGGCAATTTGTTTTATAACTCTTTTTTTCATCTCAGTTTCCTTTATCCACGTTTTTATAAGATGATATGTTCTGTTGTATGTGATACCGTCAGCCATCAGCCCTGTGCCGTTGGTTGGATACGAATCTGCACCCGCCGGTTCATCTGGCGGCCTTCCGGGGTGGTGTTCGTAGCCACTGGACTGCTTTCACCGCACCCAAGCGTGTTGATCCGGTAGGCCTGAACACCGCGCTCTATCAAAAGATTTTTAACCCGCGCAGCCCGTCGATCGGAGAGTCGCCGGTTATAGGCTTCCGAACCCGTGCTGTCTGTATGGCCTTCCACCAGAATAGTCGTTTGGGGGTACTCGATCATGATTTCAGCGATGCGGTCCAGTTCGTTGTAAAGGCCGGGCCGGACAACATCGGAATCGTAGTCAAAGCTGACATCGCCCTTCAGGGTGATCGCCACCAGATCCCCCTCCCGGCGCAGGGAAGCTGCTTCAGATTCAGCCAGGGCCGCTTGCATTGCAGCTTCCTGCTTGTCCATCATCTGGCCGGTTCCAACCCCGGCTGCAGCACCCACAGCTGCGCCGGCTGCCGTACCCAAAAGAACGCTTCTGGGATCACCGCCGCCGATGGCACCGCCAAGGACGGCACCGGCCACGGCACCGCCCACAGTGCCCAAAGTGGCGCCTTTCTCGGTATTGTTTCGGGGCGCGGCACAGCCGCTGAATACAAGCAGGCCTATCAAGCCGATCAGTATTATTTTTTTCATGGTGCTATCCTTCCCTCTAAAAGCCGGGACTTCTTTTGATACATGAGACACGTACCTTTCACGTTAACCCTCAGTTCTAAAATTGGCCCGATGGTGCAATCACTCATTTTTCGTGCTGTCGGTTTGCCTGCCGTGCGGGGGCGGGTTGTCGGGGACCAGGAACAAACGTTCACCCTGTTTTTTGCAGGTGCCGGTCACTGTATCTCCGTGGGGATTTGCAAATTCGGCTTTATCCCCGGCAGCTTTTCCTTCGCAGGCGGTATAGGCTTCGGCGGCGGCCCAAAAGGCCGACGGTTGGAATTCCCGGCCGCGGCTTCATTTACAAGAGAGCCAAAGACAACAGCAGCCCCAAGCAGTACAATAGCGATGCAGTTAATTTTTATGCTGCTCATGTTATTATCCCCTGAATTCGATGGTTATAGATCGTTTACTAAAAGGCAGCCGAGTCTTGCGGGCCACGCTTTTCAATCTTGTAGCCACCGGGAACGCAGTTTTGGCCATACCACGGGCCGCGCTTTTTCTGCTGAATAAAAAAATGCTTCAGTTCATTGAGCTGATCAGTGGTTAGAATTGCTTTGAACGCGAGCCGCGCTTCAATATGCCGGACAAATATTTTACCCTTCAAGTCGGCTGTTTTTTTTGCCAGCCTAAGAACGAGTTTCCGGTCAACGTTGTCGTCAGTGATCGTCCTATCCATTTTCAGGTGCACGGCTTCGATTTGTGATTTCAAAGGCAACACCTTTTCGCTGGTGGCGAAGTCAAGGTCCCGGAGCTGCTTGACCTGTTCATTGCTAAGCTGCAATTTTTCAATCACCTGCGGACTGCGCCAGATACCGAGAGCCAGGCGGCCGTGACCGGGCCGGTCGAAGCCCTTGCCCGGCCGGCCTTCTCCTGAAGCAAACGCCCCGGCAACTGGGGGCAGGCAACATAGCGCCAGCATTAAAACCAAAACATATGTGCCGATTTTTCTTCCCAATGACGCCTTCATATTGAACCTCCTTTTTAAAGTTGTTTTTCTCCGGACATTTCCTGCCCGGTTTTGAGCACAAGTTAGACCATGCGTGTAAAGATTGTTTGTTGTTTGCGGACAGATTTGTAAAGATTGTGTAAATTAGATTGCCCCGGCTTCAGGGAGCATATATGGAGAGGTCATCAACTATTTCGAAAGGATGGTTTTCCGATGGCGACTGACACGGTTGAACCGTCAAGCATGAAAATTTTACTGGTCGATGATGACAAAAAGCTGTGCCGGCTGATTGCCGATTACCTGGAGCCCATGGGATACGAGGTGGCGACCGCCCACAACGGCTCTCAAGGGCTGGAGATGGTCCGGGACGGCAGCTACCACGCCGTTATTCTTGATGTTATGATGCCGCAAATGGACGGGTTCGAAGTTCTGAAACGGCTGCGCCGGGAATCCGACATTCCCGTTTTGATGCTCACGGCCCGGGGAGAGGAGACCGACCGCATCGTGGGGCTCGAAATGGGGGCCGATGATTACCTGCCCAAAACTTTTTCCTCGCGTGAACTCCTGGCGCGCCTGCGGGCCGTTACCCGCCGCTATCGCGTCTCAGAGAAACAGGCGGCTTCCGCAGCTGGGGATGAGCCCCTGGTATTCGGGGATCTGAGGATAGAGCTGGCTTCCCGTTCGGTATTTCTGGGGACGGAACCGGTGAACCTGACCCCCCTCGAATACGATCTGCTGGCCAGCCTGGCCGGTTCCGCCGGCCGGGTGCTTTCGCGTGACCAGCTGCTGGATGCCGTTGCCGGGCGGAGCTACGAAGTCTTCGACCGTTCCGTGGACGTCCACATCTCTGCCCTGCGGCGTAAGCTGGGGGAGGCGCCGCGCTATCCAAGGTTCATCCAAACGGTCAGGAGCGCCGGCTATATGTTTAAAATTTCGGAAGATCGAGAAGCATGAAACCTTTTTCATCCTTATTTACCAAAGTTCTGACCTGGTTCTTCCTGAACCTGCTCCTGGTGGCAACGATCCTGGGGCTGTTTTATATTTCACAGCCGTATGTCAACCTGGGTGCCATTTTTGGCTGGCAGGGTACAAGCCAACTGCGGACAGCCGGTATGCTGATCATGCATGACTTGAACGTGGCACCGCGGGAGGACTGGTCCGGTATCCTGGCCCGGCATGCTGCCATCCACGGGGTCGATTTCGCAATAATACTTCCGGACGGCACATCCTACTCATCATCGAGCGGCAAGATCCCCCGATCGGTTGCCGCCAAAGCGGAAGCGCTCCTGCGGGTCAATCTGGGCAGAAGGCCCTTCCCGCCACCCCCCGGACTTGGAGGCCCTCCGCCACCCCCCGGACTTGGAGGCCCTCCGCTACCTCCCGTAGACCACGGTCGACTTGGGATCGCCGGTAGGCCTCCGGGAAAACCCATCGCCGGGGAACCGCCGGGAGAAATTCTCGGCGGAAGACCGCCCCGGCCTTCCGATGGGCGCAGAAAAATGCCGTTTTTGATGATGCATACACAGGATCCAACCCGCTACTGGGCGGGCATCTGGGTCAGGCCGGCCCCGGACGGACGTCACCGCCGCATGCCGGGGGTGCTCCTGGCCGTTTCGAGTTCGATTACCGGACACGGGTTCTTTTTTAACCCGCTGCCCTGGATCGTCGTGTCTGCAGCCGTCTTCCTGATTTCGCTTCTGTTCTGGATACCTATGGTCAGGCATATTACACGGCCGCTATCACGTATGACCGGCGCCGCCGAAGAGATTGCCAGTGGAGATTTCGATGTTGTTATCGATGAACCGCGGGCGGATGAAATTGGCCGCCTGGCGAAGACGATCAACCACATGACCGCCCGGTTGTCTGCTTTCGTCAAGGGCCAGAAACGTTTCTTGGGCGATGTGGCCCATGAACTGGGTTCACCCATAGCCCGGATTCAGTTCGGTTTGGGTGCGCTGGAGCAACGCTCCAACGAAGAGAGCCGGAAACGGGTGAGCGATGTGATGGAAGACGTGGACCACCTGTCCAAACTGGTGAATGAATTGCTGGCTTTTTCAAGGGCAGAAATGAAAGCTGAGACCATTAAATTGGAAAGGATTGACCTGCTGCCCATTGTCGAAACGGCTGTCAAGCGGGAAACCAAAATAGCCGGCAGGGTTGACGTCAGGGTAGATCCAGGTGTCCAGGTGGTTACTTCGGCGGAACTGTTGACCCGGGCCCTGGCTAGCCTGGTACGCAATGCAATCAAGTATACCGGTGATGCCGAACAGATAGTGGTTACTGCTGAAAAGAAAAATGGCCGGATTGTCATCGAAGTCCGGGATACCGGTCCAGGTGTTCCCGAACAGCACCTCAACCGGCTTTTCGAGCCGTTCTTCAGGCCGGAGGTTTCCCGTGATCGCGATTCCGGTGGCGTGGGATTAGGCCTGACCATCGTGAGGACTTGCGTTGAAACGTGTAAAGGCGAAGTTTCAGCCCGCAATCTCCAACCGAACGGGTTTGCCGTCTCAATTGCATTAAAAGCTTAACTTATTCAAAACAACTCCCCGTAAGACAAATAGTCGATTCAAGGTATCGGTGGATAACATCAAGGGGAGAAGTTTCGATCCAGGTTTATAACCGGCACCCCCAGGTAATAGAGGGACATCCTGGTATTCGTATTTCCACAGACAGACCGGCTATCAGTGAGGTTGGCTACCCAAGTAATCTTCGATGCTCTTCATATTCCCCTGACTAGCGTTGCTCTTCACCCATATAATATCATTCTCAGGCTCCCGGTCCACCTTCACGTCGTGACCTTTCGCAGCGTATTTAATTTGCATCGAATCGAGGTAACTGTCCAACTCATGTCGACTGGCAAAAACCCGCTCTACAGGCAACGCGTTGACTATCTCAAACACCTTTTTGATATGGGGCAGAAAGTTCATTAGGCCGACCCTGCCGCATTGCTGAATCATTGCCTGGTGAACTTTGAGGATAACACCCAAGCCTTCAGAGTTAATGTAACGTACCTGGTTCATATCAAACAGGATGATTTTCGGATTTGACTTATAAATATGCTCCAGTTCGTTTTGAAGGATCGCGGATGTCATTGTATTAATTGATCCAACAGGTTGGAGGATGAAAAATCCGTCACTTATTTCACAGGAAAGGACCTGTAAGGTAAAGCCCTCTCTTCTCTGCGTGACAGAAACACGAAGGTCCATATCACCCGTAAATCTATGGTTAGTTATAACGTTATTAAGTGTTTTCACAGAGGCCTCCTATTTCAAAAATCTAAACCGAACATTACGATCTGATAACTCGTGCGCTTTAACTTTACCGATCTATTGTTTCTAAGTCGGTTAGTGAAACATTCCCGTTACCATCCCGGCAATCCCGGATACATGTCCATGGGTATCAATGGTGAAGAGATTGACGCTATATTCTGCATCTGTATCACCATGACCAGGTCCTAAATCGTCGAAACTACTGTACCAATATTGCCGCTTTTCCCCTTTAAAAGAGGCTAAATTATAGATAGTTATATCAATGGCGTGCGCGCCTGACTCAAACTCGCTGGCAGAGAGTGACGCCATTAGACTGTAGCGTCGCAAATCATTACCGCTGTCCTGGGAAAATAGTCCGGGATAGACAGTTGCATCCACCAATCTATACCTGCTGTTTCCGGACACCTCTTGCCAGATCATTCCCGTAACGTCATCTTCTGGTCCGACGAGGGTGCCGCTGTTCCCGGCCTGATGATTATCCGCCGGCTCTATCTCATCATTAGAGCCTCTTCCTGTGGGAAGGACGCCAGGGTCTTCATGGCGGTTATAAAAGTTGGTCTGCCGGGTCGTGATCATGGCATAACTTGTTGAATCACCATCGTCTTCGCTCCTCAAGGGGTTCGGGAGGGTAGCGGAACGCATGTTTAGACGATCACCCGCCTGCTTTCCGGCATCCGCCACGGCAGCCCCAGCAGGCTTACCATTACCGGCGGTAAAAGCGGCCGCAGGCGTGTTCGGCTGGCTACTGGTTTCCTGGGCAAAAACATACATTCCCGGTGCATAGATTATCAAAAGGGCTGCGAAAAGAGCGATAATCATAGCTGTGTTTTTTATTATGTTCATTGAACATTCTCCTTTATCAGTTTGGTTTTCGAGCTGGTGTTTAACCGGTTTCGAGCACAGGATAGACAGCGGATGTAAAGCTTTTTTGTTGATCCGGGATAAAACTATAAAGATTGTGTAAAATTGGATCCCCTGTTAACCGGCTGGATTTAGAACAATGGCCACGATGACGACAAATACCGGGTCGGCTTTTGGTGGATTAGTTAGGGCCTTCTGAATCGGAGACTGCCCAGACGGCGCTCAAGGGCAGGAGATGTTAAAGGGGAAATTGTCGGGTGACAATGCTGGAAGTCATGATACGGCATATAATGGGATCGCTAAGTTGCAGAAGTTGCAAAAGGCATTGAAATGAATGAGGCGGATATGTTGGTAAGCCGGTCAGTGGTCACGGCTCATAAATTATAAGAGTATCTGGATCGCGGACTTTTGCCAACTAGACGTAACGAGATGACGATTTGACCTGAGATTCGCAATAGGTCATCATCTGTCTGATTTTTCTACTTAATGTAGAAAGGAGGC
>CAJINA010000004.1 GCA_905176665.1 Olavius algarvensis Delta 4 endosymbiont | reverse complement strand
TTGCCAACTAGACGTAACGAGATGACGATTTGACCTGAGATTCGCAATAGGTCATCATCTGTCTGATTTTTCTACTTAATGTAGAAAGGAGGCAGAGATGACCCCATTCACGATTCCTCGCATGAACCCCAATTTTCTATTGGGATGCCACCCACAGTCCTTAAAAGACCATTTTCTGGACCTGAACCTGCCAGAAACAGCTGCCCAACCGCCGCTTCCAATATCGCAAACATCCACGGCCCGCCCGATTCAAAGAACGGTCTTTCAGCGGCTTGCCAAGATGCGGTTTGTGGGCCGATCCCACCTGATCAAGTTTCTTTACAAAAAGCAACTGCGCCAATGCACGCACCGGACGCTATCCAACTACTGTGTGAGTATATCCGCCTTCTTGCGGTATATTACCAAACTTGGCATAACCCGCATCGATGAGATCGATGCGGATAGCTTCGAGGCCTTTATCGAGCACGAGCAAGACCGCGGACTCAAGCCGGCCACGCTTCATCTTCGCCTGACCAGCTTTTACTGCTTTATCCGTTACCTGGTGGACCAGGGCCTCCTGCCGCAGGATCGGTTTGAAAGAAAAATCAGGATCAGGGTGCCCGACGCCCTGCCGCGGGCCATGGACCCAATTGACGTCAAGCGTCTGCTGGCGGTGATCGACGATGTTCGGGACCGGGCCATGATCCTGGTGCTTTTGCGAACCGGCCTGCGCATCGGGGAGTTGCTGCAGCTGACCATGGACGACGTGCGTCTGGTCGAGAACAAGATCCTCATCTGGGAAGGCGAAAAGAACGCCACCGGGAGAACGGTCTGTTTGAGCCAGGACGCCCGCGATGCCCTTTGTCAGTGGATATACTGCCGCAACCCGGAGATAGCCAATGTCTTTTACGGCCGCGGTCGTCATTCCCTGAGCTACACGGCCTCCAGGTCGATGCTGCAAAAATACCTTGAAAAGGCAGGGCTGGCCGGGCGCCGGTACACGCTTCACAGCCTGCGGCATACCTTTGCCACGGACCTGCTCAATGCCGGCATGCGCATCGAGTGCCTGCAGCAGCTGCTTGGCCACAGCAGCCTGCAGATGACATTGCGCTATGCACGGCTGAGTGACCAGACCCGCGAACAGGAGTACTTCAAGGCCATGGCCGTCATCGAAGGAGAACAGAGCGATGGATCTAACCCATTCGATTATCCGCTTCCGCCGCCATCTGAAGCGTAGGAACCTGTCGCCCAACACGATCCGCAGCTACCTGAACAACCTCAAGCTGTTCATCGTCTGGGTGGATCGGCCGCTGGAGGAGGTGGATCACCACAAAATCGGCACTTACATCGACCACCTCCTGCGCAAGCAACGGAGCCCGAAGACAATCAACTGCCATCTCAACAGCATCCGGCGATTTTATGATTTTCTTCGCTTCCAGGAGGACCTGGCAGTAGAAAACCCGGTCCGCAAAGGCTGTCACTTGCGGATGGCAAAACCGCTTCCCAGGCATCTTCGCGACGGGCAGGTCAAGGCGCTTTTGGCAGCTATCACCAGCCCCCGGGACCGGGCCATTTTTATGCTGATGCTCCGCTCCGGACTCCGGGTGACCGAGGTGGTTGGGCTGGCGCTGACCGACTTCGACTGGCAGCGTCATCGGCTCTACGTACGCAACGGCAAGGGCGGCAAGGACCGGGTCGTCTACATCAGCCCGGACACCCACCAGGCGCTGGTACGTTACCTCCGGGTTCGGCCTGCCGGCCGTGCCAAGAAGGTGTTTTTGGTAGAGCGGGGCCGCTACAAGGGAAAGCCCATATCGGTGCGCGGCGTACAAAAACGCTTGGAAGCCTACGCCCGTTCTCTTGGTCTGGAAGTCTCCTGTCACCAACTGCGGCACACCATGGCCACCCAGATGCTCAATGCCGATGCCGACCTGGTCACCATCCAGGAACTCCTCGGCCACAGCCGCATCAAGACCACCCAACGCTACTGTAAAGTGAGCAATCCCAAGGTCCAGAGAGATTACTTCAAGGCCATGCGTCGCCTTTTGAACACTGCGCAGGAGGGAGCTGGCTATTTTTAACTTGACAAGAG
>CAJINA010000003.1 GCA_905176665.1 Olavius algarvensis Delta 4 endosymbiont | reverse complement strand
CGGTTGAAGCGCTCCACAAAACCATTGGTTCTGGGGTTCCCGATTTTCGTGGTCCTGTGTTCAATATCATTCAGCTCTAAAAAAATCTCGTACATATGGACCGTGGGCCGGCCTTTGTACTCGGTCCCATTGTCAGTCAATACTGCCTGAACGGGCAATCCATGAGACTGGTAAAACGGCAGTACGCG
>CAJINA010000002.1 GCA_905176665.1 Olavius algarvensis Delta 4 endosymbiont | reverse complement strand
ATGACCGGATTCAGGGGATCAGGTCAAAGACTGAAGGCTGAAGAAAAACCTTAAAACCAATCTGCCCGTGTGACGCTTGAGTCTAATTGCGCAGTAGTGCTTTCACCTTCAGTCTTCAGCCTTCTACCTTGAAACCTGAGCGCCACTACAATCTTTTACGGCAGAGCCAAATATCTCTGACCTGGCCCTGAGGACCAGGCTTT
>CAJINA010000001.1 GCA_905176665.1 Olavius algarvensis Delta 4 endosymbiont | reverse complement strand
GACGACCGCGCGCCATACCCTGGTCTTCTTTTGGGGCCAGGGATGGCGCTTATCGTCTATCTCAAACTGTTTGGGAAGATCTTAACTTTTTCATGTAATCACAGGCACCCTCGTCTACCAACGTTGCAAAGCATTTTAGTTCTATTTTCATGACTTTTTCTCTCTGTTTAATATGTTGAGTTATTGTTCTAAGCGATTTTATGAACAACCACAGGATCATCCGACCCCGACACCTCGCTTTATCACTTTATACATTATGATAATTTCGAATATTTTTTCTGCCCGCCGCTCAGGGATCCTGCCGTAAAATGAGCCGGCAAACCTTGCTATCCGGCGAAACCAGAAACGTAATTGCAAGCAG
This sequence comes from Olavius algarvensis Delta 4 endosymbiont, assembly GCA_905176665.1. GTDB lineage: Bacteria > Desulfobacterota > Desulfobacteria > Desulfobacterales > CAJINA01 > CAJINA01. The sequence goes on along the minus strand of CAJINA010000001.1, from coordinate 14,247 downwards.
GAAAAGCGGTATGGAAAAAAACAGCCCTACCACAGGCAAAACCAAAAATCCTATCGCCCCCAGTGCTATCGCAAAGGGGAGTATCAGTAGCCCGATCATTCGGCTGGACAATTTCTCGACATCACAATCTAGTTTATTCATGACAAACCTCCGTTTAGTAGGATGCACCCTTGTTTAAATACTTAGCTTTTAATGGAAGTTCAGACCGGAACCAGCAGAAATCAATACCAATCAATCATGTGGCCATTGGCAGGCCAAACCTACCATGTGAAACACCATCACCCGTTGGGTTCAGAATTACACTTTTGCGCAATGAGCGATCTTATCGATGGTCGTGTGGATAGCGGGAGGGTTTTATTGTGGCGGTTGTGGTTAAATTGGCAAAATCGTGAGGTATGTTTTAGTCCTCGGGTATGGATATTCGTTTTGTGCGAAGCAACCAATCTTGTTGATCCTGTAGATCCTGTCCAGCAAAGGGTTTAAGGTATAAGGCCGAAGACTTTCCAGTAGTCAGGTGTCGGGAGTCTGGCGTCAGACGATCTTGCGGACCCCGGATTCCAGACCCCAGACTCCAGATCACTATGTCTGTGTTCGTCCGTGTTCACCCAGCTAAATAGCTAAAGCTAAGATTTGAGAAATACCCAAATCTTATTTAATGGGGTAAATCTGTGGCTAATTTGTAGTTTTATGGTTTTTCCCTTCAGTCTTCAGCCTAAAAGCCCTATCTGACCTCCGACTTCCGACTTCCGGCCTCTTGGTCCTCCCAACCTTGTGGTTTTCCCGTCCCCTGACCCCCGACTCCCGAAACCGGCCTCCTGGTCCTCCCCTTCTACCCTATACCTTACACCTTATACCTGCTGTTTCTCCAGCCTTCAGTCTTCAGTCTAAAAGACTTATCTGACTTCTGACGTCAGATCCCCGACTTCCTTGCCATTCCGCCGCGCCGCTCCAGGCGAAACACCGATGAAGCGCTTAAAGGCCCGGCTGAACGCCGCCGCTGACTGGTAACCGAGACGATCGGCCAGCTCACCCACCCTCACAGCCTCATCCCTGAGCCAGGTCACGGCCAGATTCATTCTCCAGCGGGTAATATACTGCAGCGGTGATTCCCCGACGAGCTTTTTAAAACGGGCCGCAAAGGCCGAACGCGACATGGCGACCTCCTCGGCTAGCGACGCAACCGTCCACCCGCGGGCCGGATCACGTTAAATCAGCAAGATGGCATAACCTATCTGCTTGTCTTGCAGAGCGCCGAGCCAGCCTGTCTGAGCCAGGGGGTCTTCTGCCATCCAGGAACGAATGGTTTGGATGATCAAAATATCAGCAAGGCGGGTGATGATTGTCTCACCGCCGGGCCGCATGACCCTGGCTTCGGTCGCCATCAAACGTAAGGTGCTTTGGATCCACTCCATCTGGGGCGACTGCCAGGCTTCGATGCAGATCAACTTCGGCAAGAGCCGGACAAGTTGGTGTGCGGCCGGGTGGTCAAACCGAACCGTGCCGCAGATCATGTTCGCGGCCGTGCCGCCCTGACCATGCCGCAAAATTTCATACCGCTCACTAATCTGCTCCCGGGGCAGATCAAAGAGGTTTGCCGCCGGCACACCCGGCTCACTTAACAGCCGATGCCCCTCGCCGTGGGGAACAAGGGCCAGGTTGCCTGGTTGCAGCAAATGCGGGTCGGCCCCTTCAATCTCAAGCCAACAGCGACCTGACGTCACCACATGGAACATGAGACAGTCTGGAAAGGCCGGCAAAGCCAACCCCCACGGGGCCGTGAACTCGGAGCGTGTGTAAAAGACACCGCTCATATGTAAAAAGTGCAGTGTTTCACCAAGCGGGTCCACAGACGCCCAGGGAGATTCAGGATAATCAATGTCAGGTATCGAGTCGTTCATTTTATCGATAGGAACCTGGTCCTCAGGGCCAGGTCAGAGATAATTGGCTATGCCGTTAAAAGATTTACAAGCTGCCCAGGTTTATAGGCTAAAGACTGAAGGTGACGGCGGCTATAAGAGCCATTCAAACCAAGATTCAATCCGATCCATTGCAGCCTCAGTTTTCAATACAATTAAGCCGGCCAGATTGGTTTTAAGGGTTTTCTTCAGCCTTCAGTCTTCGGCCTGAGCCCCTGAACCCGGCCATGCACCACTACCTATTATTGGAATAAGCCCCTTGCGGGGCAATCCAAAGCCGGGTCCTACGGGCCAGGATTCTTTACACATTTGAATATAGCACCTCAGCACCCTGCAGTCAAATCCACGCCAATGGACGATTGAGCATGTTATAGGGATTTATAGTCATTTACACTCTTGAAATAAATTAATATATTGGACGTAAAGCAACTGACAAGAACGATTAGAACATATAAGGAGAACAGAAATGAAAGTGATAATTTTCGGCTCAACAGGCGCCACCGGTCAGCAGGTTGTGAAACAGGCCCTCGAACAGGGACATGACGTTACCGCGTTTGCACGCAGTCCTGAAAAATTCGACCAAACGCATGAAAAATTACAGGTACTAAAAGGCGATGTATTGGATTTTGCTTCTGTAGAGGGTGCGATCCGTGGACATGATGCCGTATTGTGCGCGATTGGTCGGCCCCCTAGCGACAAAAGCAATTTGCGGGCAAACGGAACGAAAAACATTATCCGGGCCATGGAAAAAACCGGTGTCAAGCGCTTGATCTGCCAGTCATCGGACGGTGTTGGGGACAGCCGTGAGAGACTGCCGTTCATTTATAAGTATCTCCTCGTTCCATTCTTGCTGCGCCGCGTATTTGCGGATCACGAGCTTCAGGAAAACCATATCAAAAAGAGCCGGCTGGATTGGACGATTGCCCGTCCGACAGCTTTAACCAATGGTGACCACACGGGTGCCTACCAGCAAGGCTATAATGGCGATAACAAAAAAGTCGCAAATAAAATTTCACGAGCGGATACAGCTGACTTCATGTTAAAGCAGCTGGCAGATAATGACTATCTGCACCAGACGCCCAGCCTTTCATATTAGAGGCTGTCTCAAATTGATATACGGCTTGCATGTTTTTGAGCAGCAAGCTCCTGACGGCGGAGCTCGGAGCCTCACCGAGCTCCGCCGTCTGATTTCTGGCTTGCGACCTCTGACCTCGGCGTCTTCCCGACTTCTGACTTCTGACTTCCGGCCTCATGGTTTTCCCGCCCTCCGACCCCCGACTCCCGATACCGGACCCCTCATTTTTAAAGGTTGTGCATGAATCACAAAATGTGCTATCTAAAAAATATACATATACTACATATTGTATAATGTCTCTTTCTTGCGGACTAGCTCCTATTCTCTGCGCATAGTGGTGCTATGGATATTTTCAAACATGCAGGCCGTGTATCGGGAATTGTGACCTTCTTCCTGTTCGCATCCGCAGTTTCCCTATCTGCAGACTCATTTAAGCCTTCACGGTATGAACAAATAAAACAACAACTCCGGATTTTAGAGGAATTGCCAGGTAATCTCAGCCCTGAGCAGCAAAAAGCCATTCGCAATATCAGAGATATTCTTGAAAACCGCAAAACGACGCCTAAAAATACACCGCCAGAGGCTTATGAAGCCTGCAAACGCGAAATCATAAACAATGACGACGGCACGTTTACTTACACGATAGTAACGGATGAAGAAATACAGCGCTGGCTTTTGCCGATCAATTCCAATGAATTCAACCAGGGGTTGAACTGGCACAATGCAAGAAAAAAAGCGGCCACCTATGATTTAAATGGAATTAACGGCTGGACGCTGCCGTCAAGAGAAGTATTGTACGGGATATACAGGGTCAGAAATGACTGCCCCGGCAAATTCATAAAGATTACCGGCAATCCCATCATCAGGGGCCAATTTTATCATTTCGCCTATTGGACTTCGAATGAATACTCTTTTGTCGATTCACCGGTAAAGCTGCATGCCGACACGGTTTCGTTGTATACCGGGAATGTTATCCATGAAAGAAAGAATAATATCGGTATGCTCTGGCCGGCCAAACTGATGCATGTAGAGTCACGGACAAATAATAAAAATACACTCCTGGGAAAACGGACGGTCCGCGATTCGCGCGATAGAAACTGATTTCCCGAAACATCCAAAAATATATTGATATTATTAGGTTATGTCAGATATGGGTCTATTGCACCATAGAGGATATCACAAGAAATGATCAGTTTTGGAAGATAGCATGAAGCTATTCTATGCGGTGGAAGCTTACTTACTCTAAGGTGTTGTGTTGGTTTCGGTGTAGACTGCCTTAGCCCTGTTTTTAACTGCCATAAAACAACGATTTTATTTCTGGATTTAATTCAATCAAACTTTCCAGTCCTACCGTTTTTTCTAAACCCCCGCGAGGATTTTCTTCATCCAGTCTACGTACTTTTATATAACTCACTTTTAGCTCATTCAAGTTGTCTTCAAAATAGACGCCTACAATATGCCAGCCTTCCTCCGGGTCATTTTTTCCGGTTCTCATAATTTTGACAGGTGTTCCGATAACTTTATCTTTTTCAAAAACGTGTTCGGTTCGCTCTGTCCTTGCAGCTTGAAATTTTTTCGTTTCTAAGAATTCTTTTTGAATATCACCCATCTTGTCCCTCTGCCTCCGGTCAACCCCACTTCTCCTGAATCGCTGGCTTCTTTTTTCAGGTCCTCTGTAACCGGACCTACCACCGCTTCTACGGTCATTTTCTGTACGCCTGTTTATGCTTTCTCTTTTATCTGAAATCGTTAGTTTTCCTTATACTTAATAAACCTTGCAACAGCGTCCGTATGGAACCAGCAAGTCAAAAAAGAGTGGGTATCTGCCTACATCCTAACTATAATTAGATATTTACGTTTTTCAATAGCGCAAATCTAAAAGTGGATTAGATCTGGTATGCTAATTTGGCTACAGTTATTATAAAACGAACAGATACGATCAGGCAACCAAAGAAAGAGGATGCTTAGATCTGAAAAATGGTCATGTTACCTGATGAGATCCCGAACTGCCCTTAACAACTCTTCCCTTTCAAACGGTTTGGAAAAAGTGTATTGCGCACCGATATGTTTGGCCACCTTCAGGTGATCCGTTGCATTGATCCTTCCGCCGCCGGATATGGCAATTATCCTGACGTCCGGGAACTCTCTGCGGAGATCCATTATCGTCTCAATCCCCTCTTTTTCAGGCATAATTATATCTGTAATAATTAAATCAGTAGGGTTATCCCGATAGCATTTTACCCCTTTCTCTCCGTCATTCGCCGTCACAACTTCATATCCTTCGCGCTCTAACATCTCGCGAAGCATATTCAATACGTCCGGGTCATCGTCTATTATGAGTATTTTTGCCATATTGCGTCACCCCCGTATCATCAGTTACTTGCCTTAACCGGCACGCTCGTCATGACTGCGATCATCCCGTTCTATGGGGCGAACTTTAGTAAGTATTGGCCCTCTTTGGGTTATCTTACCATAAATCCAACATGTCAACTGTACCAAAAACGTGTGAAATATTCAATTTTGTCAGATCTGATGAACCTGAGATTTAAAGGCAATATCTCAACATGTACAAAAAACGACCAGGCTACCAAAGATGGTGGATGCTTGGATCTGAAAAATGGTCATGTTGGAGCAATGAGTAACAAGGTTCAATTAACTGGTCTGTTGCCATGCAGAATAGACCAATGAACCGAGTTTTTTAATATCAATCTCATTATAGATTTCACCTAAGCAATTCACAATTAGACAACCATCAGCCCCACCGCCATCGGAGCCTTGCCAAAACATACAGTTGGACTTTTCGCACGCACACTTGGCTATCGGGCAAAATTTTTGATCCATGATTCCTCCTTGGTTGGAGTTGGCAGGAATAAAAATCTTTTAGCATGGTACATTGAATAGGGTCAAATCAGTTAAACAAGGGGTCAGACCTACAAGTATCATTCCAAAGATAACCATCTGCAATCATGTAATGTTTAAGGAACGATGCACAAACAGCTGTGCATAAAAGCACAGAAATCTATGCAAGCCTGATGGGTGTATCGCTATTCTATTGTGGCTGACGGGAAGGCCTGAATTAGGAGGTCATGGAATCGAAGGCCGAGATAGCAGGGTTTGTTTGGCTCATACGGGCATATTCATGCGGCCTGATTTTTTTGCTTGCCCGACGTCTTGTGCGGCGTAGCCCTATGGCGAAGACACAAGCTCTAAGAGCGAAGTCTGGTCAATATTTAGGTCTATCCCTATGTCTTCTGGCAGTGAGCAGTGTCGTGGGAGATCAAAAAGACAAAGGGCATCCACCAACTATTTAGCGAAATGCCCTTTTAGGTTTAAAGCAGGACGTTAGGTTACAGTAACATTAACTGCAGCAAGACCTTTCTGGCCCTGCTCAATGTCAAAGGTCACACGGTCCCCCTCATTAAGGGACTTGAAGCCGCTTGCATTGATACCGGAATGGTGGACAAATACATCATCACCCTCTTCTTGCTCAATAAATCCAAAACCTTTTGCATCGTTAAACCACTTTACAATTCCTTCCGCCATTGTTTCGATCTCCTTTTGATTGTTAATAAACCAAACTAATAATAGGGAAAGGGTTGTAAAATGTCAATTGATTCTGTACACTTATAAATTAATAATTCGATTGCCAGCAAAAAGGATACGGCATGAAGGCAAACTCCTTGAAAACATTCAGAGAGTCTCTCATGATGAGCAAGGCTGAACTATCCAGAGCGGCTGGTATATGCACCGTCACAATCGACCGTATTGAAAAAGGAAATCCTTGCCGCTTAGATACCCAGCGTAAAATCCTCTTGGCCTTGGGTCTGGAAGTTTCTGATAAGGTCAGTGTATTTGGGAACCAGATGTAATTCACCCTGCACAGTTTCCAGTGCATCCATACCTTCCATTCTGCGCATCACTCACCCCGTCTGTACACTGCCACTGATAAACAAGGGGTCAGACCTCAATCCGCCCAATCCGCCAGCATCATGCGCAGCGCTTCGAGTCCCGGATATCTATTTCCTATACCGAACAGCCAGCACCCTCTGGTGATGGTAAATGTTTTTAAACATATACTCCTGACCAGCTCTGCCATGGGGGAAAGTGACCCCCCGTGCAGCAGGTTGGGCCGCGTTCACGCTCTCGCCGGACCACAGCCGCAAACTGATTCCCGGCCTGTCTTTTGGAATCGTACTCGCCACACCCGCCAAGAAAGGGGTCAGGTTGTAATGCCCTGCCCCGCGCTTATAAAGCGATTCGATTTCGGCCACGGTGGGCATGCGCCAACCGCCGGCGGCCACGTCGAGGTTCTCCACCCAGCTTTTTGCCACGTACCAGCTCATATCCCTGTCCGGCCCGGCGTACCATTCGAGCCCCGTCATTTGGTCATAGACAACGCCGGTTGCATATTTGGCGTAACGGCCGTCACTGGCCACCACCCCTGCCCCGGGACCCGGTGACTCAATGCCGGCACCGGGCTTAACCGCTGCCGGGCTGAGGGAAGCGGTGGTCGGCCGGGCCTTTTGCTCTCTTTTGAGCTGTTGAATTTTCAGCCGGGCGGTGCCCTTGAACCGGCTGTCCGGGTATTCGTCGAGAAAGAGCGTGTAGTCTTCAATGGATCTGGAATCCTGGACCATCTCCCACATTTCCTCTTCGGGATTCAAGGTCTGCGCCGCCTGTCTTTTCGTAACCCCGACAGCCCGGGTGGGCTGGGCCGGGTCGGCTCCGGTCGCGCGAAAATAGAACTCCCCGACCAGGGAAGTCGAAGCCCAAGGCACCTGCCGGCTCCCGGTTTCACGGATGACGTCCCCGCGTACCCGTTTCATCACGTTCTCAAGCGTCAGGCCCTGCTTCTCGATATGGCGCAGAAGGGCCCGGGTGTATGTCCCGTTCCGCCCGGCGCCATCGGCGGCCACGGCGCCCGGTGCAGTTGCATAGGCAATATACGACCCCTTGGGCGCATCCATCCGGGCCAGCCCCTTGACCCCGGATCGCCAGCTCCGGCTGAAGGGGTTGTCGCGGCAGGCATCGAGGATCACGATGTTCATATCGTTGCCGGCATCTTCCATCTTGCCGAGGACCCGGCCCGCATCGAGGGCTTCATACTTGACATCCGAAGGGGACTCGATCCGGGCATCCACCGGAATCAGGAAATTGCGGCCGTCCACCTGCATGCCGTGGCCGGCATAATAGAATAGGCCTACGCCGCCCCCGGACAACTGCCGACCGAATTTCCGGATCGCGTCCTCCATGGCCCGCAGGTCGACATCCTGAAGCACGGTCACCCTGAAGCCGCACCTTTTCAGAGCACGGCTGATATCAGCGGCATCGTTGATGGGGTTTTTCAAAGGGGCTTTCTGGTAATTACCATTGCCGATGACCAGGGCGATCCGTTGCTGAGGGGCTGATATGACTGTTTTAGGTAGGAATAAGAGAACACAGATGGAGAGGGTTATCAGCCTGTTATATAAGGTTGGCATAACAAGCCTCCTCGGTAACCCGATTGTTTCGGGTCATGATTTGATTGTGATGCATAGATATTACCGGATGGGGGTATGCGTGTCAAATTCGTCCTGATTGGAAAATAGGGGAAGTTTTTTACTAGATAAGTTTTTAAGGTTCAATTTTCATTTCAGCACTAAATTTCCGACCTCTGATATCAGGGCCTTCCTAACCTCTGACGTCCACCTGCCGGCCATAGCTAGTCGAGCGAAGGCTGGACTTCCGACCTCTGACGTCCGACCTCCGGTTTCGGACCTCCTGCTCTTTATGGCCCGACCCCAATTCCGACCCGCTGAATAGGCGGATCAGAGTTCATTGTAGTGGGGGCATACTCAGTCCTCCTTGCTAATGTTTTACCAGGTGGACTGAGCAAGGTGTGCGCCTGTACGATTGGGTTGCCAAAGTCATTCGCGTGAGCCGACTTTTCAAAACCAACGGCGTGATTCCCCGTTTCAGGCCCTCGATAGACAATGGGGGCCGAAACGGGGAAGGTGCCGCCAAGGTTACCAGTATAGTCCTGTGGAATCGATGATGTCATTGGCCGGGTCTGTTTCCACCAGTTTGCTCTCCGGCGGCAGGACGCCGTTTTCCACCCATTCCTCTATATACTCGAAGGTACGCTGGGCGTAGGCCTGCATCGGGGTGAGCAAGTCGGGAACATCCGGATCAGCTCCGGCGGAACTGTAGCCCCATCCGCCGTCCACGTGTTTATCCACGTGGGGTGCATGGGCGATGATGTAAAAACGATGCAGGTCCGGCGAGCCGTAATTTTCGATCGCGTCCCTGTATTCCAACCCCTGGGAATGCAGGGCCACCAGACCGTCGGCCTGGCCCTGGAGGGTGAGCATCGGCACCGAGAATTCGCCTGTGTTGGCATTTTTCAAGGCGTATTTGACGCTTTCCTTATTCCACCCGCCGTTTTTGGCCGTTGCCAGCCAGGCATACAGGGGCGGCGGCTTATGGGGGTTGGCCGGATCGGCCCAGCATGAATATGCGGCAGATGCGGCCGGGTCGTCACCGCGCAGGTCGGCGCGGTAAACGTAGGAAACCAGGTTGTAGTAACCGACGCCCCGAAAGATCTCGAAGCCCGGCACGTATTGGAAGGGGTCGAAAATCGTATTGTAATAGCCCCAGAAGAGGGCCGATTCAGGCGAAAAGCCGGCGTTTACCATGGGAAAGTAGGCGCCTGGAAATTGAGGGTCTTTGGAGTATTCCACCGCCGTTGTTAGGGTGTCCGGCGAATAGAACCAGGCCATGGAGAGGGTGCCCTTGTCGATCGAACCGACCAGCGAATCGGCTGCGGCGTACTCTTGCACCGACACCTTTCCGTTCCGGTTGGCGTCCATGACACGCTTATCAGGCCAGTATGCCCCGGACCAGTCCACCCCTCCGTCGAAAAGGCGCTTTTTGCCCTTCCGAACGCGCTTGTGATCGATCTCAAGGGCGCGGCGTGTCTGGTAGCCGCCGTTGGAGAGCCCCATGGCGTAGGTAAGGTCAGGCGCTTGGCCGGCATAATCCTCTAGCAGATCCCTTCCCAGGAGAGCCAGGTCGATCATCATGTCACCCCAGTATTGGGTGGGGTGTTTACCCGAGATCATGTCACCGGCCCCGCCGGGGATGCCCTTATCCCCGGAGATATAGGCATATCCGGCTTCGAGCAGCCAGGGGACCAGGATCGCCTCGTTGGCGTACTCGTTGCGCAGCCCCGGGGTTCCGCCCACGAGCAGTTTTTCGTTCCACGGGTCCGGCAGCCTGAACGTGATGCTCTGCTCCCGCCGTCCAATTTTCAGCAAGCCGGTCACTTCCGTACCGGCGATGTGCGCGTTGGTCGGCTGAAAATCGTTCGCGTAGATAAAGTTAGCCTTGATCTTGCCAACCTTGGCCTGCTCCTCGGGAGGAAGTTCGGCGACATCCTCGGCAGACATAAACCAATAGGTCACATGGGCCAGGCCGCCGTCCGCACCCCCTGTATAGGTCTTGACATAAACGCTGGTAAAACTCATGCGAGGCCCGTCATCATCATCGTCGTCATCGTCGTCAGCCCAAAGCGTCGGGCAGACCAACAGGAGGCCGACCATAATCACGACCCAAAACACACCGATGGTTTTCAGCTTTTTTTTCGTCATTTTTTACCTCCTTGGCTAGTTGTCTAAACGTAATGTTTCAAATGAGGCAGCGCGGCAATGACCTGGGGGCTCGTTTGGCAAGGCCACGTAAGCGGACTCGTCGAACCCTGCGCATCGGCAGTGTGTCCGGGGCAAGTTGTTATCGAGATGAACAGTAAGATTTAAGCGTAGCTTGGGCCGGATGGGAGGATCCGTAAGTCCTGAAAACGTGAAAGATTCCGATGGTCGTCGTGATAGTTCAAGGTCCAGGTCTGCGGAAATGAAAATTAAAGATATTGTATATCAGAACGAGAAGCTTGAGCAACCCTAATCTGGAGTTTTTTACTACCGGGATTAAACCTTGTTTTTAAGACTACTTATAGAATATCAGGTGGTTAACTCGATCTGACCCCGAATTCACTTCTTCTTTTTGGTCTCTTTGGAGGGCGGAATCGATGTCGCGAGTTCCTCGATCTCTTCGTTGGTGGCAAATAACCCGGTTTTCAGCGAACGCCAACCAAAAAATATTAAAAAAGTACCGACAAAATATGTCCACCAGCCGGAGAAAAAGACAGCAATGAATGCGGCAGCCATAATCGATAGAATCCCAATAATTATAGGCACATGCCTACTTAATCCAACAGTCTCTTCTCGAGTAATACTATCTGAAAGCGGGTCGTATTTAAAGTGAAGCAGGCACCGCGGGCAGAGAAACAGCATATGGCCCTCAGGTGATTTTCCTAAAAAACCCTTTTTACCATCTTTTTCCCACGTACTGAATTGCTCGAGAGTCCCATCGAGACCACAGTGGGGGCATTGTTTAGCTGTTTCATTTATTCCCGTCATAATTGTATGACCACGTTGAAAATTCAAAGCGATATAGCAGGCGAATTAAGATGCATCTCTTTGTTGTAGGCCCTCTTCTTTAATTTACTATATCCCCTCGTCGTTATTAAATCTCCGTCCCCACCTTAAGAATTAGGTTCAGAATTGGGGTCTTCCCGACCTCGGACGTCTGATCCTCGACTTCAGTCTTCGGACTTCTATCCTACACTGATCTCCGACCTCCGACATCCGACCTATAGCTTTTCAGTTGAAAAAGTTAAGATCTTCCCAAACAGTTTGAGATAGACGATAAGCGCCATCCCTGGCCCCAAAAGTTGCCGTTAAAAACCGAAATATGCACTGAATTTCAACACTATTTGTATATAATCAAAGAGTTGGCGCGGCCCGACCCCAGATTTCAGTTTTAAATTTATCCAGAAAAGTCAAACGGAGACTTGACCCCTATCTTTGACCCCTATCTTTCTTGGCAACCTGGCCTCTTAGATCATCGATGGTATTGTCCAATTTATCCAGTTCCGCCCTCAGTCTTAAATTGTCAGCACTTACATCCCGCCAGTCTTCACTGAGTTGGATGGCCTTCTCCATACCATTCGAAATCACTTTCAAGGATCTTCTTACCTTGGGATTTCCGAGGTCCGAGATTTTTTGGTTTCGCCTTTCCTCCCCATACTTTTTATTGCAGTAACTGTAGGTCGCGGCAACGTACTTGGCGGTTTCCACGACAGCCTCTCTGGCATCTGGAGTTTTTGAGTCATAATCTGTGGCCAACTGTTTGGTCTGGGCGCTGACTTCCTTTAAAAGCTTGTATGTCTTGATGATGTCGCTGCGCAGTTGGCCAGCCTGTACGGTTGGGATTAACAACAAAAGGCAAACAGCGGTTGTGCTGAAAGCAACAGAAAGAATTTTCCCTATTTTCCCAATATATGTTGATTGCATTTCAGGTTCTCCTTAAGCCCAGCTGTCTGGGCAGGGATTCAATGTTATTAAAAAGGCAAGGGTGTGGACCGCTGAGCGCCGCCGTGTGGTCTGCAGGTGCCCAGTTTCGGTCACCTGCCGGAAATCTCTAAAAAACAGGAAGTTATGCGGGCATGGTCGGACTAACTGTTGATAGGATTAACCATGAAAGGTTATTAATTGACAGACATGGGTGCCGCAACTCGGTCAGGGTAAAGCTAAGTCTCGGTGTGGCATTGTCAAAGAGTTCGGCAATATCGTGTGGTATTCACTGAAAGGGTTGGCAAGCGAATCCGATATAGCAATATTCCCTACGGGAGACGATTCCAGCAGTTCGTTAATGTATAGCGGAAAGCCCACTAAAGCGAAACTGCAGGGAGCGTTCCATTCATCAAGTGGCATCTCGTAAAACACCTTTTTTGCCCCCAAAAGTGGCCGTTTAAGGCCGGAAACAGACCTATTTTTTAATACGCTTAACTCGGTCCGACCCCGAATTGGTGTCAATGTGTAGGTCTGACCCCTTTGTTTTTTAGGTCCATCTCGAAGCTGATATTGCGGGCGCGGAAAATGCCGGCTATACTTCCGCCCTGATGGGACGTTTGTGAACCATGTATAAAAGGCGAAAGGCTCGGCCTGCGCCGAAGGACAACGGCGGCCGACCCCGGATTTCCAACAAGGCCCTGCAAGGAGGTGGCGATTGACCCCGCGTGAACGTGTTGTCGCGGCACTGAACCGTGAAAAGCCGGATCGAATCCCAAAGGCTTTGGGCTTTTTCCCCCAATCCCTACCGGCCATCGGCAATACGGCGCCAGAAGATCATTTTCAACTGGATGTTGGATTCGTTGAATTCAACCCGCCCACCGACCAGGACCGTTTCCTCGAGTACCTTGATCGACTGCCGGCAGATATCCATGTGGGTAATTATACGCAGCTTCAAACCTACCATGAGTGGGACTACCACCTCGAACACAGGGGCCTGGGCCCCCTCGAATCGATCCAATCCATCGAGGAACTGGCAGACCATGTATTTCCGGACCTTACGCATCCGTCCCGTTACAGGGGGCTTACCGCAGAGGTGGCCAGATGGCACCACAAGGGCCTGGCCGTGGCCGGTGCCCCCCGCACCTGGGGGGCCAACTATTCGAAACGGCCTGCCGGCTGCGCGGGTTCAACAACTTCCTGCGCGACATGCTGGTCAACCAGAAACTCGCGCACTATCTTTTAGACCAGCTCACCGCCATCATGATCCACAACTCCCTGATCCTGGCCAGGTCCGGGATCGATATCCTGCTCTTGGATGATGACGTGGCCTCGCCGGGCCAACTGATGATAAGCCCGGACATGTGGCGTGAGTATTACAAACCCCGGCTGGCAGATGCCATTCGCATCGCCCGGGAAGAGGCGCCGGAGCTTTTGGTCTTTTACCACTGTGATGGCAACTTCACCCGCCTCCTCCCGGACTTGGTGGAGATCGGCGTCAATGTCATCAACCCCGTCCAACCCGACTGTATGGACGCCGCCGCCATCAAACAGGAATTTGGGGATCGGCTGTCGCTGTGGGGAACCGTGGGCACCGCCACGCTCTGGGATTATGGTAAGCTCCGGCAAATCCAGGCGGAAGTTCGGCGGCGCATCGATACCCTGGGCCCTGCAGGGCTTTTGCTGGCTCCGGCCTATGACATCGATTTCACCCCGGTGGAGAACCTGCGTGCGTTCGCAGACGCGGTGGAGGAGGGCTACCCCTAAGACTTTGATTTGAAAAAGTTAAGATCTTCCCAAACAGTTTGAGATAGACGATAAGCGCCATCCCTGGCCCCAAAAGAAGACCAGGGTATGGCGCGCGGTCGTC